>JBOHUG010000039.1:0-80838 GCA_050734135.1 Candidatus Dormibacteria bacterium
AACATTGCTGGCCACCTTGAGGTCATGGAGCACTCTCTGGCTGATGTCACGACCACCGACCACTCTCCAGCTCCGGCCTCGGTTCCCCTGCACCGCACCATGACCCTCGTCAGTGGATTCAGGCTTAGGTAACTTCGTCGTCTTGGCCGCGGTGACGCGAGCGGAACTGCCCAGCCCGGTGGTGCGATTCTGACCGCAGTCAGTCAGCACCGCGCCCAGCAGAAGGGCAATGATGAGCACGGCCATTCGGCGGAATCCCCAGGACCTCAGTCTGACCCTCCCACAGCTCCGGCCGCATCGTAGCTTGGACCCGGAAGCGCGTCAATTTGGACGAGTCGGGGAGGGGGGAGCGGCGCCACCCCGCCAGCCGGGGTGTACCGTGCCGGTTCAAAGCCTGACGGGCAATCGGGCGCCGATCGCCCGTGGAGTTGGGCCGGTCAACTGGAGACCCGGCCACTACCCCCGACCGTGCCCGGTCGCGGTCTCACCGTGGACCGGCCTAAACTATTCGGTGACAGCGTCGTCCGGCCGCCGGGGCAGGGTGAATAGAATGCCCGGTCCCCACGGTACCCAAGAAAAAGGAGGGAATGCCCATGCTCGAAGGTAGTACTAAACGGTCTCTCACAATCTTGGGGACCGACTGAGTTCTGTGGCCGAGGCCCGAACTCTCTCGACGCGCTGGTCACCCACGGAGCGCTGATCCGGGTCTGAAACCCGGAACCGTGGCCGTCTCGCGTCAGCAGTACTCATCTCGCAAACCCAACGGCGGGGATCGGAGTCCAACTCCGGTCCCCGCTCGCATTTCCAGAGCGGCGTACGATGAATACGTGGCTCAAGTCAACCCCGTCGGTCTCGATGACGAGCTGTTCCGGGAGATCATCCTGGACCACTACCGGCACCCGCGCCATCGGGGGCTGGTGGAGCCCGCCGATGTCGCCACCCACGGGCACAATCCGCTCTGTGGCGACGAGGTCGACATTACCCTGCGGGTGCGCGAGGGACAGGTCGAGGCAGTGGGGTTCGAGGGTCAGGGATGCTCGATCTCGATGGCAGCCGCCTCGATGATGAGTGAGGAGGTCCAGGGCAAGTCCCTGACCAATACCCAGGATCTGATCCGGCGCTTCCGCGCCATGTTGCTGGAGCGTCAGGATCCGGCCACGGTTGGGGAGATCGGCGACCTGGAGGCCCTGGCTGGCGTGCGCCGCTACGCGGCCCGAATCAAGTGCGCGATGCTGCCCTGGACCGCGTTGGAGGCTGGCTTGGCCCAGCTGGAGGGATCAAATGGCCGAACCGACGACTGAGTCCGAAGAGGTCGGACCTTCGGCTCCACAGGCACAGCCTGCTCAAGGCCCGAAGGCGACTGGCGACGATGTGCACGAGGCCCTCCGCGAGGTGATCGACCCCGAGCTGGGCCTTGACATCGTCAGTCTGGGGCTGGTCTACCGGGTGACCGTCGACCCGGACGGCGACGCGGTGGTTTCGATGACCCTGACCACTCCCTACTGCCCGATGGGGCCGATGCTGGAGTCGCAGGTGCACGCCGCCACCCAGTTTCTACCCGGGATCCGCGACGTCAAGGTGGACCTGATCTGGGATCCGCCCTGGGACCCCCACACCATGGCCTCGGACGAGGCCATGCTAGAGCTCGGCCTCTACTGAGGTCGGGACGCGCGCTTCTCTTGGGAGTGGCCGGTCAGCTTCCAGGCGGCTGGTAGAAGGGCGGCGGCAAGGATTGCCTTCAGGGCATCTCCCAGAAGGAAGGGCGTTACCCCAAGGGAGATCGCCTGGGACGCCCCAACGTGGAGTTGCCACGCCAGCCAGGTGGCGCCAAAAAGGTAGACGACGGCGTTCCCCGCCACCAGCCCCATGATCACGGTCACGGGGTGGCGGTCGAATCCTCGCCGGGCCAGCTGCCCCAGGACACAGGCCGCGAATATGAATCCGATCACGTAGCCGAAGCTCGGCGCTGAGAGCATCGAGAAGCCATGGTCGCCACCCGCGAACCAGGGCACGCCAACCAGTCCCAGCACCAAGTACAGCAGCATCCCGGTGGCGCCTCGACGGGTGCCGACGGCCAGACCGCCCAGCAGCACCGCGAACGTCTGGCCGGTGATCGGAACGGGGGTGAACGGCAAGCGGATCGAGAGCTGGGCCGAGAGGCCGACCAGCCCGGCATAGCCGAGGACCACCAGCGCATCGCGGACGCGGTCTCCGGGGATGAGGTCGGCCAGCACCGGCCTGGGGCGCGCGGCGGTCGCCACATTCAGCACGGCCGGGGACGCTACCGGGGCGTGTGGCGGCCTGTCAACTGGGCGAGGACCGAATGGCCACCCGACCGGCCAGGGAGAGCACAACATCACAAAAGCGCCGCCGAAGCCTGATCATGGGCTGGTGGGCATCGGGGATCCCTCGACTCTCGGCCTGGAATCGACCGCGAGCGAGAGCCGGCCGGCGGAGACCGAAGTCGAGGAGTCGACGGCGATCACCCCTCTCCGGGCGGGGATCAGCTCACCGACGGTGTTGGCCACGCATGACCTGGGCAAGCGCTTCGGCTCCACGGTAGCCGTGGACCACCTCAACCTTGAGGTCCGAGCCGGGGAGATCTTCGGATTCCTCGGTCCAAATGGAGCAGGGAAGACCACCACCATGCGGATGGCCCTTGGGCTGATCCGTCCGAGCTCAGGCTGGGTTGAGATCTTCGGCCAGGATGTGGCTCGGAATGGGGCGGCGGTCCTGCCCAAGGTGGGGCCGTTGGTAGAGACCCCGGCCATCTATCTGCACCTCAGCGGGCGGGACAACCTGAGGGTCTTCGCCGCGCCTCTGGGCGGGGTTCCCAGCCAACGCCTCGACTCCCTGCTGGAGCTGGTCGAGCTCCGCGAACGACAGCGCGACAAGGTGGGAACCTACTCCCTCGGGATGAAGCAACGGCTCGGTCTCGCGATCTCGCTGCTCCATGATCCGGAGCTGCTGATCCTGGATGAGCCCGCCAACGGCCTGGACCCGGCTGGTATCAAGTCGATCCGCTCCCTGCTGCGCGAGCTTCGGGATTCGGGCAAGACCGTATTCGTCTCCAGCCACGTTCTTGGGGAGGTGGAGCGTCTCTGCGATCGGGTGGCCATTCTCCGCCAGGGCAAGGTGATCCAGGTGGGCCGGATCGAAGAATTCCGGGAGTCCACCGGCCCGTTTCTGGTGGAGGTCGAGGATTCCCAAGGCGCCTTAGACCTGATTCACTGCCAGCCCTGGGGCCAGCACGCTCGGCTCGACGGCCAGGGTCGGATCGTCACCGAGGCCCCCGAGGGCAAGGGTCGGGAGCTCAACCTGGTCCTGAGCCGGGCTGGCTTCGTGCCGGAGGCACTCGTCCGTCAGCAACGCGACCTGGAGGAGATCTTTCTCGAGCTCACCGGAGACGGCTCTTGACCACCCAGTCACTGACCGCGCTCAGCTCCTCGGGAACCAAGCCCCCACGACCCACTTTCTCGGGAGCCGTGCGCGGCGAACTCTCCAAGCTGCGGCGCAACCGGCCCACGGTGGTGATGACGGTTCTCGGTCTGCTGTTTCTGGCCCTGGTCATGCTCCTCTTCGCGACGGTGCCGCAGTTTCGGCAATCATTGGTCCACCACCCGCAGGCCGGCGTCTACATGCTGCTGCATCCCCTGGAGATCATTCTCGCCGCCGGCGCGGGCATCGCGGTTCTGCTGACCGGTTCGCGCCTGCTCGGCATGGAATTCGACCTGGGCACGGTTCGGGTGCTCTTCGCGCGAGGCACCGGGCGCCAGCAGCTACTGCTCGCCAAGATCGCCGTGCTATGCCTGTACGGCCTGCTACTGGTGGTGGGATTCAGCGCCTTGTCGGCGCTGGGGATCGTGGTCGTGGTCCAGCACCAGACCGGGACCTTGTCCGCCTTGCAAGCTCTCCCGGTCGCCGAGTGGGAGAGTGTGGGCGGGGCGATCCTTTCCTGCGCGGTCAGCGTGATTTCCTGCGCCTTTCTAGCGCTCGCGATGGCGGCGCTGCTGCGCTCGGTGACCGGAGGCATGCTGCTGGCGATGCTCTTCTTTCCCATTGACAATGCGCTGTCGATCGCGCTCGCTCAGCTAACGATCCTCACCAAGGTGAACGCCTGGAAGGACGCGAGCGCCTTCTTGTACGGGCCGAATCTCAACCATCTACCGACGTTGCTGCAGGTACACCAGTCCAGTCCACTGACCACGCTCACGGTACCCGCGGTGCCGACCGCGTTGCCGGAGACGATCATCGTGATCCTTGCCTGGTGGGTCGCCCTGGTGCTACTGGCGATGGCCTCGATGGGGCGCCGCGACGTGCTCAGCTGAACCACTCGCCCACGACCCCGGTCATCACTCGGGGCGGCCCACAGGTGCGGCTACTTTGAGTACTCGAACAACCGAACTCTGCGAGCACGACCGAGGATCGTTGGAGCGCTACCTCGACCGGCTGTACACCGAACGCAGCCGGCGCAACCTGACCCGGGTACCTCGCGAAATGGCGTGGAGCCGTCACGTCGAGGAATCCCTCGACCTCATCCGGTTGCGGGACTGGACTCCGGGCGAGCGAGTCTTGGACCTTGGAAGTGGTGGGGGAATTCCGGGGATACCGCTGGCGATTGTGCAACCGCTACTGGCAGTTGGGCTGATCGAGCGGGACCAAGCCAAAGCGGAATTCCTGCGGGGATGTCTGGCGGCACTCGATCTGGCAAGAGTCCAGGTGCTGGCCCTGGACGCCCTGGAGCTGTCCCGCCGCCCGGACTTTTTCCCGGCCGATGTGGTGGTGTCACGGGCAGCGCTGCCCGTCCGACCCCTGCTCAAAGTGGCAGCTCGCCTTCTGCGCCAGGGCGGCGAGGGACTGGTACATGTCGGGCCCGCGGTCGTGGTCGACCAAGGATTGCAGCTGGCCGCCAGCCGCGCTGGCCTGGGCCAGCTGCGACTGCTTAGGTCCGGCCGCAGTCTTCTGCTGCGATTCCAGCGGCCGGCTAGCGCCTAGCTGCCTAGTCGCTCTCGACGAGCCTGCCCGCTCTCCAGACCTGGAGCGGGCGCAAGTTGGGGTTCCAGCCGAAGCCGCCCTCGTGGTCAGCATCCCAGAGCACTAGATCGGCCCGCTGCCCGGCGGCTACCCGACCCCGATCGGAGAGCCCCAGCGAAAGCGACCCGCCCAGCGTTGCCGCGCTCAGCGCCTGTTCGACGCTGAGTCCCAGCTCGGTGACCGCCAACCACACAATCAGGCTCATCGAGGTGGTTCCCGACGTCCCCGGATTGTGATCGCTGCCCAGAGCCACCGGAACTCCCGCGGCGAGCAGTTGGCGGGCTGGGGGACTCTGGCCCATGGCCAGAGCGGTCACCGGACAGAGCGTCGCCACCGTGCACGACCCGGCGAGAACGGCGATCTCCTCTGGGCCGATCTTCAGCAGGTGGTCGGCCGATACCGCTCCCAGCTGCACCGCCAGTCTCGTCCCACCGGTGAGTGCCAGCTCATCGGCGTGGAGGCGGAGTTTGAGGCCGGCCTCCCGGGCGGCCCCCAGGAGCTGGGCCGACTCCGCCGCCGTGAAGGCATCCTGGTCGCAGAAAACATCAGCAAAATCGGCGCCCGCCGCCGCTGCGTCCCGGCTCCAGCTCGCCGCCTCACTGACGTATTCCTGGCGCCGGTCTCGGTACTCATCAGGCAGCGCATGCGCACCGAGAAACGTCACCACCAGCTCGGGCAGGCTGGCGTCGCAGGCCAGCTTGTGCAGGAGCCGCAGCGCCAGCAGTTCGCCTTCCCGCTCCAGCCAGTATCCGGTTTTGGCCTCTACCGTGGTGGTCCCGCCCACGAGCCAATGCCGCAACCGCACCCGCAGTCGTTCTTCCAGGGTGTCCCAGGCCTCGGCTCGAGTGGCTCGGACGGTGGCGGAGATTCCGCCGCCTCGGGCTGCGATCTCCGTGTAGCCAGCTCCCTCCGATCGCTCGCTGATCTCAGACAACCGGGGATGCGCGTAGACCGGATGGGTGTGAGCATCGATCAGCCCGGCGGTCAGGAGTGCCCCCTGGCAGTCGAAGACCTCGGCGTCGGATGCGGCACTCGAAGTTCCACTCTGTCCCACCGCCACGATCCGATCGGCGCCGATCACCACATCGACGTTCTCCAGCACCGGCTGGTTGGCGGTGTAAAGCCGGCCGATTCGGGCCAGCCGAGTTGTCACGAGGCCATTTCGGCCAGGGCGCTCTGCCAGGCGGGCTCGAGACTCTCCAGCACGGTCTCCAGCTTCTCCGCTACGCTCCCGAGCCGCAGGTGACGGCCCTCCCGGACCACCTCCATCCCCCCAACAACCACCGACCGCACGTCGGCGGCACCGGCCCCGAAGACGACCCGCGGTCCGAGGTCGGCAAGACCGGCTCCCGCGAGACGCGGGCTCTGCAGATCCAGGGTCGTGAAGTCGGCGAGACGGCCGGGCTGGAGTTCCCCGGTGTCCCACCCCAACGCCGCCATTCCCTGAATCGTGGCGGCTCGGAGCAGAGCGTCCGAACCGAGCCAGCCCCGGTGTCCAGTAACCAGCCTTCGATCCAACTCGATCGCTCGCGCCTCCTCGAAGAGATCCACCGCCGCGTTGCTGTCGCTTCCCAGGCAGACCGGGCTGCCGGCCGCCAGAAGCCGGTCGGCGGGACAAACGCCGTCGCCGAGGTCTCGCTCAGTGGTGGGGCAGACACAGATCCGCGTCCCCGTCTCGCCCAGCCGGAGGACGTCGCTTTCGGTGAGGTGGATCGCATGGACCGCCGTTGTTTGCGGGCCCAGAACACCGCAGGAGTCCAGTAGCTCGGTGGGGGTTTGGCCGGTTGCGGCCAGGCAGGCCGCATTCTCCGCAGGCTGCTCGGAGAGGTGAAGGTGAAGCGGAGCCTGCCGCTGGCGGGCCCACTCGGCCACCACCCGCATCGCTGACTCGCCCACCGCCCGGACGCTGTGGATGGCTGCCCCCCGACGCAGGAGGGCCCTCTCCGGCAAACGCTCCGCCCGCTGAACCCAGGCGGCTGCCTCCCGGTCGGTGAAACGAAGCGCGGCGCCTGCGAGCGGTGTCGGGCCGAAGCCGCCGCGGAGGTAGCAGGTGTCGAGGAGGGTGAGGCGGATCCCCGCCTCAGCGCCGGCGGCGACCAGCGCCTCCTCCATCTCCGGTGTCTGATACGGCTGGCCACCTGGCTGGTGATGGAGGTAGTGAAACTCCCCAACGGCGGTGATCCCGGCGAGCGTCATCTCCCCCATCGTCGCCCGAGCGAGTTCGAAGTACTGCTCCGGCTTCAGGAACGACGCCAGGGCGTACATTCGCCGACGCCAGCCCCAGAAGTCCTGCCCCCCCAAATCCGGTGCTTGGCAGCGGCCCCGCAGGGCTCGGTGGAAGGCGTGAGAGTGGACGTTGGCCAGCCCCGGGAGGGTCAGTCCGGAAAGCACCTTGGCTCCCGCCGGGACCGGGACATCGCCGAGCGACTCCACTCGCCTGAGTCGACCGGCGTCCTCCTCCATGAGGACCCTGGGTAGGAACTGGCCTCCCGTCCAGGCCAGCTCTGCCAGCCAAAGCGTCATCAGTCCTCCCGCATCGGGATCCGGACGCCGCGCTCTTCAGCGGTGCTGAGCGCGATCTGGTAGCCAGCGTCGGCGTGGCGGATGACTCCGGTGCCAGGATCGTTGAGGAGACAGCGGGCCAGCTTCTCAGCTGCCAGCTTCGAGCCGTCGGCGAGCGCCACCAGACCGGAGTGGATCGAGCGGCCGATCCCGACGCCGCCACCGTGGTGCACCGAGACCCAGGTCGCGCCACTCGCGGTGTTGAGGAGAGCGTTGAGGATGGGCCAGTCGGCGATGGCGTCACTACCATCCTGCATCGACTCGGTCTCCCGGTAGGGGGAGGCGACTGAGCCGGAGTCGAGGTGGTCTCGACCGATCACGATGGGCGCCTTCAGCTGGCCCTTTCGGACCATTTCGTTGAACCGCAGCCCGAGCCGGTCCCGCTCCCCGTAGCCGAGCCAGCAGATCCGAGCCGGCAGCCCCTGAAAGGCAACCCGCTCCGACGCCATCCGAATCCAACGCGCCAGCGCCTCGTTCTCGGGGAACTCCTCCAGGGCAGCGCGATCGGTGGCGCCAATGTCCGCGGGGTCCCCGCTCAGAGCGGCCCATCGGAAGGGCCCCTTCCCTTCGCTGAAGAGGGGTCGGATGTAGGCGGGGACAAAGCCCGGGTAGTCGAAGGCTCGCTCGCAGCCCCCGAGCTCCGCCTCCGCCCGAAGACTGTTGCCGTAGTCGAAGACCTCGGCACCCCGGTCCTGCAGCGCCACCAACGCCGAGACGTGCCTGGCCATCGATTCCCGGCTGCGCAGGATGTATTCGCCGGCGTCCTCCAGACGCAGGTCGGCCGCCTCCGGCAGGGTGAGCCCGGCCGGGAGGTACATCAGCGGGTCGTGGGCGGGAGTCTGGTCGGTCGCGATGTCGACCCGGAAGTCGCGTCTCAGGATCTCAGGAACCAGCTCCGCGGCATTGCCGAGCACCGCGATCGAGACCGCTTCCTTTGAGGTCCTCGCCGCCTCCGCCTGCTCGAGCGCCGAGTCCAGGTCGGGCGCCCAGCGATCCAGGTACCGGTGGTCCAGGCGGCGCTGGATCCGGTCCGGGTCGATCTCAATGCAGATCGCCACCCCGCCGTTCATGGTCACGGCCAGCGGTTGGGCGCCCCCCATGCCGCCCAGCCCGGCGGTCAGGGAGACGGTGCCGGCCAGCGAACCGCCGAAGCGCTTGGAGGCGATGGCGGCGAAGGTCTCGAAGGTGCCTTGCAGTATCCCCTGAGTGCCGATGTAAATCCAGGAGCCGGCCGTCATCTGACCGTACATCGTCAGCCCCTCCAGCTCGAGTCGCCGAAACTCCTCCTGGGTCGCCCACTGCGGGACGAGCAGGGCGTTGGCGATGAGTACCCGGGGGGCCCATTCGTGGGTGCGGAAGATTCCCACCGGCTTGCCAGACTGGACCAGGAGGGTCTCGTCGCCCTCCAGAGCACGGAGGCTGCGGACGATCGCGTCGTAGGCGTCCCAGGATCGGGCGGCCCGACCGGAACCCCCGTAGACCACCAGTTGGTCGGGATTCTCCGCGACCTCCGGGTCGAGATTGTTCATCAACATCCGCAGCGCCGCCTCCTGAGGCCAGCCCTTGCAGCTGAGCTCGGAGCCGCGCGGTGCCCTTACCGGCCGGGGACCGCTCACGGGAGTTCTCCCACCACCGCTTCGGCCTGGCGCAGGACCTGACCCGAACGCACCGCCGCCGCCACCGATTCCAGCTCCGGCGAGAGGAAGCGGTCCGGACCCACCCCGCCGCCCAGCTTACGCACCAACTCCGCCACTCTGCCGTCCGCCGCCGAGGGTTCGAGCGGGGACCGCAGCTCGAGGGCCCTCGAGGAGGCCAGCAGTTCCACCGCCAGCACCCGGGAGAGATTGGTCACCACCTGGCGCAGCTTGCGGGCCGCGCCCCAACCCATCGAGACATGGTCCTCCTGCATCCCCGAGGTGGGGATCGAGTCCACGCTCGCAGGAGCGGCCAGCCGCCGGTTCTCCGCCACGATGGCGGCCGCGGTGTACTGACCGATCATCAAGCCCGAGTTGACCCCGGCTTCGGGGGCTAGGAAGGGTGGCAGCCCCGAAGATCGCGCCGGGTCGAGCATCCGGTCGACTCGCCGTTCGGCGATCGAGCCCACCTCGGCGGCGGCGATGCTGAGGTAATCGCAGGCGAAGGCCAGCGGCTCGCCATGAAAGTTCCCGGTCGACTCCAGCCGGCCGTCGGGGAGCACTACCGGGTTGTCCACCGCGGACCTCAGCTCGCGGTCAGCAACCTGGCGCGCGAACTCCACTGTGTCCCGGGCGGCCCCGACCACCTGGGGTGCGCAGCGGATCGAATACGGATCCTGAACCAGATGCGGTGAGCTGCGGTGCGAGGCCAGGACACCGGATTGCTGCAGAAGCAGACGCAGATTGGCCGCGCTCTGGATCTGCCCGGGATGAGGCCTGATCTGATTTAGGTCTGCGGCGAAGGGACGATCGGTTCCGAGCAGCGCCTCGGTGGAGAGGGCGGCCGCGATATCGGCGGTGGGGAGGAGCACCGCCAGGTCAGCCAGGGCCAGCACCAGCATCCCCAGCATCCCGTCGGTTCCGTTGATCAGGCTGAGCCCGTCCTTGACCTCCAGCCGGAGCGGTCTTAGACCGAACTCGCTGAGCGCCCGGCTGCCGCTCACCGTGCGGCCGTCCGGGAGCTGGGCGTGACCCTCTCCGAGCAGCACTAGCGACATGTGTGCCAGCGGCGCCAGGTCGCCGCTGGCCCCGAGCGAGCCGTGCTCGGGGACTACCGGAGCGATTCCGGCGTTTAGCAAGTCGACCAGTCCCATGGCGACGGCGGGGCGGCTCCCGGAGAAGCCCATGCAGAGGGTCCGGGCTCGAAGCAGCATCATGGCCCGTACCACCTCGCGCTCGACCGGCTCACCCATCCCGGCCGCATGCGACCGGATCAGGGCGTGCTGAAGGTCAGACCGGCGGTCCACCGCGATGCGGGTTGTGGCCAAGAGACCGAAGCCGGTAGACACTCCGTACACCGGGTCGGGGCTGTTCCCCGCCTGGTCAACCAGGGCTCGGGCCTGCTCCATGGCATGGACGGCGTCTTCGGAGATCTCCACCGGCGCTCCTTGGCGAGCGACTGCCGCCACCTCCGCCCTGGCGATTCCCGTCGTACCGAGCAAAACGGGCGCGGACTCCCGGGCGGTCAACGTCGGACCGTCGGTAGTTCGGCTGGCAAAGGAGCCGTCCAAATCATGGGTGTGACAGATTGTGCGGGGTCGGCCAGCCGGACCGCGATGGCGTCCGGGACCGGTGCCGGGCCACCTCTTTCAGCCGCCCGCTCCGAGGTAAGAGTTCGCGAACTCGAGGAAGCCATCGTTTTCGAAGGAGGTACCGATGGTGACGCGGACCCCGTCGCCGGGGAAGCACCGCACGCTGATCCCCGCTGTCCGGCATTCCTCGGCGAATCCTTGGGACCGCGCTCCCAAGGGCAGCCAGAGAAAGTTGGCGCCTGACACCGGGACGGTGAATCCCGCCGCCACCAGATTGGTCCGCACCCGTTCCCGCTCGGCAACCGTTGCTCGCACTTGCCCGGCAAGTAGTTCCTCCTGGTCCAAGGCCGCCACGGCGGCGGCTTGGGCCACTGTGGTGAGGGTGAATGGCAGGGCCACCTGGGCCACGGTTTCGACCACCTCGGGGTCGGCAACGCACCAGCCGATGCGCATGCCGGCGAGTGCATACGCCTTGGAAAACGTGCGCATCACCACGATGTTGGGCTGGCTTCGTGCCAGCGCGATCCCCTGGCCCCCCAGCTCCGGATCCGCGTACTCGCTGTACGCCTCGTCCAGGATCAGCAGGCACTCGTCCGGCACCGCCTTAGCGAAGTTTCCCAGGGCGTCCGCGGCGACGACGGTGCCGCTGGGATTGTTGGGGTTCGCCAGCAGTACTACCCGGGTGCGGGCGTGGATGGCCGCTGCCAATGCAGTCAGGTCCAAACGCTCATCCCGCAGCGGTACTCGCACCGAGCGAGCTCCCAGCGACTGCACCAGGATGGGATAGGCCTCGTAGGAACGCCAGCCGAAGACCACCTCGCTGTCGTGGCCGGCGTAAGCGGTTAGCAGATCTCGCAACAGCTCCAGTGATCCCCCGGCGACCGCCACCGTGTCCGGTGGAACGGAGTGTTTTTCGGCCAATCGGCGCGCCAGTTCCCGGCCGTCGCCGGGATACCGATTGGCGCCGACGGCGGCCGCTGCCATGGCCGTCACCATGCTCTCTGGCAGCGGGTAAGGGGACTCGTTGCTTGAGAGCTTGTGCCCCGGGGCGCCGTCCGCTCGGACCGCCGAGGACCCCGCCGCGTAGCGCGGCATGTGGTCGAGGTAGGCGCGCGCTCGCGGCGGTCGGCGGGTCACGGCTCTGCCATCACTTTCGGCTCCCCGAGCACCTTGCCGGGATTGAGGATTCCGCTCGGGTCGAGGGCGGTTTTGAGGCGATGCATGAGCTCCACTCCCGGTCCATGCTCCTTGGTTAAAAACTCCATCTTTCCAAGGCCAATCCCGTGCTCCCCGGTGCAGGTGCCCGCCAGCGCCAGGGCCCGGGTTACCAGCCGCTGGTGCACCTCGGTAGCCTTCCGCATCTCCTCGGCGTCATCAGGAAACACCACGAAAGACAGGTGGAAGTTACCATCCCCCACGTGGCCGACAATCGGGGCCAGTACGCCACTGCGCTCGATGTCGGCCTTGGTCTCGTCGATGCAGGAGGCCAACGCCGAGATCGGTACGCAGACGTCGGTCGACCAGGTACTGGCCCCCGGGCGCAGGGCCTTGGCTGCATAGAGCGCGTGATGGCGCGCCTGCCAGAGGCGTTTGCGGTCGGCGGGTGCTGCTGTCCATGCCAGTTCCCCGCCATGGGCCGTGACAATCGCGGTCGCCTCCGCGACCTGCTCCTTGACGGCGGCCGGCCCGCCGTGGAATTCCAAAAACAGAGTCGGGCAGACCGGATGGTGGAGTTCGCTGAAGCGGTTGACCGCATCGACCATGACCTCGTCTAGCAGCTCGATGCGCGCCAACGGGATGCCACACTGAATCATCTCGATCACCGCGCCCACGGTCTCGTGGAGGTCGCGAAGGCTGCAGACCGCCGACGCCACCTCCTCAGGGAGTCCCCAGACCCTGAGGGTCGCCGAGGCGATCACGCCAAGCGTTCCTTCCGACCCGACGAACAATCGGGTCAGGTCGTAACCGGCGGCCGACTTGCGAGCCCGCCCACCGGTGGGCACCACCTCCCCGTTGGCGAGGACGACGGTCAGCCCCAGAGTGTTTTCCTTCATGGTCCCGTAGCGAACCGCGTTGGTCCCGCTGGCCCGGGTCGCGACCATGCCACCCAGGGTGGGATCCGAGCCTGGATCGACGGGAAAAAACAGTCCCTCGCTGCCGAGACGCTCATTCAGCTGGCTCAAGGCCACACCCGCCTCGACGGTGACGTCGAGGTCGTCGGTGCCGACCCGGAGAATCCGGTTCATCCGGGACAGGTCGAGCGAGATCCCACCCCGGACAGGCACCACCCCACCCTCCAGTCCGGTACCGGCCCCGAAGGGAACCACCGGGATCCCGTGCGCGTTGCAGACTTGGAGCACGAAGACGATATCCTCGACCCGACGGCACGACACCACCGCGTCGGGGAGCCTTGCCTGATGGTGGGACTCGTCCCGACTGTGCTGTTCCAAGACCGAACGCTCTGTGCTGAGCTGTTCCCCTAGGCGAGTTTGAAGGACCGAGGAAACGAGAGCCAGCTTTGACTCCCCGCCCTGCTCCATACCGTCAGCGCCCGCGCAACTCGCGCAGCGCCGCCTCGGCCGCTCCTCGTTCGTCCCAGGGTTCCGCTCCGGAGGCCGAGAGGATGCTTCGCTCGTGGCCCTTGCCGGCCAGCAGGACGGTGTCTCCGGCCAGCGCTCCTCCGATGGCGAGGCGGACCGCCCGGGTGCGGTCAGGGTCGCGGTGGAGGTTGGACTCGGGATCGGCCCCGGCCGCGACCGCGCCGCTCCAGATCTCGTCGATGATCGCCTCGGGATCCTCCCCGCGGGGGTCCTCGGAGGTGATCACCACCTGGTCGGCCAGCTGGGCCGCGATCCGGCCCATCTCCGCCCGCTTGGCTAGGTCGCGCTCCCCGGCACTCCCGAAGACGACCCACAGCCGGCCTGCGGTGGCCCCTCGCAGCTCATGCAGCGCTAGCGTCAGGGCGGCTGGGGTGTGGGCGTAGTCGACCACCACCGAGAA
Source organism: Candidatus Dormibacteria bacterium (assembly GCA_050734135.1). Taxonomy (GTDB): domain Bacteria; phylum Chloroflexota; class Dormibacteria; order Aeolococcales; family Bog-877; genus Bog-877. The sequence goes on from JBOHUG010000039.1 coordinate 13,823, forward strand.
CGGCTGGCCCAGGTCGACGACCTCCATCCTTCCGGGAACGGCCGGGAGCTCGGCCAGGCCCGCCACCAGCGCCAGGAGGGGCTGGTCTAGAAGCAACCCGGCAGCCAGGGCCGCCAGCGCGTTCGCGACGTTCCAGCGTCCCGAGGTCGCCAGTTGCACCGGGGCGGCGCCAGCCGGAGTCAGCGCCTGGAACCTGATCCCGCAGACTTCGGGCACCACCTGGTCGGCGCGGAGATCCGCCCTCCCGTCTCCCGTCGCGCTGTAGGTGAGGACCCGGCCGGGGGCTCGGCACCGAAGCAGGGGATACGCTCGGGAGTCATCCTGGTTGAGCACCGCGAATCCGCCCGCCGAGGCCGCTCGATCCAAGAGCGAGGCCTTGGCTTCGAAGTAACTCTCCCAGCTGCCATGGAAGTCCAGGTGCTCGTGGGTGATGCTGGTGTAGACCGCGCCGGCGAACCGAATCTCGTTTAGCCGGCCCAGAGCCAGTCCGTGCGAGGTTGACTCCAGCGCGATCGCCCGACACCCCTCGTCCACCATCCGACGCAGCCAGCCCTGGAGCTCCAGCGATTCCAAGGTGGTCTGCCGGCTCCGGTTGGCCTCGATCTCAGGACCGATCCGGAAGTCGACGGTGCTGAGGCTACCCACCTTCCCCATGGCGGCGGAGAGAGCCGCTTGAATCATGGTCGTGGTGGTGGTCTTGCCGTCGGTCCCGGTGATCCCAACCACCGGGACCGAGTTCGCCGGGTGGTCAAAGTAGGTGGCCGCGAGCACGGCCAGCGCCGACCGGCAGTTCTTCACTAACACCAGGCGCTGGGGGTCAACCGTGGGCAGCGCATGTTCGACCATCGCCACCAGCGCGCCGCGGGCCACGGCACCGGCCACGAATTCATGGCCATCGTGGTGTTGGCCGGGGATGGCTACGAAGACCATCCCCGGGCAGACTTGCCGTGAGTCGTAACTGATCCCCGTCACCTCGACGTCCCCTGCGGCCCCGGAGACCGGGGGCACCCCGATTGCGGATGCGAGTTGGGACCAGCGCATACCCCAAGCCTATCCGCCGTCCCCCGCCGGCACCGCGAGGCCACAATGAGCGACGTGGAGGTCATGGAACTCCGGGCTCCCGCCGAGGGGGGTCAACCGGCGCTGGGTCCCGCGGTGCGAATGGATCCCAGCCCCGGACCCGGCGAGGTCAGACTGCGGGTGGAGGCCTGTGCCGTCTGCCGGACCGATCTGCAAATCAGCTCGGGCGACCTTCCCGCCAGGACACTTCCGATCGTGCCCGGGCATCAGATCGTGGGACGAGTGGAAGAGCTTGGGGCAGGCGTCTCCGGGGAGCTGCTGGGGAGGCGGCTCGGGGTCGGGTGGCTGGCTTCCACCTGCGGCAACTGCCAGCACTGCCTGGGGAGCCAGGAGAACCTCTGCCGGGATGCGAAATTCACCGGTTGGGACCAGGACGGTGGGTTCGCCACCCAGGTCATCGTGCGGGCGGACTTCGCCCAGTGTCTGCCGGAGTCCCCTCTGGCCTCGGCACTGGCTCCCCTGCTGTGCGGTGGGGTGATCGGCTACCGGGCGTTCCGTCTCGCCGAGATCGGCACTGGAGAACGGCTGGGACTCTTCGGCTTCGGGGCCTCGGCACTCCTGGTCCTCCAGCTGGCCCTGGCCGAGAGCTGCGAGGTATTCGTGTTGACTCGGGATCCGGCATCGCGCCGGCGGGCGCGAGAGCAAGGAGCCGCCTGGGTTGGCTCTCCAGGCGTGGAGCTGCCGGTGCCTCTCCAGGCGGCGATCACGTTCGCGCCCGTGGGAGCGGTGGTGGTCGACGCGCTCCGAACCCTGGACAGGGGAGGTACCTGCGTGGTGAATGCGATCCACCTGGATCGCATCCCCGAATTCTCCTACGACCATCTCTACTGGGAGCGCCGACTTCTCAGCGTCGCCAACTTCACCCGTCGAGATGCCACGGAATTCCTCCAGCTCGCCCAGAGCCTCCCGATCCGAACGCTGGTCGACGAGTTCCCGTTGAAAGAGGCGAACAAGGCGCTTGACGCCCTGCGCGCGGCTCGCCTGGCGGGCGCCGCGGTGCTGATTCCCTAGATCACGAAGGCTGAATTGAGAACTCCGCTCGGAGCCGGGTGACGGCCTCCCGGGCGGCCACGGTGAGCTCCAGAGCCAATCGTCGATCCAGATCGAGTGAGGCGGTTGTCTCGAGCGACTGCAGGCGCACCTCAAGCAGCTGCAACTGGTCCGCGATCTCGCCGGGAGTCGCCAGGGCCCGGAGGCGGGCCGCGGCTGCGGGGGCGGTTTCGCCCAGCCGTTTCGCCCGCTGGTAGTCTCCGAACGCCCGGCGGTCGCGGTCGGCGGCGAGCAGCAGTCGTACCGCTGCTTGCCCGGACTCTGAGATCTCTGCTGCCGGCGCGTGCAGCCGGCAGAGCCCGTCCAGAGCCGCCGCGAGTGCGCCCGTGATCGCAGCCGCCGCCGCGCCACCCGCTGCGTCCCGCGGGGAGAGCATCCGGGCGACCGTCTCGAGCAGCGACCAGGAGGCGACCGGCCCTGGCTGCAGACCTCCGAGATCCGTCAGGGAGAGCAGAGCCGAAACTGAGGTGATACGGCCGATTCCGCCCGGTACCGGCGTCACCCGGGCGGCGCCCGCCGCAGCGGCCGGGGTGACGTCGCCCCGGAGCTGCCCGTCGACCATCGAGGTGCCCACGTCGAGGACTGTGGTACCGGGCAGGATCGCATTCGCGGGCATGACCCCGGCGATTCCGATGGCTGAGATCAATATGTCATAGGGGGGTAGTGGATCGACTCCAGCGATGTCGCTCTGGATCACCGAGACCTGAGCTCCGGTGGCCAGGAGCCGCTGGGCGATCGGGCGACCGCCGGTCGGACCGTGGCCGACGACCAGAATTCTCGCTGCGGAGCAATCGATCCCAAGATGAACCAGGGTCGCGAGGCAGGCTTCGGCGACGGGGGTTCCGCGACGACGCCCGTCGGCTGCCGCTGCCAGGGCCGCCGGGGTGACGGCCTCGACGTCCTTGCTGGCAGGCAGGTGGGCGGCCACCACGCCACCGGGGAGTGATTTGACCGGCTGCACCACCACCACGCCGTTCACGGTGGGGTCCACCACCAGGGCATCGAGAGCGGTCGGGGTTGTCTCAGCTTGGTCCCGCGGCACGGTCCGGTGCACGACTTCCACGCCCCCGGCGACCGCTTCCCGTTCCAGGGACCGGGCGAACGAGCCCCCGGCGATGTTGCCCTCCTCGACCACTACTCCCAGTCGGTAGGGGCGCTGGCGCGCCTTCACGCGGCCCGCCAACCGCCCGCGCAGCTCCTCCAGGAGGGGAGAGAGGTTTACCACCTCGGCCGGGACCAGGTCCGTCACCGACCTATCTCGCGCGTCCTGAGCACTGGAGCGCCGGGGGAATCCGAGTGTCTCGTGGTCATCACCTCTCCACGACAGCCGATGGGCGGCGACGCCGCGCAGCCGCCCGGTGACGCCAACTAACTGCTGTACCACCAGCCTGGTCGTACGGGCTCGACCGTATCAGGCGGAGTCAGCGCCTCGCTGCCAGTCCCCGGGCCGGGCCGGCCGGGAGGAGCTTTCCCGTTGCCCCCCGGCCCCGGGGAGTCGAACTGCAGGGGATCGTGTGGAAGTGCCAGAGGGAAGTGCGGAGCGCCGATCGGGCTCTCAGCACCTTCCCAGCCAAGGCGCGGCTGTTCCTCACCAACCGTCTGTCACACTACCCCCGCCGCCGGCGGCGGGATGGAGACGCACCGCACCCCGCGGCGATCCCGCTCGAGCCGCCCCGCGACAGGTGGATTTCAGGAGGTCCCCCTTGGTCGAGGTTCTAACCCTGGAGACCCCGGAACTCGGGGATCGCACCTATCTCGTCCACGATGGCGATCAGGGAATCGTCGTCGATCCCCAGCGAGATACCGACCGCGTGCTGGCGCTGGCCGACTCGGCCGGGGTCAAGATCAGTTGCGTGGCGGAGACCCACATCCACAACGACTACGTGTCGGGGGGGTGGGCGCTGTCCCAGTCGGTAGGTGCCCGGTACCTGGTGGCCGCTGCCGACGATGTCTCATTTCAACGCCAATCGGTGAGCGAAGGGGATCGGATCGTTGTCGGCGGGCTCACCTTGAGGACACTGGCGACCCCCGGGCACACCCAGAGTCATCTCTCCTTTCTGCTCTCATCTGGAGGCGGACTCCGGGCCCTCTTCAGCGGAGGGTCGCTGCTCTATGGCGCCGTGGGCCGCACTGACCTGGTGGCGCCGGAACTCACAGAGCCGCTGGCCCGCGCCCAGCGCCGCTCAGCGCTCCGCCAGGTCGCCTTGCCGGCGGGCCTCGACCTCTACCCCACCCACGGATTTGGGAGCTTCTGTGCCAGCGGCACAAGCTCGGTGGCCGACCCCGGTCACACGATTGGGACCCAGCGCACGACCAACCCTGCCGTGACCGGCGACGAGGAGGGCTTCGTCCGGGCGCTGTTGGCAGGGTACTCCCTCTACCCGCGCTACTACGCTCACATGGGTGCTCTGAATCTGGAGGGGGCGGCTGCTCCCGAACTGGGGCTACCTCCGGAAATAGAGATCGCTGAAGTTGCCCGGCGGATCCGGAACGGGGAGTGGGTGGTCGATCTCCGGACTCGAACCGAGTTCGGGCCGTCCCACATCGTCGGCACGGTGAACTTCCCCACCGGCGAACTGCTGGCGACCTACGTGGGTTGGGTTGTCCCCTGGGGCGCTCCCCTGACTCTAGTCGGCAGTAGCGCGGAGGCGGTGAGCCGGGCTCGGCGTGATTTGGCTCGCATCGGGATCGACTGGCTCGCCGGCTGGTCGAGTGCGCCCCTGGCGGAGCTGCAGGAGAGCCTGGGAAAGTCGTCGTACCGGGTGACCGACTTCCGGGGCCTGGCCGAGGCGGTGCGCTCCCAGGACGTCCAGATCCTCGATGCGCGTCGACCCGACGAGTGGCACGAGCGGCACATCAAGAACGCGATCAACATCCACCTACCCGATCTGCCGACCCGGGTAGACGAGCTGCCCGAGCGACCCATCTGGGTGCACTGCGGCGCCGGCTACCGCGCCGCCGTAGCAGCCAGCCTGCTCGATCGGGCGGGCCGCGAAGTGGTGCTGGTGGACGATGACATCGCTCGGCTCGGCGAGGTCGGTCTGGAATTGGTGAGTGGTTCGGAATAGCGTCCGGATCGGACCCAATTCCGACCTATCATGACCTGATGCCTGCCGACTGCCTGTTCTGCCGGATCGTGGCTGGGGAGTTGCCTTCCGACGAGGTTCACCGGGAACCGGGCATTCTCGCCTTCAAGGACATCCACCCCGTCGCCGAGACCCATGTCCTGGTGATCCCCGAAAAGCACATCGAGGATTTGCGCCAACTGCGGGCGGAGGACGCCGGGCTCTGGCTCCGCCTAACCCAGGTGGCCAACGAGGTGGCGTCTGATCTGGGGCACGAGGAGGGCTACCGCTTCTATGTCAGTGTCGGCGCTGCCGGCGGGCAGACCGTGCCCCATCTTCATATCCACGTGATGGCTGGGAGCATGCGCCGCCTTCCATCCTGATTCGTGTGCGGCCGCCTCGGGTATTGTTGGTAGGCGGGTCGGATTTTTGGGCCCCGGTGTGGGCGCTGGAGTGCACTTCAGATGGCGTTGAGTTCGCGGGAAATGGTCGACCAGGCCCGTCGGGTGGTTGCGGAGGTAGCGCCCCAGGAGCTGCGGGTGCGATTGGCCAGTGACGGACAGCGTCAGCTGCTCGACGTGCGCGAGCCGGAGGAGGTCGCCCAGGGGGTGATCCCAGAGGCCGTAGTAATTCCCCGAGGATTTCTTGAGCTGCGCGTGGAATCGGCGATTCCCGATCGGGCCACTCCGATCGCGGTGTACTGCGCCTCCGGAGTGCGGTCGCTCCTGGCGGCTAGGACACTGCACGCGATGGGGTATTCGGACGTGGTCTCCCTCCAGGGCGGCTACAACGCCTGGAAGGACCAGGGCCTTCCGGTCACCGTGCCGCACGCCTTCACTTCCGAGCAGCGCGAGCGGTACAGCCGGCACTTCCTCCTCAGCGAGGTGGGCGAAGCTGGTCAGGCCAAGCTGCTCGACGCCAAGGTGCTCCTCCTGGGAGCCGGCGGCCTCGGCGCGCCCGTCGCCTATTACCTGGCTGCGGCAGGAGTGGGCACCATCGGACTGGTGGACTTCGACCGGGTGGAGCTGAGCAATCTGCAGCGACAGATCGTCCACACCATGGACCGGCTGGGCATGCTCAAGACCGAGTCGGCGGCGATTGCCCTCAGGGCGCTGAACCCGGACGTCAAGGTGATTGAGCACAACCTCCGCCTCGACAGCTCCAACGCGGCTGAGCTCTTCGCCCATTACGACATCATCGTGAACGGAAGCGACAACTTCCCAACCCGTTACCTTGCCAACGACGTCGCGATTTTCTTGCGCAAGCCGCTGGTCGATGGCGGGATCTTCCGCTTCGAGGGTCAGGTCACGAGCATGCTCCCCTTCGAGTCGGCCTGCTACCGCTGCCGCTACCCGGCCCCCCCACCGCCTGAGGAGGCGCCCAGTTGCTCCGAGGCGGGCGTGCTCGGAGTTCTGCCGGGACTGGTCGGACTGGTCCAGGCCACCGAGGTGGTGAAGATGATCCTGGGCATCGGCGAGACATTGAGTGGGCGGCTGCTGCACGTCGATGCTCTGACTATGGAGTTCAACACCTTCCGGCTGCGCCGGGACCCGGAGTGCCCGGTCTGCGGCGAGCATCCCTCGATCACCGAACCGATCGACTACGAAGGGTTCTGCCTCAACCCCAGCTTGACGGTATCGGCGGCAGCGGTAGCCTGAACCCCGGCCGGCCCGGGATGATTCGCCTCTGACTGGCGTCGAAAACCGGCGCTTGGACTGGGTCAGGGTTGGGTAACATGAACCTGTGAAGCAGGCCACGATCTCGCTCGACGACCTCATTACGGCGGTCGAGACCGCGCGGGACAAGGTGATGGCTGACGAGGTCCGCTCCCTGGTCAAGTTCGGCATCCCCAAGGCAATGGCCCAGCAGATGGTCGCAGCCCGGTTCCAGCAGAAGGTCGGAGGAGAAGAGGGCGAGGGAGGGGAGACTGAGACCCCGGCCTGGCCCGACATGAGCTGACCCGGGTGCTCCGGCGCCCCCGCTAGCTCCCGCTAGCGGACAGGGGCACCGTGGAGGAATTGGCCCCCCTCAGCCCCTATCGCTCAGACCGGCAGTACGCTCGGCTGGAGACTTACCGGCGCTTGGGTTTGCCCGACGCCACCTGGGCGGCCGAGCAGTTCAGTCTGCGAATCCATGTCTCCCAGGACGGCCCGCCAGGCGGGGAGAAGCGGGCGCGCGAGGTCTGGGAGACGGTGGACCGACTCCCGCTCCAGGTCAAGGACGTCCTGCGAGGGGTGGTCGACGAGGTGCGGCTGGACCCCGAAGATAGGTTTCCCGTCGATACGCTGGGGACCTGGCGGGATGGAACCATGCGGCTCAACCGGGATTGGTCGCTGATCCCGGCGCTGCGCAGTGGGGGCTGGCACCGGGATCTTGGCTACGATTTGGTGCGAGCCACCTTGATCCACGAGTCCGGCCATGCCCTGGTCGAGGACCCGAGAGGCGGGGTCCGGCTCCGCGACACAGTCGCTCTGATCGCCGCGTCCGGCTGGTTACCGCACCCCCTTACCGACCCGGTGCCGTATGGAACTGTCGGCCGCCAGGTTTCCAATCTCACTGACTACTACCTGACTCGGCTACAGCAGCTCGATCCGAGTTGGGATAGCGAACTCTCCCTCGGTAGTCCGTCGCTGCCGCCGCCATCGCAGTTGGACCGTGATGTGATGCTGGAGGTGAGCACCTTCAACCGGCTGCGCACCAGGGACCGTGGTTCCCTGGGTCTGCAGGGACCGGACCAGCTGATCCGACACCTGCGCCGGGAGGAGCCGAACCGGATGAAAAGGGAACTGGCGGCTAGGGGCCTGGTGCTGGAGGATGTAGACGCGACGTTGCGACGGCGCCGGGGCATCTCCCTGTATGCGGAAGTCGCCATCTCCGAGACGCCGGCGGAGATCTTCCGCTGCATCCACGCTCCCTTCACCAGGGCGGAGCACGGCCGCCCCGCCTTAGATGAGGGCGAGCGCGTGCTCTTGGAACCGTGGCGCACCGCGGACCGGGCGGTTGGGGCGCGCCGACTGGCGCTGGCCCCCGAGCGACCCTGGGAGGCGCTCCAGTTGGTCCGTCGGGGCGTCGGCCGGGAGCTCGGGAGGTGACGGGGCTGGAGGAACGATTCCTGTTGCGGGAGATAAGCAGCGGACGGTCTGCCGAGGCGTGGGGCTTCCCAGTCCAACTCGCCGGTGACGCCGAGCTCTGCCAGCTGATCAGGGGGTATCTGAACGATCCGATCGCGGAACTGGGTCCTTCGCTGGACCCGGAAACAGGGGAGCGCGGTACCAGAGTTCTGACCCTGGAGCCCGGCGATCCCGGCTGGCTCCAGGGCTGCCTGCGGCGATCCGCCCAGGAGCTCAAACTCCGCCTCAGCGAGCCCCCTCTCAGTGGCCGCTGAATTGCCCCCCGCAAGGGGTTGTCCAGCCGTCGGCCAGCCACTATGTTTCTTGTCTCGGTAGCTAACACGGGGGCGCCAAGTGACCGGTTGGGGACGGTCGCGTCGGATCGCACTTATGGTGGGGTCGGGTTTGGTGGTGGTCTGGGCTGCCGCCTGCGCTAGTGCCCCCGCCAGGATTCCGGCTGCGTCACCGACGCCCACCGCGGCTCCCACCACGATCGCGCCCGGGGTGGCTGTGAATCCCTCGGAATTGATTCTGCCGCCTTATACCGTCTCGACCACGAATCCGCTGCCGGCGGGCGTCTCGGCCAAACGGGTGGTACGCGATGTCGTGGTGGATGACCTCATAGAGAATGCCGCTATCCAGAAACGCGATCCGACTCTGCTCACATACTCGGACTCGGGCAATCTCCTGCAGTCTGAACGACAGGAAATTGTAACCAACAAATCTGGGGGCATCACGGTCCTGAGCATCCGGGACTCCATCACCAACATTGAAGTGGGAAGCAAGGCCGATCCAAACAACTCGTCTGTTCAATCTGCAGCAATCGTGCAAGGCACAGAAGTACGCGAGCAGCGCATTCGCTCCGGCGTCCGTACTCGTAGTTCACACCAATTCCAAGTTCTCCTATGGTTGGTGTGGTCGCAAGCTAACTTGCGGTATTTGCTGTGCGATACGGCCGACGCGTAATTCTGCGCGTCCTCGTTGCGACGATTAGTCTTCCACTCGCCATATGTAGCGCTCATGCCGACTTTCCGGACACCCGCCCGACTGTCGGGTGCCAGGCATCTGCTGGTGAATTGACGTTCGGCGGGCAGTGCGTCGGCATCCAGGGGCCGTCGGCGCCCACACAACCTGCGCAGGGTCACAGCTGGATCGTGACGCCACCGACCGTCCAGGCGTCGTGTGCTCCGTACATCGCCACAGAGTGGGCCGCCGCTGCGGGGGTTGACAGCGGGAAAATCGGCGGCGCCGTGTGGACTGTGGACGGCCAGCGCATTCCTGTCATCTACTCAACGCCTTTGACCGACTGGGGCTGGCGGTACGCGGTGACGTGCGGAACTCCGGGAGTCACCAGATTTGTTGGGTTGGTCTCTGAGCCGCGAACTCCGAGTCCTTGTTCAGCCCAAACTGCCACGCAAGACTGTGTGCCCGGTCTCGATCCAAGCTCCTTCTTGGCTGCCGTAAAAGGTGAAGTTCCGCGGGAGAGCATCGAGGCCTCCCCTCGAAAGCTTGGCGTCGTCGGGGTTTCAGTCGGGGTCCAAGTGGTGCCCGCGCCAGAGCCCCAGTACGCGACGATCAACGTTGCGGTACCTGATGCTGGTGACGGAGATCCGGGAGAAACCCTTCATGTGGTGTGGGTCGTCGAGGCCGCACCGGAGTCCGTGTCGTGGACTTGGCCAGATGGGTCACGGTCCCAAATTAGCAAGTGGATCCCGCAGACTTACGAAGAGGGTGGTTTCGTGGGCGCAAGTCTCGTGTACGGCGTGACCGCAACCGGATTCTGGTCGGACGGGTTGACCGTCCATGACCTTCCGACAGTTTCGGTGGGCACCATCCCAATCACGGCGCAGCTGGCATATTCCGTTGAGCAGGTCCAGCCCGGGTTGGGGTAGCCGGGGCGCTCCTTCGGGCGTTCGATAGACTGGGCGCCCGAGTCGGAGCGGCCGCCTAGCTCAGCTGGTTAGAGCGCACGGTTCACATCCGTGAGGTCGAGGGTTCGAGTCCCCCGGCGGCCACCACGCCGATAGACTTTCGGGGAACCGTCCCGGGCCGGCGGACCTACGGTCGGGACCCGCTGGGCGCCGACCATCGCCCAAATGCGATCCTTAGCCTCCAATGCGTAACCCGGGCAGCAGAGAGCTCCGCCGCCGCCAGGCTCGACTGGAGAACCAGCAGCGATCCGCCGTCCGCGAGCAGACGCCGGCGCCGCGGCGCGCTGACATGATGCGCCGTGGTGGCCTACTCGAAGGGCTCGCACCCCGAGTTGTCACCCGGCTGACCCTGGCGGTCACGGTCGTCAGCCTGGTCATGATCGCGGCCGCCGTGTTAGGGCTGTTGGTGGAGATCGGCCAGCAGGATCTGCTCTTGGGGGTGGTGGTACTGCTGGTGGCCCTGGTCATCACGGGGATTGTCGGGTCGGTAGTGGCCCCCGCCATGCGGGCCGCCCGCCGGGACCGCCGCCAGCCTGCGCGCAACATCCAAGGGCCGCTGATGGGCGCCAGTTTGGTCTCGCCGACCCCGGGGCTGGCCACGGTGGCAATCACCGTTGGCAAGAATGTGGAGCAGTTCAGGGTCCGCCCCGAACTCTTTGAGAAGCTTCGAGTGGGTGGGGCGACTGTGGTGGGGCTGACGGTGACTCCCAGCCTGAACTACGTCCAGGTGCTGAACATCATTCGCCGTGATCGGTTGGCCACCATGACCACCCCACCCGTCTCCCGGGCGATCAGGATCTCGGTCTGGCTGCCCCTCTTCTCGGTCGGGGCGATCTCAGTAGCCCTGGCCCTGGGGTGCCTAATAGGCGCCCTGCTGCCGCTGGCGCACAGCGCCATCCATCCGCTCGTGACCGTGCTGCTAGCGATCCTTCTGGCGGGTGGTGTGGCGCTCTTCACCCGCTGGTACGGTGGTCGTCTTATCAAGGAGCTCGGACTCGAGCAGTAGCTGGCCAAAGCAGCCAGGGGCGATCGGCTGACGAGCCCGAATGCTAGACTTCGACTTCCCTGCACCCGGTCCCCAGCCGGCTGCATACCCATAGGACCTGGGAGGCGCGTGACTTGAACCGCGATTACGAACTTTTCTACATCGTCCGCCCTGATGTCGACGAGGATCAGGTGCGCACCACCATGGACGAGGTGGCCTCGATGGTCGCCGGCCACGGTGGCGAGATGACCAAGTCATCTCTGTGGGGTCGGCGCCGGCTCGCTTATCCGATCGCCGGCTTCAATGATGGGTACTACGCTCTCAAGGAGCTGACCCTGCCGGCGGACAAAGTCCGGGAACTGGAGCGGCAGCTCCGACTGGACGAACGAGTGATTCGCCACCTAATCAGCCTCAAGCAGGTGTACTACCTTCCAGGCGACGAGGATCGCCGCGGTCGGGTACGAACCCGGACCAAGGATCGCGGTGAAGTCCCCGAGGACACCGCCCCCGAAGGCGAAGAGTTGACGGACGACGTTCTGGAAGCCGAGGTAGCGGCAGATGATGGTTTCCCGGATCCAGCCGTCGAGGCGCTGGTTGTGGCCGACTCTGCAGATGACGATGACGGGGAGGAGTAGCGATGGCAGGTTCTCTTAACCGGGTAATGCTGATCGGTCGGTGCACGGCTGACCCTGAGATGAGATATCTCCCCAGCGGTGTGCCGGTGACCCAACTGCGGATTGCGACGAACCGGTATGGCAGTTCTCAAGACGGAGAGCGCCGGGAGTTCACCGACTATCACGACGTGGTGGTGTGGAACATCGGGCAGCGCAAGCTGGCCGAGCTGGCGGGGCAGTTCCTGCGCAAGGGCAGCCTGGTCTACATCGAAGGTCGGCTACAGACGCGCTCCTGGGATGGCCAGGACGGTCAGAAGCGGTACCGCACTGAGGTCAACTGCAACGACATTCAATTTCTCGACTCGAAGGGATCGACCTCAGAGGGAAGCGATGGTGGCCCGCGGGTCCAAGCCTTCCCGGCACCCGCAGGCGGCGAGGAGTCGGCGCCCACTCCTGCCGAACTGCCCGACGGGGACATCGACCCCGACGACATTCCCTTCTAGGTGTGATGTGACCAATCCCAACGGAGGCTGAGGAAGCAGAACGTGTCGGAGTACGCGCGGCGCCGTCCACGCAAGGTTTGCAACTTCTGCCTGGAGCGGATCGTGGAGGTGGACCACAAGGAGGTCTCCCGGCTGCGCCGCTACATCAGCGAGCGGGGCAAGATCCTGCCCCGGCGCGTGACGGGCACCTGCTCGCTTCATCAGCGTCGGCTCACAGTTGCGCTCAAGCGCGCCCGGCACATGGCGCTGCTGCCCTTCGCCACTGATCAGCACTGAGAGCATAAAGCTCCCGGCGGAATTAGTCGGTCGGACACCAAATTCAAGCTGGGGGCGCTAAAGTGCCGAGGGATCGGCAGGCGAACAGGAGGCTAGCAGCGGTGGCGCTTTCCAGCAGTCCGGCGAACAGGAGACGGCGCTCTTCGTCTGCGCCGTCCGGCCCGAGCCCCAAGGTCACTCTGTCGGTTGACGTCGGCGGCACGGGTATCAAAGCCGAGCTGCTTGATGCCTCCGGGAAGCCCCTCAAGGAGTCGGTGCGCTTCCGGACCGAATACCCCCTGGCCCCGACCGGCATGCTCCAGGTGTTCAAGAAGTTGGCCGCCGGCAGCCCCGGGTATGATCGAGTCTCGATCGGCTTTCCGGGGGTGGTTCGCGACGGGGTCATCTTCAGCGCTCCCCACTTCATCCGCGAAGGTGGGGAGGGCACCTCCATCTCGCCTGCACTGGAGCGGGCGTGGAGCCACTTCGACCTCGCCGCCAACACAGCACGCGCCTTGGGCAAACCGACTCGAATTGGCAACGACGCCGAGGTCCAGGGGATGGCCGTGATCAAAGGCCAGGGGCTGGAGGTGGTCGTGACCCTCGGGACCGCGTTTGGTAGCGCGATCTTCCAGGATGGAAAGCTGGCGGTCCACTTGGAACTGGCCCACCATCCCTGCCACAGCAACAAAACCTACAGCGAATACGTCGGAGAGGCAGCCCGTCAGAAGATCGGAGAAAAGCGATGGAATCGCCGGGTGCTGCGCGCCGTCGAGTTGGTGCGGCAGCTGCTCTTCTTCGATCACCTCTACGTGGGTGGCGGGAACTCCGACCACGTGAAAATACCCCTCGGTGACGACACCACCTTGGTCGACAACTCGGCTGGACTCTTAGGTGGCATTCGGCTCTGGGAGCCACTCCGCAGCCGGCGGACTGAAGCCCGATAGACTGAGGTTGGCCAGGGAGGAGACGCTGACCGTCAGCCGCCCCCGCAGCCTATTCGCTCCCGCCTGAGAGGAAGTTCGCATGTCTTCGCCGTTAGCTCCGGGACCGAACCGGATTCTGGTGGCTGATCCCATTGCCGAGGACGGGATCAGGCGGCTGCAGGCGGCTGGTGAAGTCGAGGTTGCCCTGAAGCTCACCGAAGGGCAACTGGTGGAGCGAGTGGTCCCGTATCAGGCGCTTGTGGTGCGCAGCGAGACCAAGGTGACCGCCCAGGTGATCGCGGCCGGGGTAAACCTCCGCGTCATCGGACGAGCGGGAGTTGGGGTAGACAACATCGATGTCGAGGCGGCGAGCACCCACGGTGTCCTGGTCGTCAATGCGCCAACCGGTAACACCGTCGCCGCGGCGGAGCACACCCTGGCCCTGATGTTGGCGCTGGTTCGCAACGTGGCCCGGGGCGACGCCTCCCTGCGCAGCGGCGGTTGGGAGCGATCCAAGCTGGTCGGCAGCGAACTCCGCGATAAGACGTTGGGAATAGTGGGACTTGGCAAAATTGGAGCCGAGGTGACCCGGATGGCCCAGGGATTCCAGATGCGGGTCGTAGCCTTCGATCCCCTGGTGTCGCGCGAACGCGCTGCCCAGCTCGGGGTCGAGCTCCTCTCCCTCGACGACCTTCTGGCGCAGGCCGACATCCTGACCGTCCACACGCCTCTCAGCGAAGCGACCCGGGGCTTGATTGGCTCGGCCGAGCTCGCTCGGATGCCCCGCGGTGCACGGGTTCTCAACGTCGGCAGAGGGGGCATCGTGGACGAGCCGGCTCTCGCCGCCGCGGTCCATCAGGGTCACCTCGCCGGGGCGGCGGTGGATGTCTTCACCAGGGAGCCGCCCGCACCTGACAGCCCCCTGCTCCAGGAGCCGGGAATCCTGGTGACACCCCACTTGGGAGCCTCGACGGTGGAGGCCCAGCTCTCAGTCGCTACTGACGTGGCTGAGCAGATCGCCGATGTCCTCTCAGGCAGGCCGGCGAGGTGGGCGGTGAACGCTCCGGCGATCGCGCCGGAGGAGGCGGGTCTGATCATTCCGTACCAGGTCCTCGCCGCCAAGCTGGGGAGTCTCTACGCTCAGTTGGGCGGAGGCCGGATCCGCGGGGTGGAGCTCGACTTCCGGGGCGAGTTGGCCGCAGTTCAGCCGAGCTCCATCACCGCCGAGGCGCTGGGCGGCATCCTGCGGGCATTCACGCAGGACCGAGTCACAGCCGTGAATGCCCGCGCTGTCGCGGGTCAGCACGGAATCGAGGTCTCCGAGAAGCGCGGGTCCGGGCCCACCACCTGGGCCAGCTCACTGGTACTTCGGGTGGATGGGGATGGACCCACCGAGCTGGAGGGAACCACCGCCAGCGGAGAGTCCCGGATTGTCCGCGTCGACGGACTACCGATCGATCTCGACCCGGACGGTCTCTTCATTTTCTTCGGTCACCGCGACCGTCCCGGGCTGATCGGAGCGATCGGACAATTGCTCGGCCAGGCCAATGTGAACATCGCGGAAATGCGAGTGGGCCGGGATGCGCCCCGCGGTCGAGCGGTGACCGCGGTCAAGATCGACGATCGGGTATCACCCGAACTCGCCGACCGGCTGCGGGCGATCGACGGGGTCACCGAACTCCACCTGGTCGAGCTCTAGCTTCAGATGGCCCAGGTGTCCCCGTTTCGGGGAATCCACTATGACCCGGCTGTCGTCTCCCTGGAGTCGGTCCTGGCCCCGCCCTACGACGTGATCAGCCCCCAGCTTCAGCACGAGCTGTACGGCCGCGCCATGCAGAACGTGGTCCGGGTCGAGCTGGGTCGGGACTTCGTGGACGATTTGCCCGGGAAGCGAGACCGCTACAGCCGAGCCCGAGACCACCTCCAGGCCTGGCTCAGGGAGGGGGTACTGGTGCAGGACGAGCGGCTCTCCCTATACGTTCATAGACACTCCTTCCGGCCTCCCGGCGGAGGCGGCCCTCGGGATCGACTGGGTTGCTTCGTCGGGCTCGAGCCGGTGCCGTACGAGCGTGGCGAGGTGCTGCGGCACGAATTGACCTTGACCGCGCCCCGGGCGGATCGGCTTCGCCTGCTCCAAGCCGCCAGAGCCCAGACCTCCCCGGTCTTCCTGCTCTACCAGGATGGGACGGAGGTCACGCGAGAACTCGAACGGGTGACCGCTTCCGCGCGGCCGTTCGCTGAGGCGGTGGTCGAAGGAGAGTTCGGGTCCGAACGCCACCAGCTGTGGCAGGTGACGGACGCAACTCCGGTGGCAACGATCACCGCCGGCCTGAGCCAGGCCCGCCTCTTCATCGCCGACGGTCATCATCGCTACGAGACCGCCGTCACCCTGGGGATGTCACGGGTCCTGGCACTCGTATCGGCCCTGGATGACCCCGGTAACGTGATCCTGCCCACCCATCGACTCGTCCCCAAGACGCCCAGGGATGTGGACCAAATCGCCGAATACCTGGTGTCGCAGGGATGGCAGGCCGAACCGGTCCCCGACGTGTCCGAAGCTCTGGCCAAGCTAGCCATCCTGAAAGAGGACGCTCATGCCCTGGCGGTAGTTGGCGCCTCCGGCAAGATGGTGGTGAGTCGGTCGCGGGCCGCCGAAACGAACGTTGAGCCTCGGCAGGCACTTGATGTGAGAGTGCTGGAAACAGAGATCCTGGAGCCAATCCTGGGGATCGCGCCGGAAGACGCCGCCACCGGCCGGGTGCTCTACCTGCGCGACCCCAAAGAGGCGGTGCGGCTGGCGCTGGCCCAGCGCGGGGTCGCATTTCTGGTCAATCCCACCACGGTGGCGGAGATGGTCGAGGTCGCTCTGGCTGGCGAGGCGATGCCGCAGAAATCGACCTACTTCTTCCCCAAGGTCCCAGCTGGCCTTGTGATCATGAGCCTCGAGTGAGATCGGAAGGCCGGATCGGCTACGGGAGGCGTCACCGAGCGACGCTCCGGTTTGAAGTTGGCCCCAATTCGGGTAGGGTTTAGAACGCGGTGCCCACATACGCCTATCGCTGCCAGTCCGGTCATCAGTTCGAAACCGTCCAGGGAATCACTGAGCCAGCCCTGGCTTCATGCACCGTCTGCGGCTCACCAGTCCGGCGGATGGTCTTCCCGGTCGGGATCGTGTTCAAAGGCCAGGGGTTTTATAAGAACGACTCCAGATCCTCGTCCTCAAGTTCGATAACGCCTGCGACCGCTGACAGCAAGAAAGATGCGTCCCCCGCGCCGGCCAAAGCTGAAACCAGCGCCGGAGACGCGAAGCCAGACAAACCGAAGAAGGATTCAGCGTCGGGACACGCCGCCCCTGCGGGCCAAGGCGCCTGACGCCGGGAGAAGACCATGGCTGAGCCCGTTCAGGTGAGCGATGCGACCTTCGACAGTGAGGTGATCAAGTCAGATACTCCGGTCCTGGTGGATTTCTGGGCCGACTGGTGCAACCCGTGCAAGATGCTGGCACCGATCGTGGAGGACCTTGCCACGGAGTACGGCGCCCGGGTTAAGGTAGCCAAGCTCGACGTGGACGCCAATCCCAATATTGCCGGCCAGTTCGGGGTGATGAGCATCCCCACTCTCATCCTCTTCAAGGGCGGCGAGGCGGTGCAGCGGGTCGTCGGCTACCAGCCGAAGTCTGCCCTCAAAGCCAAGCTCGACGCCCTGGTCTGAGACGGGGACCGGGCGCCTGAAACGATACGATCAGGCGCCCATGCCAGACCTCCAGGAGTCCTTCGCGCGCGCCCTGAGGTCAGCCGCCGGGGCGATGGGGGTAGGGGAGGTCCCAGATCCGGCGGTTGAGCCGTCGGCAGTCCCCGAGGTCGGGGACTATTCGTCGGCCTTGGCGTTGCGCCTGGCGGGGGTCCTGAAGCGGCCCCCTCGCGAGATCGCCGCGGAACTGGCCCGCCACCTGGCCGACCAGCCCCTCGCCCACTGCCTGGAGATCACGATCAGTGGCGCTGGGTACCTCAACCTGCGGGTTGACTTCGCTTCGCTCGCACCCGAGGTTATCTTCAGCGCGCTCGGGATGGGAGAGGTGATCATCCCTGACCCCGATGCCGGCCCCAGGGTGATCGTCGAACACACCGCCACCAACCCGAACAAGGCAGCGCATGTCGGCCACCTCCGCAACGCCTGTATCGGCGACACCGTAGCCCGCCTGCTTCGGGCCCGGGGCCACTTGGTCGAGGTTCAGAACTACATCGACGACACCGGGGTCCAGGTGGCCGACGTCCTGGTGGGAATCCGTCACCTGGGACTCACTCCCGAGATCGGCGAGCCGTTCGACCGATTCTGCTCACGAGCTTATGTCGAAGTCTGCAGCCGCTACGAATCCGAGCCGGATCTTGTCAAGCTCAGGGTCGAGACGCTGCACCAGATTGAGGGTCGTGAGGGCGAGGTGGCGGCAGCGGCGAAAGAGCTGGCGGGCAAGATTGTCGACGCTCACCTCGAGACGATGGCGCGGATCGGGGTCAGCTACGACCTACTCACCTGGGAGTCGGACATCCTCGAACTGGGGTTCCTGGAGCACGCGCTCGACTGGATGCAGGAGTCGGGGGTGATCCGCCGGCCTACCGAAGGTGCGTTCCAGGGCTGTTGGGTGCTGCCCCTCGAAGCGGGGACAGGTGAGGACGAACTGGCGGTCGGCGAGGCGAAGGTCCTGGTCAAGAGCGACGGCATCGCTACCTACACCGGCAAGGACATCGCCTATCACCTCTGGAAGTTCGGGGTGCTGGGACTGGACTTCGACTACCGACTCTGGTCCCCCCAGGGTCCGGCCAGCACCACCTCCGATCCGAAGCTCGCGCAATTGCCACCAGAGCGCTTCGGGCACGCGGCCCGAGTCGTCAACGTGATCGACCAACGCCAGACGGCACCCCAGTTGGCGGTTCGGGAGGCGCTCCGCCGCCTCGGCTTCGAGTCCCAGGCGGAAGCCCTTCACCATCTCGCCTACGAAGTGGTGGCGCTCTCGCCTTCGGCAGCCGCCGCCCTGGGGGTGGACACCAGTGCCGGCAAGGCGATGTACCCGCTCAGCGGCCGGCTGGGAATCGACGTGGGGGCCGATGACCTGCTGGACGAGGCGGAGCGCCAGGTTCGATCCAAGGCTCGCGATCAGACCGTGGCGGCCCGCCTGGCCGCCAGCGCCGTCCGCTACTACCTGCTTCGCTTCGGCCTCAACTCGATCATCAACTTTGACTTCGGGGAGGCGCTGCGTACCAGCGGGGACACCGGGGTCTACCTCCAGTACGCTCACGCCCGCGCCTGCGGAATTCTGGCAAAGGTGGAGACGGTGACCTTTCCCGACCGAGTACCCGACCTGAGCCCGTCCGAGCAGGCCCTGGTGAAGCTCCTGGAGCGACTACCCAGGACGGTGGCGGAGTCGGCCGACAACCTCAGCCCTTCTACTCTGGCGGGCTACGCCTTCTCCTTGGCTACTGCCTTCAACGACTTCTACGAACATTCGGACCGGCTTTACCAGTTGAAGGATGACGCACTAAGGGGGCTCCGCCGGGGCTTGGTTGACGCCACCCGGGCGACTCTGGCCCGGTCCTTGGAGCTGCTGGGGCTGACCCCGCTCGCGCGCATCTGAGGTTCCGCCGAAAAGTTCGAGCTGACCGATGTGCATACTGGGCGACCTTGTCCGAGCTTCCCCTCTTTCCGCTGCGCGCCGTGCTGTATCCCCACATGTCGCTGCCCTTGCATGTCTTTGAATTGCGCTACCAGAGACTGCTGCGGGACTGCCTTGAGTCTGGTGGCCGCTTCGGGGTGGTCGGGATTCGCTCCGGCGACGAAGTCGGCGGTCGGGCGGTCCCGGAGGAGGTTGGCACCGAGGCGGTCATCACCGACCTTCGCCTTCTCCCCGGGGGCCGCTCCCACGTGCTGGTGACCGGCGCCCGCCGCTTCCGGATCAAAGAGCTGGTTCCGGGAATGCCCTACCCCAGAGCTGAGGTCGATTTGCTCCACGAGCCGGACCCGGATCCGGCCGCCTTCATCCTGGCCAGTGAGGCACGTGCGGCCCTGACCCGCTACACCGCCGGGCTGGCCCGAATCTCGGGCGGAGCTGCCAGCTCGAACGCGCTGCCCACCGATCCGCTGCTGCTCTCCTGGGTGATTGCCTCCACTTTGATGATCGAGTTGCCCCACCGGCAACAGCTGTTGGAGGTGCCCGGGTTCAGTCAGAGGCTCCGTCTCGAGATCCAGTTGCTGCAGCGAGAGGTGACCCTCCTAAACCTACAGCTGGCGAATCGGCTCCAGACCGTCCCGACCTACGGCCGCAATTGATTGGCTCCAGGGCTCCCCGCTCGGGTCCGAACTCGGGTCACCGGCCAGTCGGGCCTCCGATGCGCGCCAGCCGGTGGCAATCAAGGAATCCGATCCGGCCGCCCCGGCAGATCCTGGGCAGGTTCTACTGAATGATCGCCAGGTAACCGGGGGCGCCCGCCTCGCTGCCGGTCAACTCCGAGGGTGAGATTTGGGCCGCCCGGCTCAGGTGCAGGATGTAGACGGCTCCGGTGAAGCCGGCGACATGGCCAACCGAGACGCTGCTCACCAAACTTCCGGCGGCCGGTTGCGCGACGGCTGCACCGGGAGCGACTCCCTGCATCTCCAGGTAAATGGTCTGAGCACCGTCGTATCCAGAGGTGACCTTGGGCTCGCCCGAGCCGTCCGCGAAGTGGAAGACCACCCAGAACTGGCTGCCGTGGACGCCATACTCGACGTTCTGAACCTGATAGCCACTGCCAGTACTGCCCAGGGTCTGGGTACCGGTCAGGGCTGCTGTTGTGGCGGTCGCCGAGGGCGTGGCGGTCGCCGACGGGCTCGCTTTGGCAGAAATCGCCGGGGTGGCCTGGGGCGGTGGGTGGTGCGCTCCGGCCGACTTGCTCCCGTGGGTGATGTTCCACACGATCAGGACCGCGGCCAAGGCTGCCACCGCGATCAATCCCGTGCGCGTCCAACTGCGCGCCTCCGGCCCCTGCTTTCCGGACTTGGCTGGCATGGGCCGGCGGAAGCCGCCTCCGGAGCCTCGACGGGGAGGCTCGCCATCAAGCTTGGTCCACTTCCGGTCCGGCTGCAAACCCGGTATGGCGGCTATGTCCGGCCGAGCTGGAGGATCGGTGGCGGGGAAGGGCGCGGCGGGCGGCAACGGCGCCTGGCGCCCCACCGGAAGTCCGGCCAGCCCGGTCAACTCTGGAGACCAGGTGTTCCCGGCTGGAGTCGCTGGGGGGATGTCGCCCCAAGGCATCTTGAGCTCGGTTGCGGGTTCCCACCCGGGGACCACCATCGAACTGGGCCGGATCACGTCCGCTGCCGGCCCCCCGGACGAGGTGATTGGAGACTCGGTGAAATCGGATGTAGTCTCCAGCTCACCGGCTGCCTCGGTGGCGCCTGGCGTGCTCACCTCAGGATTTGAGTCCGCCTCGTCTCTGGGCGACTCGGTCTCCGGCGGCGGGGCACTCAAACCGTCGTCAGCGACCGGGGCGAAGAAGGGCGACGAATCCTCTTCAACCGACCCCGGAGCATCCCTCGCGGGGTCGGCCGTGGACTCTTCAGAAGAATCGGCAAGCCACAGTTCTTCCGGTACCGCAGCCAGGGCATCGGCAGCGGACAGGTCTGCCTCTTCGGCCTCGAAAGCGCTGCCATGTTCAAGCTCGGGACTGAGATCCTCCGGCTCCTCGGTCGGGGCCTCCTCTGCCGTCTCGACCAGATCCGGGTCTTCCAAAATCGCGGCGCTGATACCCAAGGCGCCAAACGGGTCCGGGGCCACGAACGCCGGGTCGCGGCTCTCAGAGTCGGAGGGCGCCGGAGACGGCACCAAGGTATGGCCCGGCACCGAGACCAGAACTCGCGAGCGCTCGAGCAATGCGGTGGCGGTGCCGCTGCCGAGTTGCACCGGCGCGAGCAGGGAAATCCGCTCCGTCTCCTCCCGCAAGTAGCGCATCCCGGTCTTGCAACGCTCGCAGGTGATGAGGTGAGCGTCCAACTCCAACTGGCGTTCGCGGGAGAGCTCCCCGTCAAGCGCGCAGCTAAGGGTGAGGAGGCTGCACTTCATATAGAAATATCGCGATAAATACTGCCGAACTCACGTCGGGCCGAGGCGACCAATCGGGAGGCTGCTTCCGGTGAGCACTCCACCGCCACTCCGATTTCGCGGTACGAGAGCTTGGCCAAGTCTCGCAGCAACAAGGCTGCTCGGCGGCCGAATTCGGTTGCCAATAGTGCCCGCTTGGCGGTGTTGATGCGGGCCGCGTCGGCGCCTTCCGGGCCGAGGCTGATCAGCGCTGGACGCTTGGCGAAAAGTCGAGCCACGCCGCGACGTTGGGGTGGATAGTGTTGGTTCTGGCGGGCGGCGCGGGTCACCGAGCGATACAGGATGGCCCGTCCGTCGCGTTGCAGCGCTGCCGCCGGAAAATGCCGAGCGTGAAAGAGGCCCGCCGTCACGTACTCCACAGCGTCCTCCGGCGTGCCGGTGAGGTGCAGCGCATACGTGATCAGGGCATCGAGATGCTGGCGACCGAGGTCTTCCAGCGTGCTCGCGGCGATCTGCGGTCTTTCTAGGACGGTATTCATGACGTTGCGTGTGGTGACACGCGAGCTGAGGCAAGCATAACCGGAGGAACGTCCGTGCGCAAGCACTTCGGCAGCGAGCCTGGGCTCGCCATTCCCGCCGAGGTGGTGCCCATCGTTGGAGCGGCAGTCCCAGCGGCGCCAGTCGCACTAGGAGGTGTCACGCTCGCTCGCTGGCTGGAATTGCCTCAGGCTACCACCACTCCAGCTGGGCGGCTCGAGGCCCACCTCTGAGTAGGCCCCGGAGGGCACTCCGATATCGGCCAACCAGAGTTCACCCACTGGCGCGCTCGGCGCCAGGCATCCGAGCTTGGCGACCGCGAGCATGACCGTCGCGTCGGCACGCACACAGTCCCCACGGGCAATCCCGGTTGTGGCGTCCAGGCCGCTCGGCACGTCGATGGCCAGAACGAGTGCTGCGCTGGCGTTGATGTGCCGGACCACGCGGGCCACCAAGCCCCGCGCTGCGCCGACGCTACCGGTACCCAGCAAGCCATCGACGACCAATCCGGCGGGCCCCAGCGCCCAGTCCAGCGTCGCGTCGGCGTCATGGCCAACGGGCCGAAGCTCCACCCCGGCAGCCTGCGCTGCCTGAACCTGCCGGGCGTAGCTGGTTCCCGACTCCGCTACCTCGCCAAGGGTGACGCTCCGCACCTGACGACCCCAGGCGGCCAGGTGGCGCGCACACCCGAGCGCATCACCGCCGTTGTTGCCTTTGCCGGCCAGAACAGCGATTGGTCCAGCAGCCGCGCGCTTCCCCAGTATGTCCAATGCCAGTCGAGCACATTGCCAGCTGGCGATCGCCATCAGCGCATCCTGGGAGATCCCCAGTCGCCCGGCGGCTGCGTCCAGGGCCCGGGCCTGGTCCGAGGAGGCGGCCTCCCCGTTGCTCAAGACGCGAACGAACGTCGGTCCGTTTCTGACGCAGGTCCCAACTCGTTGGCGGCCCCCCAGGCGACCCGGACCCGGTCCCCGGGTTGGAGGTTCAAGAGCGCGCTGGCACTGATCCCTTTGCCGGCGATCTCCAGATGTTCGGCGCTGTTCCAGAGCATCGCGAAGCCGCCCTCGATCTCCCCATAGGTTCGCACCAAGCTGGAGATCACCCGGCCGTCACTGAGGGAGACGCTGGCTGGCAGCGGCGCATACCAGGGGGTTCGGGCCACGGTCAGGATGACATTGCCAAAGCGATCAACAACCAGCACACGAGCGGTGGTACCGGCACTGTCGCCCTGGGGCAGAAACTCGCTCACCAACTGAGGGCTGGGGATCTTGGCTCCTAGATCCTCGAAGCGGGCGGAGCCGAGCGCCAGCCGCGCTGCCAGCGGTCCGATTACGTCGCGTCCGTGGAACGTCGAACTGATCCGTCGTGGGTCCAACCCGCTGGTGTCCACCCGCACCGCGGTCCGGTCCTGGCCCCGGCTCCACAGGAAGTGCAGCAACCCGTTGTCGGGCGCCACCACCAGCTGGCGATCAACCCTCGCCGCGACCAAGGGACGATCGGTACCCACCCCGGGATCAACCACCACACAATGAACGGTTCCCGGGGGGAATGCTGGCGCCGAGGCTGCCAGCCAGTACGCTCCCGCGCCGATGTCGTGCGGGGGCACTCCGTGGGTGATGGTCACCACCCTCAGGCGGGGGTCCACCCGCGCGATCGCACCCTGGAGGGCCCCAGCGTATCCGTCCGCCGTGCCAAAGTCGGTTAGCAGAGTGAGGATCGCGGACATGGTTCCTGGTCATTGTCACCCATGTCGGCGGTCCGACCCGCGCGTGGCCGATCGGTGCGGCTGAGGCGGAGAGAGCTCCCGGGACCTCATCCCGACCGGGACACCCTAGCTACTGATCGAGATCGAGATGTAGGCACGAGCACCAGAAGGCGGGACGCTCAGAGTGATCTGGTAAGTCCCCGGGACAAGCTTCCTGGGTTCCAGCGCTCCGATCGAGCCGGCAGCGCCGTTGCCGTTTGCCGAGATCGGACCGCGACCACTCCAAATGACGTCATAGACGGCGCTGGGGGCTCCCCCTGGAGAGCTCGAGGGTTTGGGTTCGGATTCGATCGAGAGGCCAGCGGCGACCGGTCCGGCGACGCGGGCGCTCAGCGGGCAAGTCGAACCGGTCACCGAGACCACGAACGTGCGGCGCTGGCCCGGGGTCAGGTTCGCCCGCGTCGGTGACGAGACTAGGTGAACGACAGCGCCGTGGCAAGTCATCGGAGCCGCGGCGGCGGCATGACCGCCGTTTACTCCGGGCGGAAGCACCGCAAGGTATTGGCGCTCGGTGGTGTTCGGTGTGTGATTGGCGGTGGCGAGCGGGATCACCACCGCAGCGGCAATGGCCGCCACCGCCACCCCGGCCAGGGCTCCCCGCGTCCTGGAAAGCGAGGGCCAGGAGCGGAGCCTGGCCCGCCACCGGCTGCGCGGGGTGGCCAGGAGCTGCTGTTTCAGAAGCCGTCGGGTTTCCGGGTGCAGCCGCATCTCCGCGGTGGCGCGGTGGAGCTGCGCCGCGAGCTCCTCAATTAGTCGGTCGTCGGGATCCATATCAGGCGCAGCGCCTCCAAGGAGCGACTGAGGCGGGACTTGACCGTGCCTTCGGCCACCCCGAGGGCCCGGGCCGTCTCCTCCACAGACAGGTCGAGATACACCCGCATAACGATCACCTCCCGCTGGTCCGCCGGAAGTTGGTCCAACGCCTGTTTCAGGTCCGCCGACGAGACCAGTTCGGAGAAGGGGTCGTGCAGAGTCGGGTCAGCTGGAATGGTGTCGGTTGGGATGGGTATCCGCCGCCTCAGGTGGGAGCGGGCAGTGTTCGCCACGATCGTCATCAGCCAGGCGCGCTCGGCTCCCGGGTCACGCAGGCTGAAACGAGCCCGCCAGGCGCTCACGAAGGCGTCTTGAACGCAATCCTCCGCGAGGCCCCGGTCGCGGAGGAAGAGGTAGGCGGTGCGCAAGGCGAGGTCCCCATAGAGGCCGACCCAGCGTTCGGCCAGAGCTTCTGCTTCAGGATCAGGACGCCTCGACGACACCCAATGGTTCCTCCACGGGCTTGACAACCTTGCTTATGCGGGTCTCGACCTAACCCGCCGGCTCCCTGATGAGTCGAATTCGGCTGCCTGGGGGAGGACCAAGGCACTCAGCTGAGTCCGGAGCAGCTCTCGATCCCAGCAGTGCCGACCCCGCAGGTGCACGTACGGCCAGCAGGCGGCGTTGAAGAGAAGGTCGGCCGCCTGGTCTGGGTTGCCACCCGGTGGAGCGAGGCTGCCGTCCTCAATCCCATCTCGAAAGATTCTTGAGAACGGCTCGTTGAAGTTGAGTCCACTTGCGCTGGCCCGGTGGAAGACTTGATCAGAGGCCATCAGTAATGGCAGGTGTGCCTCCGCCACGTCGAAGAGCGCGAGAATCGCAATCCCTAGTCGTTCCCTGGCGTTGCCCGGGGCGGTGAGCGCCGGCCACAGGGCGTTTCGGTAGTCCGCTTCCAGATCCAGCAGCAGTGACTTGATAAGCGCCTCCCGGGTCGCACCCAGACGCCAGGCGGTGACACGTGAGAGTCCCGCCTCCTCAGCGACCGCGTCCATCGTGAGTCCGTCCCAGCCGATCTTGGCCAGGACCGCCACCGACGCGCGCAGCAGGCGGCGGTCCCGGACCTGCTCCGGCTCTTCCCGCTTTGCCTCCTCCCGCTTCGTGGCGTCTCCAGCAGTTGCCATCGGCCCATGATAGACCGCTGCAACCCCGCGCCACATTTCATGTAATACTAGCGCTTCACGCGCCGCACAACACGCTTTCATGAGGAGATGGAGGTTGAATATGAATCGATACCATCAGCGACTCTGTCGATCCCCGAGATGGGCGGACTTTGTCACCGGAGAGCTGCTGCCCGAGATCCTGCAGGGCGTCGAGCTCGGGCCGCGGGCCCTGGAGCTGGGACCCGGTTACGGGGCCAGCACCAGAGGACTGCTCGGTCGAGTCTCGGAGCTCGTGGCTCTCGAGAGCGACCCGGAGTTGGTGCGGCGCCTGCAGCGCGAATTGGGGGCGTCGGTGACTGTCGTTCTGGGGGACGCCACCCAGATGCCGTTTGCCAGCTCCTCGTTCTCGGCGGTGGTGTGTTTCACGATGTTGCACCACCTGCGCTCCCGGCGAGCGCAGGACCGACTCTTCGGCGAAGTCGCGCGGGTGCTGGAGCCGGGCGGACTGTTCGTGGCTCGCGATAGCAGCGGCGGCTGGCGATTTCGGCTGATTCACCTGGGGGATGTCTTCACGCCAGTCGACTCCCGGGACCTGGATCAGCGCCTAGTCCGAGCTGGGCTGGAGTCGGTGGAGATCACGGCGACCCCGTGGTCAGTTGAGATCCGGGCACGCCGTCCCGAGCCGTCCGACCGGGTGCTCCAAGGGTCCTCGAATGCGATGGCAGGAGGCGAATCGTGAGCGACTCCCGCCTACGAGAGTCAATCGCCGCCATGGTTCAGTTGGTGACCGGCGCCGAGGAATGCGCGATGCTGGCCACCCGCGCAGAGGACCAGGAACGCGCGAGCGGTCCGGAGGCATGGTCGATCTCGGCCCTGGTCGCGCACAATTCCGAATTCAGGTCCCAGCAGGTCACCAGGCTCGGAGCGGTCATTGATCGCTCCACCCCGCCCAACTTCTCCGAAATAGACCACACCTCGCTGGAGGTCTATGCGAGGTTCTCGGCTCTGACCGCCGACCAGGTGCTCGCCGGATGCCGCTCCACAACGACCGAGCTGGTGCAGCTTCTTTGGCAACTCACCGACGAGGACCTGACTGACCCGGCGCGGAATCCCTGGCTGCGGGGTCGGCCGCTTTGGCTGCAAGTTGTGGCGCGCGGCTTCTGGCACCCCAGCGGTCATCTAGGTGAGTACTGGCTCAGCCGGGGACTCCCAGAGAAGGCCGTCCGGCTGCATGCCGCCGGTGTCGCCCTGGCGGAGGCAGTTCAGCTGCCCGGTGCGGCGCTGGGGATGGCCCGGTATTCATTGGCTTGCGCCAAGTCGAGGACGGGGCACTGCGAGGAGGCGCTCGCGGAGATCGTCCAAGCGATCAACGGCAACCCCGACCTTGCCCAGAATGCCGCTCGGGACCCGGACCTGGAGCCGGTTAGGGCGCTGCCCGGCTGGCCGTGCTCGGCCAATTAGATTCGCTTCGATGACCACTGACCTGATCCTGGTCGCCCTGGCGCTGGGATTCTGCGCCAGCATCGGCGCTCACTACACCGGAGCCTGCATGGGGATGCCACACGCCCTGGGTCTGGTGAGCTCGCGCCGTGCCCTTTGGATGATGGCGCCGCTCGCCTTCCTCGGCGCGGCTCTAGCCACCCACTCGGTGGAGGAGCGAGTGGGGTCGGGCTTGCTGGTGCACCGCTTGACGACTACCGGTGAGATCCTGGTGGTGGGTCTGGCATTCGGGCTCACCATCGGGTACAACCGGCTCAGGATCCCCACCTCCACCATTCAGCTACTGGTTTTTTCCTTGGTGGGAGTCGCACTCGGCTCGCATTCCGGTGTCCGCTGGCCAGCGATCGGCAGCCTGGTCTTGCTCTGGGTCCTGGCTCCCCTGGTCGCGGTCGGGCTCGGGTTTCTCTCGACCCACCTCCTGGACTGGCTGCGCGATCTCAGCTCACTTTCGTTCAGCGCTCGCGCTCCCCAACTCTGGCGCCTCGGCGGTTCGGCACTGGTCCTGATTGGCTTGGCGGCCTCCTTTGCCATGGGAGCCAACGACGTCGCCAATGCGACCGGCGCTCTGGTCGGAGCTCGGTTGCTGGCGGCGACCCCGGCCGGGGTGCTCGGCGGGTTGGGTCTGGCGGCCGGAGTGCTGATCTGGGGCAAGCCACTACTGGGACGGGTGGCCTTCGCCATCGTCCGCGTCGATCAGACGATGGCGGCGGCCGCCCAGTTGGTGCAGGCGGCCGTGGTGCTCGCTGCGGTGAGTGTCGGCTACTTCACCTCACTCAATCAGGCGCTGGTCGGGGCGATGGCCGGTGCTGGCCTCGCCCGGGACCGGGAGACGGTCCAGCGGACGGTGCTGCTCGGAATTCTGCGCGGGTGGCTCGCCGGTCCCGCTTCGGGTCTGCTCCTGGGCTTCGGATTCAGCTCCGCGCTGCTGGCCGTCTTCGGCGGTCGGCTCCTAGGCACCTAGAAAAAGTGAGGGCGGGGTTAACCTGGTGGTCACCCCGCCCCGCGCCAATCCAGCCCTGCGGCTAGTCAGATACTCAGTAGTCGGGCATCGCGGGAGCCGGTGCTCCCTTCTTCTCGGGGATGTCCGTGATCAGAGATTCGGTGGTCAGCAGCAACCCGGCGATCGAGGCCGCATTCTGCACCGCCGAGCGGGTCACTTTGGTGGGGTCGATGATCCCCGCCTTGACCATGTCCACGAACTTACCGGTTGCCGCGTCGTAGCCCTGCCCTACGGGAAGGCTACGGACTCGCTCCACAATCACCGAGCCCTCGGCGCCGGCATTGTTCGCGATCTGGCGTGCAGGCTCCTCGAGCGACCGCCGCACGATGGTCACCCCGATCTGCTCGTCGCCCTGCAGCTTGACCTTATCCAAGGCGGTCTGGGCCAGTAGCAACACAGTGCCACCTCCGGGAACGATCCCCTCCTCGACCGCGGCGCGGGTGGCCGACACGGCGTCTTCCATCCGGTGCTTGCGCTCTTTGAGCTCGGTTTCGGTGGCCGCACCTACCTTGATCACCGCCACCCCGCCGGCCAGCTTGGCCAAGCGCTCCTGGAGCTTCTCCTTGTCCCAGTCGCTGGTGGACTTATCGATCTCAGCCTTGATCTGCTCGATCCGGCCCTTGATCGCCTCGCTCTTGCCGGCACCCTCGACTAGGGTGGTGTCGTCCTTGGTCACCTTTACCCGGCGGGCGTGGCCCAGCTGGTCCAGTTGCACCGAGTCCAACTTCAGACCCAGCTCCTCGCTGATCACAGTGCCCCCGGTGAGCACCGAGATGTCCTGGAGCATCGCCTTGCGGCGGTCGCCGAAGCCCGGGGCCTTGACGGCAACCGCGGTGAAGATTCCGCGGATCTTGTTGACGATCAGGGTGGCCAGCGCTTCGCCATCCACGTCCTCGGCGATGATCAGAAGTGGCTTGCCGCTTTGGTGGATCTTCTCCACCACCGGCAGTAGATCGGCGATCGCCGAGATCTTCCGATCGGTGATCAGGATGTAGGGGTCCTCCAAGACCGCCTCCATGGCCTGAGCGTTGGTGACCAGGTAGGCGCTGATGTAGCCCTTGTCGAACTGCATCCCCTCGACCAGGTCCAGTTCGGTCTCGATCCCCTTCGACTCCTCGACGGTGATCACGCCATCCTTGCCGACCTTCTCCATCGCGTCGGCCACCGTCTCGCCGATCGCCGGGTCAGCGGCGGAGATGGAAGCCACCTGGGCGATCTTCTCGCGCTCGCTGATCGGCACGGAGTGCTTTTTGATCTCCTCGACCACCGCGTCGACGGCCTTCTGGATGCCGGCCTTGACCTGCACCGGATTGGCTCCGTGAGCCACGTGGCGCAGCCCCTCGTTGATCATCGCGGAGGCCAAGACCGTAGCGGTCGTGGTGCCGTCCCCGGCGATGTCATTAGTCTTGCTCGCCACCTCCTTGACCAGCTGCGCGCCCATGTTCTCGAAGGGGTCTTCGAGTTCGATCTCCTTGGCGATCGTCACGCCGTCGTTGGTGATCGTGGGGCTGCCGAATTTCTTGTCCAGAACCACGTTGCGGCCCTTGGGCCCGATCGTGATTCGGACCGCGTCCGCGACCTTGTCGACTCCGCGCTTTAGGGCCGACTGGGCCTCTGTGTCGAATAGCAGTTGTTTGGGCATTCGTCTCTCCTGTTGTCCCCATCCAGACAGCTGAGGTTGCGCCGCTCATGTTAGCACTCAGGCCCCCCGAGTGCTAGCAGCCCCCTGGGCCAAGTGCCAGGGTTCAAGACGCCCTCGCTCCCTCGCCGCGATCATGGGTGGATGGCAGGTGAGAGCAGTTCGGCCGGGAGACTCTTCCAGCCCGCCTCGGAACCGGTTGCGGTCGATCAGGTGCGGAGTTTCCTGCTGGCGCAGGGGTGGGCGGGTCTAGCCGCCGGGGAGCACCTACGGCGGCTGGAGGCGGCCGGGGAGGCACCTAATCGCGTGCTCTGGTGGGTTCCCGGGCGAGCTGGCGAAGTTCGGGCAGCAGCGCTGCTGCACGAGGGGCTCCTCGGGATTCTGATTTCCTCCGGGGAGGAGGGATCGGCGGCGCTCGAGCTGCTCCGGGTCAACCGGGCGTCCATCGACCGAATCTCAGTGATGGATGGGCCGGTGCCGTACTCCGGGTTGGACGAGTTTACCCAGTACCGGCGTGAGCTCGCGGTCGCTACCAGGCTGCGATTCCCGACCGGCGACCTGCCCCCCACCCGGCTGGCCCGCAGTAGCGACGGAGAACAGCTCTTTCGGGTCTATCAGCACGTCAGCTGGATGAGCAAGGAGAGTCCTCAGGCTTGGCGGGAGCGAATTCAGGTGCAGCGGAGCTGGGTGGCGGAGCTGGAAGGCCAGGTGGTGGCGGCGGCCCGCTGGACGATGTCGTTCGGGCAGTGGGTGGAGGTCGGCGGGGTGGCGACCCATCCCGACTTCCGGCACCGGCAGGCTGGGTCGGCGGTCACCAGGGCGGCGGCGGCGGCGGCACTCGCCGAGGGACGTCAGGTGGTCCTTCGCTACGGCGACCCCGCGCTGGCCAGCCTCTACCACCCACTCGGTTTCGAGCATGTCGGGCGGGAGATGGTGTTCTATCGGAAGAGCCGAGCCGAGCCAGACGTATGATCGCCAGATGCCGGACCTAAAGTCGGTGCTGGCCTGGTCAGCGGTCGCGGCCGGGGTGGCCATCGCGGCGGAACGGCGGCTCTCCAAGTCTCTGGCAGACCCGGAGGCGCCCGTGCTCGACTGGGAACTGGTACGGCGGACCGCCTACTCGCGTTGTGGCGGCGACGGCATGGCTGACGTGGAGGCGGCCGGCCGGGACTATGACCCGCTGGTGGCCGAACTGGTCCCGATGCTGGCGGAGGCCTGCAACACCAGCCCCCAGGCGGCGACGTTCGGCCGGGTTCGCGTGGTCGGTCGGCACGGCTTCATCGACCAGAACCTGGCCATGATGCGGCGGATGCTGCGCCCTATTGAGGAGCGCCAGGGCGGCTGGGGAGCCATGCGTCCAAGCCCATTGATGAGGGTTCCCAGCAGTCTCTACGTGGGCACCCTGCTTGGCTTCATGGCCCGGAGGGTGCTCGGCCAGTACGACCCGGTGCTTTCGGTGCCCTTTTCGGACGGTAACCCGAGTGACCAGGATGAGGAATTGCCGGCTCCGGCGCTGATGATCGTGGAGCCCAACGTCCGCCACTTTTCCGAATCCTCGGAGCTGCCGCTCAATTCGCTTCGGCGGTGGCTGATGCTGCACGAGCTAACCCACGCCTGGCAGTTCGAGCTCCATCCCTGGCTCCGGGAATACCTAGGCTCGATGGTGGGTGAGCTGAGCCGGGCCCCTGGAGCCGGCAAGGGGCGGGGCCTGGAGGATCTGCTGCAAACGGCCCGCAGCATCCGGCCCCAGTTGATGCTGGTCGGAAAGGTGCAGGCGGTGATGACGGTCCTAGAGGGCCACGGAAACTACGTGATGCGTGAGGCCGGTCGGCGCCACTTCCCGGACTTCGACACCCTAGACGACGCCTTCCGTCGCCGCCACGATCCGCCGCAGGCGGCCGAGCGGCTCCTTCTCTGGATCTCGGGAGTCGCCTTCAAGCTGCAGCAGTATCAGCAGGGCGAGCGCTTCCTGAGGGAGGTCCGGAAGGCGGCTGGCCAGGCTGGCCTCGACCGCATTTGGTCCGGGCCGGAAAGTCTCCCTGGATGGACCGAGGTTCGCCACCCCGAGCAGTGGTTGCGCCGCACCGGCTTCATTCCCGTCGGCTCTGAGTCCGGGTCCGCGCCGGGACCAACCCAGCCGCAACCCGCCCCCGCCTAGCTCGCGTCTACGGTCCGGGGCCCGGTTCGCCGCTGCCAGGGAGCAATTCCCGACCGGCGCGGCTACACTTCGCAAGTGAAACGTCCGGTGCGGGCTCTCGGCGGCGCGTACTGCTCGCTGGTCCGGCCGGCCGCACCAGTGGAGCATGTCCCATGAAGTCTCCCCACCGTCGGTCCAGATCATCCTCGCCGG
Source organism: Candidatus Dormibacteria bacterium (assembly GCA_050734135.1). GTDB lineage: Bacteria > Chloroflexota > Dormibacteria > Aeolococcales > Bog-877 > Bog-877. The sequence goes on from JBOHUG010000039.1 coordinate 46,114, forward strand.
CCGCCGCGCTTAGGGCTGAGCTAGAGCGAGTGCGTCGGACCCTGCGCGACCTGGCCGACTCGGGACTGCAGAATCTCCAGCCGGTCCTGGTCCCAGTCCCGTTTCAGGGGCCGGCACAGTTCGGCTACGGCACGCCGCCGTCGGCCAGCAGCGTGCACCTGGCGTTCGGACGCAAGAAAGACAGCAAGGACGACGAGGATGGCGACGACTCGCTGTCGGAAGATAGCTCGGGGGCCGATTCCGATCCGGATCCGGAACAGCTACCACCCATCCCGTCGGCGCTGGGAGCCGCTGGCCTGAACCCCGAACCCGACGAGGAGGCCGCGACCGAAGACGAGGTCGGCGCCTGGCGACCGCTCGACTCGAGAGGGGAGGAGGACACCACCCGGGAATCGCCTGCCCCAGCTGCGGGCGAGCCCGTTGAGTCCGATCTACCTGCCTGGAGCACCCGCAGCTTCCAAGTTCCGGAATCCCCAAGTTCAGCCGATACCGGGCTCGGGCAGGAGCCCGCTCCGTGGGGCTCGGCGGGAACCGATGACGAGCCGGCAACGTTCACTCCGGCGGTGGTGGACCCCAAGGATGACCACCCCGACAATCTGGCCTGGCTCCAGTCTGGCTCCTCAGGGGAGACCGCTCCCTGGGCGGTCCAATCTGAACCTCCGGCCGAGGAGGTTCAGACGGCGGCAGTTTCCGATCCCGAACCGGTAGCGGAGCTGGACGAGATCGAGGAAATCGACGAGGTCGACGAAATCGAACCGGAAACCCCCCAGGAGGAAGAAGCGCTGGGCACAGGATCCGAAGGTCTGGACAGCTTCTCCGAGGTTCTCACCGGAGCCGATGAACCGTGGACGAGCCCGACCACTGTGCTTGAGGAGGCGGTCATCTATCAGCCGGCCCAGGAGGTCTCGGTGGAGCCGAGCCCGGCCCAGGTGTCGGCGCTCCAGACCCGCTCTTTCCCGCTGCCCGAGGGCGAGGTGGTATTCCGCAATCTGAGGGCTGGGTTTACCGATCCGGCCCGCCTCCTGCGCCACCTGGCTGGGGAAGGTCACACCGGGGTGCTCCACGTGCAGGGGGTCGACGGCAGCAACAGCTACGTGGTCCTGGTGGACGGGTACGTGGTGGCGGTAGCCAGCGACCGCCAGGGGAATATCACCACCACCAATCGGATCTCCTTCCCCAACTTCCCCAACAGCCAGGACACCATTAACGTGATCACCTATTCGCGCCAGATTGCGCGCGGACTGGGGTTGGTACTGCATGCCCCGCTCCGGTTCGCCGGGCTGGGGGCGATGTTCGTCAACTTGGAGGGCCTGCGCAGCTACCTCAGCAAGTACTCGAGCAGCGGCGGCCTGATCGTGCATGCCCAGGACGGCATCGGGGTCGCCCTCTTCGAAGACGGCAAGCTCGTCGGTGCCTACGCCAACGGCAATGCCCCGACCTCAGACCTGGGGCAGCTACGAGACCTCGTCAAGGACCTGGAGGCCGAGATCGACGTTCGCTTTGGCGGTCCCCAGGACTTGGAACCGACGCCGCTGGACACCCTGCTGTCCGGCCATCCCTTGTGACCGGAGGCTCGGGCCAAGCCGAGGGGGACAATCTCACCGACAGCCAGCGCCAGTTCTCTCAGGTAGCGGAAGCCTACCGCCAGAGCCCGACCCACGCCGACCCCGTCTCACTGGCCCGCTTTCTGACCCTGGCTGAGCTGCGGCCCAACCACCGGGTCCTGGACGTGGCGACCGGCACCGGGAACGTCGCCCTGGCGGCGGCACCCCGGGTGTCCGAGGTGGTCGGGTTGGACATCACCGCCCAGATGCTGGCACACGCCAAGGCGCTCGCGGCTGAGCGGGAGATCCGCAACGTCACCTTCCTGCGCGGCGACGCCGAGCAGCTTCCGTTCCCAGGTGGCAGCTTCGACCGGGTCCTGGTCCGCTCCGCGCCACATCACTTCAAGCAGCTGATCCCAGCTCTCAGTGAGGCCTACCGAGTGCTGCGGCCAGGAGGAGTGTTCGCGGTCAGCGACTGTTCGCCGCCGCCCGTGGTCCGCGACTGGCTGGAGGTTGTGGAGATCGGCCGAGACCCATCCCACGTCCGGAGCCGGGCACTTGAGGAGTGGCGGGCACTGCTCAGTTCCCTGGGTTTCACCGTCGAGCATGCCGAGCGCATCGAACAGGAGAAGGACATCCTGGCGTGGTTCGCTCTGGCAAAGCTGCCAGACAAGCGCCAGCGCCGGCTCCTCGACTACTACGAGTCAGCCCCGCAGGCGGTACGCGGACAGCTGCTGGCCCAGTGGCGCGAAGGCCGGCTGTACCACCGCTACTGGCACGCCCTGATCCGGGCCAGGCGGCCGATCCAGCCGCTCAGCTGATCCAAGGGGTGGGGTAGGCTTGACTCGTGGCTGATCCGGTCGATCTGAGCGGAGTACACCGTGAGCTCGACTCGATCAAACGAGCAGTCTGCCACTGCCAGCTACGGGGCGAGTGCCTCGGCTGCAAGGGCATTGAGATGGTCCGGCAGCAGATGGAGGCTGTGGTGGCAGCAGCCTCGCAGCCGGTGCTGCTTCAGGTGGCGAACGAAGCGGCCGCCAAGGACATGCTGAACCAGTTCTCCCAGATGCAGGAGCGGCTGATGGACGATCCCCAGATGCAGCAGGCCGCCGAGGCGGTCCGGCAGCGGCTGATGGACGACCCCGAGGCCCGTCGGATGATTGAGGACTTGATGCAGCGCCTGGGACAGGGTGAGGAGCCGGGGAAGGGTCAGCCTGAGTGAAGCGCTCGCGGGGCTCGGTCCTGGTGCTGCCCGGGAGCAGCCGGCGGATGGCCGAGAAGGCGACCACATTGGCCGCGGCCGAGGTGGTCCTCGACTTGGAGGACGCCGTCCCCAGCGATCCCGGCGAGAAAGAGCGGGCTCGGGCGCTAGTGGTGGAGAACCTAAAGGAACTCGATTTCGGCGGCAGGTCGGTCGCGGTGCGGATCAACTGTGTCGGCAGCCCTCATGCGCTCCGCGACGTGCTGGCGCTGGTGCCTCGGGTGGCCGACCGGATCTCCTGTCTGGTGGTGCCCAAGGTCACCTCGGAAACCGAGGTAGCGTTCCTCGACCACCTGCTGACCGGTCTCGAGTCGGAGGGAGTGACTTCCAACCGGATGGGGCTGGAGCTCCAGATCGAAAACCCCGCTGGTCTCGAATCGGTGGAGAGGATCGCCGCCGCCGCTTCCCGGACTGAGGCAATGATCTTCGGTCCGGGAGACTTCGCGGCCGCTATGGGAATGCCCCAGCTGACGATCGGACAGGACACCGCTGCCTACCCCGGTGATATTTGGCACTACGCTCTATTTCGGATCGCGGTCGCGGCCAAGGCCAACGGGCTGCAGGCAATCGACGGCCCGTGCTCCGACATCGCCGACCTGGAGCTGCTGGAACGCTCCTCCCTGAAGGCGGCCCAGCTGGGCTACGACGGCAAGTGGGTGATCCACCCCTCCCAGCTGGAGACGGTGAACCGCGCCTTCAGCCCCGACCCCGAGCAGATCCGTCGGGCCGAACAGATCCTCGCCGCTCTTGAGGATCACGGCGGTGCCTCCAGGGTCGGCGAGGAGATGGTGGACGAAGCACATGGTCGGATGGCCCGCGAGGTGCTGCTGCGGGCCCACCGGCAGGTGCCTGATTGAGCTGCCCTTGAGCACGTCGGGCTCCGACCGCGGGCCGGCCAAGATGGCTACCCGGGTGGTTCACGCCGGCAACGGCCCCGAAGGCGAGAGCCAGGCGCTGGTCCCTCCCTTGTCGATGTCGGTGGTGTTCCAGCACGGCAACTCGCGCGGCTACTCCTATGGACGGGACCACAACGAGAACTGGGAGCGCCTCGAGGGAGCGCTCACAGAACTCGAGGACGGCTGCGGCGCGGTTGCCTTCGGATCGGGGATGGCCGCGATCTCCGCCCTGGTCGAGAGCTGCGGCATCGGCCGCAAGGTCGTGGTGGCGCAGGACGCCTACATCGGGACCCGGGAGTTGCTCCGCCACCTGGCCGAGGTGGGGCAGTGCCGGACCGAGTGGGTGGACGCCACCGACCTGGAATCGGTTCGGCGCGCCTGTCAGGGAGCGGCCCTGCTGATGATCGAGTCATTGGGCAATCCGCTGCTCACGGTGACCGACATCCAGAGCTGTGCCGCCGTGGCTCGCGAGGCGGGCGCGATCACGGTGGTAGACAACACTTTCACCACTCCACTTTTGGTGCGCCCGCTGCGCTTAGGTGCCGATGCGGTTGTGCACTCGGTATCCAAATACCTCGGCGGGCACAGTGACCTGATGCTAGGGATGACCATCACAAACAGCAGCGATTTACTGCCAAAACTGCGATATCAGCGAACCAACTCCGGAGCCATCCCCGGTCAGCTTGAGACCTGGTTGGCGCTCCGAGGCCTGCGTACCCTCGATGTGCGTCTGCGGCGCCAGATTGCCACCGCCGCGGCTCTGGCGGTGCGCTTGCAGAAGACACCGGGAGTTCTGCGAGTGCACTACCCGGGGCTGGTTGAGCATCCGCAGCATGAGCTGGCGACCCGTCAGATGTCCGGCGGGTTTGGCGGCATGCTCTCAGTTGAGCTGGACTGTGATGCGGAGACCGCGGAGCAGGTTTGTACGGCCACCAAAGTCTGGACCAATTCGACCAGTCTGGGGTCGGTCGAGTCACTGCTGGAGCGCCGGGCCCGCTGGGCCGGTGATGAGTACCTGCCAGCGGCCCTAATCCGGCTCTCAGTTGGGGTTGAGGACGAGGAGGATTTGTTCCAGGATCTAATCCAGGCACTGGCAGTCGCCGGACTCGCATGGTCGGCGAACTAGCCTGAGGTAGCGCCGAGTTGTTCTGGCGTCTGGGCGGCTTCGCGTATCGCTTTCGCAAATTCATCCTCCCCGGGGCTGTTGCCCTGACCGTGGTCATGGTGGGACTCTCCGGGCCGTTCGGAGGTCAATTCACCTCCGGAGGCTTCGCGGTGCCCGGTTCGCAGAGCCAGAACGCCAGCAACCTGCTCTCCCGCTACTTTGGCAATGCCACAACCCAGCTTCTGCTGACATTCCACAGCCCTCGAGCGAACGCCAGCTCGCCCGCGGTGCAGGCCAAGGTCAACGCATCCTTCCGCCGGCTGGCTCGCCGGCCGGTCACCGGGAGCGTGCTCGACTACACCAGCACGCGCGAGAAGATCTTCATCGGCGACCACGGGCACGACACATTTGCCGTGATCAACCTCAAATTGAGCGAGTCCGCTGCCACCGGCGAGTTAACCCACCTGACGTCTTTTCTTGATCGGCCCTCCGGGCTGAAGATGTTCATCAGCGGCTCGGCTCCGATTGACGCGCTCTACAACACCGCCTTGGAGAAGCAGCTCCAGCACGCCGAATTGATCGCGCTGCCACTCTCGTTGATCCTGCTCTTCCTGGTCTTTGGGTCGGTGATGGCGGCGTTGCTTCCGCTGATGATCGCCGGACTTGCCGTTCCCACCTCGCTGGCGGTCATCCGGATCCTGGCGGCCCACTTTGGGATGTCGATCTTTGTGACCAATGTGGCGACCATCATTGGCCTGGGGCTGGCCATCGACTACTCGTTATTTTTCGTCAAGCGCTTTCGCGAGGAGATCCCCACCCACGATTCGGCTGAAGCGGTCCGAATTGCCACCGCCAGTGCCGGCAAGGCGGTGGCGGTCTCCGGGACGGCAGTCGCGATCGGACTGTTTTCGCTGATGCTCTTCCCGGCTTCCGCCCTGGGCAGCATGGGCGTGGGCGGTGTTCTGGTGGTGGCCCTCACCCTCCTCTTCGCCCTCACCGCGTTGCCGGCGCTGCTGGGGCAGCTGGGACCGCGGGTCAATGCCCTCACCCTGCGCCCCAGCCTGCGGGGATCACACCTCCGCCCAGCCAGGACCTCCACCTTCTGGGGCTGGGTGGCGCGGGCAGTGATGCGTCGGCCGGTCCTGATCGCCGTGCCCACGGTGGCACTCCTGCTCCTGGTGGGTACACCTTTTCTCCACCTCCGACTCTCCACCGGGAGCGACGTAGCCAATATCCCACCCGGCGAGGCGCGGACCGGCTACGCGCTACTCAACGACGACTTTCCCCAGGCGGGAGGGGTAGACGATCTCAACCTGGTACTGAAATACAACTCCAATCTCGCAGACCGGATGACGTTGGGGGAGCAGTACCAGCTGGCCAGCTTTCTCCGCCGGCTTCGCGCCATCCCCGGAGTGCAGGGGGTAACCGGTGCCCTGACCCCGCCCCCCGGGCTCGCCCGGGCGACCTATCTGCGGCAGCTCGCCCGTCCGCCTTCCCAACGCAAAGCGATCCTCAACTCATACATTGCCGGCAACCTGGCAGGACCGGTCGCCCAGTTCGAGGTATCCAACAATTACTCACCTGACTCCAATCAGGCTGCCACCTTGGTCCACCGCCTGCGGGGACTTTCAGGACCAGCCGGCACGGCGGCGCTGATCACCGGAGGCGCGGCCTTGTCGGTGGACTTCCTGCAGGCGTTCGGCGCGACCATTCCCTGGGCCGTGCTCTTGGTGGTGGTGGTGACGATGGTGGTGCTCTTCCTCACATTTGGCTCGGTTCTGCTGCCCCTCAAGGCGGTGCTGATGAGTTTGATCTCGATCTCGGCCGCATTCGGGGCGATGGTCTGGGTCTTTCAGGACGGACATCTCGCCAACGTCCTCAACTTCACGCCGGCCGGCAACATCACTGCCACCACTCCGGTTCTGATGTTCGCGATCCTCTTCGGCCTCTCCATGGACTACGAGGTGTTTCTGCTGTCCCGAATCCGGGAGCGCTACTGCCAAGTCGGCGATAACCGCGATGCCGTCGCCCACGGCCTAACCGTCACGGGCGGGGTGATCACCTCGGCAGCTCTGATCATGATCACCGTCTTCAGTTCGTTCGCAGCCGGCGACGTGCTTGAGATTCAGACCCTGGGGGTGGGCATGGCAGTAGCGGTCGCAGTAGACGCCACCTTGGTTAGGGGGATCATGGTCCCCGCCTTGATGCGACTGCTGGGCCGGGCCAATTGGTGGGCGCCCTCAGCTTTGCAGGCCTGGATCGCCAAGCTGGGACTGTACGAGCGGGAGCGCATTCCTGAGGCGCCAGTCCCGGCCTGATTCGAAGCGGCACCGACCACCCACCCCCACTGGGAGCTGTGGGCGCGGATAATCCCCCCATGATCTCGGCATCGCCGGAGACGACAGAACGGCGCTCCATCCTGCGCCGCCTCGACGACCTGCTGGAAGCGTTGGAGCAGTTAAACCTGCACGAGAGCTCTCATCTCACCGAACGGCTCCGGCAGTCTCTGGGGGCTCACGGGATCCCCTTCGACGATGGTGCCGAGATCAGGGTGATCATCGAGCGGGTCTGGCGCAAGCAGGAGGGTCACATGGCGACGGCCCGCCAGGATCGGCGCAAGACTCCCTCCCGCCGGAGCTCGGCGCATCGCCCGCCGGGCCACGACGTGATCGAAAGCATCATCAGGCAGTCGCATCAGGGCCCTGACTGAGCCACGGCGGCGGCCCGGGCGACGCGGAGCGGCTGACTGCTGACGTCCCCAGTCTGGCAACCGTGGAGGCGCGTCTGGAAGAACTATTGCTGGAGCGGTCGCGCCGGTATTGGCACTGTGTCTCGTGGGGTCTGGCTGCGTTGGGGCTGCTCGTGCCGACATTGCTGGGGGCGGTCGCTGTCGCCGGAAGCCAAGAGCCGGAGGCCGCCATCATCGTCGTGGTTGGCTGCGCGGCCGCCTTGCTGGCGTTGTGTCGCGCCTGGCTCTTGCTGTTCCGGCTTCTACCGCTCAACCGAGAGCGGGCACGGCTGCGCTTGGACCAGCAAAGGCTTAGCCCACCTGGCTGAGGGCTGGCGAGGTTGGCGACTCCCCCGCCGCAGCCAGAGCGGTTTCGCTGATCAGTGGCGATGTCCCGAGCAGTCCGGCTCCCAACCCGGGGGAGCGTGGCGTTCACTTAAAATCGAGCCATGATTAATTCTGCAGTCGCTCCACTCTTTCCGCACCGATTGGCGGCGATCATCCGCTGGCACGACCACGACCAGGCCGCGGAAGCGGCCCTGGTGGCTGCTCGGGCCGGGGTCGGATCGGTAGAGGTCACCGCCGGAACTCCGGGAGCATTCGAACTGATCGCGAAGCTGCGATCGCGCTCAGACCTCGGCCAAAGTTGCGCGTTCGGTGCCGGCACCGTCGTCGATGTCGAGACTGCCTCCCGGGCGGTCGACGCGGGGGCACAGTATCTAGTGACGCCCTACCTGGTTCCTGCCGTCGCGGAGATCGCGAGCAATGCCGGGTTGCCGCTGGTGATGGGGGCTTTGACTCCGACCGAAATCGTTCGAGCTGAGGAACTCGGCGCGCAGCTCGTCAAGGTGTTCCCGGCATCCCCGGTTGGCGGACCCGCCTACATCCGGGCCCTGCGCGGCCCGATGCCTCACACCCCGATCTGGGTCAGCGGCGGGGTGCGGATCGATGACTCCGCAGAGTACCTGCGAGCGGGTGCTGACGTGGTGGGACTCACCAACGACCTGTTCCGCCCCGAGCTCTTGCTGGCGGAGGACTGGGCCGGTCTGAGCAGCCTCTGCGAGCGAGCGCTGGCCGCTGTCGGCGCGGCGACCCCTTCGCGACCGACCGCCGCCGTGTGACAAGCCCGCTCCGGGTGGTGATCGTCGGCCTGGGAGCCATGGGCTCGGCAGCTGCATTCCATCTGGCCCGGCGCGGGAATCAAGTTATCGGCTTGGAAGCGTTCGGTCCCGGCCACGACCGCGGATCCTCCCACGGCGAATCGAGGATCATTCGGCAGGCATACTTCGAGGGTCCCGGGTATGTCCCGCTGGTGCTTCGCGCCTACCAGCTCTGGCGGGAGCTGGAGGTCCTCTCAAACCAGCACCTGCTCGAGGTCACGGCTGGGGTCATGATCGGATCCCCCTCGAGCGATCTCGTGGCGGGTTCGCTGGGGAGCGCCGAGAAGTGGGAGATTCCCCATCTCCTCCTGACGGCCGCCGAGGTGCACCGGAAGTTCCCAGCCCTTCATCCCCTCCCCCAACAGGTGGGGTTGGTGGAACCGGAAGCGGGAGTCGTGGCACCGGAATTGGCGGTGCTGGCGCATCTTCGCCAAGCCGCCGACCGAGGCGCGGAGCTCCACTTTGGCGAGCGGGTACTTGAGTGGGAAGCCTCGGGGTCGGGAGTGACCGTTCGCACCAGTTCCCGCGGCTACCAGGGGGATCGGCTGCTGCTGACGGCCGGTGCCTGGAGCGCAGACCTTTGGGAACTCCCGGCGCTGGAACTGCAGGTCGAGCGCCAGGTCATGGGCTGGTTCGAACCCGCGGATATCGGCCCTTTCACCGCGCCGCTCCTGCCGATCTACATGCTCGAGAGCGATCAGGGAGCCCAGTACTACGGACTTCCCAGCCGGGACGGCCGGACCGCCAAGGCAGCCCGCCACTACGGCGGCGAGAACGCCACCGCCGAAGCCGTCCGGCGGGAGATCACCGACTCTGATATCGAAGCCGTCCGGCATGGGCTGGGCGATACCGTGCCGCTGCTCGCCCAGGCTCCCCTGGCTCGGGCCGCCACCTGCATGTACACGAACAGTCCCGACAAGCACTTTGTCATCGGGAGCCATCCCAACTCGCCGCTGGTCTCTCTGGCGGGCGGGTTCTCGGGCCACGGCTTCAAGTTCTCGCCGGTGATTGGTGAGGTGCTGGCTGACCTGGCCGAGTCTGGCGAAAGCGCTCTTCCTGTTGGGGAGTTCGATCCCAACCGGTTCCTGGCTCACCAGAGAGGGGGAAAGGGAACCTCCGGATCCGGACGGATCCCGACGCCGAGCGCCGACATCACCTCGCCGATCAGGTAGATCGAGCCGAGCGCGACCACCAGGCCTTCCCGGCCAGCTAGCGAACGGGCCCGACCCAGAGCTTGAGCAACCGGCTCTGATACCTCCGACGGGTCGGTCCAGACTGCAACCAGTTCGGACGTCGAGGCGGCTCGGGCGGAGTTGACCCTGGTGAACACCGCTGATCGGAAACCCACTCCAGCTAGCAGTCCGAGCATCCCCCGATAGTCGTGGTCTTCCATGGCGCCGAAGAGCAGAACGCCGGGTCGTCCAGCCAGTCGTCGGCGAATCTCCGGCAGCGCGGCGTCGATCGCGGCCGGATTGTGGGCCGCGTCGATCAGTACTGGAGGATCCGAGCTCAGGGTCTCCAGCCGACCGGGCCAGTTGCCCTCGGCGAGCCCGGTGCGTACGGCCCCTTCCAGCACGGGGAACCCCAACTCGGTCAAGCAGTCCGCAATGGCGACCGCCAGCGCCGCGTTCTCGATTTGGAAGGCGCCGGCCAGGTTGAGTTGGAGCCCCCGGTGGACACGGGTCGGAGTGCTGACCGTGAACTGAGACCTCTCATCTGCCGGGGCACCTAGCGTGATCTCCCGGCCGAGCTGCCAGATTCGAGCGTCGGCAGCGGAAGCCGCCGACTCCACCGCCGGCCGCGCCGCGCCGCGCGCTCCCGAGACGACGAGGTTGCCAGCCTTGATGATCGCCGCCTTCTCAGCCGCGATCTCCGGCACCGTGTCCCCGAGCTGCGCCTGATGATCCAGGCCGACCGAGGTCACAACCGCGATCCCGCCGTCCCAGACGTTGGTGGCGTCCAGCCGGCCCCCCAGCCCCACCTCGCAGACCACGAGCTCGACCCGCCAGCGGCGGGCGGCCAGGAAGCCCATCGCGGTGAGCAGTTCGTGGTGGGTGGGCCGACCGTCCCCGACAGCCATTCGGTCTGCGCTGTCGCTCACCAGGTCGGCGATCTCCACGAATGTGGTCTCGTCGATAGGCTCCCCGTTCAGGCGGATCCTCTCGCGATAGCTGGTGAGGTGCGGTTTGGTCAGCAGCGCGACCCGGATCCCGGCCTGCTTTGCGATCTCGGCGACGAGTGCGCATACCGACCCCTTGCCGTTGGTACCGGCGACCAGCACCCCCGGCAAGCCGAGCTCCGGGTTCCCCAGCAGCCCCAGCAGCTGACTGGTCGAGCCAAGCCCGAGCCGCATCCCCGGCGAGCTCGCTCCGACCAGACGGATGAGGGCGGCCCGATAAGCGCTCGACTCGCCGTTCGAGGCCCTGGAGCTCACGAGCCCTCACCATTGGCCCAGGCTGTCGCCGGAGCTGGAGCTGCAGACCCCCCGCGGCAGCCCGGCCGCGGTCCGCCAACCCCCCTCGTCACGTCCGCGAAGTTGCCGGAAACCGCACTCATGGCATTCTGCACGGGTGAAAGTCCCACGGTGGGGTGCCTTGCTCCTGGCTGCACTCGCGCTGGTCGTGCTGGCCGGCTGTGCTGGCGTCCCTCCCCATCCGGTCGTCTCGCTTTCGGCCAGCCCAACTTCCACCCTACCGGGGCTGCTGGGGCTAGGCGGAGAGACCAGCAGTCCGCTGCTGGTTGCCGGTCCGTACACGGTGGGCGGGAACCTGAGCTCGGGTTCACGGCGCTTGCGCGCCGCTCCCGTGCCGAACACCGCCGCCGCCGCGGTCACCGCTCTGGCGCAGGATCTCGGAGTACCTGGTCCTCCTATCAGGACCGCTAGCGGACTCGGCTACAACCTGGGCTCGACCAGCGGCTATCAGCTGACCACGGACCCCACCCTCTCCACCTTCAACTTTCATCCCAACACCCCGACCGATGAGGTCGGGGCCACCCCCACTCTCGCTGGCGCCGACCAGTTTGCGGAGAACTTTCTCAGCGCTGCCCACGTACCGGCTGGCGGCGGGCTGATCCCCCTTCCCCAGCTCACCTTCACCGCGGCCTCCGACCGAACCGTCTACTTTCAGTGGTCGTTGGAAGGGCTCCCGGTGGTCAACATTCTTGGCCAGCCACAAGAGATCTACGTGAATGTCGCCACCGACCAGCATCAGGTGACGCAATTGGTTGGGATCACCGGCGCAGTCCCCTATGGAGTGATCGGCAGCCCGGTCAGTTACCCGACGATGCCGCCGTTTCGGGTGGTGCAGTACCTCAACTCCGGGGTCATCAATCCCAGTGCCTATCTCCTGTCTCCCAGCGGGAAACCGTTCCCCACGCCCGCGCCGGCTCCCGCGAGCCAGGTCCGCCTCAGCACCGTTTCGCGGGCAATCGTCGACAGCTTCGGGACCGCCGTCCCGGTCTACGTGTTCGGGGTGGACGGCGACATCAACGCGACCCAGTTCGTGACCTGCGCCGTACCCCCAGCCGGCTGTGTACCCGTGCGATTCAGCACCGCGAATCCGTCGCCGAGCCCTTCGGCAAGCGGCTGAGGACACGATCCGTGAGCCGGAGTGGCTGACCCGTATCTCGACGGAAGCTGCGTCTGGTGGCACCTCTCTGAAGGCTCTCCCGAGCTGCAGGGCGCCCTGGCCGACGGCTGGCTCCCCGCCTCCGGCCGTGCCCTGGATGTTGGCTGCGGCCTCGGCAGCGAGGCTGGTTGGCTCGCCGGTCGAGGCTATTCCGTCGTCGGTATCGACCTTTCCGAGACAGCTTGCGTGCAGGCGCAACATCGGTTTCCCGGGGCTCTTTTTTTCCCCGCCGACATGCGCCGGTTGCCGTTTCTCGACCAGACATTTGAAGTCGCGCTCGACCGGGGATGCTTCCATTATCTTGCCGCCACTGATCGTTTCCGGTACGAGCGTGAACTGAGTCGGGTGCTAAAGCCGGGCGGCCGGCTCCTCCTGCGGGCGAGCCTGCGCTCCGCTGGTCTACGCAACGACATCTCCGAAGGGGTCATTCGCTCCACCTTCTCTGGGTGGACGATTCGAAGCCTAGATGAGCGTCAGGTGCCGAGCGACACGAGAATGCTCGATGTCCTGGTCGTCCGTCTCGAGAGACGCTGAGCGGAAGAATCAGCCGACCGGTACCAGCTCCTTGAGCGCCGCCACCAGGTGAGTCACGGAGTCGCGAGCGTCGCCGAACAACATCAGCGTTTTCGGGTTGTAGTAGAGCTCGTTCTCAATGCCAGCAAACCCAGGGTTCATGCTCCGTTTCAGCACCACCACATTGGTCGCCTGATCGACGTTGAGGATGGGCATTCCGTAGATGGGGCTCGAGGAATTGGTGCGCGCGGCAGGATTGGTGACATCGTTGGCACCGATCACCACGGCCACATCGGTGCGGGCGAACTCGGGATTGATGTCGTCCATCTCGTAGAGCTGGGTATAGGGCACGTCCGCCTCGGCGAGCAGTACGTTCATGTGGCCAGGCATCCGGCCCGCCACCGGGTGAATCGCGTATTTCACCTGTACTCCACGCTTCTCCAGCTGAGTCGCCAACTCTCGGACGTCGTGTTGGGCCTTGGCGACCGCCATCCCGTAGCCGGGCACGAAGATCACCTGGCGGGCGTATCCGAGCAGGATTGCCACGTCCTCCGCAGTGACACTGTGGACCGATTGGTCGACGGAGGCGGCGCTGTCGGCGCCGCCGCTCACCTGGCTGCCAAAAGCACTGAACAGGACATTGGCCAGGGACCGGTTCATGGCCCGGCTCATGAGCTGGGTGAGGATTGTGCCCGAAGCCCCGACCAGGGCGCCGGCGACGATCAGGACCTCGTTGTCGAGCACGAATCCGCTGATAGCGGCGGCCAGCCCGGTGAAGGAGTTGAGCAAGGAGATGATCACCGGCATGTCGGCGCCCCCGATCGGAAGGACGAAGGCTACTCCGAAGCACAGAGCAAGAACCTCGAAGAGCAAGAAGAGCCAAGGAGAGGCGTCGAAGGCGATCAACACCACCCCCAAGGCAACGATGAGCGCCAGCAGAAGTCCGTTGGCGACCCGCTGGTTGGGGAAGGTGATCGGGCTCCCGCGCATGACGCCTTGCAACTTGCAGAACGCGATCAGGCTGCCCGAGAAGCTGATCGACCCGATCAGGCAGCCCAGCATGATCGGGACCGAGTTGCCGGGAGCGATGGTGGAGGTGCCAGCCGACAGGTGCGCGGTTCGACGGACGAACTCATCGGCGCCGATCAGGGCCGCCGCGCCGCCGCCCATGCCGTTGAAGAGCGCCACCATTTGAGGCATAGCCGTCATCCGGACGGCCCGGGCCGCCACGGCGCCGATACCGGCCCCGACCACCAGGGCGGGCAGGACAGCAACCCAGGGCAGTGCCCCCAACCCGATGAAGGTCACCACCAACGCCACCAGCATGCCCACGGCCGCTAGCCGGTTGCCGTTGCGGGCGGTCGCGGGGGAGCCCAGGAGCCGAATCCCGAATACAAAAAGCACCACCGTCACCAGGTACCCGAGAGCGACCAACTGCGGGTAGTGGATCACTTGGGGGTCGGCCGCTCGGGCTCCGGTCGCCGCTTGAACATCTGGAGCATCCGGTCGGTGACCACGAAACCTCCCACCACATTTATGGTCCCCAGCAGCACCGCCAGGAAGGCGATCACCGTGCCCAGGGTGCCGTGCGCGCCGGCCGCGATCGCCAGCGCGCCCACCAGCACGATTCCGTGAATGGCATTGGTGCCGGACATCAGCGGGGTGTGCAGCGTGGCTGGGACCTTCGAGATCAGGTCGAAGCCGATGAAGATCGCCAGAACGAAGATGAAGACCCCGATCAGGAGGGTGCCGCCAAAGACGTTCACACGCGAGCCCCCGCCATGATCTGGCCGTCGTGGGCGACGCAGGTGGTCGAGACCACCTCGTCCTCGAAGTTCAGCTGGATCTTGCCGTCCTTGATCAAGGAGAGGGTGAAGCGGGTCAGGTTGCGGGAGTAGAGCTGGCTGGCGTGGTAGGCCATCCGAGAGGGAAGGTCCAGCGGTCCCAGGATCCAGACTCCGGCCTTCTTAAGTTCCTGGCCGGGCTCCGTCAGTTCACAATTGCCCCCTGCCTCGGCGGCCAGGTCGACGATGACCGAACCCGGACGCATCTTGGCCACGGCCGCCCTGGTGACCAGAATCGGCGCCTTCCGGCCGGGAACCAGCGCGGTTGTGATCACCACGTCGGCCTCGGCCACCTCCCGGGCGAGTGCCGCCTGCTCGCGTTTCTGAGTCGACGCCGAAACCTCGGCGGCGTAGCCGCCCTGACCCTCAACCGCCTCCACCGTCTCTCCCACGTCGACGAACTGCGCTCCGAGACTCTCCACCTGTTCTTTGACCTGGGGGCGGACATCGAAGGCCCGTACGACCCCGCCCAGCCGCCTCGCGGTGGCGATCGCCTGCAGTCCGGCCACCCCGGCTCCCAGCACCAGTACCCGGGCCGGGGTGACGGTGCCGGCGGCGGTCATCAGGAGGGGGAAGAAGCGGGGGAGCCGAACGGCGGCCAGCAGCACCGCGTGGTAACCCGAGACGGTGCTCATGGAGGAGAGGACGTCCATGTCCTGGGCCCGGCTGATTCGCGGCAAGCGATCCAGGCTGAAGGCGGTCACCCCGCGCCTGGCAAGCTGTTCGATCAGCTCCGGCTGGGTGAGCGGCTGCAGCATTCCCACCAGCACCGAGCCCTTGGGTAGGAGGGCGATCTCATCGGAGCTCTGCCCTTTGGCGAGAGGGGGCCGAACCTTGAGCAGGAGGTCCGAGCTGGTCAGGACTTGGCGGTGGGTGGTCAGGATGGTCGCCCCCACCTCCCGGTAGGTGGGATCCGGGAAGAAGGCCAGCTCTCCGGAGCCCTTCTCAACCACCACCTCGGCTCCGGCCGCGATCAGTCGCGCGGCGGACTCCGGCACCAGCGCGACCCGGTGCTCTTCCGATACCAGTTCCTTGGCGACCCCGATCCGCATCGGGCGACTTTATCGGGTCCCGCCCCTGCAATAGCGAGAATCCCGTTGGGCCCCGGGGTCCGTCATCCTACCCGGGTGCCCGGGATCGAACCTTATCTGCGACGAATGCTTCACGACTGGCAGCCGATCGTGGTCGCCAACCGCGCCCCGATCGAGAGTCAGCTGGGCTCAGGCGGCAAAGAGCGGATCACCCGCGGCGGCGGCGGGCTGGTCACGGCGATGTCAGCCTTGGCCCAGGCCAGCGACGCCCCGTGGGTGGCGGTCGCTCGCGGGGAGTCCGATGATCGCTTGGCCAGCCGCGCTGATGAGGAGGGGATGGTCCACGTCTCCTCCGACGATGGCAACAAGTTCCGGATCGCCTACATCCACCCGGCCCCGGAGGCGTACGACCTCTACTACAACGAGATCAGCAACCCGTTGCTGTGGTTCATCCAGCACTATCTCTGGGACCTTGGGAGGGAGCCGATCTTGGACTCCCGCACCGAGCGGGCCTGGCGGGACGGCTACGTCAAGGTCAATACCGAGTTCGCCGAGCGGGTAGTCGCGATCGCCAAAAAGACGACTGACCGACCGCTGATCCTGAGTCAGGACTACCACCTCTACCTTCTGCCGGGACTGGTGCGCCAAAGGCTCCCGCAGGCCCATCTGCAGCATTTCATCCATATTCCCTGGCCTACCCCGCAGTACTGGAAGGTGCTCCCTCGGCATATGCGGGACGGAATCCTGACCGGGCTGCTGGGGAGCGACGTGGTTGGGCTCCAGACTTCCCTCGACGTGCGCAACTTCCTGCTCACCTGCGAGGAGAACCTGGGACTGGCCGTGGACCACCGCCAGTCAACAGTCTTCTTCGAGGGTCGCAGCGTCTGGATCCGGGCCTACCCGATCTCCATCGACGTACGGACAATGGCCGACCTCACCAATCGTGAGGAGGTCCTGCATCAGGAGGAGCTGATCGCCACCTGGCGCCCGGAGTTCCTGATCCTCCGGGTGGACCGCACCGATCTCAGCAAGAACATCGTGCGCGGATTCCTGGCCTATGAGAGGCTCCTTGAAAGTCACCCCGAACTGCGGGGCCGCGTCGTGTTCTGGGCCCTGCTCCAGCGCAGCCGCCAGAGCGTGGACGCCTACCGGTCCTACCTGGGGGCCCTGGTGAGCGCCGCCGCCCACGTCAACCGCCGCTTCCAGACGGGAACCTGGATGCCGATCCGGCTGGAGGTGGAGGAGAACCTCTTCAAAGCGGTCGCCGCCTACAAGTCGTACGACGCCCTCCTGGTCAACCCCATCTACGACGGGATGAACCTGGTGGCCAAGGAGGGGGTGCTCTGCAACACCAAGGACGGCGTGCTGGTCCTCAGTGAGAACGCCGGAAGCTACGAGGAGCTGGGCACCGAGGCGCTCACCATCAATCCTTTCGACATTGACCAAACCGCCGAGGCGCTCCACTCGGCGCTGACCATGCCCAAGCGGGATCGTTCAACCAGAGCCCGCCACATGCGCCAGACCGTCCGCAAGCACGACATCGTGCGCTGGATCACAGCCCAACTCCAGGACCTCAACGAGTTGGCGGCGCGCTGACCTGAGCCGGAGTCCGTCAGGCGGCATTGGCCAACTCTTCCAGCACTTTCGTCAGCAGCTTCGCCCACTCTTCCGGACCGTCGAGGCAAAGATCCGCCTCCTCGCGAACCTGATCTGGCGTCTCCGGGCTCAACACCCCGAGAGCCAAGGCAAGCTCCAGGTCGGCTGAGCGCCGGTGCAGTTGGACCATCGCCGGGAGATCCCCCAGGTCGTCGCCGGCGAAAACGCAGCCTCGAGGCGAGATCCGGTCGAGCAGCTGGACCAGGGCCGTGCCCTTATCCCCGGCGTGACGATCGCGTAGCTCCAGCACCCGTCGACCCCGGAGGAGTTCGAGCTCCTCCCGATGGGAGACCAAAGAGAGAATCCGGCGGAGCTCCAAGCCCACCGCGTGCCGCTCCGGAGCGTTGCGGTAGTGCACCGCCACCCCCAAGGTCTTGGTCTCCACCTCGACGCCGGCGCGGTCGCGGAGCGACTCCCGCAATTCGGCGGCGATGCGCTGGAGGCGAGGCGAAGGATTGGAGGGCGGTAGCGGACGGGGAAGACTTCCCGCCTCCTGCCACGGTTCCAGGCCGTAGCTCCCCAGCAGCAGGACGCCCGGTAGCGGGCACTGGACGAAGAGGTTGGCCAGATCGCGGCCGCTGATGACGGCGACGGGAGTGCGGTGAGCCAGCGCCGTGAGGGCGGCTGCCGCCTCGGGGAGTGGCCTGGCCCGGCGGGGATTCCGGACCACCGGGGCCACGGTGCCGTCGAAGTCGGTGGCCACCAGCAGACTTCCGGAGCGGGCCAGGCGCACGAGAGGGGCCGCCAAGCCGTTGAAGGAGTGTGGGGGAAAGCCGGGCACGACTTGATCATATGCGGCACGGAAGCGGGACCCTCGATCCGCTACGCTGCAGGGATGGTCAGCCCTGAAGTGCCGGAGCAGACTGTTGTGGAGTTGGTCCAGGGCCTTTCCAACGACGTCAGGCAACTGGTGACGGACGAGGTCGCCCTGGCCAAGGCTGAGCTGAAGGCCGCGATGTGGCGGGGGCTCCGGGTCGCCCTGGGGGCGGTCGTGGCAGTGCTGGGGGCGAGTCTATTCGTATTCTTCGCGCTTCTGACCCTGGTGGAGTGGCAACCGAATCACACCCTGGTCGCCGGGCTGGTCGGCCTGGCGGGACTGGTTCTAATACTGGGCGGAGCAGCGGTGATCTGGGCCAACCGTCGGCTTTGGCCCTTTAGGGAGACCAAGGCCAGTCTTGAAGAGGATCTCGAGTGGGCACGTCGACTGAGCAAGCGCGTCAAGCCGTAATCGCCACCCGCGGTCGGGTGGAGTCCGGTGCCGACAAACTCGAGGCACGGCTGCGCTATGACCTCGATCCCCGCGTCCGGCTGCGCCGGGACGGACCCAAGCTGGCGGCAGGACTGGCCGTAGTGATCGTGGTGAGCGCCGTCTACCTGACCCGATCCCGACGGCGCCGGCGAAGCGAAGACCCGAGCGAGGTCGATTGGATCGCCCAGATGCCCAGGGAGTGGCGCGGGCGGTTGCAGGAACTGCTGGCGGAGGCTGCCGCGGACCATCCGTTACCCCAGGACCTGCGTCGGGCCAGTAAGTCGCGCCGCCGATCGGTCGGGACGGGTCTGGCGCTTCGAGTGGCCAAGATGGCGGCCCCGGTAATCATCTCGGCGGCGGCGGAGCGAATTGGCCGAAGGCAGGGGGGATCCGCCTCTTCGGGCGGGCCGGGAGGCTAGGCGCCGGGCTCTGCGGTCTCCCAGATCGCGGAGCGATGGCGATGCAGGATGGCACTCACGATCAGCAGTAGATAGCCACCCACCAGCAGTACGATCCACACGATCGACGCCGATTTCGTGTACTGACCGCTGTCTACGAAGGCGAGCACGGTTTCCCCGGCGATGCCGGCCGTTAGCGCCGCAACCACCAGGCGGCGCCCGGTGCGGAGCCGGAGCAGCATCAGGGCGCCACCGAGCACCGCCACGGTGGCAGCGGTGACGTCGAGGACGAGTCCAATCAAGCGCAGGACGACGGGCCAGAAATAGACCACCCCATGGGAGAGCAGGGGCGACGTGGTTTGCACCGCGAGGTACAACTCGGAGCCGGTGAAGACCCCGGCGGCTGCTGCCAATCCGAGCGCCGAGAAGCCCAACGCCCTCGTCCCAAAGAGAAACCGAAACAGGGTGTTCGGTTTCATCGCTAAGCTCATGTGGCCTCTGGTTGTCGCAAAATCTGCCGCGGTTCCAGCCTATCGACTGTGGGATGGGTAATACACGACTCGGCATCACTAGTCAAGGGATTGGGTGCCCCGGTGTTGACTCATTCTCGGGCTGGCGTGACTTCTCCCAGACTGAGACCTGGCTCCTGCTTTCGCTGGTGAGGGGCTCGCGTTTCCAGGTACTCCAGCGCTCGCGCAAAGTCATGCTGGCGGTTCGCGCCATCAGATCCAGCTCGGATGGCCAGATGTAGCGAAACGGCGCCGAGAAGGTCTCCAGATGCCCTCCTGCCACCGGTAGTGGTGGGAAAATGCAATCTGCGTCGCGACGCCGTACTCTTCGAAACCCAGACGGGGCGGGGCTATGGCGAGGGCCTGGATCGACCCGCTAGGCGGGAGGCGTTGGAGCTCCGGAACGGACTCCCGGAGGACGAAGTAGCCGCCAGTCACGAGATGCGCAGCGACGTTTCGGAAGCAGTCGACCTGCTCGTCTTGAGTGGTCAAGTTCATGATCGTGTTGCACACCAGGGAGGAGAGCCTGAAGGTTTCGCTAACTCTGGTGGTCGCGAAACTCCGATCTCAAACTCGCCCAGTTCAAACTGAGCCACTGCCGTTTGTTCAGTCCCACCGTTTCGACTCTGAAGGTGGGGCGAAGTGATCTGTCCGCGGTGCAAAGGCAGAACCGAGACACCGAGCGCAAAGGGAGGCTCGAATGGCGGCGGAGGCGGTCTCAGCGAGGTTAGATCGAGCGGGTACCAAAAGGGCGGTCCTCGCTCTGAGCCCCGGTGTGCAAAAGGATGGCATTCACCGTCTCAGCTACCGTCATTGCGGACGAGTCGCCCCACAGTCCCTGGCCGGGGAGCTACTTTCGCAAGACGGCGTCCAGATGTTGCCATGCCGCGGCAACGTGCTTTTCGCGAAGGGAATCCCGCTGGCGTGCAACCGCCAGGGGCGGTGTCAGTACCACGACGTGAAGCGGTCGCGTCTTGATTGCGCGCCAGTATTACCGCAGATGTGCTTGGCGAACCACCACGTCATCGAAGACGGGCACGACTCCGGCGGCAGCAAAACTGTCGATCAGGAGGGCCGCATTCCGAGCCCGCAACAAGATCTGCGACTGGCTTCTTTGTCGACGTTAGTGGTCGGGAGATGTCCGCTGGCGACGATCATGTCAGCCAAGACTTCATCGTCGACTTCGGCGGCAAGCGCAAACCGCTGCGCCATTGCGTGAGCAACGGTCGTCTTGCCACTGCCCGGGATGCCGATGATGAGAAAGGCGTACCGTGCAGGATGGCTATCGACGTCAACTCCGTCGTTCGTCTCTTCCATAGCCTATCGCCGACTTGCCTGGTGCGCGGAACTGCACAGGGAGATCACCGCGACGCGGTCACACTTCAAGTGCCCGCTGCGCGACCGTCGTACTGCGCGCAGCAACCTACGCCCGAATCTCCGACGGTTCTGGTATCCCGGGACTAACGGAGTCGCCCCAATCTGCCGTTGCCTTCCCCTCATGGAATGAGTGAGGACCTGCCGGTGCCACCTCCGACCGGCCTCGCGCTTGACGTCTCGGAGAGCTGTAGAGAAAGTTGAGTGGAGCTGGCGCAGCCGGCAGCGCGGGCTCAGCTATTCGTAGCGCAGAACTTCCAGGGGTCGGACCCGCACCGGGCGCCAAGCCACTAGGGCAGCGGTGCCGACAGCCACGGCGATTGCTCCCAGGACGATGGCTAGGGACAGAGGGGTCGGGATCCCCAGCGTGATCTTGAGCACTCCCCGGCCCAAAATGGCCAAGGCCAGAGCGATCGTCGCCATCCCGAAGGTGGCACCGAGCCAGGCCACGGTCGCGGTCTCAGTCAGCACCTGGGCGTAGACGGAGTTGCTGCTCAGGCCTACCGCCTTCTGGATTCCGATCTCGCGGCGTCGTTCCAGGAGTGAGAGGGCAACGGAGTTGGCCACGATCACGATCCCGGCGATCAGAGCAAGGGAGGCGATGGCGGTGAGGAAGAGGACGGCGTTGTTGAGGAACTGGTCGATTATCAGGGTGAAATCTGCCAGGTTGATGACGATGGCGGAGGGGTCGGCTTTGCGCAATCGAGTGGCCGCCGCGGCCACGCGGTCTGGCGCGATCTTCAGCTCCACCAACTGGTCGCCCGAGCCTCCCGCGATCGTGTCCGCAGTGGAGGTGAGGCCCAGGATGGGAACGACCGCAATGCTGAAGGAGACGCCCTTCCCCTTGGTCTCGATCGGGATGTAGAACCCGACCACCTTCAGGGTGACCGGCGCTGGATGGGCCGCGAAGGAGTCCGCGACAGTCACGGTGTCTCCCACCTTCAGGTTGTATGGAGAGCCCTGCAACGAGCTGCTCAGAAGGACCCCGTTGCTGTCGGCGTCGCTGGCCCGAAGCTGTCGTCCGTTCACAACATCGACCTTCGGCAGCACCCCGTGCTCAACCGGGAATCCCTGGATGCCGCTCAGCAAAGTGACCTCACTTCGGGCCCGGGAACGCAGGCTGCTCCCAGATCCCAGTTGGACAAACGGGCGGCCGTTCACCGCGATCGGGGTGGTCGACGCCACCTGTGTCGTCTGCTTCTGCTCGCTGTGCAGCTTGGCGACCGCCGCGAGCAGTGGAGCTGACTTCTGCTGGGGAGCCACCGCGATCAGGTTGAAGGTGGTCGCCTTGGTGATGAAGCTGTCCAGATCGCCTCGGATGTCGGTCCCCAAGACCAAGATCACGCCCACCGCGAATACCCCAACGAAAAGGGCCACCGCGGTGGCAGCGGTGCGCGTGCGCTCCCGGGCGGAGTTGCGCAGCGCCAGTCGGATCACCGAGCGCGCCGGCCGGGGAACGTAGACGACGATGAACCCGAGCAGGGAGGCGGCGATCAGCAGTGCGCCCACTGCCCGCAGGCTGGGGACCAGGGCGACCGCGATCGAGATCACCAGGGCGAGTCCCACCAACATGACGTAGGTCAGGCTCAGCCGTTCCGGCACCGGTAGCCGCCCGACCACCCAAAGCGCGACGCTGAAGAACAGAGTGAGGAGAGCTAGCGCGATCCCCGTCCCCACCACCAGCCAGAGCGCGAGCCAGGGCGAGCCGAGGATCGCGGACGCCAAGACCCAGAAGAGGGCTCCAACCAGCGCCAGCAGAGCCAAGCTGGAGCCCACGACTCCTGCCGTCGGACCCCCCGGCATATCGCGCAAGACCGCGACCGGCCGGACTCGGCTCAATCGGACGATGGGGAGGATGGCGAAGATGCAGGTGGTCGCCACGCCGATCCCCACTCCGGCCAGGATCACCTCCGGGCTCAGCACGAAGTTGATCTGGACGCTGGCGATGTTCTGGACCAGGACCCTGACCCCGTCGGAGAGTCCCATGCCGGCCAGGGCTCCGGCCACCCCTCCCATCAGTCCCAGCAGCGCCGCTTCCAGACCGAAGAGCACGTAGAGGTCTCGTCGTCGGTAGCCGGTGGTCTTGAGCATGGCGATCTCAAGGCGCCGACGGGACAAGCTGACCTGCATGGCATTGACGATGCCGATACCCCCGATCAGCAGAGCCAAGAGGCCGGCCACCGAAAGGAACTCAGTCAGATTCTGGCTCGCCTTCTTGTCGGAGTTGAGCGCCTGCTTGACGGTGGACACGGTGGCGGTGGGCATCTGATTGCGCAGAGTGGTCGCCACCCGGTCGGCGTCGCCTGAGTTCCTGGTGGTGACGTAGACCGCCGCATACGCCACGCGGACTCCGGTCGCAAGTACCGCGTGAAGTTGCGAAGTGGAGACGAGGATGTCGTCGCTGAGCCCCGCCGGGGGTGAACCGGAGAGGACCCCTCCCACGGTCCACTTGATGGCTCCCCTGGCTTCCAGGTTGACTCGCACCGCCTTCCCCGCCGGGACGCCGAGAATGCTCGAGACGTCGCCGGAGAGGACCATGGTGTTGGGCCGAGTCAGCAGCTGGTGGAGGGTTCCCAGAGCCCCGGACCGGAGGGGGAGGGTGCCCACTAGCGGGAAGTGGCTGGGATTGACCGCATCCACCGTCACCGACACACCCTGACCGTTGGGTCTGATCAGAGTGCCAGAGATCTCCTGAACTGCCGTGTAGCCGGTGATCCGTCCTTCTCGACGGAGTTTTCCGAAAATGCTGAGCTGACTGGCGGGGAAGGGAACCGCCACCGAGACCACCGAGACGTCGCCGCCGTTGGCGGTCCGGACGTTGGCGGTGAGCGAGGTGGTGACCATGGCGGCGGCCAGCTGCAGCCCGACGATTGCCATGACCCCGACCCCGACGCAGAATCCAGCCAGAACCGTGCGGTTGCCACCCCGGCGCAGCGAGCGAGTCGCGTAGCGGAAGTAGAGCCCCGCTTTCACCCGGTGGTGGCCCGAGGGCCCGGGCTGTCATTGATCAGGGCCCCGTCCGCCAGCTGCAACCAGCGGGTCGCGTACTCGCCCACGGTCCGGTCATGGGTTGCGATCACCAAGGTGGTACCGAGCCGCTCCTTGAGGCTCCAGAGCAGGTCCAGCACCTCCTTGCCTTGGGTAGCGGCCAGGTTGCCGGTGGGCTCATCCGCCACCAAGAGGGGCGGTTCCGTGGCCAACGCTCGGGCGATGGCCACCCGCTGCTGCTCGCCGCCTGAGAGCTGGTTGGGCCGGTGCTCCAGGCGATGGCTCAGCCCAACCAACCCGAGCAGGTCCTTGGCCCGGTCAGACGGTGAACCTTTCCAGCTCCCGGCGTAGAGGGGAACCTCGACGTTCTCCCGGGCGGTCAGAGTGGGGATTAGGTTGAAGGCTTGGAACACCATTCCCACCGTTCGGTTGCGGATCCCGGCCAGCTGGGACTCCTTCATCGTCGAGATATCGGTGCCGTTCAGGAATACCTGCCCGGTCGTTGGAAGGTCCAAGCCGGTGATGCAGCCGAGGAGGGTGCTCTTCCCACTGCCTGAGGGCCCGGCCAGGGTGACGAACTCACCCCGGTTGATGGTGAAGCTGACATCACGAAGGATTTGTAGAAGCTCCCCTCCCAACGGCAGGGATCTGCCGAGGTGGCGTGCTTCCAGTACAGGGGTGCCCGACCGGCTTGTCGAGGGAGGAGAAGTCGCCGCGATGCCCGCCTCAGTCACCGGCGCCGCCGATCAATTCCACCGAAGTTCTCCGCCTCCTAGTCCCCCAGTCCGGGCGCTGTGCCTCGTCCAGTAATGAACCTCCCCTATATTGACGGGATCTTACTCGCCACCGCTCATCGATCGGCGGAACTCTCGATGCCCCGGGGGGCAAACCTGGTGCTGGTGCAGCGAGCCCTGACCCATCTCAATGGGGCGGTCAACCTGGTCGGCCTCACCGACAATCACATGGGAAGAGCCCGCCTCTCGCCGCTGGCAGCGATCCCTGACTGCCTCCGGTTCGGGCTGCGACCGGTGCTGCATCTCTCATGCCGGGACCGCAACCAGCTGGGGCTGCAGCAGCAGGTGGCGGGTGCCTCGGCTCTCGGCGCCGCCGGAGTCTTGGTGGTTCAGGGCGACAAGCGGGGAGGCCAGGCGGTGGACTCCGCGATGAAGGCGACCGAGGTGCTCCGACTGGTCCCCGAGTGGGCGGCTCCGAACCAGCTGCTGCGGGGCGCGGTTGTCAACCCCTTCGCCGGCCGGCGCCGCGAACTCGCCCTGCTAGAGCGGAAGGTGGCTGCCGGAGTTGACTTCGTTCAGACCCAGATGGTCTTCGATCTGGCCCTTTTCGAAGAGTTCTTTCGTGATGCGGCGCCCGGCCTTCCGCCGCAACTCGGAATCTTCGTCAGCGTCGGAATCCTCCGGGCCGCCCGCAACCTCGACTTTGTGCGGCGCTCGATTCCTAACTGCCCGGTGCCAGACCTGCTCGCAACCCGGATTCGGCAGGGCGAGGGGGTGGCGGTTGCCGCCGAGGTCGCCGCGGAGATTGGCAGGCGCACGGAGCTGCGCCTGCATGTGATCCCGCTGGGAGCGGAGGGGAACGTTCG
This sequence comes from Candidatus Dormibacteria bacterium, assembly GCA_050734135.1. Taxonomy (GTDB): domain Bacteria; phylum Chloroflexota; class Dormibacteria; order Aeolococcales; family Bog-877; genus Bog-877. The sequence goes on from JBOHUG010000039.1 coordinate 71,599, forward strand.
CCAGGTGGTGGAGGCATTCGATCGGGCCCGCGCGGTCGCCAGCATCTGAGGCATCACCAAATGGGAGCGTCGCTGCCCGACGGGGAGCCCGACACGGCCGCCGACGCTCAGCCGGCGCTGGAGGGGTTCCTCGGTGATATGGAGCCCGAGGCGTTCCGGGCGCTGGCCCACGCCACCGTCGATCAGATCGCCGACTATCTGGAGCGACTTCCCTCACTGCCGCCACTCTCGCGGTCTCAGCCAGGCGAACTGGCGGACGGCCTGCCTCTAGAGGCTCCCATCCAAGGTGAGCCGATGGCGCAGATCCTGCGCGATGTCGACCGGCTCCTCCTGCCCGGGATCACCCACTGGGCCCACCCCCGATTCTTCGCCTACTTCACCAGCTCCGGATCGGCGGCGGGGATCTTGGGGGAGATGCTCACCGCCGGTATCAACGTCAATGCGATGCTCTGGCGTACCTCGCCGGCTGCAACCGAGCTTGAGTTCGTCGTCTGCCGCTGGTTAGCCCGCATGATCGGGCTCCCGGACACTTTCGATGGGCACATCAACGACACCGCCTCCTCCTCAACTCTGGTGGCACTGGCGGCAGCCCGGGAGGCACTCGGTCAGGACATTCGCTAGCGGGGTCTGGCGGGACGGCCCGAACTCTCCCAGCTCATGGTCTACGCCTCGGAACAGGCGCACTCCTCAGTGGAGAAGGCGGTCATCACCCTCGGGCTCGGCCGGGACGGATACCGGCCGGTGCCGGTCGACCGGGAGTTCCGGCTGGATGCCCTGGCCCTCCGCCGCCTAGTCGAGTCGGACCTGGCCCAGGGCCGACAGCCGGTGGCGGTGGTGGCGACGGTCGGGACCACCGCCACCACCAGCATCGACCCGGTTTCGGAGATCGCAGAGCTCTGCCGGGAGCACCACCTCTGGCTCCACGTCGACGCCGCCCACGGCGGGGCGATGGCCGTGGTGCCCGAATGGCGGGGAGTCCTGACCGGGGCCGAGCAGGCCGACTCGCTCGTGATAAACCCCCACAAGTGGCTCTTCACCCAACTGGACTGCTCGGTTCTCTACACCTCTCGCCCGGAGGTGCTCAAGCGGGCCTTCTCCCTGGTCCCTGAATACCTGTCTACTCCGGAAGCAGGCCGAGAGATCGGATTGGGGGCTCGAAACCTGATGGACTACGGGGTCTCTCTGGGGCGCCGGATGCGGGCCCTCAAGCTCTGGTTCGTCCTCCGCTACTACGGCCAAGCGGGATTGGCGCAGCGGATCCGTCAGCACGTCCAGATGGCCCACTGGCTGCGGGGCCGGATCGGGATCACTCCCGGCTGGGAACTCTCTGCTCCGGTACCGATGGCGACCGTCTGCTTCCGCCACCTCCCTTCGGGCGTTCTCGACGAGGCCCAGCTGGCCGTGCACAATCGCCAGCTCATGGCGCGGGTGAACCAGGACGGAGAGGCCTTCATCTCCCATGCGGTGCTCGGCCAGCAGCTGGTGCTCCGGGCCGCGATCGGCAACATTCGCACCCGGCCCGAGGACGTTGCGCTCCTTTGGGACGCGCTGCAGCGGGCGGCCCAGGGCTAGTCGGCCCTCTCAAACCGCGAAAAGTCCGTCCAGCCTCCGGTACCGTTCCCGCCGCCGGTCCGGGTCGACCCCCGCCGCGACTAGCTCCTCCAGCTTCGCCTCCAGACGGGGCCGGAGCAGGGCAGCGGTGCCGTCCCAGTCGGTGTGGGCTCCGCCCGGGGGTTCGGGGACGATCTCGTCTGCGATCCCCCACTCCAGCAGGTTGGTCGCCTCCAGCCGGAGCGCCGCCGCCGCGCTCTGCTTGCGGTTGGCGTCTCGGAAGAGGATCGCGGCCGCGGCCTCCGGGGAGGCCACCGAGAGAAAGGCGTGCTCCAGGATCAGCACCGAATCAGCCAGCAGGGTGGCCAGGGCTCCGCCGCTCCCACCTTCTCCGATCACGACCGCCAGGTACGGGGTAGGGAGGGCGAGCTGGGCCTCCAGGGTCTGGGCGATCGCCCAGGCTTGGCCCCGCTCCTCGGCAGCCACGCCGGGGTATGCGCCGGGGGTGTCGATGAAGCTGACTACCGGCAGCTCGAGTCGCCCCGCCAGAGCGAAGAGCCGCTGGGCTTTGCGATACCCCTCGGGGTGGGACATTCCGAAATTACGTCGGCCCCGCTCCTCCAAGGTGCGGCCCTTCTGATTGGCGACCACCCCGATGCGTCGGCCGCCGAGCCGAGCCAGGCCGATCACCATCGCAGCGTCGTCTCCCCCTTGGCGGTCCCCGTGGAGCTCGATGAAGTCGTCGAGACATCGCTCGATCAGATCAAGGGAATACGGTCGATCTGGGTGACGGGCCCCTTCCACCTGGGCCCAGGCCGAGGCCTGCTCCTCGACGGTGGCGCTGCCATCACCTGGGGCCGCGCTCATGCGGCGGACTGGTCGATGTCTCCCCGCGGAGCGGACAACACCCGAAGAACCTTGGTCAGCACCTCTCGCAGTTGCCGACGATCCACCACATGGTCGATCAGTCCCCGGGCGTGATGGAACTCGCTGGTCTGAAAACCGGCCGGAAGCTGTTCATAGGTCGCTTGGGTGATCACCCGGGCCCCGGTGAATCCGATCATCGCCTTCGGTTCGGCCAGGATCACGTCACCGAGCGCGGCGAAACTGGCGATGCTGCCTCCCATGGTCGGATCGACCAGGATCGAAATGAACGGGAGGTGATTCCCCGCCAGGTCGTGCAGGGCGGAGACGCTCTTGGCCATCTGCATCAGGGAGAAGACTCCCTCCTGCATCCGGGCGCCTCCGGACGAGGTGACACACACAAAGGGCATCCTGGCCCCAGCGCTGGCCTCGATGGCTCGAGCGAGGCGCTCGCCCACCGCGGTGGAGAGGCTTCCCCCGAGGAACCCAAAGTCGAAGGCAGCGAGCCCGACCGGGATCGCACCGATCTGAGCCTCCCCGCTGAGGATCGCGTCAGGGAGATGCTGGCGGAGCCGGGCTTCGTCAAGCCGGTCCACGTAGGCCCGGGTGTCGAAGAAGCCCAGCCGGTCCCGACCCTCAAGCTCTGCGTCCCAGATATGGAAGCTGCCGGGGTCGGCGAGCTGGCGGACCCGCTCGTGAGCGCTGATTCGGGCATGCGCCCGGCAGGCAGGGCAGACGCAGAGGTTCACAGCCGCCTCTGCCGCAGACTGGCTGGAGTTGCAAACCGCGCAGACAACCGCCTCGCCTGTTGGGCCGTGGGCGGCCTGAGGCGGGGAGTAGGTGGGGCTGGCCGACATCGTTTCCTCCCTCACGACTTCAGCGCTCAAGGCGCCGCGTACCAACGCGGCTCCGACGTCACCACTGACTCAAGCAGAGTCCTCGAACACCCCGCAAGGTTACGGCTCCCCGACAAAAGGGCGAGAGACCGTAACCAGCGGGGCTGTCCCGGCCTTGAATTCTCGTGGGGTTGCCGTGGTTCGAAGAGGGTGACGCCAGCGGCAGTAACGGGCGTCAGCCGACCCTGCCCGGTTGTCGCCTGGTCGGAATCGGAACGGCCGTTCCGGGTTCTCGGGTCGCCAATTCTGAGATCGAAACGTTCCTCGACACGTCGGACGAGTGGATCCAGTCCCGCACCGGGATCCGGGAGCGCAGAGTCGCCGAACCGGAGCTGACGCTCTTGGAACTGGCGAGTCGGGCAGCAAGGGCCGCACTGGCAGCCGCCGAAGTGGAGGCGGCGTCGGTCGACACAGTGATCTGTTCCAGCAGCTCACCGGACGCCACCTTCCCCTCCTTGGCGTGCCGACTGCAGGCTGAGCTCGGCTGCCCGAACGGTCCCGCATTCGACCTCCAGGCCGCCTGCTCGGGAGCGCTCTATGGAGTGGCGCTGGCCCAGTCGATGATCCAGAGCGGGATCAGCCGGACGGTGCTGGTGGTCGCCGCTGAGATCTTCAGCCGGGTCCTGGATTGGAAGGACCGGACGACCGCAGTCCTCTTCGGAGACGGCGCCGGCGCCTTTCTGGTCCAGGGCCACGATCACCAGGGAGCCGAGCTCGTGGCTCTGGATCTGGGCGCGGATGGGGGCGGGGCCTGGGCTCTGGACACCATTCGCTTCACTCCGTCCGGAGAGCCTTCCGCCACCCCGCTACCGGAGTACGCCTCGTCGGCCCGGGCGCTGGACCGGGTGGTCCACATGGACGGTCGGGAGGTCTTTCGCTTCAGCACCAAGATCCTGGAGCAGATCGTGGTCCGCCTAGCCGACGCCGCCGGGATCGAACCGGTGCAAATCTCCCTCATCGTCCCCCATCAGGCCAATTCCCGGATCCTGGCCACCGCGGCCGGACGGCTGGGAGTGCCTTTCGAGCGTTTCGTGTGTAATGTCGACCGGCTCGGTAACACCTCTTCCGCCTCGATCCCGCTGGCCCTCGGCGAGGCGGCAGGCTCTGGCCGATGCCGCGACGGCGAGCTCGTCTGTTTGGTAGCCTTCGGAGCCGGGTTGACCTGGGGCGGGTTGCTTCTGCGCTGGCATCCGACCCCAGTGGTCGTGGACGACCCCGCTCTACTAGATTCCCACCTGCCGAGCACGCAGCCCCCAAAGCTGGTCTCCCAGGATCACCAGGAGGCCCCGGCATGAGCACGGTCGTCTCGGCCGAGCGGCGCCGGGTGGTGGTTACCGGCATGGGCGCGGTGACCCCGCTAGCAGTGGGCGTGGCTCTCACCTGGGAGGCGCTCCTGGCCGGACGCAACGGCATCGGCAGGATCCAGAGCTTTGACCCCGAGCCGTACGCCTCCCAGATGGCGGGCGAAGTCCCCGACTTTGACCCGGTTGACTTCATCGATCGCAAGCAGGCGAACCGGACAGCCAGATTCACCCAGTTCGCCCTGGCGGCGACGACTGAGGCGATGGCCCAGTCTGGCCTCCCAATTGATGACTCCAATCGCTACCAGGTGGGAGTGATCGTAGGTTCGGGGATCGGCGGCCTCAAGGTGACCGAGGAAGCTAGCCACACTCTCCGAGATCGGGGTCCTCGCCGGCTCAGCCCGTTCACGGTGCCAATGATTCTGGCCGACATCGCAGCTGGTGAGATCGCCATGAAGCTGCAGGCGTGCGGGCCCAACTTCGCCCTCCTCTCGGCCTGCGCCACCGGAGCCCACGCCATCGGCGAGGCGGCCGAGATCATCCGCCGCGGCGACGCGGTGGCCTGTGTGGCCGGAGCCAGCGAGGCCTCGGTCACACCCCTCGCGGTGGGCGCCTTCGCCGCCATGCGGGCCCTCTCTCAGCGCAATGACGATCCCGAACATGCCAGTCGGCCCTTCGACAAAGGTCGCGATGGGTTCGTGGTGGCGGAGTCCTGCGGGATCGTCATCCTGGAGGATCTGGATCACGCCCGCCGGCGGGGAGCCGCGATTCTGGCCGAGGTGGTTGGGTACGGGGCGACCGCCGACGCCTACCACCTGACGGCTCCTGACCCCAGCGGCCGGGGCGCCCGGTACGCGATTACGCGGGCCCTGGAGAAGGCCGGGGCTACTCCCGAGGACGTCGACTACATCAACGCCCACGGCACCTCGACCGAGCTCAATGACGCGGCCGAGACCTCAGCCATAAAACAGGCCCTCGGGGAGGAGCGCGCCAAGCAGATTCCGATCTCGTCTACCAAGTCGATGACGGGCCACAGCTTGGGGGGTGCCGGCGCTATCGAGTCGATCTTCTCGGTGATGGCCATCACCGATGGCCGGGTGCCCCCGACCATCAACTACCAGGACCCGGATCCGGCGTGCGACCTCGATTATGTGACCGAGGGAGCTCGCCGAGTGGACCCAAAATTGGTCCTGAACAACTCCTTCGGCTTCGGCGGCCACAACGCCTGCCTGGCGTTCCGACGCTTCTCCGGCTAAGCTGGCGGCGGGCCAGGCAGGGCGCCATTCTCGCGCTGGCCGCCGTAGCGCTGGTCGGCTGCGGCGGGGCCGGTCCTCCCCCTCGCCCCCCAGTCGGCCCCCATGCTTCGCCGTCCCCGACCGAGGCTGCCTGCTCCAACCAGACGATGTTGGCCAAATGGACGATTGCGCGGCTCTCGGAGCAGGTGGTGGCGGTGCCCGCACAGGAGAGCGACGTCGGTGCCGTGCAGGCAGAGGTGGCCCAGGGGGTGGGTGGCATCCTGCTGTTGGGGAGCGCCGCCCCGTCCGATCTGGGCACGCAGTTGAGCAACCTAGAGGCCAGTTCAACCGACGGAATCGCCCCTTTGGTGATGACTGACGAGGAGGGTGGGGGCGTCCAGCGGATGGCGAATCTGGTGGGATCGCTGCCCTGGGCCCGGGAGATGGGCAGCACCATGAGCCCCGCCCAGATCGAGAGCCTGGCCGAGTCCATCGGACGGGCAATGCTGCAACAGGGCGTGACCATGGACCTGGCGCCGGTCCTCGACGTCGACAGCGGGGTCGGACCCAGCCCAGTCGACCCGGACGGTTCGCGCTCGTTCAGTCTCAACCCGACTATCGCCAGCAATGACGGACTGGCGTTCGCCGAGGGGTTGATCGCGGCCGGCGTGATCCCGGTGGTGAAACACTTCCCCGGACTGGGGGGAGCCAGCGCCAACACCGACGACGCCCCGGCCACCACCCTGCCCTATACCACCCTCAAAGGCGCTGGGTTGCTGCCATTCGAAGCGGCGATCAATGCGGGGCTGCCAGCGGTCATGCTCTCGAACGCATCGATCCCGGGGCTTACCAACCTTCCGGCCAGCCTCTCCTCGGTGGCGATCCAAGGCTTGCTCGAGGGACAACTCCACTTCCGCGGTCTGATCGTCACCGACTCCTTGAGCGCGGGGGCGATCACGGCCCTCGGTCTCAGCGTCGCCCAGGCGACCGTCGAGTCGATCGCCGCAGGTTCGGACATGGTGATGTTCTCCTCGGGCGCTCCAGCACCGGTAACCGAGGAGATCGACTCGACGATGGCGGCGGCTGTGGCCGATGGACAAGTGTCGAAGTCCCGCTTGGTCAACGCGGTCAATCAGGTCCTGGTCGCCAAAGGAGTCAGCCTTTGCGCATCACCAACGCCCTAAAAACCGCAGCTCCCCGAGATGAATTGTCGGTGCGCGGTGGAGCTGGGTTCGAAAAATTGCCAGCGGCCAGAGCCCGGACGACAAGTTCCCCGTCCGGGGCTGTTACTTCGGCGACCGCGGCTACCCGGGCAGTCGCCATCTGGCGGGTGGAGCCTCAGGTCTCCACGGCGGATACTCGCGACTCTCCCGTAATGCGCAGGGCTGGGACGGGGTGCGAGGAGTTCATGAAATGGGGCACTGATTTGTCGCTGTCAGACGCGGCCCGCAAGCATCCGGGCCGCGTCAACCGCAGTGCGATAATCTCGACCTGTGGATGAGTTTCGAACTGCGAATCTTGCCAATTGGGATGAGCGCGCCCCGGCCCACGCTAAGTCACCCGGCTACGGGGTGGATCACTTTCTCAGTGACCCGGGGTACCTGAGCGAAGTGGTGCGCTTCGACCGGCCCCTCTTGGGTGACATAATGGGCCAGAAGGGAGCTCACCTGCAGTGCCACATCGGAACTGACACAATCTCCTTGGCGCGGCTGGGGGCCCGGATGTCGGGGCTGGACTTCTCCCCAGCGGCACTCCAGGAAGCCCGGAAACTGGCGGCGCGAACCGGGTTGGAGGTGGAGTTCGTCGAGGCCGAACTCTACGAAGCCGTGTCTGCCCTCGGATCCGGCCGCTTCGATCTCGTATACACAGGAGTCGGCGCGCTCTGTTGGCTGCCGGACATCGAGCAGTGGGCTGGTGTGGTATCCGACTTGCTGGTTTCCGGCGGACGGCTCTTCCTCAGGGAAGGTCATCCGATGCTGTGGGCGATCGGCGAACCGCGCGCGGACGGGCTACTTGTCGTGGAGAATGCGTACTTCTCAAGACCGGAGCCCATTCACGACACGGTTGGTGGGACCTACGTCACAACGGATGCCGTGTTCGAACACAACACCTGCTATGAGTGGAGCCACGGACTCGGGGAGATTGTGACTGCCTTAGTGCGTCACGACCTGCGGATCAGCGGGCTTACAGAACACGACAGTATTCCTTGGGATGCGCTGCCGGGGCAGATGGAGCGCTTGTTAGGGGGAGAGTATCGGCTGACCGACCGCCCCTGGCGCCTCGCCCACAGCTTTACCCTGCAGGCGGTAAAAGAGTAGTCTGCGATCTTCTCACGGCCGGCCAACACTGTCGGCCGGCCGCCGCAACTTGCGGTTGCAGAGCCTGACTTTCGGCTTGGCGGGAAGCCCCTGCCGGCGGCATTACAAGCACACGCTGCGTCAAAGGAGCAAGAATTTATCTGATGTCCCCTACGCCGCTGGTGTTCTCGTGGAGTGCCGGAAAGGATTCGGCATTTGGGCTGTGGACTGTTCTTCGGGACCCGGCGTTCGAGGTGCGTGCACTACTGACCACACTCACCGAGGATTATCGGCGGGTGAGCATGTCGGGAGTACGGGAGGAACTCCTCGAGAGCCAGGCACAGGCGCTGGGATTGCCGCTAGTCAAGGTGTGGATCCCCCCCGAGTGCCCGAACTCGTTATACGAGGAAAGAATGGCCGAAGCTCTCGCCTCCGAACAGCTCAGGAACGTTCGGCACATTGCCTTCGCCGACCTGTACCTGCAAGACGTCCGGACTTACCGGGAGGCCTGGTTGGCGACCGTTGGAAAACGGGGGGTATTTCCGCTCTGGGCTCGAGACACGACAACACTTGCCAAGGAGATGATCGCCTCCGGGATTCGGGCCACGGTGATCTGTGTCAATGCTGCGGTCCTGCCCGCCTCGTTCGCGGGCCAGACTTACGATGAGAACTTCTTGGAACAACTTCCGACAGGTGTTGATCCTTGCGGGGAGAAGGGAGAATTCCACACCTACGTGTGGGGCGCACCGATCTACCAGGCGGCGATCCCCTGTCGGAAAGGAGAGGTGGTCTCCCGGGACGGTTTCATTTACTGCGACGTTATCCCCGTGACTGACGGACGGCCCGGATTCATAGGCGGATTCGCTCACGTCTAATTCTTCCTGGCGATCCGGATGAGATTCGCTCAGGAGTCGTCGAACCCCGCGGTTGCAGTTGGAACGAGTTCGATCAGCACTTGTACAGATCGCACGCTCACATCTCCTAAGCCTGGAAGCACCGACCAGGTAGGTGCTGGATAGAGGGTTAGAGACAAAGAAAAGGCACTCAGTGCTGGGATAATTGGTGGTGTAACAACGCCAACTGGCCCCAGCAGAGG
>JBOHUG010000040.1:0-3900 GCA_050734135.1 Candidatus Dormibacteria bacterium
AACATTGCTGGCCACCTTGAGGTCATGGAGCACTCTCTGGCTGATGTCACGACCACCGACCACTCTCCAGCTCCGGCCTCGGTTCCCCTGCACCGCACCATGACCCTCGTCAGTGGATTCAGGCTTACGCTTCTCCGCTTCGCGAGTGGCAACTCTGTCGGCTGGCATAGGTTGGGGTTTCCTGGAATTGTATCCCGGTCCGTCCCGCAACCCAACCCGCATTTGTGGGGCGCTCCTTTAGTGCGTCGGCCGCTCTCCCTGCGGGGCCAGGAAGTCTCCCGGCCGCTGAATGGACTCGTGATCGCGGTACTCCATCCCGGCGGCCACCATTTGGTCACGGTCCCCAGCTGGCTGAAAGACGGTTTGGGTGGTGAGCTTGGCACCGCAGCTCGATTCCAGGATGGTGGTGGTCTCCAGCAGGGCGTGTCTGGGTGCGCCCTCGTATTCGAAGGTGCTCAGACGGTCACTCAGCACCGCATTCTTCCAAGTCGCTAGTCAGCCGAGAGGAGTAATACCGGCTCACAGTCCGCTCGCTAAGCGCCAACTACGAGATCCAGCGACCAGAACCAGCGTCGGTCAAGGCGGAGCCACTCCCTTCTGCCTGTGCAGACAGTTCCCGGGTGGGGCGCAGGTTCGGCTCGCGTGATAGCGTCTGAGGCCGTGGCCGAGGGGCGCGATGGACGTCCGCCGCTGGGGGAGAGATGAGCTTCGAGGTGCCGGGAGTAGTCGCCGGGAACCGCGGGGAGGCGGTCTCGGTCGAGACGGTGTTGGTGCCAGACCCCGGTCCCGGGGAGGTGCTGGTGGCCATCCAGGCCTGCGGGGTCTGCCACACCGACCTTCACTACCGAGAGGGCGCCATCGGCGACACCTTCCCGTACCTCCTCGGCCATGAGGCGGCCGGGATCGTAGAGGCGGTCGGGGACGGTGTCGATGAGGTGACTGCCGGCGACTTCGTGGTGCTCAACTGGCGAGCTGTCTGCGGCACCTGTCGCTCCTGTCGGCGGGGGCGGCCGTGGTACTGCTTCAACTCCCGAAATGCAGCCAGCCCGATGTGCCTGGGCGATGGCAGAACGCTGGCCCCGGCGCTCGGAATCGGCGCCTTCATCGAGAAGACGGTGGTCGCCGCCGGACAGTGCACCAAGATCGATGCCAGGGTGCCTCCTGAGGTTGCCTGCCTCCTTGGCTGCGGGGTGATGGCCGGGCTCGGAGCAGCCCTCCATACGGGAGCAGTTGGACCGGGCGACTCGGTCGCGGTGATCGGTTGCGGGGGCGTGGGCGACGCCGCCATCGCAGGCGCCCGGTTGGCGGGGGCGACCATTATCATCGCGGTCGACCTAGCCGACCAGAAACTGGAGTGGGCTCGGGGATTCGGCGCGACGGACACGGTGAACGCCTCCGGCATCGACCCGGTTATCGCGATCAGAGAGCTCACCGGTGGGTACGGCGCGGACGTAGTAGTTGACGCGGTAGGTCGGCCAGAGACCTATCGCCAGGCGTTCTATGCTCGAGATCATGCCGGGACCGTGGTCCTGGTCGGAGTCCCACCCCCGGGGGCTCAGCTGGAGCTGCCGCTAAGCCACGTCTTCGGCCGGGGCGGAGCCCTCAAGGCCTCCTGGTACGGGGACTGTCTGCCGGGTCGCGACTTCCCGGTCTTCGCGGACCTGTACCTCCAGGGTCGCCTGCCGCTGGAGCGGTTCGTCACCGAGACCATCCGCCTGGACGAGATCGAAGAAGCCCTGGGCCGCATGAACCGAGGCGAGGTGCTGCGGTCGGTGGTGCTCCTGTAGCAGCGCGACTGCGATCCTCGGTTAAAAGTCGTCTCGGCTAACGCCTTCAGGGCCGAAGACTACCCAGCTGACTCCCACAGCCGTCGGGATACCCTGGTCGGGAATGACGCAGGTACTCGGAGAATTGCCACTTTCCGGGGGCGGCGGTGAACCGGTCAGCTGGCCGCGCACCCTGTCCTCCCATGGAGTCGCAATGCTGCCGCCGAACTGCATCGACGCGACAGCGGGGATTCTCACGACAACTCTCCAGGGATCCGCTGGCCTGGCCGCCACTCTCTCGATCTCAGAGAAGCGACCAGGAATCCTGAAGGTGACCTCAGACCGGAAAGTGGGCCCCACCCAGTCGGAGAGCCTGCTGATGACCTGCCGGCGCATCCTTCGGCTCGACGATGATCTGACTCGCTTCTACCGGCTGGCTGCCTCCGATCCGGAGATCTCATGGGTGGTTACCGGAGCTGGTCGGATGGTGCGGAGCCCGACGGTGTTCGAAGACGTGGTCAAGACCATCTGTACGACGAATTGCTCCTGGTCCGGCACCGAGCGGATGGTGGGGGCGCTTGTCCGGCATCTAGGCGCATCGTCCCCCGCCGGGGGCCACGCTTTTCCCACCCCGGCCGCGATGGCCGAGGCGGAACTCAGCTTCTATCGGGACGAGGTCCGCGCCGGCTACCGGGGCGCTTATCTGCAGTCCCTGGCTCGAGCTGTTGCCCACGGGGAGGTGGACCTGGAGGCGCTCAACGCCCCGGAACTCCCCGATGACCAAGCGGAGGCGCGCCTCCTAGCCCTGCCCGGAGTCGGGCCCTATGCCACCGCGCATATCATGCTGACCGCCTTGGGGCGGAACCGCCTCCTGATCCTGGACTCCTGGACCCGGCCCACCTTCGCTCAACTCAGCGGTCGCAAGCCGTCCGACCAGGCGATCCGACGGCGCTTCCGTAGGTTTGACGACTACCAAGGTTTGGCGTTCTGGCTGTACCTGACGCGGGACTGGGTGGCTGACTGAGATCCGGCCGCAGCCCTCGATCCGCCGCTCAGCTGACGCGCACCAGCTGAGCGGATGGACCCTCGACCCTGAGCGGGGCGGGTCCGGGAATCGCCAACCAGTCCAAAGGAACTTGGCGGCGGGGAGATCCCTGAGGAACGTGCAACTGCATCGCGAAATCGCGCTGCTGGCCAGCGGCAATGCTGCCCGCCGCCCGGCAGTTGAGCTAGTACTCGCCGTTGGCGGTGAACCGTCTCCAGTAAGCCCCTCATCGAAGGAGGGGCAGAGGGCGCGTAAGTTCACTGGCGCGGTTCCGGGACTGCTGAGCACCAGCAGGTACTTGAAGAGCTGACCTGGGACGGCTTCCCGGGGCGCAACCAATTTCGCCTTCAGAATCAGCGCCGGAAGCACCGGGGTCGGTGAGGTGCCGGTAAACCCGCTGACGGTGACGTCCAACAGACCGGGCGCAAACCTATGCGAGTCGCTCGGTACGGAGGCCGCCACGTGTCCGGTTGTCCGGGAAAAGGGAACGTTATCCGGCGCACGGTGGTGGTGGATTGGCGGCCGCGCCCTCGGCTCCGGTCGGACTTCCCGAAGTCCAGGCGAGCCAGATGGCTGCCTCACCGGTTGGAACGTTCGCGTGCGGCGCTGCCGGGGTCTGACCTGGGGTGAGCAGGATCGAGAGCTCACGCGTGTGGGGCGGCTCCCTGATGGCTGGTCCCAGTGGCCCGCCGACACCGACCACGAGAGTGAACCCAGGAGGGCCCGCCAGCGCACATGCCGTCGGGTACACCGATTCGCAAATACCACCTCGGTCTGGAGATAGTCCCCCGTCACCGCCGTGGCGACAAGATCTGCCGCGCGGAGGTGGGTCGGGAGACAGCGCGATGTCCCAGAGGGTGCCGGGGCAGGTGGTACCGGGCTCACCTGGGCTGTGTGCACGGAAAGTGGCTTCCAAGGCGCCACGGTGTCGGCGCTGCTGGCCGCCAGAGTCGCCCCCACGGCTAAGAGCGCGCGCGAATAGGCTGGCGGGAGCGGATCACCGTAAGGGGGTGGCCGGGCTACTCGTCCCTGGTTGAACCAGGATGGGACCGAGCGTCGCGCGTGGCTGAGCGAGGCCGGTGGGAGGGG
>JBOHUG010000041.1:0-29918 GCA_050734135.1 Candidatus Dormibacteria bacterium
AACATTGCTGGCCACCTTGAGGTCATGGAGCACTCTCTGGCTGATGTCACGACCACCGACCACTCTCCAGCTCCGGCCTCGGTTCCCCTGCACCGCACCATGACCCTCGTCAGTGGATTCAGGCTAATGGGACGTCGGGGGACATCGAACCAGTCCAGGTGGCACTCTCGTCATCGCGCCTCCGCACCACTTGGACCCGTCCCATGGCCGAATCGCTTGGAGCTACCGCGACAATCGGGCCACGGCACGCGGTGGTCGACTCGCAAATCGAGCGTCAGCTCCTACCCGCCAGAGTTCCGGCCAGTTCCAGGGTGACTCGATCCAGAACCTCAATCCCCCTAAGAGTCGCGGCCACGCGCCGTCCGGAGATCGTAAGTAGTCCCAGTCGAGCGAGGCGGCCGGCTTCTTGGATCTGTTCGGCACCAGCCAGCTCAAGCCCGCTTCGCAACCGTAAGCCGCAGGCTACCCGCTCAAGTTCGGATTGCTTGCCGTCGATCGCCTCGTACCCCCGTCTGCCGTGACCCAGCGCGGCCACCTGCTTGATGTATGTGGAGGCGCTCCGCAGGTTCCAATAGCGCGCATCCAGGTGGTGTGCCTCGATCCCGAGTCCGAGCCCGTGAGCGGCGGTCCGGCTGACGAAGCCATGGGCACCGCAACCTGCTGCCAGGTAGTGGCGCCGCTCCCAGTACACCAAGTTATGACGCGACTCGCGGCCGGGGAGGGCGTAGTTGCTGACCTCGTACTGATACAGTCCCCCACTCTCCAGCAGCTCTCGGGCGAGGCGGTGCTGGGCTCGAAATCGGCCCTCGCGCGGCGCGGCCAGATCGCCCCGAGCGATAGACCGGGCCAGGGGTGTGGCGGGCTCGACCGTCAGCTCGTAGCAGGAGACGTGGGCCGGTGAGTATGTGAGCAACCGTTGGAGTCCAGCCGCGAAAACAACGGTGGGCTGCGCTGGGATGTTGTAGATCAGATCACAGCTCAGGTTCTCGAATCCCACTTTGGCGGCGGCCTCGAGGGCGGCGACCGCGGCTGCGCTGTCGTGGTTGCGCCCCAACCAATCCAAGGCTTTGTCGTCAAGGCTCTGAACGCCAAGACTCAGCCGGTTGATTCCCAGCGACCGCCAGTTCCGAGCGAGCTTCTCGGTCAGTCTGGTGGGATTGGCCTCGATTGTGATCTCGGCGCCGGGCGAGATTCCGAACCGCTGCGCTACAGCGGACAGGAGCCGCTCCAGCAGGGCCGGCTCCAGAAGCCCCGGCGTACCGCCACCCAGGTAGACCGTATCTAGACTCGCCGGCGGGCGGCCGCTGGCAGCCAAATAAGCCAGCTCTGTGATCACCGCCTCGACGTACGGATGGCGCAGCCCAGCGCCACCGATGTGGATCGCGAAATCGCAATACGGACAACGAGTATCGCAAAACGGGATATGCAGATAGATACTGCGGGCGTTCGGCTCAACGGTCAAGGGAAAGCACGGCCATGAACGCCTCTTGGGGAATTTCTACGCTGCCCACCCGCTTCATCCGTTGTTTGCCTTCTCGTTGCTTCTCGAGAAGCTTCCGCTTGCGGGTGATGTCGCCGCCGTAGCACTTGGCCAGCACGTCCTTGCGCAGAGCCGGGACCGTCTCGCGGGCGATGATCTTGCCGCCGACTGCGGCCTGAATTGCGACTTCGAAGAGTTGGCGGGGGATCACCTCTCGCAGCCGTTGGACCAACTTGCGTCCCTGGTTGCTTGCCTGTTGACGGTGAACGATGATGGAGAGGGCATCGACCTTAGCTCCGGCCACCAGAACATCCAGTTTGACCAGCTGCTCCGCTCGGTAGCCGGTCAGTTGATAGTCCATCGAGGCGTAGCCGCGACTGCGGGATTTGAGCTGGTCGTAGAAGTCGTGGATGATCTCCGCCAGCGGCATGTCGTAGGTGAGGAGCGCCCGCTCTCCGGGAGGCTGGTACTCCAGCTGCACGTACTCCCCCCGACGCTCCTGGCAGAGCTCCATGATGCCCCCCAGGTGCTCCCGGGGCACCACAATTTCCAGCTTGACCCTGGGCTCCGCGATTGTCTCGACCACCCCTACCTCGGGGAGTTGATCCGGGTTGTCGATTTCGACCGCCTCGCCGCTGCGCAGCGTGACCCGGTACGCGACCGAGGGGGCGGTGGTGATCAAGTTGAGCTGGAACTCACGCTCCAGCCGCTCTTGGACGATCTCCATGTGGAGCAGGCCGAGGAAGCCGCATCGAAAGCCAAATCCCAGGGCAGCTGAGGTCTCGGGTTCGAAGGTAAGCGCGGCATCGTTGAGTTGGAGGCGGTCGAGCGCCTCCTTCAATCCCTGGTAGTCGTCACTGTCGACGGGGAAGAGGCCCGCCCACACCATCGGGCTCACCTGCCGATAGCCAGGTAATGGCTCGAGGCTGGGGCGCGAGACCTCGGTGATGGTATCCCCCACCTTGCTGTCTCGCACATTGCGGATGGAGGCGATCAGGTAGCCGACCTCGCCGGCTACGAGCTCGTCTCCAGCGACCATCGCAGGCCGGAAGATGCCCACTTCGTCCACGGTGAAAGTGCCCTGAGAAGCCATCATCCGAATCTGGGTCCCGGACCTCAGTCGCCCATCCATCACCCGGACGTAGACCACCACCCCCCGGTAGGCGTCGTACTTGCAGTCGAAGATCAGGGCCCGCAGCGGCGCCTCGGGGTTCCCCACCGGCGGGGGCAAAGCGGTTACCACCGCCTCCAGGATGCGATCCACCCCCGCGCCGGTCCGGGCACTGGCAAGGATCGAGCGCTCGGCGGGAATGCCTATCACCCGAGCAATCTCTTGGCGGACCAGCTCTGGCTCGGCCTGGGGCAGGTCGATCTTGTTCACCACCGGCACGATTTCAAGACCCAGCTCAAGCGCCTTGTAGACGTTGGCTAGGGTCTGGGCCTCGATCCCCTGGCTGGCATCCACGACTAGAAGGGCACCCTCACAGGCGGCTAGCGCCCGGGAAACCTCGTAGGCGAAGTCCACATGTCCGGGAGTGTCGATCAGGTTGAATTCGTAGGCCTGTCCGTCTCCGGCCCGGTAGGTCATCCGGACCGCCTGCGCCTTGATGGTTATGCCCCGCTCCCGCTCCAAGTCCATGGTGTCCAGCATCTGCTCGGTGAGATCACGGGCACTGACGGTTCCTGTCAGCTCCAGGAGCCGGTCGGCCAGGGTGGACTTGCCGTGGTCGATATGGGCAATGATCGAGAAGTTGCGGATCCGACTGGTTACTTGCGAGGCCATCTGACTGGCGATTATCCGGTGCGCGACATCGCCATCCTGACGGACCCAAACCACTCGACCGCAGACGGCGTTGGCCAAGCAGCCGCACCACGCCTGGCTTCGGACGAGTCGATGGTGCCATCCAGCCCGCCCCGCCCGGATACCCCGGGCGGCTCGCGTGAGCCTCGCTTGGCCTCCGACAAGGGAGGTCGACCGGTCAGGGGCCTCGTAGGATTGAGGCGTAAGACCAACCCTGGGGTGCCCATCACCCGCTTTCGAGGGTCAATCTCAAGTGCCCACTTCATTTCTCGGTACGTCGGTTGGGTCCCGGGTGGGGTCCTCTTGCCGGGGCTCACGAACACGCCCGGTGGCTGCTGTTCCTCAGGTCTGGCGGGGGATCTTCGAGACGTGACGGCTGCCACCACAACCTCTCCGAGTTCCGATCTCGCCCCCTATGAGGTAGTGGCGGCCGAGACCCTTGACGAGATCGAGGCTGTGAGCGCACTACAGGCGGAGATCTGGGGCTCCCCTCAGATCGCCGCCCCGAGTACGCTGCTCCACGTCATCGCCGAGGCGGGCGGGGTGGTGCTGCTGGCGAGAACCGCCGGGCGCCCGATCGGGTTCGCCTACGGGTTCGTGGGCAGGACTCCCGAAGGCTTCAACTACCACCGCTCCCACGCCGCCGGAGTGCTCCCGGAGTTTCGCAACAGCGGGATCGGCCGGGCACTGAAAGAGGCCCAGCGCCGGGCGGTGCTAGCCACAGGGATGGATCGGGTCGTCTGGACCTTCGACCCCACACAGGTTCGCAACGCCTACTTCAACCTCCGGCGCCTGGGAGCTACCGCCCGAGGGTTCCGCGGCGACTACTACGGCCAGCGCCAGGACGCGCTCAGCCACGGACTCCCGACTGACCGACTGATCGTGGAATGGTTCTTGGGGGAGCGCGAGCGGACAGCGCTGGCTCGCCTCCGCCGACGCGACAACCTGGTCTGCGTGGGTGTGCCCGAGGGCCTTCCGGGGGAGACCGGCGCCGACCTCGGAAGGCTCCGGGAGTTGCAGGGACTCCTCCGGAAGGGATTGGAATCCGCGCTGGCACGGGGCCTGCAGGCGATCGACTTCGATCCCGATACCCGCAGTTACCGGTTCGCCGAGCTCCCTGCCTCGTTCCCGAGCCCCGCGGAATCGAGATCCGTCTCCTCCAATTGAGCCGACGTTCCGGTGGGCGCGGAATCAGTACTTTGAGTTGTTGACTCCCCGAGTCGGCGCAGCACCTCCATCTCGCCGCCGTAGGTTAGTTCCGGCAGGCCACGGAGCCGCTCGCGAATGTCCTCGTGGCCGCTAAGCCAGCAGTCTGCCCCCGCCAGCACCTGAGCCCGGTCGGCCGGGTAGGATACACCCCCGAGCGCCCGCTGCAAGGCGAGATCCTTGCGCGAAGTACGCTGGCCCTGGGGTCGGGCGAAGCGGGGTTCGGAGAGACCTACCTCGATCCGAAGCCGACCTGGGGCTCCCACCGCCCCCCGATTGAGCAACTCCTCGGTCCCGATCGGAACGAGCTCACCCAGGATGGCGTCGTCAGCCATCGTGGCTCGCAAAATGGACACCGGCCGTGGCCGAGGTCCCACCGGAGTGGGAGGACGGTCCCCGAACCACGACCGGCATGAAAAAGCTAGCAGTGGCGACCCGAAATCCATCCCGGCGCGACCTGTCCGTGACCTGACACTCAGCCGGCCGCGACAGAACGGCAGCCTGGATCATGACTCCCCCAGAACCCGGCGCGTGGAGCTTGGGATGTCGTGGGGTCGCTGCCCGGGCCGGGAGTGCACCCTGTGGGCGAGCACCATCGGGGCAACGGCTGCCACCTCGGCCAGGCCCACCTGGGGCAGACCCTCCAGCGCGGCGTAGGCCTGGGCCGCCTTCCGAGCCACCAGATCGGCGCGATGACCGTCCACCTGTAGTTCGATCGCCAGCTTGGCAATTGCCTCCAGAACCTGGCGGGCGGTTTGAATCTCTGGAAGCACCTCGATGGCTCGGTCAATTCGGGCCCGCTCACTGGTCTCCTCCTCCTCCCACTCCGCTGCAAAAGTTTCGGGATCGTCCTCGAACCGCTCGCGGCGCTGCACGATCTCCACCCGATCGGTGATGTTGCTGATGCCCGCCACGTCTACACAGAGCCCGAAGCGGTCCAGGAGCTGGGGCCTCAGATCGCCCTCCTCCGGGTTCATGGTCCCGACCAGGATGAAGCGGGAGGGATGCCATACCGAGATCCCCTCTCGCTCGACGACGTTGACCCCCATGGCGGCGGCATCTAGGAGTACGTCCACGATGTGGTCATCGAGCAGGTTGACCTCGTCCACGTAGAGGATCTGGCGGTTGGCCTCGGCGAGCACACCCGGTTCGAATCTGCGCTGCCCGGAGTGGATCGCCGCCTCCAGGTCGATGGAGCCAACCACCCGATCCTCCGAGGCGTTGATCGGCAGCTCGACCACCCGCATCTGGCGGCGGGTCACCTCCATCTCCTCGCCAGCTGCCAATCGGGCCTGGCAGTCGGAGCAGATGGCGTCGCCGTTGGGGGCGCAACCGAAATGGCATCCGACCACCACCTCCAGCTCGGGCAGGAGCCGGGCCAAGGCCCTGACCGCGGTGGACTTGGCAGTCCCCTTCTCGCCTCGAATCAGGACACCGCCGATCGCCGGGTTGACTGCATTCAACTCTAACGCCAGCCGCATCTGGCCCTGGCCGACCAGGGCCGTGAAGGGGTAGACGATGCGCAGCTCAGCCACGGGGGGATTGTCTCAGAGGGAGCTAGGGCGGCCCGGGGAGGTAGGGTGCTGCAGCGCCTCTGCCACGGGACGCAGGATCGCGCCTTCGGAGAGGTCGAAAAGCCCGAAATAGGCAGCACCCATCCGTTCGGCCAAATCGACGCAGGCGTTGAAGTTATAACCGGCAAATCGCGGCGGGGGGGCGCCTCCCCGGGGTGCGTTCGCCGGTTGCGGCAGATGATCCCGCGACGAGTCGATCACCAAGGCCCGGATCGACTGGCGGCGGATCTGGTCCGAAAGCCGTTGGGCCTCCAGGAGCGGCTCCTCACCTCCGAAGCTGATGTTGCCTCGGCCGTCACTGATCAGCACCAGGAGGGGCAGCACATCGGGATCGCGACGGCGCTCCGACTCGATCAGATGGAGGGCCGCCGTCAACCCGTGGGTGAGCGGGGTGGTGCCGCCCACGGCGATACGGGTCAGGTGGCGCTCCGCCAGATCCACGCTGGCGGTGGGCCGGAGGATCACCTGCGCTGAGCGCCCGGAAAAGGAGATCAGGGCGACCCGGTCCCGCCGGACGTAGGCGTCCTTGAGCAGGGCCAGGATCGCGCTCCGGGTGGCGTCCATCCGCTGCTCGGCATCCATGCTCGCCGACGCGTCCACGGCGAACACGATCAGGTTGCCGATCCGGCGCTGCCGAACCTTCTGCCTGAGGTCCTGCGGTTCCAGTTGAAGCGGACGGCCACCGTCGGCGGCCCGAGATCTCCGACCGACCTGATGGGGAGCGGCCGCCCTGAGGGTGGCGTCCAGGGCCAGGTCGGTGGGGTGTTCCACCTCCCGGGCGCCCACGTACCGCCCCCTGCGGTCGCGAGACGCGGTCTGGCTGCGGCGACCGGCACCATGGCGGCGGAGCCGCTCCCGCGGAAGTTGAATTCGACCTACCTCGAAGCCCTCTTCGACTTCGACCGGCTGGGCCGCCGCCGGCCCGGGGCGGGACGCGGTGCTGCCGCCGAGGTCGGTCGAGGCTTCCGCCTCTCCCTGCGGAGCTCCCTCCCCTTCGGCGTCCCCCATTTCCGAGGTCGCCTCCGCCGTCGGACCGGACTCCCTATCCAGAGGGGGGGGGGCCGCGTCGGCGGGCCAGGCCAACAGCTGGCAGGGAGTATCTGTGATCCCCGCGGGAGCCTCGGTAAGGGAGCCCCCCAGGGACCGGCGGCGATGCACCAGAGCGAGCTCGGCGACTTCGGCGAGGTCGGGCCAGCCAACCACCAACGCCTCGGGGGCCGCAATCTCGGTCGCCGCTGCCTGGATGGCCCGCCGCGCCTGGGCGGCTCGCACGAGCACCAGGTCCGAGCGGTGGCCGACGACCTCCTGGTCGACGCTCATCGCCGCAGCCATCTGGATCACCTCATCGGGGGTCTCCAACCGCTCCAGCAGCGCCTGGGCTCGCTCTAGGCGCTCGGCCAACTGGAGGTCATCCGCTACGGACCGGCTGGCTCCACTGTCGCGACGCATCACCTCGACCCGGTCCGCGAGGCGGCGCAGGCCGGCGACCTCGACGCAGAGTCCGAAGCGGTCCAGAAGCTGCGGCCGAAGATCGCCCTCCTCGGGGTTCATGGTGCCTACCAGCAGGAAGCTCGAGGGATGTGTGACCGAGATCTCCTCTCGTTCCACCACGTTGATCCCCGACGCGGCGGCGTCCAAGAGCACATCCACCAAGTGGTGATCGAGCAGGTTCACCTCATCTACGTAGAGCACCTGGCGGTTGGCCTCTGCCAGCAACCCCGGCTGGAAGGCTCGGCGCCCCTGGCCGAGTGCCAGCTCCAGGTCGATAGATCCGACGATCCGATCCTCGGAGGCTCCCAGCGGCAGTTCCACCACCCGGGTGGGCCGGACCACTGTCGACACCGCCTCTCCTGCCAACTGGCGGCCTGAGCACTCCGCGCACTGGTGCGGTCCCTTGGGGGAGCAGTGGTACGGACAATCTAGAACCTGCTCTTGCGTGGGGAGAATGGCCGCCAAGGCGCGGACCAAAGTCGACTTGGCAGTGCCCCGCTCGCCCCGGATCAGCACCCCGCCGACCCGGGGCTCGACTGCTGCCAACAGGAGCGCGAGCTTCATCCGCTGCTGACCGACCACGGCGGAGAAGCTGGGCGCCTCCTGGTGGATCGGCCCGCGGGCCGCACCTCGGAGCTGGAGCGTCACTCGCCGGGCGCGAGCCCCAGCCGCTCCCGCCAGCTGCCCGGCAGCTCCACGGCAATCTCGCCGCCTTCGACCACGAGCCCGC
This sequence comes from Candidatus Dormibacteria bacterium, assembly GCA_050734135.1. Lineage (GTDB taxonomy): Bacteria > Chloroflexota > Dormibacteria > Aeolococcales > Bog-877 > Bog-877. The sequence goes on from JBOHUG010000041.1 coordinate 8,283, forward strand.
ATCGTGACCACGAGGGACCCTCTGGCTTGGCCGGCAGGCCCTCGACGCGCAGCTCGAACAGGGCCACGGCCGCGGTGCCAGGCTCTTCCCACCCGGCTCCCTCCCGCAGTTCCGCAAAGAGTCTCCGGCCCCCCAGCTCGAACCAGAGCTCAGGTGCGCTGTTGCCCGCCCGTCCCGCGCTCGGGACCACCGCCGGGCTGCGGAAGAGCAGCCAGCCGAGCGCTCCCGCGATGTCCGCCAGCCAGAGGGCCTCCAGGTCTTTGGGTTCCACTATCACCAGGGTGTGGGCATCGTCGAGGACGAGCCCCATCCCGGTCTCGCGCGCCCCGCCAAACACGTCGCTACTCAAGTCCCGATATGGTAGGTCCGAAAGTCGATGCGGCTCTGGCCGCGCTACCGCATCCACACCTGGAGCCCGATGAGCACCACCTTGGGCGGCGTCGGCATCATCGGCGGTACCGGCCCCATGGGTCGAGGTCTCGGGACTCGGTTGGGGCAGGCAGGACTTGACGTCATGCTGGGCTCGCGAGATCCCCAGCGGGCGGCACAGGCCGCTACCTCGATCACAGAGCAGCTCGGTGCGGGAGCCGGCTTCGTGCAGGGTGGGAGCAACAGTGAGGCCGCTCGATTCGGGGAGCTAGTGCTACTCGCCGTTCCCTACGAGCCAGGTTCTCCCCTGGTCACCCAGTTCCGAAGCCTGCTTCAGGACCGGGTCGTGGTCTCCACCGCAGCGCCGATGGAGTTCCTGGGGGGAATGGCTTGCCCGGTACGCCCAGAAGCGGGATCAGCCGCCCAGGAGGTCGCCCAGCAGTGTCCCGGCGCCCTAGTGGTTGGCGCCTTCCACACCGTAAGCGCGCCCAGCCTGGGGCGACTGAACGTCCACCTCGACGAGGACGTGATCGTCACATCGGACGATCGCGCGGCGAAGGAGCTCGTGATGAGGCTCGCCGACCTGGTGCCGGGCCTGCGGGGAGTGGACGGCGGCGGGTTGGTAAATGCCGGCTTCAGCGAGGGGCTCACCCCCTTCCTGGTCCGACTGAACCGTCTCCACCACAGCAATACCGGCATTCGTATCACCGGACTGGGATCCGCTCCTTAGCGGCGCCGCAATCCCGGCTGGCCGTCAGATGTGAATCGCCAGCCCCTCCGCCGCCAGGGCCGCCTCTTTCAAGCTCTCGCTGAGCGTGGGATGCGCATGCACCAAGGCTTCGAACTGCTCCGCTCGCACCCCTGCCCACGCCGCCATCACCATCTCAGGAAGTAGCTCGGTGACCTCGGCCCCGACGGCGTGGGTGCCCAGCAGCCGCCCGGTCTCCGCATCGACCACGGTTTTGATGAAGCCGACGATGTCGCCCATGGCGATCGCCTTGCCGCTGGCGCTGAAAGGAAACTTGCCGATCCGAACATTGTGACCACTTGCCTTGGCCTGCTCCTCGGTGAGCCCCGCCGAGGCCACCTGCGGCTGGCAGTAGGTGCAGCGAGGCACCTGCACCGGGTCGAGCGGCTTCACCTCTCGGCCGGCGGCGGTCTCGACGGCGATCACGCCCTCGGCGCTGGCGGCATGGGCGAGCAAGGGCGGGCCATTCACGTCCCCGATGGCGAAGACTCCGGGAACGTTGGTGCGGAGGTGATCGTCCACCTTGATGAAGCCGCCCTCCACCACCACCCCCAACTCCTCCAGTCCCAGGTTCTCGACGTTGGCGGCGACCCCCGTCGCAGTCAGGACCATGTCGGACTCCACGATCTCGCCGTTCTCGAGATGCAGTCGCCAGCCGTCCGCGTTCCGCTCCGAACGCTGGATCAAGGCACCGGTCTGGAGGGCTATCTTCTGGCGCCCGAACTGGCGGGTCAGCTCCTGGGAGACGTCCAGATCCTCTTGCGGCAGCAGCCGCGGCAGGGCCTCGATCACCGTGACGGCGACACCGTAAGAGGAGTAGATGTAGGCGAACTCGACCCCAATCGCGCCGCCGCCCACGATCGCGCAGCTCTGGGGAAGCTGCCGCAGTTCCAGTGCCTCCCGCGAGCTGAAGACCGTCTTACCGTCAGGCGTCAACCCGGGCAGGGTCTTGGGCCGGGCTCCAGTCGCGATGACGATCTGCGATGCGGCCACCTGTTGGCCGGATGGGGTGACTTCCAGGGTCTGCTCGGAGAGCAGGCGGGCGCGGCCGTGTACGACCTCCACCCCGTTCTTGCGCATCAGGAAGGCAACTCCCTGCACCAGTTTCCCGACTACCTCTCGACTCCGGGTGATGGCGGCACTGAAGTCAGCCACCACCTCACCACGGGTGATCCCGAACCGGTCCGCCTCCTGGACCAGATGGAGAACCTCAGCGTTGCGCAGCAGCGCCTTGGAGGGGATGCAGCCCCAGTTCAGGCAGACCCCTCCAAGGGTTTCCTCCTCCTCGACCAGCGTCACCGCCATCCCCAACTGAGCTGCCCTTATCGCGGCCACGTAACCGCCCGGCCCGGAGCCGACGATGGCCAGGTCTTTCATGGCCGTACTCGCCGGGGCAGCTGCCTCAAACCAGGCAGGCCGTGGGATGTTCCAGCAACCAGCGCAAATACGCTAGCGCCTCAGCCGCCTGGGCGCCGTCTGTGACGCGGTGGTCAATCGCCAGGGTCATGGCCATCTGGTGCCCTGGCACTAGTTCGCCGCCGACCACGACCGCCGCCTCCCGAACCTCACCGACGGCCAGGACACTGCCCTGCCCCGGGGTGATGATGGCGGAGAACTGGGTCACCCCGAACATGCCCAGGTTGCTGATGGCGGTGTGGCCTCCTGAGAGCTCGTCCGGGCGCAGCCGCCCGGTCTTGGCCCGGGCCACGAGGTCATGAGTCTGACGCGAGAGCTCGGCAAAGTTCAGGTCCTGGCAAGCCCGAAGCACCGGTGCTACCAGGCCGTCCGAGAGCGCCACCGCCAGCGCGATGTTGCTCTCGGTGAAGCTGCGCACCCCCTGGCCGATCCAGGCAGCGTTGAGTGCCGGATGGCGCTGCAGGGTAAGGGCCATGGCCCGAACGATGAAGTCGGTCACGGAGAACTTGGGCAGCTCCGAGTCGCCCAGCTGATTCAGGTCTCGGCGGAGCTGCAGGAGGGATCCCATCCCGGCCTCGGTGGTGAGGTGGAAATGGGGGATGGTGCTGTTGGACTCCGCCATTCGGCGGGCGATCGCATCCCGCATTCGGGAGAGTGGCACGGGCTCAGACGGATCGCCGGGATCGATGGGGATCGCGACCCCGCCTCGCGGGGCGGGGCCCGTGACTCCGCCCCGCGAGGCGGCCTCCACGTCCTCAGCTTTGATCCGGCCGTCCGGCCCGCTAGCCTGGACACTCTCCAGGGGGATCCCAAGCTCCCGGGCCCGCCTCCGAGCGAGCGGGCTCGCCTTGACCCGACCGCCGGGAGCCGCCAGTCGGCCTGCGGGCGCCGGCTCCTCCGCATGGCCAGTGAGCTGCTGAGCCCAGATCGGAACTGGAGTCGCCGCGGCCGCTGACCCCGGAGGCTCGGTCGCTTGGGGCGCCTGCCGACGGCTAGATTTCGCCGACTTGCCAGCACCCGGAGAGCCCACAGCGGGGGCCGGCGAACTGGCCGTACTCGGGGGCTGCTCCGCCGCGGGCTCGACTGGGACCACTTCCTCGCCGACCTCGGCGATGATCGCGATCGGCTGCCCCACCGGCACCATCGCGCCGGGCTGGACCAGGATCTGGCGAAGTACCCCGCTGGCGTAGGCCTCGATGTCGATGTCCGCCTTCTCAGTCGCGATGCTCGCGATTACGTCGCCGCGCTCCACCTGCGACCCCTCCTCCACCAGCCAGCGGTTGATCGAGCCCTCGGTCATGTCGTAACCCATCTGAGGCATCGTCACCTGGTAGGCCATCAGTTCAGCCGCCGGACCGCTTCCACCACCTGATCGCTGGTGGGAACCAAAACCTTCTCCAGCTGCCGTGAATAGGCCATCGGAATGTCGCGCATGGCTACCCGCTGGATCGGGCCGTCGAGATCGTCGAAGCAGCGGTCCTGGATCTCGCTGAGGAGGTCAGCGCCGAAGCCTCCGGTGCGCCAATCCTCGCCACACAACACCAGCTGGTGAGTCCGCCGGACTGAGTCCACCACCGTCGGGTAGTCGACGGGACGGAGCGTGCGCAGGTCGATCACCTCGCAGGAGATCCCGTCGTCGCGTTCCAGGACCTCGGCCGCCTGGAGCGCCTGGAGCAACATCCGAGAGTAGCCGACCAGGGTGACGTCGGAGCCAGGCCGCACGACCTGGGCCTTGCCGATTGGAATCTCGTCCACCGCGTCTGGGACCTCTCCCTTGGTGCTGTACAGCAGGCTGTGCTCGATGAAGATGACTGGGTCCGGGTCTCTGATCGAGGCCAGCAGCAGGCCCCGGGCGTCTGCCGGAGTGGCCGGCATCACCACTTTGAGACCAGGTACCGAGGCGAACCACCCTTCGAAGGTTTGGGAGTGGGTGGGACCGAGCTGGCCGAAGCCGGAGACAGTGCGGACCACCAGCGGCACCGACCACTGGCCGCCGAACATGTAATGGAACTTGGCGGCGCTGTTCACGATCTGGTCCAGCGCCAGCAGCGCGAAGTTCACGGTCATCAGCTCGGCCACCGGGAGCAGTCCGCCCATTGCCGCGCCCACCGCGAAACCGACGATCCCGGCCTCCGCGATCGGGGTCTCCATCACCCGCTTCGGACCGAACTCGTCGATCAGGCCCTTGGTGACCGCGTAAGAACCGCCGTAGCCGGTGATGCTCTCTCCCATCAGGATCACCCGCTGGTCCCGGAACATCTCGTCTCGGAGGGCTCCCCGGACGGCGTCCCGGTAGCTCACGACCGCCATCTCAGATCCCGGCCTTGTTCGGCGCTGGAGCCGCTTCCCCGACCGGCACCGGGAGCTCTCCCGAGTCCGCACTAACCGCGGCGTCGGGGTCGATCGGGTTGGCATATACTCCCCGGCCCACCTGGGCGGGGTCGGGCCAGGGCGACTGATCCGCGAAGGCGACCACGTCCAGCATCTGCTGCTCTACCTCTTCGTTGACCTGCGCCAGCTCCTTTTGACTGCAGATCCGGTGCTCCACACAGAAAGCTCCAAAGCGAGGGATTGGGTCCTGGGTACGCCACCTCTGGACCTCCGCCCGATCCCGGTAGAGCTCTGGATCCGCCATCGAGTGGCCCCGAAAGCGATAGGTGAGGGCCTCCACGAAGAAGGGGCCTTTGCCACTCCGACAGTGCTCCGCGGCGGCCCGAATCGCGGTGTACACGGAGAGCACGTCCATTCCGTCGCACTGCACCGCCGGCATGGTGTAGCCCTCGGCTTTGATCCTCATCTCGCTGACCGGCGATTCCTCGGCCAGGGTCGCGCCCATGCCGTAGAGGTTGTTTTCGCAGATAAAGATGATCGGAAGATTCCAGAGAGCGGCCATGTTGAGGCCCTCATGGAAGATTCCGTTGCCGGTTGCACCGTCGCCAAAGAAATCCAGCACAATCTGCGAGCGCTGCTGGTACTGCATGGCGTAAGCCATGCCGGCTCCGATGGGGATGTGCGAGCCCACGATGGCGTAGCCGCCCCAGAAATTGCGCGTTGCGTCTGCCAGGTGCATCGACCCTCCTCGGCCGTGGCAGAGCCCGTCCTCGCGGCCAAACAGCTCCGCCATGCACTGCTTGGGGTCGCAGCCCCGGGCTAGCGCGTAACCATGGTCTCGGTAGTGGCCCAGGACGTGGTCGTCCTCCCGGGCAGCGTTGAGCGCGCCCACCGCGACGGCCTCCTCACCGATGTAGAGGTGGAGGAAGCCCCCGACCTTAGCTTGGGCGTAAGCCTCGGCGGCATGCTCCTCGAAACGCCGGATCAGCACCATCTGGCGGTACATGTGCCGACACTGCGCGGGGGTCAAACCGAGGGGTAGTTCTGGCTCCACGGTCTGTCCGGCGCTCCGCTTCGAGCGGACGCGCCGCGTCCCTGGGGTGGCAGCCATGCAGTAAGTTTAGGAGGTGAGCCAAGAGCGCGCCCCGGGACCCTGCGAGAGAGGGTCCTGGCCGCTGGTTTAGACGCCTAAATCAGTGTGCGAAGGTTCCCGCGTAGCCCCGCAAAACCCATTGAAAATTGGCGGATTCTGGGGTATACTGCAGGGAGCGCAGTTCCTCACAGCGGCGCTGCCAGGTGGCGGGGAGCACCGGGTAACCAGGTTGCGTCCGTCGTCGTTGGAAAGATCGGAGGTCCGGGTGCCGGACCCTCGTCGCCGACCAGCATCGAGCCTTGGGCTCCAAGGAAATACCCCCAAATGATGACTCCAGATCGAGACAACCGTTTCCGCACAACCCGTCGAGAGATCCTTCGCCGTCAGCACGACGGCTTCTCACGCACCCGCATCCTCCGCCGCTACCGCTCCCACTTGGAGCATCTAGACCGGGTTCTGGCCGACCTGGAGGATGCCCGAATCAGGGAGCGCCGGGTCGTTCCCCCGCAGATCACCGAGCGGCTGCGGCAAACCGAGGTCGCCCAAGAGGACCCGGATCTGGCCCAGGTGGTCGCCACCAGCCGCCCGAGCATCGATCGAGTCCAGGACGCGGTCTTTGATGCCCAGGGACGGATCATGGTCGAGGTCAGCCGACTCTTGGGTCAGCCCGACTGGGTGAGCATCGAGGCGGAAGAAGGCGAAGCGCTGGAGCTAGAGGCCGCCCGTCACTGATCGGCCCCTTCGTCTGGGCTGACGGTCGCCGCGCCACCCGGCTCCTCGAGGCCGAACGCCTTGGCCAGTTCGATCACCCGAGCCTGGTCGCGGAGCGCCTTCCTGCTGCGAGCGGTCTCGAGCTGACGGGGCCGGACCGCGAGGTGAGCCCGATCCGCCAGGCGCTCGGCCTCCCGGGACTGGCGCACCTGACTGAGCCGGTCCCATTCGGCCACAGCGGCCTCGACGGTCGCGACCCGGTCGCTGCCCTGGTCGTCGGCCATCTCGGCTAGCCGTTGCTGCAGGCGGGCCATGCGGGCCGCGGGCAGCCGCGACTTGGCAGAGAGCAAGGAGGCCGCCAGCCGAGCCTCACCTTGGCGTCGGTCTCGGAGTTCGCTGTCCTGGCGGACCTCCTCTGTCCGCGCCTCCCGGAGAGCCAGCTGAGCTTTTGCGAGCAGATCCCGGTACCCCTGCGCCAGCTCGGCATTCGCTCCGGCGCTGGACGATTCCGCCAGCTGGGCCGCGGCCGTCTCCAGCTCCGCCACCGCCAGGGACGCCCCTAGCTGCTGGAGCTGGGGAAAGATGAAGACCGCACACTTCCGATCCACCTCCACGAAAGCCTGGAGGGCGGCCGCCGAGAGCTCCTCGTGGACGGGCGGCGGCAACACCATGCCGGCCAGGGCGGGTGGTGGCGACGGGAGTTCGGGCTCGCTCAAGTCTAGGCCCTCCCCACCTGGCTTCCGCGACCCATCAGCTCCAGCAGGCAGCCGATCCCGGCCCGAGCGCCTCCGGGCACCTGGAAAACAGCGGTGCCGGCGACCAGAACGGTGGCACCGGCGTCCAAACAGGCGGCGGCGTTCTCCGCGTCCACGCCGCCGTCCAACTCAATGTCACAGCTCAGCTGCCGGACCTCCACCAGCCGCCGCAGCTCCCTCGTCTTTTCCAGGGAGGTGGGCAGGAACGGCTGGCCTCCGAATCCGGGTTCGACCGACATCACCAGTGCCAGACTAATCTCCGGGAGGATTTCTGCCAGGAGGCGCACCGGAGTAGCGGGATTGATCCCCACCCCGGGCCGGGCGCCCTCGGATCGGATCAACTCCACGGTGCGGTGCAGCTCCTGGCAGGCTTCGTAGTGAACGGTGACCAGGTTGGCCCCCGCGGCGGTGAAGCGGGGGATGATCCCATCTGGCCGCTCCACCATCAGGTGGGCTTCCAGGAAGAGCGAGGTGGAGCGGCGACAGGCGGCCACCACGTCAGGCCCCATAGTCAGGTTAGGCACGAAGTGGTTGTCCATGATATCGACATGGATTCGATCGGCCCCCGCCTCCTCGCAGGCGGCTAGCTCGTCGCGCAGGTGGCCGAAGTCCGCCGCCAGAATCGAGGGTGCTAGGAGGCTCACGCCGCCCCCGCCGGCAGTCGGGAGGCGGCCCCGGCGTCACACCAAATCTCACAGCCTGAAGCGTTGCGGGCTACCAACTGGGACGGCCAGTGGACCGGGTCATATCCCCCCTGCACCACTTGGGCCAGAGTCTCAGCCTTCGCCTCGCCGTAGACCAGAAAGTGAGTGTGCCGACCCCAACGGAGCATCAGCGGTCCCAGGCTGAGCCGGTGCTGGTGATCCGGATCGGTGGTCGCCAGCACCACCGCTGCGGCGGAATACCCGTGACCGGGGAAGTGGGACGCCATGTGGCCGTCCTCCCCCATCCCGAGCGCCAGGATGGCCAGTTGCGGGCGACCGTCGACATAGGGGACCACGCCCAGCAGCCTGGCCTCAAAGCGCTGGCAGATAGTCTCTGATCCCAGGCCAGGCTCCACGCCCCAGCTGAGGACCATCGGTCGGTCACCTGTGATCCGGTCGACCAAGGCGGCGCGGAGCATGCCCTCGTTGGACTGCGGATCGGTAACCGGAACCATCCGCTCATCCCCCGGCAGCACCACCGTCCGCGCCCAGTCCACGTCGCCCTCACCAGCCAGCAGTTCAAGAGCCTCCCGAGGGGTAGCTCCTCCCGGCAGGACGGCCACACACTCGCCCCGGGTCGAGATCGAGCTGCGAATCGTCTGGGCCCAGTCGTTGGCGGCGTGTCGCGCCAGGGATTCGCGGTCCGGAAGGACCCGGATTCGGGGCACTGACGACCCCTCGTTCGGGCTCACTCCAGCGTCAGGTGGCGACTGGCGCCAGCAGCCGCTCGACTACCTGGGTTAGCTGCTCTAGGCCGCGCCCGACATCTTCACAACGCACTCGCAGGACTCGCCGCCCGCGCTGGGTGAGTGCCTGATAGTCGCCCAGGGCCTGCGCCTGCTGCAGCACCCCGAAGGTGTAGAGCCGCTCCGGAATCGCCAGGTCGGCGTGGTGAACACCCGTGATCTGGAGGAAGGCCGCTGTCTCGGGGCCACCCTTGTGCAGCTGTCCGGTGGAGTGGAGGAAGCGGGGCCCATAGCCGAACGTGGTGGCGCAACCGCTCGCCCGCACCAGGCCTGCCCGGAGCCTGGAGATCAATTCAGCATCCTCCGGGTGGTTAGGCCGCATCGGTAGATATGCCATCACCGCCAGATACCAAGGCGGTCCCAAACCCTCAAGCCAGCCGACCAGGGCCTGGTCCAGGCTGGCCGCGCCCGGAGCTCCCGCCACGCGAACCGAGCCGTCGATCAGGTCGATAGCCGGTTCCGGCAGCCGACCATCCCTCTCCCAACCCTGCAGCAGTCGGGTGGTGTTGTCCTTGCTCTCTTGAACATTCGGCTGATCAAAGGGGTCGATCCCGATCAGCGCGCCCGCCAGGGCCGTGGCCACTTCCCAGCGATAGAACTCCGCGCCCAGATCGAGCAGGTGGGCAGTCGGAACCCTGACCACGGGGTGGCCGGCCCCGGCCAATTCAGTGAGCCAATTCTCAGTGCTGGTATCGGCCCCGTCACCCTCCAATTCGAGGTAGACGAACAGCCGGTCGCCTCCGTATTCGCGCGGCTCGCCGGGGGGTTCGCCGACAATCGGAATCAACCCTTTCCCCTGCTTGCCGGTCGACTCGGCCAGCAGCTGCTCGATCCAGGTGGGGAGCTCGTGCAGGGCCGCGTGCGCGACGATAGTCACCTTGTCGCGGCCCACCGCGGCGCAGCCTGCGAGCAGCGCACCCAGCTGGACCCCCGGATTGCGGTCGGCAGCTGCTCTGCTTTCTGGGAAACAGGCCTCCGACATGGAGACCGCCCCCGCCAAAAGCTGGTCTACGTCGATCCCCATGGTCGCTGCCGGCACCATCCCGAAGTCGGACAGGGCACTGTACCGCCCCCCGATGGCCGGGTTGGCCGACCAAACCTGATGGAAGTTCAGCTTATGGGCGAGCTGCTCCAACCCCGTCCCGGGATCAGTGATCGCGATGCAGTTGTCACCGGCGGCGTCCCCGAGCACGGTCTGCCAGAGGTGGTGAAAGAAGCTGCAGTGGCAGAGGGTCTCGGTGGTACCGCCGCTCTTGGAGGTCACCACCAGCAAGGTGTGGGCCGGATCGATTCGTTTCACCACCGCCTGGATCTGGTCGGGATCCGTGGAGTCGAGCACAATCACATCCGGGTAGCCCGGCCGAACGCCGAATATCTGGCGCAACACCTCGGGGCAGAGGCTGCTCCCCCCCATCCCGACCAGCACGGCGTGGGAGAACCCCTGGTCCCTGACCCACCTGGAGTAGGTGTGGAGACCGGCGACAGCGCTCCGCTGGCGCATCGGCTCATCCAGCCATCCGAGCCGTTCCGCCATCGCTGGCCGGCTGGTCTCGTCGCCAGGCCAGAGGGTGGTGTCACGGTCGTGCAGTCGGCTGGCGGCGTTGGAGCTCTGCAGCTGGCTCATAGCCTCGGCGACCGCGGGGCCGGCGGTGCCAGCTTCGACCTGGGCCAGCACCACTGTGGAGCTGACCTGGGTACGGGGCGAGGCCACCAGGCCCTGCCCGGCGAAGCTGGCGCGTTTGGCGCCTATCTCGGCCAGGAGTTTGTCCATCGAGTTGCTGAAGCTCTCCACCCCTTTGACCTCGAGAACGGCAGTGACCTGGTCAATATCCACCCCAAGCTGGCGCATCTGGTCCAGCTCTGGTCCCGCCGCGGCGATGTGTCCTACCAGAGTGGGCCGCACCACGCCGTGGTCCAAGAATGCCTCGATCGAGCTGGGGGGCATGGTGTTCACCGTCTCCGGGGCGATCAGTTCCTCGCAGTAGAGGACGTCACGGTAGGCGGGATTCTTGGTGCTGGTGCTGGCCCAGAGAGGACGCTGCAACGGAGCGCCGGCCGCCGCCAGCTTCCGGAATCTCTCCCCCTGAAAAACCTCCTGGAAGGCCTGGTAGGCGACCGCCGCATTGGCGATGGCCGCCTTCCCGCGGGCCGCCTTCAACTGCACCCGCCGCTCGACATCGGCGTCTTTGGCCAAGGCGTCCAGCTGAGCGTCGGCCTCGGTGTCGACCCGGCTTACGAAAAAGCTGGCCACCGAGCGCAGCTGCGCGACCGGCAACCCTGCCGCCAGGCGACGTTCCAGGCCGCGACAGTAGGCTTCCATCACCTCCCGGTAGCGAGCTACCGCGAAGATGAGAGTCACGTTGACGTTGAAGCCCTGGAAGAGGGCTTCCTCGATCGCCCCTACCCCTTCCTGGGTGGCCGGGATCTTGATCAGAAGGTTCGGTCGATCGACGGCCTGCCAGTACCGGCCGGCGGCGGCGACCGTGTTGCGAGCGTCGCGGGCCAAAGCCGGCGACACCTCCAGGCTGACGTAACCGTCCCGGCCCTCAGTCTGGTGGTAAGTCGCCAGCAACTCGTCGCAGGCGCTGCGCACGTCGTCAGCGATCAGCTGGTCGTAGATCTCATCCATCGTACGGCCCCCCAGGGCCAGATCGCGGATCTCACCGTCGTAGGCATCGCCCTCGGAGACGGCCTTCTCGAAGATGGTGGGATTGACCGTCACCCCCAGCACTCCAAGCTCGATCAGGCGCCGGAGTTCGCCGTGGCGCAGCAGATCCCGGCTCAGGTTGTCGTACCAGACGCTCTGACCCACCGCGGCCAGCTGTTGCAGCGTGTTCTCAGCCATCCTCCTCACCTCCTGCACCAGCCAGCAGTTGCTGCACCCGCTCGGCCACGTGCGAGGGGGTCAACCCCAGGTGCTGATAGATCGTTTGATAGGGGGCGGAGGCGCCGAACCGGTTGACCCCCACCACCGCGCCGCGGTCGCCCACCCAGCGCCACCAGGGCTGGTCCACACCCGCCTCGACCGCGACCCGCGTGGGCAGCCCGGGGGGCAGCACCTGGTCCCGGTATTCGTCGGACTGCGCAGCGAACAGCTCCATCGAAGGCATGCTTACCACCCGGGTGGGTACCCCCTTCGCCTGGAGCAACTCCCGGGCCGCGGCGCAGATAGACAGTTCGCTGCCGGTCCCGATCAGGAGGCTCTGGCAGATTCCCCCCGCTGCCTCCTGGAGCACGTACGCCCCCCGCGAGACCCCAGTGGGCGCCAGCTCTTTTGTGCCGGCCAGGATGGGAAGGTTCTGGCGGCAGAGGACCAGCGCGGTCGGGGCCGAACCGCGCTGGAGCGCGGCCGCCCAGGCCCAGCTGGACTCGTTGGCATCTCCCGGGCGGAGCACGACCAGGTTGGGGATAGCTCGCAGGGCCGCCAGGTGCTCGACCGGCTGGTGGGTCGGCCCGTCCTCGCCGAGCCCGATGCTGTCATGGGTATAGATCCACGCCACCCCGAGATGAGAGAGCGCCGAGAGGCGCACCGACGGCCGCTGATAGTCCGAGAAGGTGAAGAAGGTGGCACTGTAGGTGCGGAGGCCGCCATGGGCGGCGATGCCGTTGCAGGCGGCGCCCATGGCGTGCTCCCGGACCCCGAAATGGAGGTTGCGGCCCACCCCGGTGCGGCCGTCGAAGTCGCCTCCGCCGGGGATCGCGGTCTTGGTCGACTCGGAAAGGTCGGCGTCCCCGCCGACTATCCATGGGATCCGATTGGCCAGCGCGACCAGGGCCTGGCCGGCCGAGCTCCTAGTCGCCACCGGGTCGCTGCCCTCGCCCCACGCCGGCAGCACGTCTTCCCAGCCCGCGGGCAGCTCGCCGCCGATGGCGGTGCGCCAGTCGTAGGCCAATTCCGGAAAAGCCTCGCTCCAGGTAAAGAAGCGACCGTTCCACTCCCGACTCCAGGTGCCTCCCTGCTCCTTGGCCACTCGAAAATGCGCCAGCGCCGCCTCCGGCTCAACGAACGTTGCCTGTGGATCCCATCCGTAGGCGCGCTTGGCGGCCGCGGCCTCCTCCGCGCCCAGCGGCGAACCGTGGGCGGCGTTGGTGTCCTGCTTGTGGGGTGCCCCGTAGCCGATATGGGTCCTGACAGCTATCAGTGAGGGCCGACTTTGGTCGTCGATCGCATTTTGGATTGCAGCCGCGATTCCCTCCAGATCGAGGGTTCCGTCCTCCACCCGCTGCACCTGCCAGTCGTAGGCGCGGAATCGGGCGTCGACATCTTCGGTGAACGAGAGGGAGGAAGGTCCGTCCAGGGTCACGTGGTTGTCGTCGTAGAGACAGATCAACTTGCCAAGGCCGAGATGGCCCGCCAGAGAGGCCGCCTCCGAACTGACCCCCTCCATCAGATCCCCATCACTACAGAGCACGAAGGTCCGGTGGTCAACGATCGGGTGGTCGGGCTGGTTGTAGCGATTGGCCAGGAGTCGCTCCGCCATCGCCAGCCCCACTCCATTGCCGAACCCTTGGCCCAGGGGTCCGGTGGTTACCTCCACGCCATCAGTCAACCCCCGTTCCGGATGACCGGGCGTGAGAGATCCCCACTGTCGAAACTGCTGAAGTTGATCCAGGGGCAGTTCGTATCCGGTGAGGTGGAGCAGGGCATAAAGGAGCATCGAGCCGTGGCCGGCGGATAGTACGAAACGGTCCCGGTCCGGCCACTGAGGGTCAGTGGGATCATGGCGCAGAAAGCGGGTCCAGAGGACGTAGGCAGCAGGGGCCATTCCCATTGGGAGTCCGGGGTGGCCCGAGTGCGCCTTCTCCACTCCGTCGATGGCCAAGGTCCGGATCGTGTTGATGCAGAGGTTGTCTAGTTCACTCCCCGCCTGAGGCAGCGTTGTGCCACCGCTCGCCGCTCGCTCTTGAAGGTCACGCGCCATCTCCTACCATGCTCTCACTTGGGAGCTCGCGGAGGGATCCCGAAAGTCGCCCACCGGTTGATTCACTGGCTGTGGCCCAACTGAGCGCTATCTACCGTCCGGGATCAGAATCGGCGCCGGTCACCGTTGGTAGGCCCTTGGCTTGCCACTCACTGATGCCTCCGATCATCGAGGTTGCCACCAGCCCCTTTTCGCGCAGGAACTTGGTTGCCCGGAAGCTCCTGGAGCCGGCCACGCACTGCACCACCAACGTCCCCCCCTGAGGCAGTTCCCGCCAGCGGCCGCTCAGCTCGGTGATGGGGATCCACAGGGAGCCGGCAATCCGCAGCCGGTCGCGCTCTTCGGCATCCCGGACATCGAGCAGTGGCGCTCCCCCTTCGATCAGATTGCGGGCGCTGTCGACCTCAATCTCAAGAGCTACCGGAGCCGTCATTGACCTGATTATGGGTGCCTGAAGCCGTCCCGGCACCGCCACGGCCGTCATCCACCAAAACCTTTGATGAAACCATGCGGACTTTTCGTCCAGCTATCTACGACCTCGGCAGACAAAATTAGGTTCGTCCCTTCACAAACCAGCGATCGGGTGCGTATCCTTCACCCTTGAGTCGGCTGGCCAGGGAGGGCCATTCTCGGCGCTTCACCTGGAAGGCAAACGGTAGGAGGGTACCGATGGCTACAGGGTTGGCAGACGCAGAGGCCTCGGACCGAAAACTTGATCGGCGGATGTCGGTGTGGCAGCTGTTCTTCCTGTCGATGGGAGGGATCATCGGCTCAGGGTGGCTGTTCGCAGCTTTGACCGCGGCCTCGCAGGCAGGCCCGGCGGCCATCATCTCCTGGGTGATCGGCGGCATCCTGGTCCTATTCGTGGCATTCAACTACGCCGAGATCTCCGGCATGCTGCCCCGGAGCGGAGCGATAGTCCGCTACCCTCACCTGACCCACGGTGGCTACACCGGCTTCATCCTCGGCTGGACATATTTCCTGTCCGCCGTCACGGTCCCGGGAATCGAGGCCGAAGCGGTGGTCACGTACGCCAGCAGCTATATCCACGAGATCGTCAACCCCGCCAACAGTGAGTTGACCTGGCCATATGGGATCCTCTTCGGAGTTGGCCTGATGATCATCTTCCTCGTCGTCAACTACGTCGGGATCAGGTTCCTCAGCCAGTTCAACAGCTTCGTCACCGGATGGAAGTTCGTGATCCCGATATTGACGTTCATCCTCTTGTTCATTTTCGATCTCCACACCAAGAACTTCGGGGGCTACAAAGGTGGCTTCGTTCCGCTGGGCTGGGCTCCTGTGCTGGGCGCCGTGGCCACCAGCGGTATCGTGTTTTCCTTCTTGGGCTTCCGGCAGGCTCTGGACTACGGCGGAGAGGCTCGCAACCCCCAGCGCGATATCCCGATCGCCACCATTGCTTCCGTATTGGCGGGTATCGGGCTCTACGTGCTCCTTCAGGTTGCCTTCATCGGGGCGATCAAGTGGGGCGCATTCGGCATACACGCCGGCGATTGGGCGGCCCTCAAGCATGGCAGTGCCGCCGCGGATGCACCGTTCTACATCGCTCTCAAGTCGGCCGGCCCCGCGTTACTGGGCTATTTCGCCACCATCCTGCTTATCGACGCCTTCGTCTCCCCGGGAGGCACCGGCGTCGTCTACATGGGGACATCGGCACGAACCGTGTACGGCCTCTCGATCGTGGGCTACCTGCCCCGGTTGTTCCAGTCGATCCTCGAACGGTTCCGGATTCCGTGGATAGCTCTCATCGCATCGTTTGTGGTGGGATGCCTCTTCTTCCTGCCGCTTCCGAGCTGGTACGAACTAGTCGGAATCATCACCGGCACCACCGTGCTCACCTACATCATGGGCGGCATTGGCGTGCATGTATTGCGTCGAACCGCCCCGGATCTGGCGCGCCCTTTCCGCTTGCCTGCGGCAGGAATAGTGGGTCCAATCGGATTTATCGGAGCCATGCTGATCGTCTACTGGTCTGACTTCTCGGAGTTGGCCATCATCTACGCGGCCGTCTTTATGGCGCTGCCCGTCTTCGTATGGTTCTATGCCCCCAACAAGGGCTGGATCAACCGCGGCTCGGGATTGGTCCTGGGAGTGGTTTTCACCGCGCTCTGGATCATCGATCAGCGCTGGGGGCAATGGGTCTTGGTGGCCAATCCCAGCGCGGTGGCTCATCCCGCCTTCCCGGTCTTCTACTTCACCATGATCCTGCTGATCGCCGGATTCACCGGCGCCCTCTACTACATGTGCAACGAGGAGGGGCGGGAAGCGGTCCGCAGTTCTTGGTGGCTGATCTACTTCCTGCTCGCGATTTTTGGAATTTCTTATTACGGGGCCTACGGTCCTGCGGCCTCCGCCGGCCAAACTGCTGGCATCCCCTTCCCAGCCGATCTCCTTGTAGTGATCATGCTCGGCCTGCTCGCCTACGGCTGGGCGATCCACAGCGGCTATGAAACAGAGGACATTAAGGCGATCACGATGACCGGAAGTGGCGTGGTCGGGGGGGGCGACGCTCCAGCGACAGTCACCCCGCCCAGCCCCACCTCGGGGTTCGGCAGCTCCTAGGCGAAGGTAGCCTGCCCCTGCGTCAGCCAGTGCCAAGGGCCCATCCGGGGCATTCCGGATGGGCCCTTCCCGTGGAGCAGAGAACTGGCCAGACCGCCGATGGACAATTCCCGGTATGGCGCTCGAGTTGCGGCAAGGCGGGGGCGGCAGCAAAAGGTGATGGCTGATCCCAACCGAGAGGACGGCCTCCCCCCCCAGGGTCCCCGCCGCGGTTGGCGCAAGCTTCTGGTTGAACCCAGGCGCCCGGCCGGGATCGCGGCCGGGCGGAACGCCCACTGGTGGGTGGTCGGCACCGTCTGCATCGGTGCCTTCATGGGCCAACTCGACGCCAGCATCGTGGTGATCGCCCTACCAACGCTGCAAAAGCACTTTCATGGCAACTTGGGCTCAGTGGAGTGGGTCTCACTCGCCTATCTCCTGACCCTGATCGCGCTGGTGCCGGCGCTGGGTCGGTTCGCAGACATGGTCGGTCGGAAGCTGCTGTACATCTATGGATTCGCCATCTTCATCCTCGGCAGCGGGCTCTGCGGGCTAGCCCCTAGCCTGCTCAGCCTCGATGCGTTCCGGGTCCTCCAGGGGCTCGGGGCCGCCATGCTGCAGGCCAACAGCGTCGCCCTGATCGTGCAAGCCGTGCCGAAGGAGAAGCTGGGCCGCGGTATCGGCATCCAAGGAGCGGCCCAAGCCCTCGGGCTCGCCCTAGGCCCCGGGGTGGGCGGCCTGCTCTTGGTCCTGGGAGGCTGGCGTTTGATCTTCCTGGTCAACGTCCCGGCCGGTCTGGTCGGATTCGGCCTGGGCTGGTTTCTCCTCCCCCGAAGCCGGTTTCTCACCCCGCGGGAGCCGATCGACTGGGGCGGTATTGCCCTGTTTGTTATCGCTGTCGCCAGCCTCCTGCTCGCCTTGTCCTTGGGCGACCAGGCAGGTTGGGGCTCGGCCTTCATCCTCGCCTGCCTGGTGGTGTCCCTCGGCTGCGGAGGTGGCTTTGTCTACTGGGAGCTGCGGGCGGCGGCCCCCATGATGAGATTGCCGCTCTTCCTCCGACCAGCCTTCAGCTTTGGCATCTCCAGTGGACTCCTGTCGTACCTGGCTCTGTTCGGAACCCTCTTCGTCTTCCCGTTCTTCCTACGCTTCGCAGGACACATGAACCCTGGCGCGGCCGGGCTGCGCCTTCTGGTCCTGCCCCTGGCACTTGGCCTGACCGCTCCCCTAGCCGGGATCCTGGCGGACCGCTGGGGAGCCAGGCCCCTGACGGTGGGCGGCATGCTGCTGACTGCCGCCTCGCTTCTGGCGTTCGCGCTACACCCCCCCGCCGGCGGACTCCTGCTGGTGGAACTGATCGCAGTCGGGATCGGGCTCGGAACCTTCACCCCACCCAACAACGCTTCGATCATGGGCGCTGCTCCCAGGAATCAGGCGGGCATGGCAAGCGGCATCCTCAACATGACCCGAGGCATGGGCACCGCGATGGGGGTGGCCCTAACCGGCCTTGTCTTTGGGCTCTCGGCAGGAACCTCGATCAGTCGCGTAAGCTCGCCCACCTCGGCCAGTGACGGGACGGTGGCCGCCTGCCTCTTCCTCGCGGCCGTAGCGGTATCCGCCGCCGTCTTCTCCGCCTTCAGGGGCGGCGGTCATCTGAGCGATAGCGGAACGCGGGGCGAGCCCTGAGCGGCAGAGCCGCGCTCCGGGCAGAGCTAGCTCCCGGGCGGAGCTCCGCAGTGCGGCTCACCTCATCCAGCACCGGCACCCGAGCCGGTGCCGCAGCTTGTGCCCAATGCGCCGCCCACTCTCCGGCCGGCCCCATACGCGCAGCTTCACCTAGGCTGACCTGACCCGCCCTGAGCAGCTGGGACACAGCACGGCTTGACAGGACCGCCGAGACGATGGCTACCCTACGGCGAGCTCACAATGGCCGCGCTCATAATCACCTCGTCACTAGGAGGCGGTCGATGGCTGAAGGTGTCCTGACGGCGATCTCCCCGACCGCCGCGGCCAATCCCTATGTGACCGCGCAGCGGCAGTTCGATCAGGCCGCCACCATCCTGGGTCTGGATGAAGGCATGCGGCAGGTGCTCCGTGAGGTCCGTCGTGAACTCACCGTCAACTTCCCGGTCCGGATGGACGACGGCACCATCCGAATGTTCACCGGCTACCGGGTGCAGCACAACCTGACCCGGGGTCCTGCCAAAGGCGGCATCCGCTTCCACCCCGAGGTGACCCTGGACGAGGTCAAGGCCCTGGCGATGTGGATGAGCTGGAAGTGCGCGGTGACCAACCTCCCCTACGGCGGCGCCAAGGGCGGAGTGATCTGCGACCCCAGGACGCTCAGTCTCCAGGAGCTGGAGAACCTCACCCGGCGGTTTGCCAGCGAGATTTCGATCCTGATCGGGCCGGAATCGGACATCCCCGCCCCGGACGTGAACACCAACCAGCAGACCATGGCCTGGATCATGGACACGATCTCGATGGAGAAGGGCTACTCAGTCCCGGCCACGGTCACCGGCAAGCCCCTCTCAATCGGAGGGTCCGAGGGTCGCCCCGCCGCCACCGGCCGAGGGGTGATGGTGGTGACCCTGGAAGCGTGCCGGCGAATGGCGATCGAACCGGCCGAGTCCACGGTCGCCATCCAGGGATTCGGCAACGTCGGCAGCGTCAGCGCCGAGCTGCTCCATCAACAGGGCTTCAAGGTGGTGGCGGTCTCCGACGTCTTCGGCGGTATTCACAACCGCGAGGGACTGGATGTGCCGGCACTGCTGGACCACGTTCGGGCCCACGGCAAGGTGACCGGCTTCCCTGGAGCCACCGAGCAGATCTCCAACGCTGACCTGTTGGAGCTGCCGGTCACGATTCTGATTCCGGCAGCTCTGGAGAACCAGCTGACCATGGACAATGCCGCCCGGGTCCAGGCGCGGGTGGTGGTGGAAGCCGCCAACGGCCCGACCACCCCGGAGGCCGACGACGTATTCCATCAGCGGGGAGTGACCCTGATTCCCGACATCCTCGCCAACGCCGGGGGGGTCACTGTCTCTTACTTCGAGTGGGTCCAGGACCTGCAGTCCTTCTTCTGGGCGGAGACGGAGATCAACGGGCGGCTGACCAGGATCATGCAGCGGGCGTACGAGCAGGTAGATGAGCTCTCTCGAGAGCACTCGACCACCCTGCGGATGGGCGCCTACTGCCTCGCGGTCAAGCGCGTGGCCGACGCGACTTCAGTGCGCGGCATCTACCCGTAGCCGGGCGCTCGCCAGCGCTGGCGGGGTGGGGGAGAAACGTGGTGGAACAGCAACTGGGAGGTCAGCAATGGACGGTCTGATGATGGAACAGTCGCTACGAATCCGGCCCTGACAGCCTCTCATGAGCTCACTTCGGCTCACTTCGGTAAAGCGTGCTTGCGGCAGCCATAAAACAGGGACATAATCTCTGAGTGTTAGTAGCTACAGGACAGCGAGTCCCGTAAGAAGTCGCTCAGGAGGTATCCCCGATGCCGACGAAACTCTCGGTGGTCAAGTCCCCGCCGGCAATCGCCGCCCTGGCCGCACAGTTCCTCGCCTCCCGTCGGGCCAAGGGGTTGTCGGTGCGCTCAGTGGAGGCCTACGGCCACAGCCTCCACTGGACATTCCTCCCCTGGTGCGAGTCCGAAGGAGTGACCGACCCGGGCCAGCTCACCACCCAGCTGGTGGAGCGGTTCACCACCCACCTCCTGGATGACGGCGGCAAGCATGGCAACCCGTTAGCCCGGGCCAGCGTCCGCTCCTACTGCCAGGCGGTCAGGGTGTTCCTCAAGTGGGTGGCAGACCCGGAGGGAGGCGCTGCCAAGGTAGGGGCCAGCCCGGCGCTGCCCAAGGCGCAGAAGCTCTTCCCCGACGTGCTCAGCCGAGAGGAGATCTTGCGGATGGAGAACTCGGCCACTACCGAGCGGGACAAGCTCATCATCCGGGTGCTGGCCGACACCGGACTCAGGCTCGGCGAGCTGCTCCAGCTCAGGGTCGAGGACATCCACGAGGACCGTCCCGGGGAGCACTTCCTGAGCGTCCACGGCAAGGGCTCCAGGGACCGGCTAGTGCCGGTCGCCACCCCCCTGGTCCGGCGGCTGCGCCGCTACCTGAGCGGGCGTCACGCGGAGGCCGGTGACCACGTGTTCGTCTCCCTGCGCAAGACCGCCAATGGCGATCACCCCCCCCTGACCATCAGCGGCGCCGAGCAGTGCGTCCGGCTGGCGGCTCTGGAGGCCGGGATCACGAAGCGCGTTTACCCGCACTTGCTCCGCCACAGCTTCGCGACCGAGTTTGTCCGGCGTGGTGGCAATCTGATCTCGCTCCGCAACATCCTCGGCCACTTCGACTTGTCGATGATCTCCGGCGTCTACTCGCACCTCAACCCCAGCGACGACCACGCCGCGATGATGAAGGTGCTGCTGGGCAACCAGTGAGAGAGCCCGAGCAGGAGCGCGTCGTCCCGGTCCAGCTGGTCGGGGCCGGCTACCGGCTGGTATGCGGCCGGATGAATCCGGGACGCTCGACGTGCGCGGAGCTGGGCTCCTGGCTTCCCGACCCGCCAGCTGGTGGTGGGGTAGTGGAGCTGGCCGATCACCTGGCCTGGGGCGAGACCGTGGGCGGTCTGCCGCTGTTCTCTATGGCCGAGTGGAAGAAGCGTTCCCTGGCGCTGGGACGCGGACCCGTGCTCCGGGCGCGCTCTCGGCGGCGCAGTCCGACCGAATACGAGGCGCGCAAGCGGCTGGCGAGCAAGCGGGCGACGGTGTTGTTCGACCAGATCCCCAGGTTCCTGATCCACTGCCCGCGGTGCGGGACTCTCGGAGTGGTTGACCGAGACGCCCTTCATGCTGCCTTCGCCGAGAGAGAGGCGTCCGGAGCCAGCCAGCGAGCGCTGCTCAACTCCAAGACGTTCGGCTCGGAGGAGAGACACCACAGGTAGAGGTCGGCCCGAGAACCCACCCCCACCGGTTGACGTGGCGGCCATCTGCCGCTATAGTCCGATTCAAGAGTCCCAAGCCCGGAGACGCCCCGAGGGCGTGGTGGTTTCGGGACAGGCAGCCGGCGAGCAGGCGCAGTACGCGGTGGTCCCCATAGGTGGCCTCGGCGGGAGTGACTGTCTTGCGGGTACAGATAGACCCAGCCGCCCTAAGAGCCCGCGCGGATAGGCAGGTGGACGGGGCGCTCTGGAGGGGCGGCGGGACCCCGGGGAGGGTTAAGCCGGCGGACTGGGGTGCCGGGTTGGTGGCGCGGGCGATGGGCCACGGTTGGTGGCTG
>JBOHUG010000042.1:0-34906 GCA_050734135.1 Candidatus Dormibacteria bacterium
AACATTGCTGGCCACCTTGAGGTCATGGAGCACTCTCTGGCTGATGTCACGACCACCGACCACTCTCCAGCTCCGGCCTCGGTTCCCCTGCACCGCACCATGACCCTCGTCAGTGGATTCAGGCTAAGGGCCGGTATTCCTTGTGAGCGAACCCCTTGAAATTATCCAGTTGATGTGGCCCGTGGCAGCTGGACTGAGGAACGAAGTCCTCGCAGGTCCAGCTCCATCAGCCGTGGTGAGATTCGTAGGCGGACGAGGGCTGAAGCTCACGCCTGTGTCCGCGGCTAAAATCGTTCCCTAGAGGCGAGCCTCAGACTTCTAGAGTCGGGATCCAAGGCTCACTTTGAGGGGTTACACGAAGATGCGGGACGGTGGGCAAGCGGCGGGCAAGTCGGAGCTGATCCGTAGGATCCGGGATGCACAGCATCGGATCGCTGGAGCGATTGAGCACCTCCCTGGGGAAAGGCTGCTCGAACCCGTGATGGACGACTGGACAGGCAAGGACCTGCTCGCCCACATGGCGTGGTGGCACGATCACTCCGTAGGTGTGATCGAAGGTCTCCGGGCTGGCCGGCAGCCGTACGACGCGGCCGATCCCGCCAACACCACCGAAGCGTTCAATGAGCAGACCCACCGTGAGCACCTGGACGATCCATCTGAGCTCACGCGGCGGGCGTTCGACGAGTCATTTACCAGGTTGGTGGCAGCGCTCAAGCCTGTCACGGACGAGGAGCTATTCGCCACCGATCACTGGCCGTGGCTTGGCGGGGGGGCGCTCGCCGAGGTGATCCTGTGGGACTCTTCGCGCCACTACGAACAGCATGGCGAGCACCTCAGGCGTCTTTCGCGGTGACCCGGCTGTAACCTCCGTAGCCAACGGTCCAGCTACCCATCGGCCTTCGAGCGGGGCGACGCCGTGGACCGGGCGCAGCCGCAGAGAACGTGACTGGGCCTCCTTGAACTGCTCAAGATGATATGGACCCCTTGGTCTGGACTGACAAATGGGGTCCCCTCAGTACTCCTCAACTCAGACGAGTGGCCTACACGACCTCGGAATCTACCGCCAAGGATGCTGAGTCCGGTCTCGACTGCTCCGACACCATCGGTTGACGCGCACCCGCTCCGTGGACTTGATGTGCCAAAGAGTGTTAAAGCCCCCCCGATAATCCTACCGGGGACGCGATCGGCCACCCTGGAGCCGCGAGCTCCCCGAGCCGTCTCTCTACCCGCGCCAACCAGGGGGAGGGGAGATGTTCCGGTCATCGCTGGCTCCTTCGGGACTGAAGCGGAGGCGAGAGCTAACGACGGTACGCCGATAGCTCCCCGCTGTCGAGTACGCTGCGAGCTGCTGCGACGATTTCGGCGGACCATTGGGTGGCTTCCGCAACGTCATCTGTGGTCGTATTTGGACTGTCGGAGTCAGGGTATTCGCGCTCTGCCCGTCCGCGCCGCATCCGAGAAAACCTGCGAAAGATCAACATCCCATTCGGACCGTTGAACTGCGCCTCGACAGCCTCTTGGATAGCCCGATGGCCGCCGGCGCTCGCCGCCCGCAGTCCTTGCGGTGCCAGCAGCGCCGCCCCCGCCTTGCGCGCCGCGTCATAGGCAAGTTGGTACGCCCCGGTGGGGTCAGACGGGGCTAACGTTCGGGCAGACTCCAAGTGGTGTGCCGCATCGTCCATCAGGCGCTCGCCTAGAGCGGAAGATGGCTCGACCATCGAAAGCCGCCGTTCGTCAAGCAGTCCCTCGATTTCGGTACGTCCGCGCTCCCAGCTCATAAGTGGGAGTTGCCGCATATTGGTGCCACTGGGCGCGCCCGCACCTCACGAAGGAAGGCGTCGTGCCCCGACCGCCATTGCTCGGGCCGCCGAATGGTGACCTGTACAGGAATGCCGACACGTCGCTCGGCTTGCTCGGCAGCTTGGTAGACGGCATCGCGGTCCGGCGTCCCGACCACAAGGACATCGATGTCGTGGGGACTCGGGCCGGGATGTCCCGCACTTCGTGCCGCCCAGGATCCAAAGATGAGCGCCATCTCCACCCCCGCCACTCGCTCGAGCTCCTCTCGCAGCACCGCCGGCGGACCATAGTAGGCCAGCACCAGTTCGCTGAGCGGCCGGAACAGCGGGTTGGCCGGGTTGGCTGTAATGAAACGGGTCTTGCCCACCCGCCGAGACGTAACAATCCCCGCCATCTCGGCGCGTGCAAGCTCACGACTCGCGGTGGGCACGGACGTCTGAGCATGTTGAGCCAGCTCAGTCACCGTGTGCTCGGCATCCGGGTCGGCAGCTACTTCGGCCAAAATCCGCCCCTGGGCGTCCGAGCGGAGGATCGGGGCTAGGCATGAGGCGCTGGTTTTCATATAGTGAGTGTTATCATACAGATCACGCAAGAGACAAGCTGCCTTGAACGACGCGTTGTCCCGGGAGCGACATAGAGCAGTACCGGAATGGGGATCTCGCGATGGGCCCGCTGCAGTGGAGACCCAACTCAGTTTGGACCACCACGGCCCGCCCGCGCCCTTGGCGTGGTCGAGGCTATGGCGACGCTTTTTTGGCAGCAGCTAGGTCCGCCGCGTGTTCACCAAGCCGTCCCTTTCCCTCGTCTGCGGGCTTGCGGCAAGTTGACTGATCCGCCACCGAACTCTGTCCGAGCTCTTCGAGCCGTGTACTGAACGAGGCTATGACCACTTCGGGCGGTCCCCGATGAGCCGAAAGTGACCGTCCATGTGCAACCCTCAGCCGAACTTGCACAACACCGGTGTGCCCGCACCAGGACTCGAACCTGGAACCTTGGGATTAAGAGTCCCCTGCTCTAACCAATTGAGCCATGCGGGCAAGCGCTGCTCCGAGTCTACCCGCTGGCCGTCGGGTGTCGTTCTGACCAACGGTGGTCGAGTCGCCCGTCACCTGATCCTCCGAATTCAGCCAGTGACACCTCGGCCTGTGTCTGGCCCGAATGCGTACGGACCACTTGTCCCTTCTAGGGAGTAGCTAGCGGTAGCCGACGATGCCGTAGTTGACCGGAACGGCCCGCGAGGAAGCTCAACTTGAAAGTGCTCCCGAACCCCGGCTGGCTCTCCAGTGAGAGTCGTCCTCCGTGGGCCTCGACCACGCGGCGAGCGACGGCGAGCCCGAGACCTGTTCCGGGAATCTGTGCTGCTCGGGCGGCTGGCAGTCGGTGAAATTCGGTAAAGATCGTGGCCTGATCACACGCGGCTATCCCGGGACCACTGTCCGCTACCTCGACTACCAGAAGAGCACCACTCTCGCGCATGGCGAGCCGGACACGGCCCGGTGAGGTCCCGTACTTCAAGGCGTTATCAACTAGGTTGGCAATCGCTCGCGCGAGCAATTCGGAATGTCCGTGGATGGGCGGAGCCGCGCGATCCGCCTTTACGATCAGCTCGAATCCCCGGGCTGACGCCAGGTCTCGATAGATCTCGGCCACCTCCTCGACCTGCTCCGCCAGATTTACGGATGACCATGCTTCCCCACCCCGATCCAGATCTCGTGCCCGACTCAAGTCAGCGAGGCCCTGAACTAGGCCCGTGAGCCGGGCGATTGACCGACTCTGGCGCGACACCGCGCTTTTGAATTCGACTGGACTGTCGCCGACTAGCTGGGTGAGCACTTCGAGCGACTCCTGAGCCAAGAGGAGCGGCCCTCGAAGTTCGTGGAGCAGCAGCGAGAGAGACAGGGCTTCGCTATCGCGTTCGTCGGCTAGCACTTGGGGTCGGACGACTATTGCGGTCCACTCGGGCGCGGCCTGAAGCGGAATCACTTCGAAATCCAGCGTACTACCGGCACTCGGGATTCGCTGTGCCCCGCTCTTAGCCCCGCGATGAACCGCCGATCGGCGGGCACCTTCAAGGTCAGGATCTACCAAGTATCCCCGGCCGTCTACCAGAGCCGTGAGCCGGGACGATTGGCTGAAGGCCCGGTTGGAGTAGGCAAGCCGGCCCGCGTGGTCGAAAACGGCCACGCCCGCGAGTCCAGCCCAGACGATCTCACCCGCCACGTCGGATGCCGCTATCGACGACTGTTTTTCGGCCGACTGCCACGTCGTCCTCACGGCGCCACCTCGAACTTGTAGCCCACGCCGCGAATCGTGTGAACAAACCGTGGCCGGCTGCTGTCGTCTCCGAGCAGCCTCCGGAGCTCCACTACGGCGTTATCTACCGCGCGGTTGTAGATGTCAGAGTTGATTCCCCAAACCTGGTAGACCAGCTGCTCCTTGTGCAGAACTCGCCCGGGCTGGCTCGCCATCGCGTGGAGGAGAGTGAAGAGGCGGCGTGGGAGACTGATCGGTTGGCCGTCAACCGTGCAGGTCCAGGTCGTGACGTCTATCACGAGCCCACCGGATTCGATCCGCGTCCCGACCAGTCCTCGACGCTGGAGAAGCCGACGCACCGCAGCTCGGAGTACTCCGGGATCCTCGTCCTTGCCCAGGTATACATCGGCCCCGTTGGCATATCCAGACGCTTTGTCAAAGGAGTCACTCTTGGCGCTCAGCAGAACTACCGGGACGTCGTTGCCCAGCTCGCGCAGTGTCCGCAGGACCTCAAAGCCGGTCACTTCGGGCATCGCGTAGTCCAAAACGACACAATCTGGCCGCCGGTTCGAGATCAGTCTGAGCGCTTCACGGCCCCCGTTTGCGCAGAGCACGTGATAACCGTCAGCAGTCAACAGATCTGATAGAGCCTTGCGACTATCTGGATCATCGTCGACGACGAGTAGTTCAGATTGCTCGATCGGGTACACGGCGACCCTCATCACCTCCCGCGACAGATTAGTCGCTGCCGCCCCGCCCCGGGGCGATCTGTGCGGTTTCCGTGCGCAAACAGAGGAGAGTGGCGTCGGCGAGGGGGCGAACCCGCGAGGGTGCTTGGTTGAGACTCGGACACCTGCGGGTCCGGGGGCGGACCCAGGTGGAGGGCGCAAATTGGAAGAGACAGAGTTTGCGACGTGGGTGCGACCGCTGCGGGCTGGAGATCCCAAAGCGGTCGAATGGATGTTCGAAAATTTTCGCGGGGACGTCGAGCGGTGCTTCGGGCGGCGTCCTCCCGAGGACCGCGCGGACTTGGTGCAAGAGGTGTTCGCCGTCGCGATCACCCGGCTGCACACCTTTCAGGGTGAGCGGGAGGCCAGTCTGCGCGCGTGGTTGCGCAGCATTGCGTTCCATCGGTGGCACCACCGCTGGGAGGCTGATCAAGTGCGTGCCCGGTACGCCGGGCCATCGCTCGAGGTGCTACTGGAGGTGCATCCCGGCCACGACGCTCTCCGAGATCACGATACGGATCCATCAGAGACCGTCTGCCAGAACGAGACCGTGCGATGGGTACTTGATCGCCTGACGCCAGGGCAGGCCCGCGTGGTTCAAGCGCATCTGATCGAAGGACGGACCACTCGGGAGATTGCCGCGAATTGGGGGGTGCCGCGAGAGCGGGTGCGAGGGCTCTACAAGCGGGCGATGTCCAAGCTCCGCACAGCGGAGTGCGCGGAACGTTTGCGCGAGGCTGCCTGAATCCGGTGAGAACACTGTGGCTCGCACTTCGGACTCAAATTTGGGAAAGCTCAAGTTACTCAGGGGTCACTAAGCTGCCTTCCCCATGGTGGGGATGGAGGAGCGCAAAATCTAGGGTGTCGGCGTGGGGACGCCGATGTCGCCCGGATGGGGATTTGGGCGCCACAGAGGGGGGGAGCCGGTGAGACGGCGGACAGCGGCGTTAGTGGGATTGGTCACCTTCTGTGCTGCTTTGGCCGGTTTCCTTTATCTGGGCGTATCCGCGCAGAACGGCGAGGTCAGAGTGGTGGCCGC
Source organism: Candidatus Dormibacteria bacterium (assembly GCA_050734135.1). GTDB lineage: Bacteria > Chloroflexota > Dormibacteria > Aeolococcales > Bog-877 > Bog-877. The sequence continues at coordinate 5,821 of JBOHUG010000042.1, forward strand.
GAGCCGAACGATCGCTGCTGGACAGGTATTGCAGGCCACCACCGCTGACCTCACCCGGGCTGGCGCCCTGGTCCATTTGAGCGCTCTTGCCGAAGTCGACACGATCCCGGAGCGCAACTATCGCGAGGTGCAGGGGGCGGTAGCGCTGGTCACTATCCCGGCCGGAGCCTTGATCCTTCGGCACGACCTAGCTTTGGGATCGGGTTCCTCCCTGCGCCAGCTGACCATGACCCTGGCGTTCATGCCCCCGGGGGTAAGTACCGGAGATCGGGTCGACTTATTCGCCGTATCGGGCTCCCAGGCCGGCAGCGTCGCCCCCGCAGCGGACCTCTGCGGCGACTCGGCAGCAGTGGGCTGCGTCGTTCCCCTCGCCCAAGCGGTTGCGGTGATTGCGGCGAACGCGCCCGCCCGCACCCTGACGATCGCGGTGAGTCCCGGGGAGGTCACTTCCTGGCTTCTCCTTGACGCAACGGAGCCGATCTGGGCGGTCCCGGCGGGAGCAGTAAGCTGCGAAGGGACGGAGCAGGCGATCTCCAGCCCATACCAGGCGTTGCTTGCGATTCGTCACGGCACGGCGGCCAGGTCCTGCTTGCGAGCGGTACCAGCCGCCAGCTCTGGGTAGGATGATGCTCTCCCGGCTGGGCTGGAGACGGTCGACCGCCACCCACGTCATCGATGAGGCCGCCAGGATGGCACCTGGACTTCCCACCCAGGGGAGTGCCTTGGGAATCACCGGACCTACGGGTGCGCCCGGTCGAACATTCCTGAGTATCAACCTAGCGCTCGCCCTACGTGCTGAAGGAATGAGCGTGGCCCTGGTAGACGCCGATCCGCATCTCGGCTGCGTCGCGGTGCAGTTGGATCTCGCGGAGGACCGCTCCTTGGTCTATCTAGCCCACGAGGCCACACTGAAGGCAGTTGACGATGAATTGATCTCCAGACATCTTCAGCCCACGCTCGGACTGGACGTCCTCGCCGGTCGTTCCGTGGCGGTGACGGGAGAGATAGTGGCGGGAGCGCTGCTGCGCGACGTGTTGCACCGACTGCGCCGCCGCTATGACGTGGTGGTCGTCGACATCGGCGCGCTGGAGTGCCGTGCCTCCCAAAGTACGGCGCTCGAGTGCCAAATGCTCGTCTGGGCAATGGTTTCGACCAAGGTAGGGGCCGATCTGCTGGACCGCACGCTATCCAGTCCGTTAGCGAGCCAGGTCCGCACTCGACCGAGCCTGGTAGTCGTGAATCGGCTGGGCACGCCTTCTCTGCGTGATGTCGACAGCGGTCTTCGGCGCCGGTACGGGATGGCGGTGGCGGCCGCGATTCCGGACGATCGTCGCGCTTGCGTGGCAGCGGAGGACAACGCTCGACCTGCCGTACTACGGGGGTCACTAGCCCCTTCCCTGAGGCGCTGCGGTCGGACGGTCGCTGCGGCGCTCCTGAGAACCGCATCCGGTCCTCGGTTGGAGGTGGAAGGGGAGCGTTCGCTGAGTCGTCCCGCCCTGATGGGCGAGAGGCCGTAATGGGTATCGGTCCGCTTGGCGTCGAGTCAGACGATGATTCGGACGAGCGGGTCGTGGAGGCCCGGGTGCTCAATCGAGTGCAAGTTGCGATCACGACGCTGCTGTCTCAGCGCCCGGAGACTCGAGTACTAGTCCAGGACCGGCCGTGGATCGAAGCACTGGTCCAAGAAGAGGTGGAACGGTACCACGTCCGCGCTCCCCACGACGGGTCTCCAGTGCTCGATCTTGAAGGCTACTCGCGACTCCGGCGACGACTGCTATTTCGGGTGACTCCGCTCGGTCCCCTGACGGAGCTTCTCGCTGACCCCCTTGTCGAAGAGGTCATCGTGAACGGGCCCCGCGAAGTACTGGTCTTGCGAGATGGGGTGCAGGAGGCTGCGGGAGTGGAATTCGCCTCTGAGGAAGAACTTCTGCAAACGGTGCGCCAAATGCTAGGGAATGGCTCTTCCCGCCTGGACCGCGCCAGCCCGATGGTGACGGCCACCCTCGAAGACGGATCTCGGATCAATGCTGTTCTACCACCGGTGGCGATGCCGATGGCGGTAACGATTCGTCGACATCAGTTGGCTCGCTTCGGTCAATTGGCAGATCTGGCTCAGGCGAACACACTGCCCTGGGAGTTAGTGCCGCTTTTTCAGGCTGCCGTCCAAGCGCGGCTCAACTTTGTCGTCTCCGGAGGCACCGGAAGCGGTAAGACCACCCTGCTCAGATTGTTGATAGGGGAGGTTCCACTTACCGAACGCATCATCACCGTCGAGGACCAGCGGGAACTCCACGTGCGTGCCGCCGCTGGCGGCCGATTGAACACGATTTCGCTCGAGGCACGCGAGGCGAACACGGAGGGGTCAGGCGAAATCACCATCCAGCAACTGGTGCGAAATGCCCTGCGGCAGCGGCCGGATCGCATCTTTGTCGGCGAGTCCAGGGGTCCTGAAGCGTTGGACGTCATCGACGCTATGGGGACGGGCCACGACGGCAGCGCCACCTCCCTGCATGCCAACAGTATTCGGGACGCGCTGACCCGACTTTCCGCCCTCGTACGGCGCCACCCCGCTCAGGTGCGGGCCGACCCGGGTGCTGTAGCGCGAGAGATTGCAACCAAGGTGGACATGGTCGTTCACCTCACCCGGTTCCGATCGTCGGACGGCAGGGACCGCCGGGTGGTCGGGGCAATGGGATTGGTAACAGGGCAGGTGGAGGGTGAGACTCCAGTAGTCGAGGAGCTGTGTCGCTACGACCGCACGCGCGGCGAGTGGAGGTGGCATGTCAGGCGACTCGACGACCTCCCCTGTAAGATTGCCGACAAATTTGAGGCTGCGGGAATCGACCTCAGCCTGGTCGTAGCTTCTTGGGGGAGTACACCGGGTCAAGGACTCTAAGAGGTGAGCCCTTCTCTGGTCGCGCTCGCTGTGCTCGGCTCGGTCGCCGCGGGATGGGTAGCGCTGTTGGTCCTCGCGCCCGCCCAACCGAGCACTCGTCGCCTGGAGGCCGACAGCGACCCTCTGCGACGAATCGCCCGAGACTTCCTCTCGCAAGTTCCTTCTCTCGGCGGTGCCATCGGCGCTGGGGTGCTAGCGTACCTGGTCCTGGGATTAGTGGCCCCGGCGCTAGTCATCGGCTCGCTGGGCTGGGGGTCCGTCGCCGCTTTCCGGAGGTGGCGCGGGGCGCGCCGGAACGCCATGCTGAGTGGGGCCTTGCTCAGTGCAGTCGATCTGTTGGCTCAGCTTCTTCCTGCAGGTCACAGCACCCGGCAGTCGCTGGTCGTTTTGGCTGAGAGCGGACCTGTGGAGCTACGGGAGGCGATCGCCCAGATCCTCGCCGGACTGGACGAGCTCACCCTCGATGAGGCTCTGCTGGAAGCTGAGCAGCGAATGCAGCAGCCGCTGTTTACGCTGATCGCCGCGGCATTGACGGTGGGGAATCGTTCGGGGGGCCGGCTAGCGCCGCTTCTTCACGAGTTAAGCCGGTCAGCTCACCAGGTTGAAGCCGTCCAGGGTCAACTCCGAGCCGAGCAAGCTCAGGGACGGCTCGGCGCATTGGTTATCGCCTTGATGCCGCTCGGGCTGCTGGCGCTCTTGCACTTGGTAAACCCCCAATACCTGGCGCCCTACTCGACCCTGCGTGGCGAGATCTTGTTGGGAGCCTTAATTGCCGTAATCGTGGTCGGGTACCTGTGGATGCTACGAATTCTTCGTCTGCCGCAACCTGATCTGCTCTCGTTGGCGCCACAGCTGAGCGAGTCCCGAACCACCCGTCACGTTGGCTCCGTCCGGTTCGATCCCGCGACCGTAAATTGGCCAGAACTATCCAGTCATCGGGGGAGCCGGAGCGAGTCCGAATGACACTTCCTACCTCGCTCGACAATCTGTGGGTGGTGGTCGGCGCGGCGACTCTGGCAACTCTGGCGGGCTTACTGGTGGCTGCATGGCCGCGCCGACCCACCATCGACGAATGGCTCCGGAGTCGTGCCCAGCACCGATCGAGCGCTTCCCCGTCGGCAAAGTGGTACGGCAGGGGCAGGTGGCACCGAACACTGCTGCGGCTCGGAGGGTCAGTGGACCGTCGGTTGCCTAGGGCGGCTCGCTCCAGTCTGTCCCGCCTGCTTACCCGAGCCACCATCAATGCGGCGCCGGAGATCGTCGTCTCGCTAACTTTGCTCCTGACTGTGGTCGTCGCTGGCACCATGGTGACGCTGGCGGTGGACAGCCTTGTGCCCGCCAGTCTTTCGGTCCTGAGTGTGGCGGCGGTTCCGCTCCTCGTTGTGGCGCGCATCGCCCAGCTCGCTGCCCAGCGCCGCCGGGCCATCGCGGACCAGCTACCGCTTTTAGTTGACTTGATGGCGCTCGAGCAAGGGGGTGGGGGAGTCGGCCCGAGGACCGCCATCGAGCTGGTGGTCAGTCGGCTGAACGGCGAAGCGGCGATGGTCTTGCGGGAGTGCCTGACTGCGTCGGCGATGACGGGGACACCTCAGCTGGACCAGCAGTTGGAGGCAGCAGCTGAGTCGCTCGCGATCCCAGCGCTCTCGGCACTCGCAGCAGTTGTCCGCGTCCAGCGCGAAGAAGGGGTGTCGGTGACCTCGCCACTTGGGCAGCTGGCGAGCGGCCTCCGAGATCGGCAGAGGGACGAGATGTTGAGTCGGGGCAGGAGGGCCCTGGTCACAATGTTGCTCCCCGTTGCCCTTTGCATCCTGCTGCCGTTCGTGATCATCATCTTGTATCCGGCCTTGGCCCGGCTTTCCTCGGCGTTTTCATGAAACCAATGGGGCAACACGGTCAAGCCATGATTGAAATGGCGATCGGGGTGGCCATCTTCCTAGTCGCGGCTCTCGGGGCAGTCCAGCTAGGGGTCTCCGCTGTTTCCGCTGAAGGCGCCCAGAGCGCTGCGCTGGTGGGGGCACGGACCGCCTCGGGCGCACCGGTTCCCGGCGATCCACTAGGTCGCTTGGCGGAAGGCCAGGTCGCCGCTGAGACTTCGCTCGAGGATGCGGTTTTGGCTATGGCGCGGCCCGAGCGCTGCACGACTGAGGAAGGCGCCGCCGGGGTGTGCGGCCTTCCGACAACCTGCGTCGAGTACGACGGCGACCGCGCGGAATTGGCGACGGCACAGCCGTGTCCACCCGGTCCCTCAAGCGCCGCCGGAGCATCAACCCTGGGTCCCACCCCGAACGACCTTGACGGAAGCCAAAACCCGAGGTGCCATATCGCCGACTGCTTCGGTACTGCGAACTCCATGGGACCTTGCGCTCGCAGCATTCCCACCGGGCAACTGCTGGTATGTCTTGCCTACACCTCCTGGCCCGCCACCTCGGTAGACATCTGGATCAAGGGGACTCTCCGAACCCTGGTACCCCTTGGCAGTTCGGTCGGCGTCGACGCGCTCCCGGTGAACGTGCAGCTTCGGCTTCAGGTGGAAGCGCTGAGCAGTTGACTCTCGATTCTCGCCGGAGCTGGGCATCGGGGCAAGCCCTAGTTGAGCTGGCCCTGGTGTTGCCCGTGGTGTTGGTACTCGCTTGCGGGTCGGTCGCGGTCGTTGAGCTCGCGCGAACCCAGATGGCTATGGACACCGCCGCGAGTGCCAGTGCGCTGGTCGGGGCTCGCGGCGTGGACGCGAGTCAGGCCTGCGTCGGGGCTCACCAGGAGATGGCGACGGTGCTCTCGGAGTCCCAGGTCTTACTGCCCAACGACCTAGCAGATGACCTGCGGGGGAGCTGCGAGGGAACACTGCCCGACGAGAACACGCTGGCAGCCGCATCAGGGCATGGATCTTTCGCACTCTGGTTTGGCTACGGGGGAGCGAGCGACACTTTCTGCAGGATCGGAACCGCCCCCGGAGCCGCAGCACCGACGGACGGCTATGTCGTGGCGACGATTGCCTATCGGCCGAACCTGGGCTGGATCCCGCTGATTGGATCCTGGCTATCTCCCCGGTTAACCGCTATGGTCATTGACAAAGTTGACCCGTTTCGCAGCCGCGATCCGAATTCTGACCCCACCGGCGATGACTGCTGAGACCGATAGGAAGCGTGCGATGAAATCGGTACGGCAGCGTGGCCAGATCTTGCCGATCTTCTGTCTTCTGCTGGCCCTACTTCTGCTCCCGGTCACTGGCCTTGCGGTCGATGGCGGCTTGCTCATGTCTAGTCACGCGACTCTCGTAGGAGTGGCGCAAGCGGCAGCTGAGGCGGCGGCGCAAGCCGTGGATGTGACCGCGATCCAGAGCGATGACGTCTTCCAGCTTTGTGCCACACCTGACGGAGGCCCGACGTGCGGAAATGGGGTTGGCACCGTCGGTGATGTGGTCGGACAAGTGATTAGAGCTAGCTACCCGACCGTGCCCTCCCGCTGTATCGACGAGAGCGGGTCTCCGTTGTCGTCGGTGGCGGACCAGAGCGCTGGCTGCGCCTTTGCCATGAGATCGAACTGCGGATCGGTGGCTCTGGCATCGGCGGCCGGTGGGACGATTCCCGACGGCGTTGCCGTGCTCACGTGGCGGACCGTCGAGCTTCCGCTCTCCGTTTTCCCAGGCTGGACCTCGGTACGACTCAGTGCTTCGGCTGTAGCCTGGATGGAGCACGGGTACGGGCGGACGGCAACGGATTCTGGCGTGGGTGGGAACTCGTGCTAGGCGGAGCGGCTCCGGATTATCCGGGAGAGCTGAGCCACCCCCAACCGCTGCCCCCGCCACCCGAGGTGGGGCCACGGCGGGGCGGGGCGACGCTGCCGTGGACGGTTCCCACATCTGCTGAGTCGCAGCCGCTTTCGGCGCGCCATCCACTACTTACGATAGCCGCCGCCGACTCGGAGGCGCCCCTCAGACGGACGGAGAAGCGTTCGCGTTTGACACATCTCCCGTCCGCCCTGACCCGCATTCGTCAGCGCCCGCTGCCGCCCCCGGTCGAGAGTGGAAGGGAGTCCTCGTCTGTCCATCTGCCTGGTTCGCGGGGAGAGCCTGTTGTCGTAGTAGTGGGCGCCGGCCGCGGTGGTGCAGGACGGACCACATTGGCCATGGAGGTGGCGGCGGCTCTGTCCGGCAGTGCCCGGCGGGTACTGCTGGTCGATGCTGATCCAGTCGATCCGGATCTTGATGTGAAGCTTGGAGCAACCAACCTGGAGTCGGACGGGTGTCCCGGCGCCAGGCTGGATCGAGTACTGCTCCGCCTTCCGGAGTTGGTGGAACATCGAATCCACCTCGACGCCGTTCTCTGGGCAAGTCCCCAGACCGGAGTCAGGGCCCTGCTCGCGCCTGACCCTGGGGTGGAGATTGGACGCGAGCACCTGGACTATCTGTTTTCGTACCTCTTGGCTCCGGCGTTTGACGCCATCGTCGTCGACGCGGGTCCGGCCCTAGAACCGTCATGCGCTAGATCGGCGGCGTCTGTCGCGTTTTGGTTGGAGGTCGCTGATTCAGTGTTACTTCCGCTTCGCCCCACAATCTCCAGCGCTCGGTCGGCCGTGAAAGGACTTCGCCTATTCGAGAGCATGGGTGTACCTCCTTCGCGGTGCCGCCTCGTACTCGGAATAGATCGGACGGAGTCGACTAGCTCCGCGTTGAACCCGCGCTGGCTGAGGGATTACGCTGTGGTCCGCTGGCCATGGGTCCCACAGGTCGCCCGCGAGGCTGAACGCGATCACCGACCGCTCGCTGCGTGTGACCGGAAATTCAGCCAGAGCATGGACGGACTCCTCCCCGAGCTCGCAACCCACCGCCGAATCGGAAGTTGAGATGCTTCGGATAGCCTGGTGGAGGCGTTTCGGAAGCCGGAACCTGGTGGGGCGTGACCGGGGCGTGGCCGAGACGACGGAGCGCGTTCGTCAATTGGTCGACGGCATCGAAAGTGCAATCTGTGTGGGCAGTGATCTGGAGTTGGCGAGCTACCTTGCACCTCCAGCACTCGGTTACGCTCTCTCCCAGACAGCTGCCGCGAGATCGGCAGGCCAGACCTGGCTCCCGGCGCGCGAAGGGCTGCGTTGGAGTACGAGCAACAGGGCCCCCGAAGGCCCGGGTCGGTTCTGGCTAAAACTTCGCTTTGATGAGCGCACGGAGGTTCGGATCGGGAGCGCGATTCGGCGCAGCGCCGCTACCACTCACGAGGTTGAGGTCGAGCTGGACACCACTTCCGTGCCCTGGCGACTGTGTCAGTCGAAGGAAGTCTTCCTGGTGTGAGTCGCATGCCGTCGCCGTGAGACCCACGGAAGGTTCAATTGCGGTGATGATGCTGAGGGGAGTGGCTGACCGGCTCGAAGATATCTCTCGGCAGACTAGGACCAGCAAGGTCTCGCGCGGTTACCGACTGACTCGTCGTCCTGGTCTGTACTCACCAACCCTTCCGACGGCGGAGGCACTGCCGCAGGTGTCTGACATACTCGGTGACAGGAACACCGCGTCAGTGTGCGAGAGGACCCTCAAACGCCATGACTCCCAGCAGGCTCTTCCAGGGAGAGTTGATTCGCCTGGCCGCCCCCCGTCCCGAGGATGCCGATACTCTTTCTAAGTGGAGCGAGGACGGGGAATACCGTCGACTTGCCGACACCGATGCCCCGAGGCCGCTGCCGGCCGACTTTTTCGCGGAACGTGACCAGGTCGTGGAGCCATCTCCGAGCGCATACGAGTTCCGGCTGCGGACCGTAGCGGAGGATCGACTCGTTGGGTTCGTCGCCCTCTTCAGCATCGAGTGGCCAAACGGGCACGGCTGGATCACGGTAGGGATCGGGGAGGCCGCCGACCGAGGACAGGGCTTCGGCCGAGAGGCGCTCCAGCTGGCACTTCGCTTCGCCTTCCACGAGTTGGGCCTGCGTCGGCTGAGCCTGGACGTTATCTCCGACAACGGGCCGGCCATCGCTCTCTATCGGGGTGTGGGTTTCCAGGAAGAGGGCAGGATGCGGGAGCGGGTGATTCGGGATGGGGCGGCCTCCGACCTCGTCTGCATGGGTCTTCTCAAACGAGAGTGGGAGGGGGCGACCGCTGCTCCGCCATACCCGTTGAGTCCGAGGTGATCCGGTGACCTCTCCACACTCGCCCATCCCACCAAATCTCAGCAGTTGGTTGCCCTGGACGAGCCGCCATAAGATCCGGGCCTCAGATGCGGAACGGGAACAGACCGTGACGCAGCTCACCGAGCACCACCTCCAGGGCCGGCTCAGTTCTGAGGAGCTCGGCGATCGCTCCCAACTCGCCTACCGCGCCACCACCGCCGGCGAGCTGAACGACCTCCTGTCAGATCTGCCCGGTCGGCCGGGAGGTTCGATGCTGGTCTGGGAGGGGTTGAGGTCCCTCCGGACCGCGAGCCCGTTTCCCGGGCTGGGCTATGTCGGATTCTGGCCCCGCACAGCGGCGCTGTTCGCCGACATCCTTTTGCTCGGAGCTGTTGCCTACTTCGCAGGCACCCAACTCGGAGGTCTCTCCGCCGTTGGGCTCTTCACGGTAGTGGGCATCGCCTATTTTGTGGTGCTCTGGGCAACGACCGGCCGTACCGTCGGGCTCTGGCTGGCGGGCGGTCGGGTGGTCCGGCAGGAGGACGGCCATCGGCTAGGTTTGCGCCGCAGCCTCATCCGGATGGTGGGCTACTTCTTCGATGTCGTGACCCTTGGGGCTGGATTCGCCTGGGCGGCGGTCGATCGCCGCAGACAGGGATGGCACGACAAGATGGCCGGCAGTTACGTGGTTCGCAAGCTGAGCTAATGCCCCCCCGGTGGGCCGGCACCGGACTCGCCGGTCGCCCCCGGCAGCCACTCGCCGCCGAAGCGCCGGGAGAGGCGGTGGAGCGCGGCCAGGAACGGCAGTCCGAAGACCAGAACCATGAGGGCGTTGCCCCCAGCCCGAAAAGCGTCGTACCCCGCCGAGGTCACTAGGTAGTACTTGACGAAGTGCTCGAGCGCGATCCCCGCGCCCAGGGCCGGGCTCCACCCGATCTGAGGCGAGGAGTAGTAGAAGGTCCAGTTCCAGATGTCCATCACCACGCCGAATCCGAAGCCGGTGATGATGCCGACCCCCGTGAGCAGCAACACGTCCCGGCGCGCCGGCCGGCAATGGTTGAGCGCTAGGCCAACGATGCCTGCAAAGGCACCCACCCAGCCAACCGCGAAAAGCTGGTACGGCACCCACGGACCGATACCTCCTGTGATCAGAGCCGAGACCAGCAGGGAGCAGGCGCCGAGGAGAAATCCGAATTCAGGTCCCAGGGCATAGCCGCCACAGAGCACCAGGAGAAAGATCGGACTGAAGCCTCCGATCCCGGTCACCAGGGCCGCCCGAAGCCCAGCGTCCACGGCACTGAGAGCGGCCAGGAGGGCCAGCTGGCGAGCGTCCATCCGCCGGGTCCCGAACTCGAGGGCGAGCAGTCCCATGACCGCCCCCAAGCCGATCGCCAGGGCGGGGGTGGCTGCCGGCAGGCCGAGACCGCTGAAGGGCCAAAGGAAGAGTCCCAGACCCAGCCCCGAGATCAGCAGAAAGATCACGCGGCGCGCCTGCCACGCTCTCGGAGTCGGCCCGAATCCAGTTCGTGGACCCGGTCTCCGATCTGCTCGGCAAACTGGGTGTCGCTGGTGGCGACCAAGATAGCTGCACCGTCCCCGGCCAGCCGGTCCAGCACCCGTAGCAGGAGGCGCCGGGAATTAGCGTCTGCGCCCCTGGTCGGTTCGTCCAAGAAGACCATCTCCGGCGCTCCGACCAGCACCGCTGCCAGAGCGGCGCGCTGGCGCTGACCGGTGCTCAGGTCTCGCGGGTCACTGGCAGCCAGAGCGGTCAGTTGGAACTCCTCCAGAATCGGCCAGGGGCTGCAGTCCAGCCGCAGCCAGCGGATGGTCTGCCGTACTTCCTCTTCCAACGTGGATTGATGGAGCACGCCGCCTGGTTCCTGGGGAAGGTAGACGCGGCGTCCGGGCGGCCGCTCCACCGAGCCAGACAGGGGCCGGAGCAGGCCGGCGGCAGTCCGCAGTAGCGAGGTCTTACCGCTGCCGTTGGAACCCACCAGGCAGAGTACTTCTCCCCAGCGGCACTCCAGGGTGACGTCCGTTATCACCGCGTCCTCATGGCCGACCGCGAGATCCCGTACCACCCACGCCGAGCCGCCGGAGGGTCGAGGAGGGCGAGAGAGGAGTGGTTCAGAAGCCTGCTCGGGGGCGGCGACGAGAGAACCGTGGCTGAGCTCCCAGCGCCGGGAGCCGGGGGAGTCGAGACGCCAGGGGCGGTGCTCGGCCACGACCACCGCCAGCCCGCCGCTGGAGAGTCGTCGGCACTCCCCGCGCAGGGCGGCGGCCCCCTGGTCATCGAGTTGCGAGGTTGGTTCGTCCAGCGCCAGAACTCGCGGCCGCATGGCCAGGGCTGCCGCCAGGGCCACCCGTTGCCGCTGGCCACCGGAGAGGGTGGCAATCCGTCGTTCCGCTAGCTCCAGGACGCCCATAGCCAGCAGCGACTGCTCCACCTGGTCCGCGATCACTTTCGCCGGCAGACCAAGGTTCTCAGGACCGAAGGCGACCTCTCGCCGCACCGTGGCCAGGACGAACTGCGCCTCGGGCTCCTGGAAGACCATGGCGACCTCGCGGGCCAGGCGCCGGGTGGTCGTCAGCCGGAGATCCTGCCCCAAGACCCAGGCCTGCCCCCGAGCCACGCCGCCATGGAAATGAGGTACCAGGCCGTTGAGGGTGCGCAGGAGGGTTGTCTTTCCACTTCCGGAGGGTCCGTTCAGGAGAGTCAGTCCTGGCCGCAGCTGCCCGGTGATCCCCCCCAGGGCATCGCTGGCGCTCTCGGGGTAACGGTAGCCAAACTCCTCGTAACTGGCGATATCAGTCACGGCAGCAGCGCCGGTACGAAGAGGGCCAGGTAGCAGAGAGCTGGCCACCAGTTGAGTCCCGGTAGGATCAGGTTGGGATACGGCTGCCAGCTGGGGACCTGGCCGAAGATCATGGCCAGAACGAAGCCGGCCATGGCCGCGCCCGCGCTCACCGCGACGGTTCGGTCGGCGAGTCGCCACCTCCCGGTTGCCAGCGCCGTCCGAGTCCCGGAGCCGAATGCCCGTGCCTCCATAGCCTCGGCGAGCAGGACTGAACCTTCGATGGTGGTGAGCACCGAGGGCACCACCACAGCCGTCCAGGAGCGCATTCCGTGGGGACGCCAGCCCCGCATCGCTTGGGCCTCCCGAACCGCGACGAAACTGTGACCCAGGCGCGGAACCAAGGTCATCGCCGCGCCGACTGCGGCGCCGGTGCGCGAGAGGGGAGCCGGGAGGGAGTCCACCAACTGGTGAGGCTCTACCACCAGAGAGAGGCTGATCCCAGCCACGATGCAGGCCCCCAGCCCGAGGGCCAGGTCGAGGCCGTAGACAGTGCCCTCCAGGGTCAGGGGACCACCCAAGGCGGGAATCCAACTCGGCAGGGTCAGCAGGACGTTCTGCCCGGTATGGCTTAGCAAGAAGTTGAAGAGGACCGTCAGCACCGCGGAGATCCCGACTGCCAGGAGCACGGGCCACAACCGAGTCCCCGCGCGGCGGTGAACCAGCAGCACCGCTAGCGACGCGCTAAGGATGAGGACCCGGAGCACCGGGTCCTCACTTCCCAAGCTGAGGAGCAGCACAGCGGCGACCCAGACCGCCAGCGCCCGTGGGTTCATTGGGTCACGACTTCGGCGGCCGGGGGGGGACGGCGGCCTTCCCCGAGCTGGAGTCGTACCGCCACCCGAGCGCCTGGCCCGGCTTCAACTCGACCTCCCCGATCCCGGTCGTGGCCGACTTCCAACCTTTTCCAGCGGACCAGAGGAAGAGGGCCCAGTAGGGCTGGCCGCTCGGAAAGCACGCGGTGTAGGACTTCGGCTCATGGTCGATTTGGCAGATCGCCAGGCCGTAGCTGGAGTCCTGACTGGCGAACTCGATCCCGCTCCGGCGGAGCGCCGACAAGCCCTTGATCTCGCTGCCGGTGAAGTTGACGCACCGATCCACCACCTGATGGCTGCCCAGTTCTGCGACCACCTCGACCGAGTGTCCCGACCCGGAACAGGTCGCGCCTGGGGTCGTCGGGCTGCCGCCGCCGCCGCACGCCGCCATCAGTACGCCGAGGGCGATCGTGGCCAGTGCTGCGCTGGCCCACCGAGACGATCTCACCGTCTCCACCTCCTGGCGGCGATTGGTCCCATCACGCCAGAGGTGGACCTGCCGCCGAAGGCCGACCTTCCCGTTGCGCGCGGGGGTGCGTCGATCCCTCAGGGCCGGTCTCCTGGCTCGCGGATCAGCGCCTGTTGCCGCCTTCCCGGGACATTCCCAGTGGCTCGCTGGCTCAGGTTCCCCGCCTACAGTTGCGCGACAGCTCCGGTCTTGGGGCCACGCCCCGCACCGGATTCCCATTCGCCCTTTGGGCTATTCGGTTGTGGGATGAATGGTAGACCCAGGACGCCCACCGCTGGTGGACGAGTGGCCAGACGAGCTTCGGTCGCTAGAATCCTGAGCCGATTCGCTGAACCGGGAAGGGACTGGCGGGATGGGAGGGTTCTGATGAAGAGGCGGCCGCATCCAGCTGGAGATACCGTGTGACGTCGCCCGAGGTCCGCAGCTTCACGCCTCAGCCCGGTCAGTACGCCTGGACCTTCGGCGGGTCGGCTCCGTTGGCCCGGGTAAAACCCGGAACCATCCTGGAACTGTTCACCGAAGACTGCTTCGCCGGCCGGGTGCAAAGCGAACGGGATCTGGTCTCCGAAGTTTGTGAGTTCCCGTTCCTCAATCCTCAGACTGGCCCCTTCTATATCGAGGGTGCGGAGGTCGGAGACACCGTCGCGGTGCACTTCATCTCGATCGAACCAGCCCGGGACTGGGCGGCCTCCACCACGGTGCCACTCTTTGGGGCTCTTACTGCCACCCACCTGACCGCACTCCTGAACGAGCCGCTCCCGGAGCTGGTCTGGATCTGGCAGCTGGACCGGAGCCGGCGCCTCTGCCGCTTCCAGGCTCGGACCGGAAGCTTCGCGGTTGATCTGCCGATGGACCCCATGCATGGGACGGTGGGGGTGGCCCCCGCCAACTTGGAGGTGCGCTCGGCGCTGGTACCTGACGCCTTCGGCGGAGACATGGATACCCCCGAGATGCGCGCCGGCGTCACCTGCTACCTGGGGGTGAACGTCGAGGGAGCCCTCTTGTCTCTCGGGGACGGCCACGCCCGCCAAGGCGAGGGCGAGACCTGCGGGGTCGCGGTGGAGTGCGCCATGAACACGGTGATCGCGCTCGACCTGATCAAGCGCCGGCCCTGCCCTTGGCCCCGCCTTGAGACTGATGAATTCATCATCTCGACCGGCTCGGTCCGACCGCTGGAGGACGCTTACCGGATCGCCCAGACCGACCTGGTCCACTGGCTGGGCGAGGACTACCAGCTGGAGACGATGGATGCCTACCAGCTGGTGACCCAGGGGGTGCTGGCGCCGCTGGCCAATGTTTGCGACACCAACTACACCTCGGTCGCCAAGTTCCCCAAGCGATTCCTACCCCACTTTCCTGCGATGGGAGGAACCCACCAGCGGCTCCGAGAGGTGGCGCAGCAGTACCTGGCCGGCGGGGTCTGACGCTCCGGAGTCATCCCCCAGTGCCACCTATCTAGGTGGTCAACGGACCCCGGTTGGCGCTGGCAGGGAGTCGCCGGCCCAGCCGCTCCGCGGACACCACCAGGACTGCCGCGACCGCGGCCCAGAGCAGCCACATGCCAGGTCTCAGGAATGAACCAACCACCGCGCCTCCGACGCTGGGCCCGATCAGAAGTCCGACTCCCCACGACAGGTTGAAGGCGGCCATGTATCGCCCCCGAACCGCCGCCGGGGCCAGGTCGGCAACCAGGGGTCCGATGGTCGCGCTGAGCAGGCATTCGCCCAGACCGAAGCAGACCGCGAACACCCCCAGCAGGATGCCAGCCGAGATGCCATGGGTGAGGCTCGCCACCTCCCCGATCAACCAGGTGAGCAACCAGGCGGAGGCACTGAGCGCGAGGGTGCGGGAGCGGTCCAGGTGCCGCACGGCCCGGCTGATCGGCAGCTGGAAGATCACGATGAAGGCGGTGTTGGCGGCCAGGATCAGACCCAGGGCGACCGTGGGCACTCCCAGGAAAACCCGGGCGTAAAGCGGTACCGAACTCTCCAGCTGGGCATAGGTCGAGAGCACCACCACCGCGTTGAAGGCGATCAGCCCCAGGAACGGACGATTCCGCAAGACCAGCCGGTAGCTGGCCCTCTCCTGGGTCTTTCCGAGGTGTCGCCCCGATGGGACCAGGGTGACCACCAGCACCCCGAAGAGGAGAAAGCTGATGGCGTCGACCAGGTAGATGGTGGTGAAGCTGGAGGGCCGGGAGGTGGAGACGATCAGACCGCCGATGACCGCGCCGGTGCCGATGCCCAGGTTGGTGGCCGCGTACTGCAGCGAGGCGGCTGCCGAGCGCTGGAGCCGGTTGGTCACCGCCGCCAGCAAAGACGCCATCGAGGGGTAGAAGCATCCGAGCCCGGTCCCGATCAGCAGCATTGCCCCGGCCGCCTCCGGGGCGGCGCTCGCGAAGCCGAACCAGAGGTACCCCAAGGCCTGGAGGATTAGACCGCCCAGCATCATCGTGCGGGGGCCGAGGCGATCCACCAGGGTGCCGCCCACCGCGCCCGCTAGGAGAGACGCCAGAGCCGAGGTCGAGATGATCACCCCAACCTCGGGGATCGGCAGACCCCGAACCACGTGCAGGTAGATCGAGCCAAACGGGAGCACAAATCCGTTGCCAACAGATGAGATGGCGATCCCCAGGATCAAGGTCCAGACGCTCGCCGGCAGCTCGGGCTTGAGGCTTCGCAGATACCCTGCGGGAGAGCTCCCTCCATTTAGTGCGGGAGCCTGCTCGGGAGAAAAGGAGCTCGGGAGGTCATCCCCCTCCGAACTCTCTCCCGGCGGCGGAGACATGCTGGGTCTGACCTCGCGCAATGACGGCGACTAAGTCTGGGAGCCATCCAGGTTATCAACCGGTCGAACCTCCCTCGGCGTCCGAGAGTCGCACGGCGGGCCCCATCCATGGTGCGTCGCAAGCCCGACCAATGGCTGCGCCGGCTCGCCGCGGAGAGCCAGCCAGCCCGCCGGGGCCGTCGAAACCAACCGAGGCCGAAAGTGGCTGGAATCCTCCCCTGTGGAGGGTGAAGTGAGTCGGGACGCATTCACGCCTGGGCTATCCTGAGTTGCTTATGCCTCTTCGAGACGACCTCCGCAATGTGGCGATCGTCGCCCACGTGGACCACGGCAAGACGACCTTGGTCAACGCCATGCTCCAGCAGACCGGGGCTTTTCGCGCCAATCAGGCGGTAACCGACCGGGTGCTGGATTCGGGCGATCTTGAACGCGAGAAGGGCATCACCATCCTGGCCAAGCACACTGCCGTGCAGTACGGCGCCACCAAGATCACCATCGTCGACACCCCCGGCCACGCCGACTTCGGGGGCGAGGTGGAGCGGGGCCTGGCGATGGTGGACGGGGTGCTGCTCTTAGTCGATGCCTCCGAGGGGCCGCTGCCGCAGACCCGGTTCGTGCTCCGCAAGACGCTGGAGTCGCGGCTGGCAGTGGTGGTGGTGGTCAACAAAGTCGATCGCTCCGATGCCCGCATCGAAGAGGTAGTTCGCGAGATCGAGGACCTCTTCCTCGACCTCGGCGCCGACGAGGAGCAGATCGTCTTCCCCGTCCTCTACGCCAACGCCAGAGCGGGCTGCGCGAGCACCGACCCCGGGGTCCCGGGCAGCGATCTGGTACCTCTCTTCGACGCCATTTTGCACAGCATTCCCGCCCCCTTTTATGAGGAGGGACACCCTCTCCAGGCGCTGGTCACCAACCTCGACGCCTCCGCCTACGTGGGCCGGCTGGCGATCTGCCGGGTCCACAACGGAACCCTTCGTCGGGGCGAGAACGTCGCCTGGTGCCGGGTCGACGGCTCAATCGAGCGCGCCCGAGTCACCGAGCTCTATGCCTCGCGGGCGCTGGAGCGGGTCGACGTCGACTCCGCCGGTCCCGGCGAGATCGTGGCCGTGGCAGGCTTCGCCGAGATCTCCATCGGTGACACCCTTGCCGACGCCGAGGATCCTCGCGCCCTGCCGGCCATCCTGGTGGACGAGCCCAGCCTCGCCACCACCATCGGCATCAACACCTCGCCACTTTCCGGGAACGACGGCAACAAGCTGACGGCGCGGATGATCAAGGACCGACTCGACGCCGAGCTGGTGGGCAACGTCTCGCTGCGCGTTCTGGGCACCGCCCGACCAGACACCTGGGAGGTGCAGGGGAGGGGAGAGTTGCAGTTGGCCGTGCTGGTGGAGACCATGCGGCGGGAGGGCTTCGAGCTCACCGTGGGCAAACCGCAGGTGGTGACCAGGGAGATCGACGGTCAGCTCCATGAACCGATGGAGCGGGTGGCGATCGATGTCCCCGAGGACTATGTGGGAGTGGTCACCCAGCTGTTGGCGCTCCGTCAGGGACGGCTCGAGGAGATCGTCAACCATGGTACCGGCTGGGTGCGGATGGACTACCGGGTTCCCTCCCGAGGATTGGTCGGTTTTCGCACCGAATTCCTGGTCGAGACGCGCGGCACCGGAGTCCTGCACAACGTATTCGACGGCTGGGAGCCATGGCATGGGTCGCTCAAGACCAGGCGCAACGGCTCCATGGTGTCGGACCGGCGGGGGATGTCCAAGACGGAAGCTCTGATGTCACTGCAGGAGCGCGGCACCATGTTGATCGGTCCCGGGACCCAGGTCTACGAGGGAATGGTGGTCGGCGAGAACGCCCGTCTGGACGAGATGGACGTCAACCCAACCAAGGAAAAGCAGAAGACCAACATCCGCTCCTCAACGCAGGAGGAGCTGGAACGACTGACTCCCTATCTGCAGTTTTCGCTGGAGCAGGCGCTCGAATTCATCGGTGAGGATGAGTGCGTCGAGGTCACTCCGAAAGCCGTGCGCCTGCGCAAGATGATCCTGGATCAGAGCATGCGCGCCCGCCAGCATCGCGTCTCCCGCCGCGAGGCGGCGGGCTAGGCGACCGCATGGGCGTCCGGTCCCGTCCCAGGAGGTCGGTGGCGTCGGCGGTGCAGGACTCCTAGTCGTGGCTGGTCCAGCTGCGGCTTCGTACATCTCGCCCAAGTGCGAGAAGCGCGCTCAGAGTCTCATTGACGGCTGGGGCCTTTATTCGCTGGCAACCATTGCTAAAGGGGAGGTGGTGGCGGTGAAAGGGGGACACCTGGTGGACCATGCCGCCCGTCAGGCGCAAGCCCAGGTGATCGGGAACTCTGACATTCAAATCACCGATGAGCTGTATCTGGTGGCGTTGGAAGGGTCTGCATATCACGGCGTGATGCTCTACCTGAACCATTCCTGCGAACCCAACGTGGGGGTGGCTGGGAACGTCGTTTTCGTCGCCATGCGCGACATCGCTACAGGTGAGGAGTTGACCATCGATTACGCGATGATCGACGATCACCAGGAATCGCTGATCTGCCGCTGCGGAACAGTCAATTGTCGTGGCATCGTGGCCGGGCAGGACTGGCAGCGGCCCGAGCTGCAGGAGCGTTATGGATGCTACTTCTCGTGGTACTTGCAGGCCAAGGCGGGGTTGCTCCCGTAGCCTGGTGAGGTGAATCAAGGGTCGCGCCCCGTCGAGCTTCGCAGCCCGCGCTTACGGCTGCGGGCCCGGTGACCCGACGACCGCGAGCCCTTCGCAGTCGGGTCCGGCGGCCTCGCTTGCATCTTGGGGGCAGCCCTGATCGTAAGACTCTCTCCCACTCTCCGGGGAGTCCGTCTTCAGGCGGGAAAAGTCAGCGTGATGGCAGCCAGCGAGGTGGCGTTCTTCCCGGAGCCCCGGGAGGGTCCGCCGAATTAACCGGAGCACGCCCCCCACGGATACTGTCCGGTGGACGGCCTTACGGGGCCCCGACCGATGCGATCGCGACCGGGAGGTGAGCTGATGGCGAGTTTCGCTTTCGACGAGCAGGTGGCGGGCGAGGCCCGGGCGGTGGCTGCCGCGCTCAGCTCGGTGGAGGTCCCGATCCTCGACCGCGATCGGCCGGTTCTCTTCTCCGGAATCGGCACCTCCCTCCACGCCTGCCGGGTCGCCGCCTATTGGACGGCGGAGCTCTCCGGGGGCAGATTTCGCCCGGCCGCGCTAGAGGCTCACCACCTTTCGCTCCACGGCCATTTCCGGCCCGGGGACCAGTTGGTCGTGGTCAGCCACCGGGGCACCAAACGGTTCCCCAACGAGTTGCTGGCTCGGGCTCGGGCGGTGGGAGCGACCACCGTGAATGTGACCGGCTGGGGTAACGGCAGCCCGGGCGGCGACTTCGTGCTGCGAACCGGTCCTGACGAGCGCGCGGGCACTCACTCGGTCTCCTACCTCACCGCCTTGGCGGTACTCGGAAAGCTGGTGACGAAGCTCATCGGGTCAGAAGCCGATTCCTTCGCGAGCGCACTGGCGGCAGTCCCTGATGCCATCGAGAGAACGCTAGAGGAGCCCGTCCCCAGCGAGGCCGCTCAGCGTCTCGACCGCCGCGAGCCGATCCTGGTTACCGGCTTCGGGATAGACGAGATCACTGCCGAAGAGGCGGCACTCAAACTCAAGGAGGGAACCTACATTTGGGCCGAGGGCATGTCTCAGGAATTCTCCCTGCACGGGACCCCGGCCGTATTCGAACCTCGATCTGGCGCGATCCTGATCATGCCCGGGAGAGACGATGGGGGGCGCGTGGCCGAGGTTCACAGCATGCTCCTGGAGCTGGGAGTGGATGTCCTCACCTGCGGTAGCGAACCGGCCGATCTCCACTTCGCAGAGGTCGACTACCTGCTCCGCCCCCTGGTGGGGATCGTGCCCTTTCACCGCCTGGTCGGGGAACTGGCCCGGCTCCACGGCTCCAACCCCGACACGATCCGCGCCGAAGAGGCGCCGTGGAGTTCGGCCGTGCCCAAGGTCAAGCTATAGGCGGCTCGTCGTCGTACGACGACCTAGCTCTCGGGCTCAGCCCGCCGGCACCAACTGTGAGCTGGCCAGTACCTGGCCCGTCTCCCCCAACGCCTCCACCCTCAGGAGGGCGGGAGGGTGCGGGATCGAAATGACCGTCTCGAAGCCCTTCTTCCTCGACGAACCCACCGTCTCTAGCTGGCTCGCAGAGCTCCCACCCACGACTCGCCAGCTGGTCACGGTCGTGCTCCCGTTCCAGCTGGCGAAGACCTTGACGGCGCCGTCGGCGCTCCCTTGGATCGCGATCGCGGGCTTGGTGGTCGGCTGGCCGGACCAGCGGTCGCGGTAGGCCCGGTAACTGCTGGTGAGTCCCGGGAAATGAGCGTTGAAGAGCAGTTTCCCCTGGGCGCTGTACTCGCTGGTAAAGGTTCCCGCCCCCCAGCCGACCATCACGTTGCCGTCCGCCAGCACTTGGACGTTTCCCTGATTGAGGACCAGCAGGAATCCCGGGAGCTGCCGGGCCCAAACAAGGGATGCCGTGCGTCGCTGGCGGTTCAGGCGCAGCTCGATCGCCCGGGCCGGCGGCCCGCCGGACTCGGTGTCCTCGTCGTCGAACACAGTGACGGTGGTCTGACCGTGCAGTTCCACATCGTGCTGAAGGGCAAACTGAGCGCCCTCGGAGAAGACGAAGCTGCTGCTCTTGCCTCCGAGCGACCAGACGATCTGGCCAGACGTCTCGTCGAGCAGATAGGCGGCCTCTGTGTCGCGAGCCGAGATCAGCACGGTACCCCGGCTGGTGGGATCCACGGAGTTGACGTGGAAGTAGTCCCACGGTGTGGACTGCCCCTTGACGTAGGGGATGTAGGAGTTGGCTGGCGACACGTGGTCGAGGCTGTGCCATTCAAAGAGAACATTGCCAGTACGCAGGTCGAGCTCCTGAACGATGCCGTCGTAGATCGCGCCTTCACTTGGCCCGCCGTACGCCGTCAAGTTCCAGCCAATCGTGTCGTAGACGGTCATCCAGGCGGTGTCGTGCGGTCCGAGGAGGAACTCGTGGAGATCTGCCGAGTAGCCCTCTGCGGCCGGGACTGTTCGGACTACCTGGTAGTGGTCATTCATGATCACGAACTCGCCGCGTCCATGACCGTCGACATAGTCACCCTGGAACCAGGTCAGGACCGGCTTGCCCTTGTAGGACTGCACCCGGAAGTCGGCCGCCAGCAGAGGGGCCGGCAGGGGGTCGAACCAGACCAGCTGGCCCGATCCGTTGACGATCATGGGACCGGCCTGGCCCGCCTGACCCCCGGCCGCGGGATCTGGGGAGACGAAGATGTCGCCCTCCGCCGAGGGGGGGGCCGCCTTGGTGACGACCAAAGCTGGAGGAGCCAGCTGAGGCGCCGACCGGAAGCTCTGGGTGGCCGGACTGGCGGTCAGCGCCGGGCCCGGGCCAGTCTGAGGAAGCGCTGGAGGTGCCTCCGCCACTTGAAAGGAGGCAGTGCCGCCGCTGGCCCCGCAGATCGAAAGCTGGCTTCTCACGGTCACCGTCTCGCCGGGAGCAAACGGCTGGTCGGGATAGAAGCTGGCCCCCCGGCCACTCGAATCGGGGACCACGCGGCCGGAGTGCGCTCCGGTCACCGACCCAACGATGGAGATTCCACTGGCTGTGACCTTCGCGGAGGCGACGTGCTGGAAACTGATCTGGGTTGCGGTAGAGGCGGTTCGGGTGCCCGGGCTCGGATACAGGCTGACCCCAGAACAGGTGGCGAGTTGGACCGCCGAGATGACGCTCCCAGAAGCGCCTCTTGTGCTACCGAGTGTGGGGCAGGTCGCCGCTCCGACGAGCAGGCCCGACACGGCTAGGGCCAGCGACGCCGTGCCTGGGTGCGACCAGCCCCCATGCTTGCCCATTTCCGGCCATGATAGGGATGCTGCTGGAAGCCCTTGAACTGTGCCCGCCATCTCGCCGAGCGGAGCATTGGCGCCGCCCCAGCCGTACAGTATTCAAACTAGGGGGCAGGTTGAACAGTTGCCCAAGCTGCGGAGGCGAGGTCGCCCCCGGCCAGCGCTTCTGTGCCGCATGCGGCGCCTCCCTCGCCGCCAGTTGCGCTCGTTGCGGTTCCCCGCTCCAGTCTGGCCAGCGCTTCTGTGCCAACTGTGGAGCCCCGGTAGGCCCCGAAGCTCCGCCGACTCCAGTTTCCCAGCCGCTGGCGACCGCCGAGGTGCGGTTGGTCTCAGTCCTCTTCGTGGACCTGGTCGGATTCACCTCGCTCTCGGAGTCCCGGGATGCCGAGGATATGCGCGAGCTCTTGAGCAGCTACTTCGCGGTCGCGAGAGAGGTGGTGGGTCGCCACGGTGGCTCGATCGAGAAGTTCATCGGAGACGCGGTGATGGCGGTCTGGGGCGCTCCCCTCGCCCACGAGGACGACGCTCTCCGGGCGGTGCGGGCCGGCCTGGAGCTGGTGCAGGCGGTCCACGGCTTCGCGGAAGGGGTTGGCGCGCCGAACCTGCGGGCTCGGGGCGGGATCGTCACCGGGCGGGCAGCATCCTGGGCGAGTTCCTCGGAGGGGCTGGTGGTGGGCGACCGGGTCAACACCGCCTCCCGGGTGCAGTCCGCCGCACCTCCGGGCGGGGTTCTGGTGGACGGGCTCACCCGGGAAGCCACCGGGTCGGGAATCGAGTATCAGGATGCCGGAAGTCACGAGGTGAAGGGCAAAGCGGAACCGATTCAGCTCTGGCAGGCGATGCGAACCCTGGAACGGGGCGCACGCCGGGCCGGGTCCGTCCCGGAATCCAGCACCACCTACGGTCGGGATGACGAACTGGCCCGGGTGCAGGAGATCTTTGAGGGAGTGGTCGCGCACTCGGAGGCGACCATGCTGGTGATCAGTGGCTCAGCTGGGGTGGGCAAGTCCCGGATGCTCGAGGAGTTTGCCCACTACCTGGACGGAATCCCGACCCGGGTGCTCTGGCACGAGGTGGGCTGCACCTCCTACGGCTCCGGGGTCGCCTACTGGGGCCTGTCCCGGATCTTCCGCCAACGGCTGGGCGTCGCCGACGACGACGAGCCGGGCCAGGTCGCGGAAAAGCTCGAAGAGGGGCTGGCTCGCTACCTGCCTGATCCCGGCGACCGCGAGTTCGCCGCCCCCAAGATGGCGGTGCTGCTGGGACTCCCCGGACCCGAGCGGACCCCTTCCCGTGACGAGTTCTTCGCTGGTTGGAGGACCTTCATCGACGGGCTGGCGAAGGCGCGCCCCGTGGTACTGGCGATCGAGAACCTGCAGTGGGCTGACTCCGGTTTGCTGGACTTTCTGGAGTACCTCCTGGGTGCCTCCGGGCAGCTGCCGGTGCTGGTGGTCGGGCTTTCTCGGCCGGAGCTGCTCCAACGCCGGGAGAACTGGACCACCAATCGTCAGATCTCCGCGTTGCATCTGAATCGGTTGGGGGACAACGAGATCGGTCGGCTGATGGAGGACCTGGTTCCCGGGATGCCGCTGGGGAGTCGTCGCCAGGTGGTCACCCGGGCAGAGGGCATCCCCTTGTACGCGGTGGAGACGGTGCACATGCTGGCCGACCGTGGCCTTCTGGTGGAGCAGGACGGAGTCCTCACTCTGACCCAGGAGCTCACCGCCCTGGACACTCCGGTCTCCTTGGAGGCGCTGATCGCGGCTCGCCTCGACGAGCTGGATGCTCCCGAGCGCGCGCTGGTCAAGGACCTAGCCGTCCTCGGACTCAGCTTCGGACGGGACGCGGTCGAGGGGGTCAGCACACTTGATTCAGCCGAGCTGGCGCGGCTCCTGGATTCGCTCCAGCGCAAACAGGTCCTCGACGAGGTGGTCGCCTGGCGGGAGACCGAAGGGGGCGGCTACGCATTCAGCCAGACCCTTCTGCGGACCATCGCCTACGACCGGCTCGGCAAGCGCGAACGCCGGGCCCGCCACCTGGCGGTGGCGGTCCACCTCCGTTCGGTCTTCGCCGCCGGCGCGGAGGAGGTGGCGGAGTCAATCGCCGACCACTACCGCGGTGCCTACCTCGCCGACCCGGCCGCGATCGACGCCGCCGAGGTGCGCTCTTTGGCGGGCGAGTGGCTGGTGCGCGGCGCCCAGCGGGCCGGCGCGGTGGGCGCCCCGGAACGGGCGGCCGCCTATTTACTCCAGGCGGCCGAGCTGGACGCTATCCCGGAAGAGGCTCTGGCCCACCGCGAGGGCGCGGCCGAGATGTATTACCGGGCCGGTCGGGTGGCCGAATCGCTAGAGCTCTTCGAGCAGGTGGCCAAGGCCCACAGCGAGGCGGGACGCGGCCTGGATGCGGCTCGTTTGGAGGGGGAGATCGGCAGCGCGCTGGGCCGGCTGGGGCGCGCCGGGGAGGCGATCGGGCGGCTCCAGAAGGCACTCCTGGTGCTCGAGAAAGGCGCCCCGGGCCCGGCCCTGGCTCGGGTCTGCTCCCAGCTGGGTCGAGAGCTGTCGATCTCCGGTTCTGGCACCGAGGCGCTTCCGCAGGTAGAGCGCGCGCTCGTCTTGGCAGAGCAGCTGGACCTCCCCGAGCTGCTCTGCGACGCCCTCGAGACCAAGGCCCTGCTGCTGCGCTCGACCGGCCAGTCCGAGCAGGCGCTCGAATACTTCGAGCGAACCATCGAGATCGCCGGATCTCGCGGCCTCGCCTCCGAGGAGCTCCTCTCCGGTCACGCCAACAGCGCCGATACCAGGATGGCGAACGACCTCCCCGAGGCGATCTCCCACCTGGAGGCGGCGCTGGCGATCGCCCGCCGGCTGGGTCAGCTCTACTCGGAGACCTTTCTCAGCGGGAACCTAATGCTGGCCCAGTTATTCGCGGGAGATTGGGCTGGGGCTGCCGCGGTGGCAGCTGCTCTCCTGAAGGAGGAGCACCACGGACAGGAGATCGTGCACAGTCGGCTGGTTTTGCTCCAAGCGCTGCGCGGGGAGGCGGCTGGCGCCCGCGAGGAGATAGGACGGCTCGCCAGATGGGCGAACCACGACTCCAGTGAGCCTCGGACGCTGCGGCTGGCACTCGAAGGAACAGTGCTGCTGGCGGAGGCGCAACCAGAGTCGGCGCTGGCTGCCGCTCGGGCCGCCCTGGAGGTGGCGGTGCCCAGCTTCGGCTGGCGCCACGAGATCGCCCGCCAGGCCTGGCCGGACGCCTGCGAGGCGGCGGTTCAGCTGGGGCGAGCCGATGAGCTTCACGGGCTCCTGAAGCTGCTCCAGGACGCGGCTCCGGGGCAGTTGCCCCCGTACCTGGACGCCCAGGGTTGTCGGTTCGGGGCGTTGGCCCCGGGAGCTGATCCCGAGGAGTCCGGGCGGCTCATCCAGGCTGCCGCGGACGCGTTCACCGCGCTCGGCTACCCGTACTGGGTAGCCCGCACGGTGGTCGACTGGTCAGCTAATCGCCGGGAGCTAGACCTCGCGGTCTCCCCATCCCTGGGCGACGCCGCAGCGGAGCTCGACCGACTCGGCGCGGCGGTGCAACTTGCTCGCGCCCGGGATCTCTTGCGAACGTCAGACGGCTGATACCATCCCCCTCTAGCCCAGCCAAAGTCGCGGGCCAGGTGCGACCGACCCGGCGGTGAGAGACAGGGGATGGCGCCGGCGATGACTCCGGCCGCCGCAGCGCAGGGGAACAACATGCGGATCGGAGCCATCTTCCAGCCGTACCGCGCGGCGCTGTCCCATCGGGACCTGCGCCTCCTGCTCTCGGGCGAGGTAATCTCGTCGACTGGGTCGTGGGCCTACAACGTGGCTCTGGCGGTCTACGTCTACGACCAGACCCACGCCGCGATCGTGGTGTCAGCGGTGTTCCTGGTCCGTTTCGTACCGGCGATGTTCCTCTCCCCCTACGGCGGAATCCTCGCTGAGCGCTTCGAGCGGGTGCGCCTTCTGATCACCTGCGACCTGGTGCTGGCTACAGTGCAGGTCCTGCTCTGCGTCGCCGTCGTGGTGCACACCCCGATCGTGGTGATCCTCGTCCTCGCGGGCACGGCCGCCATCTGCGCCCAGCCCTACGGTCCGGCAGTGGCGGCGATGATCCCTCAGCTGGCCGGTGAGGAAGATCTCGCCGCCGCCAACGCCGTCAACAGCACCATCGACAACCTGGTCATCATCGTGGGACCGGCGGTGGGCGCGCTGCTTCTGCTGGCCGGCTCGGCGGCCTCGGTGTTCGCAATCAACGCCGCCAGTTTCTTGATCGCCGGGCTCTTGGTGAGTCGGCTCCGCGCCCGCTCCCGGCCCAGCGATGTCAGTGAAGGCGGGTCCGCCGGAGTTCTCCGCCAGGTGCTGGCCGGATTCCAGGCGATCCGGGAGTCGTCGGTAGTGCTGGTGCTGGTCAGCTTCAGCGTCCTGGCGAGCTTCGTCTACGGCACCGACACGGTGCTCTTCGTGTACATCAGCAAGCTCCAGCTCGACACCGGCGCCACCGGCTTCGGGTACCTGATGGCGGCACTGGGAGTGGGTGGCATTCTGGCGGCGCTGGTGGTCAACCAGCTCGCCGCCAAGCCCCGACTCGGTTTGATCATCAGTTTGGGGATGGTGGTTTACTGCGTCCCCACGGCAGTCATGCTCCTGGTCCATGACCCCTTTTTGGGCTTCCTCTTGGAGGTGGTGCGGGGCGGGGGCACCTTGGTCGTGGACGTGCTAGCGGTCACCGCCATGCAGCGGTCGGTCGCACCCACCATGGTGGCTCGGGTCTTCGGGGTCTTCTTCGCGTTGGTGCTGGCCGCGATCTCCCTGGGCTCAGCTCTCGGCGCGACGGCGATCAGCCTGCTAGGCCTGCGGGGCAGTCTGCTGCTGGCTGGGCTGGCCATTCCCGGCCTCGCTCTCTGTGCCTATCCGTGGCTGCACCGGATGGACCGGACAGCAGTGCGGCGCCTCGCCGAACTGGCGCCTCGGATCAGGGTGCTCGCGCAATTGGGCATCTTCGCCGCCGGCTCCCGGGCCGCCCTGGAACGGCTGGCCACGGCCTGCACCGAGGTAACCGCCCCCACCGGTGAGGTGATCATCGGGGAGGGTGACGCGGCCGATGCCTTCTACGTGTTGCTGAGTGGCAAGGTGGCGGTCTCCGCCAAGGGTGAGGCCCAGCGCTCTCGGCGACTCCGGGTCATGGGGCCGGGTAGCTACTTCGGAGAAATCGGGCTCCTGGCGCGGGTGCCCAGGACCGCCACCGTCGAGGCTCTCGAGGAGTGCACCCTGTACCGCATTCCCGGAGAGGACTTCATCGACGCCCTGACCACCAGCTCACCCAGCTCGGGATTGCTCGAAGGAGCCAAGACCAGGCTCGCCCGAAGCCACCCCTCCTATGCCCCCACCCTACTGGGGGACACCCCGGCTCCCGCGGGGAGCTGATCCCGCGGTTGCATCTCAGGTAACCGCTCGATGGGGTGATTGCCGGCCTGGACCAGCGCACGCCGGCACTTTTTGCTGCAGCACGTCACTCCTAATCCTGGATCCACCGGTAAGAGAGGGGTAGGGGGAGGTCCACAGACAAAGAAAAGGCACTCGGTGCTGGGATAATTGGTGGTGTTAGAACGCCAACGAGCCGCAGCAGAGGAGCACCTTTTCGATGCACCCATCATCGCACACCCTGGACCGTCTCGGAGTCGCCTTCGATGACCCCCACCAAGTGGCCAATGCCGGCCTGCTGCTGCCGGCCACCCTGGCTCAGCACCTGGGGCTGCGCCAGCTGGTCGAGCACCACCTGGATCTGGGGCAGGCACCGGGGCGGGCCAATGTGGGCCACAAGGCCATGACCTTGGTCCACGCCATGCTGGCGGGAGGGGACAGCATCGACGATGCCGACATGCTGCGGGCGGGGGCCACCCGGACCGTCCTGGGCCACGGAGTGCTGGCCCCTTCCACCCTGGGCACCTTCCTGCGCAGCTTCAGCTTCGGCCACGTCCGGCAGCTGGACGCGGTGAGCCGGGACGCGCTGGGGCGGGCCTGGAGGGCGGGGATGGGCCCTGGGGAGCAGCCGCTCACCATCGACCTCGACTCCACCATCTGCGAGACCTACGGGCTGCTCAAGCAAGGGGTGGGCTTCGGCTACACCAAGGTGCGGGGCTACCACCCGCTGCTGGCGACCCGGGCCGAGACCGGGGAAGTGCTCCACTCCCGGCTCCGGGGCGGTTCGGCCCACACCGCCCGGGGCGCGGTCGGCTTTCTGCGGGAGACCTTCGCCCGGGTCCGGCAGGCAGGAGCCACCGGGCTGCTGGTGATGCGGGCGGACTCCGGCTTCTACCCCAAGCAGGTGCTGACCACCTGCCGCCGGGCGGGGGTGCGGTTCTCGGTCACGGCCCGGCTGGACCAGGCGGTGCAGCGGGTGATCGCCGGCATCCCCGAGCAGGCCTGGCAGCCGATCCCCTACTGGTCCACCAGCGAGGGCACCTTCGGCTACGACCAGCAGGGCCGGCCCCGCTCCGGGGCCGACGTGGCCGAGTGCCAGTACACCGCCTTCGGCAAGCAGGGCCTGCGCGTGCGGTTGATCGTGCGCCGGGTGCGCCCCACCCCGGGGACCCAGCTGGCGCTGTTTGCCGAGTTCGGCTACCACCCCTTTGTCACCGACCGGGAGGGCTCGACCCTGGAGCTGGAGCTGGACCACCGGGCCCACGCCCAGGTGGAGACCGCGATCCGAGACCTCAAGGAGGGCTCGGGACTGGCCCATCTGCCCTCGGGTCGGTTCGCCGCCAACGCCGCCTGGCTGGCCCTGGCCGCCATGGCCCACAACCTTGCCCGCTGGGTGGTCGGGATCGGGCTCCCTCACCAGCTGCCAGCTCGCACCACCGTGGACCGATTGCGTCGTCGCTTGTTCAACATTCCCGGACGATGCACCCGCTCCACCCGCAAGCAGCAGCTGCACCTGCCCCAGGGGTGGCCCTGGGAGAAGCTGTTCCTGAGCGCGCTCTGCCAGCTGCGCCTGGTCACCTGAGCCTCCCGACATCTCGGCGATCACCACGCCTGCTGTTCGGCGGCAGCCTGTCCAAATTGCCCCATTTGGCAAGCTACCGCGACCCTCACCGGGCGGCGACCCTCATCCGCGACCAGCTCACCCTGCGGTCTGTCCCTCTCGATGCCTTCTGGCACTCGCCTGCCTCTGTCGCCACAACCGGTGCACCGCCTCAGCCGAGGCCCATCGGTGGATCCAGGCT
>JBOHUG010000043.1:0-4216 GCA_050734135.1 Candidatus Dormibacteria bacterium
CCTTCTACAATCCTCGCCGCCTCCACTCCACACTCGGCAACCTCAGCCCGATAACCTACGAACAGCGCCACTCCCTGGTGGCCAAATCCGCTTAGCAAAAGTGTCCGTCAAAACGGGTCAAGTCCACCGCCACCTCCTTAAGAAACCGGGGCACATCTCTGGGCACCGGGACGGCCTGGCCAAGATTCAGAATGGCGGCGATGATACCGTCGGTGTCCGCGGCCGCGCTGGCGTACTTGGTGAGGACGTCGTCCAGGCTCTCCGCGGAAGTCATGTGGAAGTTGTCCGTGTAGACGTGCTCTCCGGAGGCAACCCCCTTCCTCTCGAGCACGGCAGCCATCCAGTACCGCTCCACCGCAGCTACATGTTTGATGGTGCCCCCGACGCTGAGCGCGCTGCGGGTAGCCGTCAACCGTGCTTCCTCGTCCGTGAGCCCGAAGCTGGCGACCCGGAGCACAAGCCGCTGTTGAGCCAGGAAGGCGAGCAAGGCGTCGCGCCCGTCGGTTACCGGTCGAACGTCTGCGGGCATTGTCAGCACCTCGTAGGCCCGTTGCACCAACATCGGGTGGCGGCGTCGGGCTGTCGCCGCGAACAGAGTTTGCTACCTAATGGTGGTCACCCGGTGTCCGCTTTTCTGAGATCGTCGCGCCGTGTGTGCGGACCGACTCGTTGCGCTGCTGCTCGTGCTCCAATGCCGGGGATGGCTTACCGCCAAAGTGCCGTTGGACGCGTGACAGCGCTGGCCGCCGATGACAGTGGCGATCGTCCGGGGAGTATCTGCATCGAGCCAGCGGCTGGCTTTCCGTGGTCGCGAGGGCTATCCGGCAATGACGTACCTGTCGCGTCGTGACGTGAAGTTACAGGCTGAGATCGGACTAGATTGCCTTGCACTGTGGGCGAGCAAGAATTCTGCTTCACTCCTCACCTGCGCTGTACTTCAGCCGCCTGTACGGCCAGTGTCACGCCAACAGTTCAGTCCAATCCTGGGGCGTATCCAGCGACGTCCGTCGTCTCACGAACTCGGTGCGCCCAGGGCCCTAGTCATGAACTGGCCGCAAGTCGCATGATACGCTCCGTATGGATGTCACGTCCTCGACGTCTAAGCAGACCACGGTGGATCTGCCCGGCTCGGGTCTCCGGGCCACCCGCAGTTCAATTGCCGCGGCGTAGCCCGCCTGTACCTCCACATCTGCTTGGGCCGCGGCGAAGCCGCGAATCGTGTATTCGTCGCCGTCCCTTCTCGGCTGGTCACGATGCTGCGCACACGTACAGGGAGTCGCGAGGAAGGTCAGAGGACTTGCGCGATCCCCGCAGCATTGAGATCCAAAGGTCCTCGCCCCCGAACGGGGGCTCAAGCGGACTGATCCGATTCGTACCGTCCCGTCTCACGGTTCCAACAAGCACCACGACAGGGCATCCCAACCTCTCCGTGCCTAGTCGGCGAGGCGCGGTTGCCTTGTCAGTAATTGCGACCAAAGCACCGTACCTCCTCCAGCGCTTCGATCGCGTAGATCGTCTTAACCGACGATTGGCATGCCCCGCTCTTCCGGGTGCCGGGCCAGTTAGAACGTCAGTGACTGACTGCCCCGTACATGAAGTACTCGGGGGAAGCATCGAGGGTTTGGGGCGCAGTACTTATAGTGGCTCGGATGCACGGATCGACCAGCGTTCTGACCCTGTGGATGCACAGCCCACTCTGCTTGCCAACTCCTGCAACGAGATCGCCCTTCTCATGAGTGAAGAGGATTGGATGGCCCGAGCGTGGATGAACTACGAGCGTGCCGTCTACGGAGGCGACTCCAGTGCCATGGACGATGGCCAGCGGGAACTGGACCGGGTCGAGGCAGACCTGGCCTTGGCGCGCGGTCGACTTATGCACGCACGATTCATGGCCACCCAACAGGAGGAGCCCGATGAACTGGTCCTGTTGGAGCGAGCCGCGGACTTGTATCTGCGGCTCGGCGACCGCCGCGGTGAGAGTGAGTCGCTTTTCTGGATCGGCACGTTCCATCAGGTGGTGCGTGGTGATATCGATGCCGCGGCCGAGCCCCTGAAGCGCGCTCATCAGCTGGCTTTGAAGACCGGAGACACCCTGACACTCTCAGAGGTGGTCCGCCACTTGGCGTTTCTAGAGATGGAGACCGGCCACCCGGAGGCAGCGCGTGCCCTGCTCGAAGAGTCGGTGCGTTTGCGGCGGGACATGGATTGGATGCCCGGTTTGGCGGCAGCTATCCTCGCCCTCGCTGAGTTCGAATCCGGGCAGGGGCATCGCGACTTGGCCGTGGATCTTCTCGGTCAGGCATACGCAATAGCCGAGGAGACGGGCGCTCATGGAGTCGTTTCCTGGGTTGAACAGGTCCGCACCAAGATGAGAACTGCGCCCGGAGCACCTTAGGGCCGAGCCGATCGTGACGTGACGAATGTGGGGTCGGTGGCCAGCCTCGGGGCCGCCAAGTTCCAACTGACCCATTACCCTCTTGTGGGTGCGTCAGGAATATGAGTGCCGAGTTACCTTTCGCACCACGGCGAGGAAGCCCATCCGCAACCAGCCACTGATGCGGCCGCGCCTGGATAGCGACCTGACGTCATAACTTACGGCTATCGCGGCGACGCTCCGCCTTCGTCGCGGGTCATCGGCAGGCCCTCGTCGACTGCGGCAATCCCATGGCGGTCGTCAGAGAGCGTCAGCGGACGGTGTGCCTCAGGCTACGGATCTGGTTTGCCAGGGTTCAAACTCCTTTGGGCGCGCCCAACGAGAGTAGCGCCTCGACTCGGCCGCCCCGGGGTCTGCTGACTCCCTCGACAAAGCGGTAGCGTTGATACCGGCTAGCTTGGTGCGCAGAAGCTGCTGGGCTTAGCCAAGGAGCCGGCCGAGGTGACCAACCAGCCGGAGATACGCGGGGCCACCTTCCACCGCTGGCGGAATCCGTACGGAGGCAAGAAGGCGAACGACGCCACGGAGCTGTGCCCGCTGCGGAAGGAGAACCAAAGGCTGCAGCGGATGGTGGTGAACCTAGGCTTGCAGCTTGAGATGCTCTAGGAGATAACCCGGGGAAGCCGCTGAACCCCGCCCGGCGCCGGGCAGCAGTACTGCACCTGGTCGGGATCTTTGAATCCAGCGATTAGGAGACCCGCCGCACTGCGATCCACCCCTAGGGAGACCGCATCTTGACCAGCGCGACTAGGCAGTGCCACTTACTAAGTGCTACTATCTAGCATGTGTCGGGGTACTCCGAAACTGAGCTCCTGGGCCTCGGCCGCTTCTCTGAGCCGTCGCTGCTAGTGCTTGCCAGTCTGGCCGATGGGCCCAAGCACGGCTACGCCATCATGCAAGACATCAGCCGATTCCACGGCACCCGGATGGAGGCAGGGACGCTCTACGCGGTGCTCGCACGCCTAGAACCGAGAGGCTGGATCGAACCTCTCCGTCCCGTCGGGCGCCGGCGCCCCTACCGGTTGACGGATGCGGGCAGGGCGGAACTTCACAGGCACGTGGTCAGCTTGGAGCGCGTCGTTGCCACCGCACGGCGTAGGTTAGCCCCTGGCACCGAGAGCAGCATGGGATGAATCTACTTCGACTCTATCCCCGCGCGTGGCGGGATCGCTATGAGACCGAGGTGCTCGCGACGCTCGAAGAGAGCGGTCTGAGCCCCAGAGCCCGGATCAACATACTGCTAGGCGCCCTTGACGCCCAACTTCATCGAAGGGGATATTTGATGCCATCCAATAGAGCCTTTCCAGTTCGCCGGATCGTCTTGTTGAGCCTCATCCCGAGTGTCTTTGTGTTGGCACAGTTCCTGGTGGGATTGTCCGTTTCCTTCGATTCGTCGCATTACAACTACACGCTGCTGATGGGGACTTTGGGCATAGGCGCGACCGTGGGTGTTTGCCTCTGGGGAGGAAAACTTTCGCGAGACAAGCGGCGCGGCGCGGCGGGGATTCTGAGCGATGGTGCCGCAACCGGGATCAGCGCATTCGTGGTTGCCTACGTCGTGGGCAACGGTCTCTGGGTACTCGACAATGCCGTGGGCCTTACGCGCTGGGCGATCGATGCCCAGGGTGGCCACTACGAAGTAAGTTTAAACGCCTCTAAGCCTGGATCCACCGATGGGCCTCGGCTGAGGCGGTGCACCGGTTGTGGCGACAGAGGCAGGCGAGTGCCAGAAGGCATCGAGAGGGACAGACCGCAGGGTGAGCTGGTCGCGGATGAGGGTCG
>JBOHUG010000044.1:0-8128 GCA_050734135.1 Candidatus Dormibacteria bacterium
TTCTACAATCCTCGCCGCCTCCACTCCACACTCGGCAACCTCAGCCCGATAACCTACGAACAGCGCCACTCCCTGGTGGCCAAATCCGCTTAGCAAAAGTGTCCGTCAAAACGGGTCAAGTCCACACAAGGGCATGAGGGCGGTTCAGAGGTGTGGGAATTCACCACATAGTGGACAGATGTCTCGGGACATAGTGGACACCCTCAAGGGAGGGTGCAGGTATGAGCCTGGAGCGGTATGTGGTGGAGGCGGTCGTACTGGAACAGCGGAGCCCAGGAGAGATCGCCAGGCTCCATCGGCTCCACTCCAAGAGCTGGGTCTATGAGTTGGTGGCCCGCTTTCGCGAGGGTGGGTACGAGGCTCTAAGCCCCCGGTCCCGTCGCCCTCGCTCGTGTTCGCACCAGGTCGAGCCTGCGCTGCGAGCCGCCATCGTCCAGCTGCGCCGGGAACTTGAGGAGGCCGGCCACGACTTCGGAGCGGCCACCATCGCCCACCACCTGGTTCTGGCCTTCGACCACGTTCCTGCGGTGGCCACCATCTGGCGCATCTTCTCCCGCGAAGGGCTGATCGCCCCTCAACCCAAGAAGCGGCCTCGTTCATCCGCTTCGAGGCCGACCTGCCCAACCAGATGTGGCAGAGCGACACCACCCACTGGCACCTGGCCGATGGCCGTGATGTTGAAATCCTCAACTACCTCGACGACCACTCCCGGCTGCTCCTCGCCTGCAACGCTTTCAGAACCGTAAAAGGGGCTGACGTGGTTGAGAGCTTCCACCGCGCCGGCGCCACCCATGGCTACCCTGCCTCCGTGCTGACCGACAACGGCGCCGTCTACAGCGGCAAGTCCCGTGGCGGCAAGGTCCTGCTCGAGACCGAACTGGAACGGCTGGGGATCGTCTTCAAGCACTCCACCCCATGCCACCCACAAACCTGCGGCAAGGTGGAGCGCTTCCACCAAACCCTGAAGCGCTTTCTGGCCAAACAGCCACCTGCCCCGACTCGGGCCCTGCTCCAGCTCCAGCTGGACACATTCCGCGGCTATTACAACCACCACCGCCCCCACCGCGCCCTGGCCGGCAGAACTCCCCTCACCGCGTTCCACGCCCGCCTCAAGGCCCGCCCCGAGGGACTAGACGCAGCTGTCCACTACCGCGTCCGGCACGACCGGGTGGACCAGCAGGGACGGGTCACCCTGCGCTACCTCAGTCGCCTCCGCCACATCTGCCTGGGACGGGCCTACGCCGGTGTGCCCGTCCGCCTGCTGGTGGCCAACAAGCACGTCCGGGTGATCCGCGAGGACGGGTCCCTGCTCCGCGAGCTGGTCCTCGATCCTGCTCACGATTACCAACCCCTGGGAACCCCCTCCGGGCGACCTAAAGTTGTCCACGATCACGTGAGACATGTGTCCACGATGTCCTGAGACACGACAGGGCGGGAAGAGAGGGATTCGAACCCTCGGACGAGGTTAACCCCCGTCACCCGCTTAGCAGGCGGGCGCTTTCGACCACTCAGCCATCTCCCCGTGGAGGTCAGCGGTCGAGTATAGGCGTCGCTATTGAGCAGGCCCGAGTCCGAGCACGGGAGCGATCGGGGTAAGGCCGACTTTCGCCAGCTCAACCAGTTCCTCAAGCTCCAGGCCAAGCTCCTGGCTGCCGAGGGCTATGTCCTCCCGGAGCACGCTGCGGGCAAAGGATTTGTCCTTCAACTTCTTGCGCACGGAAGAGCTCTTGACGGCGCTCACGTCCCGGCCAGGCTGGACCATCGCGACCGCGATCACAAAGCCGGTCAGCTCGTCAAGCGCGAACAGCCACTGGGCCATCTCGGTCTCCCGGGGTACTCCGCTGAATGTGGCGTGGCCCTGGATGGCCAGCACGATCTCCGGTGGGTAGCCGCGGGACTCGAGTACCGGCCGGCCCCAGAAGGGATGCTCCTCGGGATGGGCCTCGTAGTCAAAGTCGTGGAGGAGGCCAGTGATCCCCCACCCCTCTTCATCACCTCCGGTGCGCCGGGAGGCCTGGCGCATCACCGCCTCTAGCGCCAGTCCGTGCCGGCGCAGGCTCTCGGTCTTGGTGTTCTCGTAAAGGAGCTCCAGAGCGTCGGCACGAGTGGGCATGGTCGTCATGGTCCCACCCGCTTGCCTTCTCGCACAACCCGGCCCCGGGCTGCTACGGTCCCGGGGGTCATCTTGAGAAGCTCTCCGCCTCCCGACCAGGACCGACTCTGGCAGCAGCTGATGGAGCTGTCCGAGTTTCGGGAAGCGGACCAGCCGGGCTATACCCGGCGCCTCTTCTCTGAGCCTTATGAGCGCTCCCGCGGGTGGGTACGAGAGCGCATGGAGGAGGTTGGCCTCACCGTGTACACCGATCCCGTGGGCAACCTGATCGGTTCCCTAATCGGACAGGACGCGGCACTTCCCCAGATCGTGATCGGTTCCCATACCGACACGGTCGCCGGGGGAGGGCGGTTCGACGGGATGGTGGGGGTTCTGGGGGCCATCGAGGTGGCGCGCCTGCTTCGCCAGCGTCGCCTTCGCCTCCGGCATTCCCTGCTGGTGGTGGACTTCTTGGGCGAGGAGCCCAACCGGTTCGGGGTGAGCTGCCTCGGCAGCAGGGCGGTCTCCGGTCAACTGAGCCCGAGTTTCCTCGGGCTCGAGGATCAGCAGGGCCAGACACTATCCGAAGCGCTCACGGCGAACGGGGCCCAGCTCGAGGAGCTGGCGGCTGGTCTCTGGCATTCGAAGAAATTGCACGCCTACCTGGAGCTGCATATCGAGCAGGGGAGCACCCTGGAGCGTGCGGGAGTTCAACTGGGAGTGGTGACCGCGATCGCCGGAATCCATCGGGTGGTGATCACCGCCCGGGGCCGGCCGGACCACGCGGGAACCACCGCCATGACCGGCCGCCTGGACGCCCTCGCTGCTGCTGCCGAGGTCGTCCTCCTGGTGGAGAGACTGGCCGGTGCCAACGCTCCTGGGATGGTGGGGGTCGGCACGGTGGGACGGCTTGAGGTATCTCCCGGCGCCACCAACGTCGTCCCCGGGGCCGCCACCGCCTGGGCGGAGTTCCGCAGCGGGGAGGATAGCTGGCTCCGGCAACGTCATCAGGACCTGGAGGCTGGAGTGGAGGAGGTGACCAGGCGGCGCGGGATCGAAGCGGCGGTCGACTGGGTCTCGGCGGAGCCCCCGCTCGCTGTCTCGCCGTGGGTCAGGCAGGTGTTGCGAGAAGTAGTCGAGGAGCTCGGTCAGCCGGTCACGGAGCTGGTCTCGGGGGCGAGTCATGACGCTGCCCATCTCGCCCACGTCGCGCCAATGGGAATGATCTTTGTTCCCTCCCAGGGCGGGCGCAGCCACTGCCCCGAAGAGTGGAGCGACCCGGCGCAGATTGCGCTCGGGGTGGCGGCGCTCCTAGCCGGCGTCGTCCGGGTGGACGAGCGAGAGGCGCTCTGATTCAGGGACCCGTCTCAGCCCAGCCTTGAGCAGGAGGCGGCTGCCGTCCTGGAGCATCCAGCGCAGTGCCTCTGGGGTCGCCGCTCCGGCCATGGAGAAGCTCCTGGTCAGCTCCGCGGAACTGGACTGAGCCTCCTGCCATCCCAAAAGGGTGACCACACCCTCCTGGGCTGTCTCGGTGCCCGGAATTCGGAACCGCACCCAGGGATCGCTCTGCCACCGTTCCGCCTTCCTGGTGACCGCCGGGGTGAGCAGGTAGATGAACCCGGGCGAGATCACCGCGAACCACATCCGCACCGTGCCCGATCCCGCCCGGTCCCGAGAGCTCACCAGGATCTCGTCACGTCCCCGCAGCTGGTCCACAAAGAGGCGCGGCAGTGGGTCCAGCTCCAACGCAGGCTCCCTCTCAGCAGGCACGACAGGCGAAGACTTCGCTCTGGTAGGGAAGGGGGATCGGCTGGCTGGGTTGGCTCTGGTACTCCGCGGCCAGCTCCAGCGCCTGGTCCCGCACCCGATCCTGAACAGGCTGCTCCGCCGCCGCCACGAAGCTCAGCGACAGGACCCGGTCCACCAACTGCGCGGGGGACACCAGCTGCTGGTGCTCGAAGGCACGCGACTCCAGCGGGCCGAAGAGGTGGCTGGCGCGGAGCTCGCGGCGCCACTCCCCGGTGGAGTGGTCCGGGGACCCATGCCGCAAAGGCTCGATCAGCTCCGAAACCGCCCGCCAGAGCTGCGAGCGCGCGTCGCGTCGATTCCAGACCAGCCCCAGCCGGCCCCCCGGGCGCAGGATGCGGTGGATCTCGTGCAAGGACGGCTGATCGGCAAACCAGTGGAACGCTTGGCCGGCACTGACAGCGTCAACTGATCCCGAAGCGAGCGAGGTGTGGGCGACTGTCTCGGCCAACACCTCGACCCCAGCCACCGCTCGACCCAGCTCGGCCGCCATCTCCGGAACCGGCTCCAGCGCCACCACCCGGGCGCCATATGGAACGAGTTGGCGGGTCAACTTGCCGGTACCGGCGCCGAGGTCGACCACCAACTTGCCGGGACCGAGGTCGAGCCGGGTGGCCAGCCAGCCCACCGCAGCTGGCGGGTAATCGGGACGGCCCCGCTCATAGGCTGCGGCTCCCCGGGAGAAGCCGGCACTGGCCTCGGGATGCATCGACATCGGGGCGATCGTAGCGCTGGCCCGGTCGGGTGGCCAGGAAGCGAGGGGAGGTGGCGACCCCGAGCGGATTCGAACCGCCGATCTCCACCTTGACAGGGTGGCGTGTTAGGCCAGCTACACCACGGGGCCCAGAGCGTGCCGGTGCACGAGCATCGGTCCGCTGCGCCCTTGGAAGGGCGGGCCGATTATACGTCCGGGTCCTGGAGCGCTCGGCTAAGGATCGAGTTGGGGCATCTTCGGCTCTCGGTAAGATGGCCTCGCTCTTCGGGACGGGCCTGGCCGAGTGGAGGATCGCCTGGTTGAAGATCGCGGTCTTGGTGAAGCAGATTCCCGATCCCTCCGGGGTCGGCAAGCTGGATCCCCTGACCCACCTGCTGATCAGGGATCAGGGCGAGGTGGTGCTGGATCCCGGTGATTCCTACGGGGTCGAGGCGGCCCTCCAGGTGGCGAGCGCCAGCGAAGGCGAGGTGGTGGTCATCTCGATGGGGCCGGAGAAGAGCGTCGAGGTCCTGCGCAAGGCGATGGCAATGGGTGCCGTGGCGGGAATTCTCGTCAGCGACGAGCGGCTCCGCGGGTCGGACGCCCTGGGCACAGCTCGGGTCCTGGCGGCCGCGGTCAAGTGGGTCCAGCCCGACCTGCTCATTGCCGGCACGGAGTCCACCGACGGCTACACGGGCACCGTTCCCGCTGCCATCGCGGAGCTGTTGGGCTGGCCTTCGCTCACCTTTGCCAAGGAGCTGGAGGTTGACGGCGGGACAGTTCGGATCCATCGGCAGACCCCCAACGGCCATGACGTGGTGGAGGCCAACCTGCCGGCGGTGGTCACGGTCACCGGAGGGATCAACGAGCCGCGCTACCCAACCCTCAAAGGAATCGTGGCCTCCCGGGGCAAACCGCTAGAGCAGCCGACCCTGGAGGAGTTGGGGATCGATCCCGCCACTGTGGGCGCGAGCGGCGCCCACCAGCGGATTCTCCGGGTCGAGCCGGCGCCACAGCGTGGAGGCGGCGAGGTGATCGAGGACCAGGGCGAGTCGGCAGCGCGGATCGCCGACTACCTAGCCGAGCTCAAGGTGATCTGAGGATGGCCAAGCAGATCCTGGTCTACGGCGAGCTGGTCGGCGCAGAGCCCGCACCGGTGACCCTCGAGGTGCTCACCAAGGCTCGCTCCCTGGGTGAGGTCGAGGCGGTGGTGCTCGACCCCGGCGGGGCTGCGGTGGCGGGAACGATGGGGGCCTTCGGCGCGACCACCCTCTTCGTCGGCGCCAACGCCGCCTATCGGGAGTTCGTGGCTCAGCCGGCGGTCGCGGCGCTGGCGGCCCTGGTGGAGGAGCGCCATCCCGACCTGATCCTTTTCGGGGCGACCTACGATGCCCGGGACATCTGCGCCGGGCTTAGCGCTCGGCTCGGACTCACCGTGGTCGCCAACGCCACGGACGTGGCCTTGGAGGGTGACGCCTTCGCGGCCACCTCCTCCATTTTCGGGGCCACCCAGAACGTCCTGACCGAGCTCAGCGGACCGAGCCCCTGCGTACTGCTCAGGCCCAAGGCCGTGAACGCCGAGAGCGCTTCCGGCAGGGAGCCCAAGGTGGTCGAGGTGTCCCTGCCGAAGGACGCTCCCCGAGGCGCCCGGCGACTGGAATCGGTGGTGGCCGCCAGCAGCGGTCCCAAGCTTGAGGAGGCCCGCGTGGTGGTGAGCGGGGGGCGCGGGCTTCAGGATCGGAGCAACTTCGAGCTCCTAGAGAAGCTCGCCGAGCTCCTGCATGGGGCGGTGGGCGCCAGCCGGGCCGTGGTGGACGCTGGCTGGGTCCCCTATGCGCGCCAAGTCGGGCAGACGGGAAAGACCGTCAAGCCGGACTTATATGTCGCCTGCGGCATCAGTGGAGCAATGCAGCACACGGTCGGGATGAAGGGAGCCAAACACATCGTCGCCATCAATAAGGACCGCGACGCCCCGATCTTCAAGCTCTGCGACTTGGGGGTGGTCGGTGACGTGCTGAAGGTCGTTCCCGCCCTAATCACAGAGCTTGAGCGCCGGACCGGGGAAGAATGACCAGGTCGCCCGGACCAGCGCGGGTCTGAGCGGATGAGCGCTACCGGCCTGCTGGCGCTGCGGGCCTCCGACGGGGCCACGGTCACCCTGGAGCGTTATCCGATCCTGCTCGGCCGCAGCGCCCCCGGGGGGACCATCCCCGATGTCGACGTCAGCCACCTGGACCCCAACGAGGCGGTGGACAACCGGCACGTGGAGCTGACTCGGGTTCCGGCTGGCGTCGAGGTACACGATCTCGGGGGGGTCAGCGGAAGCTGGGTCGATGGGCGCCGGCTGGCGCCAGGAGCCAGAGCGCTGCTGGAGGTAGGGGGCTCGCTGCGAGTGGCCGGGGTCATCTTGAACCTGATCGAAGTGACCGGGGACGAGCCACCGCCGCGTTCCCTCGCCAAGTCGGGGTCGGCGACGAACTGGTCGGAGAACGGTCCGGCCGAAGGGATTCCGCCCCCGCCGTCGGCAGGAGCCTCGATCTTCGATGACGAACCTGGTCAGCGTCGAGAGCGAACTGTCGAACTCGACCTTAGCAGTGTCCCCGCGCTGGTAAGGGAGGTCCTCGAGCGAGGCGCGGAGCTGGTACGGATCCGGCCCGGGTCCGCCCTGGAGTGCCTCTCCGACGGGCGCTGGACCCTCCTGGGCAAGCCCCTTTCGCCGAGTGCGGTGGCAGAGGCGATCGGAGCGGGACGGCGCGTCCTAGACCTGCCCGAGGAGGCTCTCAGCGGGGAGGGGCACGTGGGCGATGCCTTCCTGGAATTCCTGCTGCCGCCCTTGACCGATCGGCCGTATCTGGCGGTTCAACCCGCCCCTCGGGAGGTCGCCGATCTGGACCCCGCCGAGCTGGCGGAGTCCAGGAGAGCGGTGCTCGGTGGCGCCGCGTTGCTGCTGGTCGGGTCGTGGCCCGAACCGGCCTTGGCGGCTCTCGCGGAGCGCTTTGAGGCCAGTTTCGCCAGCACCAGATTGCTCAGCTTCGGGACCACCGACTGGTGGGTACCGGCGGGCTGGCCCGCGCTCGACCCGCACCATCCCGGGGCTGTCCTGGAGTCATTCCGGGCCGGGGAGCTCTTCCTCGACCAACCTCCCGACCCAATCTTGGAAGAGCTGATACGAGCCCTGCCCAGGCCCGGGGGAGGCACGGTGGTGGCACTGCGCCAGCGATCCTTGATCGGAGGTCTGGAGCATCTGGCGAGGCAGCTCGACCCCGCCCAGTCAGCCCAGACTTCCACCTGGCAGCGCGAGTTGGTGGCCCAGCTGTTCCCGATTGCGTTCAGTTCTGAGAACGGGAGGTGGGGGCTTTCCTCGGTCAGCGTTGATGCCCGCGGGCAGTGGTCGACTGCACCGCCCGAGCACCCAGGCCCAAGGCGGTAGAAGTGGCACAGAAGGGACTCCCGCTGCCTACCTCGGGACCGTCGGTCACCAGCTACCTGGCCCTGGCGCTACTGGTGGCGCTGGTGCTGGCACTGGTTCTCATGAC
>JBOHUG010000045.1:0-9601 GCA_050734135.1 Candidatus Dormibacteria bacterium
GAAGGCAGGTGAAGGCATGGGTTTGCATGCGTTTCGGGGCATGCTGGCGCCGGCCTCGGGATGAGTCTGGCGGCGAGACCGGGCGCGGTCAGGTGACGGCGCGCAGCTGGAGCAGTGCGGCGAGGAAGAGATGCCGCCAGGGCCAGCGCTGTGGCAGGTGGACCAACTGGCGTCGAGCTGAGTTGGTGCGGTGCCCCGGCAGCGAGAACAGACAGCGGCGCAGCCTCTTCGTGGTTGTGCGGGCCAGGACCTTGCCGGGCAGCCCGAGCCTGACGACCCAGCGGGCCAGGTTGTGGGCCAAGACGGCGAAGGCCAGCCAGGCGGCGTTGGCGGCGAACCTTCCGGACGGCAGGTGGGCCAGGCCCGCACCCTCCTTGAGGTCCCGGATCACCGTCTCCACGTTGGCATGGGCGCGGTGGTCGCGCTCCAGCTCCAAGGTGGTGCCCAAGCGGTCGGTCACCAGGGGGTGGTAGCTGAACTCGGTGAAGAGGGCCAGCTGGCTGCCTGGGGTGGGACGGACCCGGCGGACGATC
Organism: Candidatus Dormibacteria bacterium; assembly: GCA_050734135.1. Lineage (GTDB taxonomy): Bacteria > Chloroflexota > Dormibacteria > Aeolococcales > Bog-877 > Bog-877. The sequence goes on from JBOHUG010000045.1 coordinate 534, forward strand.
AGGCGCACCTTGATCCCCTTCTTGCCGAAGGCTTGGTAGGGCACCTCGGCCACGTCCGCCCCCGAGACGGGCAGGCCCTCCGCGTCGGTGCCGAAGGTGCCGGTGCTGGACCAGTAGGGGATCGGGGTCCAAGCCTCCTCGGAGATCTTGGCGATCACCTTCTGCAACGAGGGGTTCATCCTGGCTGTGACCGAGAACTGGACCCCCTGCCCACGGCAGGTGCCGAGCACCTTGCGGCTGTAGAAGCCGGAGTCCGCCCGCATCACAAGCTGGCCGCTGGCGCCCGCCTGGCGCACCCGCGAGAAGGTCTCCCTGAGAAAGCCCGCCGCTCCTCTCTGGGTGTTGGCCGACCCACCCCGCAGCCGGCAGTGGAGCACCTCCCCCGACTCGGCCCCGGTGGCCAGCAGGGGGTGGTAGCCGCGCACCTTGGTGTAGCCGAAGCCCACCCCCTGCTTGAGCAACCCGTAGGTCTCGCAGATGGTGGAGTCCATGTCCATGGTGAACTCCCGGTCCTGGGGTCCGGCTCCGGCCGCCCAGGCTCGCCGCAGCGCCTCCCGGCTGACCGCGTCCAGCTGGCGCACGTGGCCATAGGTGAAGCTGCGCAGGAAGGTGCCCAGGGTGGACGGAGCCAACACCGCGTGCCCCAGCACCGCCTGGGACGCTCCCGACCGGAGCACGTCACAGTCGGCGATGCTGTCCCCGCCCGCCAGCATGGCGTGGACCAGGGTCAGCGCCTTGTGGCCCACATTAGCCCGGCCAGGCGCCTCACCCAGGTCCAGTTGCCGCTCGATCAGTTGCCTCAGCCCCAGGTGCTGGGCCAGGGTGGCGGGCAGGAGCAGGCCGGCGTTGGCGACCGCGTGGGGATCGTCGAAGGCGACTCCCAGGCGGTCCAGAGTGTGCGAAGATGGCTGCATCGAAAGGGTGCTCCTCTGCTGGGGCCGGTTGGCGTGTTTGCACCACCAATTATCCCAGCGATAAGTGCCCTTTCTTTATACCTAACCCTCCCGCCGGCCCTAACTATTCGGTGGATCCAGGCTTACCCGGCGGTGAGCCCAAAGACTGCACGTCCCCAGATACCGTCTTGGTTGCGCTAGTCGACACGACGAGTTCTAAACTCAGATAGGCCCCAGCATAGTCTCGGTAGCGAACCAGTTCGATGGCCCGGTCGATCTGAGAAACGGCGTGTACATCGTACCGGGTGAAGTCGCTGGCGACACAGATGAGGCGCGGTGAAGTCCAGTCTATCCTGGTCGCGGGGTCTAAACCAGGACTCTTCATGACAAGCAACTCGAACTCGCCCTTGTGGTCCAGCAACCAGTCTAAGTAGAAGAGGCCTTGATTTATGACGTTTTCATTAATGGAGCGCTTATATTCGAAGATCACCGGACTACCGTCCTCGTCGATTCCCAGCGAGTCGATTCGCCCCCCGTGTTGGCGTCCCGTCGAGTGCTCTGTAGCAACCAAGCGCACCCCAAAGAGCGCCTCCATGTTCCGCTCGATCAAATTCTGCAGCGGCCTTTCGAGCCCAAGCGCCCTTCCTAGCAGCTCCTCGGCGACACCTTGGTCAATGCGGAATAGTTTCAGGTCAGCCATCGATAGCACCTCTGTCTCCTGGGGACGCCGTCGGGATGGAAGGGGCTTCAGCAACGCTGTGTTTCCTTTAGCAGGAGGACGGCGTATCGCCTGTGCGGGGTACTTACCCAGATTCCTCCGCCCACTCCGCCCCCTCCATCTTGGGGGATGGGGCGGCCCGCCAGGCCGGGCGCCAGCATCCTGGTGACCGTGGGGAGGGGGACCGACCGGCATTACTCTGAGACCGGCACCATCGGCCTCGTTGCCGGGGCCGGTCACAATGACGCGAGGTTGATCGCCGCAGTGATGAAGGCCTCGCGGCACTATGGTCAGGAGGCGAACAGCATGCCGCTCTGTCCTCTGGTCCGTGACCTCAGACCAATCCCTGCAGCAGTCGAAGGTGTTGGCGGCTCAGTTTGATAGAGGCCGCAGCGACGTTCTCCTCAAGGTGGCTGATTGAGGACGTTCCGGGAATGGGGAGGACGTTGGGTGATCGATCAAGGAGCCAGGCGAGCGCCACTTGAGCTACGGTGGCCCCCAGAGTCATCGCCACCTTTGCCAGCACTCCCGCCGCGCCGGCCAGCTGTCCATTGGCCAGCGGGAACCAGGGGATGAAGGCGAGGTTTCGCTCCTGGCAGTAGTCGAGCTCCGCATCCGAACCACGGTCAGCCAGGCTGTAGCGATTCTGAACGCAGGCGACTGTGACGAGCTTTCGCGCCGACTCGATCTGGTCGAGCCGAACTTCCGAGAGACCGATGTGACGGATCTTGCCCTCTTGCTGCAGCGCCTGCAGTTCCCCCAATTGATCCTCTAGAGCTACCTGAGGATCGATTCGGTGCAGCTGGAACAGGTCGATCCGCTCCAACCGGAGCCGACGCAAGCTCATCTCGCATTGTTGCCGCAGGTACTCGGGCCGGCCCAGCGGGTGCCACTCTCCCGGAGCGGTCCGCACAAGGCCGGCCTTGGTGGCGATGACGAGGTTGCACACATACGGGTAGAGAGCCTCCGCGATTAGGTCCTCGGCGACGCCCGGCCCATAGGAGTCGGCGGTGTCGATCAATTCGACCCCTAACTCGACCGCCCGTCGCAGCACCCTCAGCGCTTGCTCGCGATCCGGCGGGTCTCCCCAAACTCCGGCACCCGTCAACTGCATGTTCCCGTAGCCCAGGCGGTGCACCTTTAGGTCGCCGCCCAGGGCATAGGTTGCAGCCCTGCTGAGAGGTGCTCGGTCGGGGTCGGAGGTCTTAATTCGGGTGGCGCACAGGTTGGATTTTGAACTCACCGGGGAAGGCACCGACTCCGATTCAAGCTGCATCACCGCCGAGCTCACTCTCGGGGGCTTAGCCACCGAGCCCAGAATCTGGATACCCGGCCATCTCCGTCAAAGGCCCGCCCGCGTCCGCTGCCGAGTCAACTCGATAGCGTTCCCAGTAAGTCAGGTCTGAGGCTTCTAGTCTCCGACTCGGACGAGCCGGCTGGGCTGTCGGCTCGGCGGCACGATGCCCAATCTGCAGGATGAATTCCGGGGTCGCGAATTCAGGAAGTTCGAGCACGACCCGCAGTCCGCCAGGGCTGAAGGAGGTGGCCGGCGACGATCCGAGTCCCAGTGCGTGGGCAGCCAGCATCATGTTCATGGCAGCAGTGCCGACATCGATCCAGACGCTGTGGTCCTTGCCCACCTGCACCTGCGCTTTGGCGGCCACTTCAAGATCAGTGCAGATGACGATGAGGGCTGGGGGTGGAACCCACATTCCCGGCGAGACCGCCTGGATCAAGGCAATACGCCTCTGGTCCTGTACTACCAGGAAGCGATGAAGGCGGATGTTTCCCGCGCTTGAGGCCAAGCGTGCGGCTTCGACGATCGTCTCGATGTCGGCGCGCTCCACCCGTTCGTCGGTGAAGTCTCGGCAGACTCGGCGACTGCGCATGAGCCCAAATAGGGACCTGGCAGACGCAATCGCGTCGGGAGTGCCACCCGTCATGACGCCGGGTCCGGCGCTGTCTTGGCGGCAGCAGGGGAATGGGCGTCCGATTCTCTCTCTAGGAGATGTTCCGCGAGCCTCCTCGAGGCGAGACCGAGAAAATCGAAGTAGGCCGGACGGTTCCAGATCATCCACCGTTTCTTGGCCTCGAGCTCAGCTTGGAACTCTCGTAGCCAAGGGTCGTCGAAACCTCTTGCGAGGCTTCGCGCTGACAGCCTAGATGCGGCGTCGATAAGCCGGAAGGTCCCGTAGTACCACGGCTCAGTGGTGCAGATCTCAGCGCTAGTGATCAGATGGGCCAGCAATTGATAGAGTTCATCCGCGGTCAGGACGACCCGTTCCAAGGCGGTGTCAGATGGCTCCTCAAGAGGCCCTCTCGAACTCACGAGGGACCCGCCACGGTAAGGGCTCCCGGTCCGGGTTGACGCACTGTCACCTCCTATGGTACCGTCCAGTTTCGACCTTATAGAATATACGATACGTTCGCCGCACGCCGGGGTCGGAGTGGTGATGGCCGAAGCATCCGGAGCCTTGTTGCAGGCAGCCACAACGTCAGCGACCGCGATAGGAGGTGGTGATTGTGAGTTCGGCTGCGCGGGCGGCGTCGAGCTGGCCGAGGCTCGCCGCACTTGATTACCGGCCAGCCGAAGTTCTTCGCCTCGGACTGGGTCGGGCCACCTCTGATTCGGGAATGGCGTTTCCGGTCGTCCACCCCCCTAGAATCCAACCCCTCGTCGAGATTTCGCCGATTGATCCTGACGGCTGCCCCTTGCTGCTAGCGCTCCACCCGGAAGTGAGGGACGTGATATGAGCCAAGTGCGGGAGCGGCCGGGAACGGAGCTTGGGTCGGAAGCCGGGGCGTACGCCGATGCGGTGACGACCGAGGTGATCCGGGCGGGTCTGTACTCGGCGGCGGCGCAGATGAAGCAGGCGCTGGTGCGGACCGCCTTCTCCCCGATCATCTATGAGGTGCTGGACTTTGCGGTTGCGATCTATGACCGTCAGATCCGGCTCCTGGCCCAGGCCCCCAGCCTGCCGCTTTTCATGGGGACGATGAACTTCTGTGTGGCGGCGGCGGTGGAAGGGGTGGGTGGGGAGTCCGAGCTGGAGGCCGGGGACATCATTTTGTACAACTACCCGTTCGGCTCGGGGTCGCATCCGCAGGACTGTGCGGTGGTGATGCCGGTGTTCCTGACGGAGGAGTTGATCGGCTACACCACGATCAAAGCCCACTGGCTGGACATAGGGGCCAAGGAGCCGTACTCGACTGACACCGTGGACGTGTTCCAGGAGGGGACCATCTTTCCGGGAGTGAAGCTGTACCGGCGAGGGGAGCAGGTGCGGGACATCTTCCGGATGGCCCTGGCCAACTCTCGGGTCCCGAAGATGGTGGCGGGGGACATCAACGCCGAGGTGGTGGGGGTGCGGACGGGGGCCCGGGAGTTGGTGCGGATCGTGGAGAGATACGGACAGGCAACCTTCTGGGCCGCGGTGGAGAGGATGTTCGACCACGGCGAGGCGGTGATGCGCAGCTACCTGGAGAAGATTCCGGACGGGGAGTACGTGGGCCAGGGGCGGATGGACAACGACGGGGTGAGCGAGGGGATGATCCCGTTCGAGGTCAGGCTGACGGTGCAGGGGAGTTCAGTGAAGGTGGACTTCAGTGGGGCCCCGGAGTCACGCAAGGGCCCCGTGAACTGTCCCCGGCCGTCCACGGTATCGGCGACTCGGGTGGCGCTGACGATGCTGGCGGGCGGGAGCGAAGCGCCCACCGAGGGTCACTTCCGGCCGATCGAGGTGATCACCCGGCCGGGGACGATGTTCGAGCCAGTCCATCCCCAGCCCTCTTTCCTCTATGGCTGGCCCGCCGATCAGGCAATCGAAGTCATTTACCAAGCCCTGAGTCACGTGCTTCCGCAGGCGGTACCGGCCTGCAGTGGTGGGGACATCTGTTCCCTGGTGTGGTGGGGTGTGCGGGAGGCGACAGGTGAGCCCTGGGTGGATGGGTCACCACATCCGATTGGCCAGGGCGGAAACGTCCACCATGACGGAGGCAGTGGTCTGATGCATCACTCCGAGTCGGCCACTCGCTTTGCCCCTGCCGAGGTGTGGGAGGCGCGTAACCCCTGGGTGGTGGAGAAGATCGAGTTGGCCCCCGACTCTGGTGGTGCCGGAAAACACCGAGGCGGTCTGGGGGTGGACTTCTGGTTTCGGATGCGGGAGGACACCTGGGTCACCACCGCCGTGGAGCGCACCCTGACCGCACCCTGGGGGTTGGCCGGCGGGCTCGAAGGCCGGCCCAACGGAGTCACCTTCCGCTTTCCCGATGGGAGTGTGCGTACCGCCGGCAAGTCAACTCGGGTCTACCTCCCCAAGGGCACCGTCTTGGAGCTGGCGACTGGTGGTGGAGGCGGCTACGGTTCGCCGGCAGACCGCGCTCCAGACGCCGTGGCGAGTGACCTGGCCGAGGGATATATCACTCCTGCGCACGCGCGACGGTTCTATGCTCTCTGACAATTGACTGAGGCAAGTTAGAACTCGCCAAGGTCGCCACCGCTTCTGAGGTGGGCTACGACCGTTATCCACAATACCGTAGGAGAGAGATGCTAAGCAGTACCGGGGTGGAGGAGTCGCCAGGGTCCAGAAGTGACGAGCCAGTTGGCTTGGGCCTCGCGTCCGAGGTGCTGGCATTCGGTGAGCTGGCGCCGCTAGATACCTCCAGTCTTCGTGACCGCGCGCGTCGTTCGATCCGGGCGAGCATAGTGGCAGGAGAGATAGAAGCTGGAGAGATCTATCCAGTGACCCATTTCGCGACCAAGCTAGGGGTTTCCGCCACTCCGATACGGGAAGCTCTGTTCGATCTGGCGGGCGCAGGAATCGTCCAATCCGTCCGCAACCGCGGGTTCCGCGTGCCGGTGCTGAGCGATAGTGACTTGGACGAGCTCCTGGACCTCCGGATGCTCCTAGAACGCCCTGCGGTAGTGCGGTTCGCCGCGAAGCGTGGACTGGCAGACCCCCGTGAGCTCCGCCGTTTAGCGGCTGACATCTCGGTCCACGCCAAGCGTGGGGACATCCTTGCCTTCCTGTCGTCAGACCGTCACTTCCACGGCGAACTCCTGCGCCGATCTGAGAATAAGAGGCTGGCGGCGATAGTGATGGACCTTCGCGACCAGACCCGTCTTTATGGTCTCGCGCGGCTTGCTGAGTCTGGGCGACTAGAGGAATCCGCGCGCGAACACACCGAGCTGTTGGCCGCGATCGAGGCAGGTGATGGTCCAGCAGCGAATCATCTCATCACCAAACACCTTCACCACACCCGCGGAGTGTGGGCGGGCCGTGAGGAGCTTGAGGTCGCCTCTGACTCTGTTCCTGGCCCCGGTCGCGGCTGAAGCATGCTCGCTCTGTCTAGCAAATGGGTATACGACGGAAGCGGCGGAGAGATTTTCTCCGGCACGATCTCTATCCTCGGAACGCGTATCTCCGAGGTGCGAACCTATTCCTTGGGCGCGACCTCGAGTGCCGCCGACGCTGTGGATTTGGATGGCTTCACCATTCTCCCCGGGCTGATCGACGCCCACAGCCACCTCGGACTCGTGGCCCAACCGCTCGGCACTCCATCTCCGCTCGCGATCGTAGCGGCTCAGATCTTCAGGAACGCCCGCCTCGCCCTCAGTGAAGGGTTCACAACCATGCGCGATGTGGGAGGAGTCGACGGGGGGCTCGCCCAGGCCATTAACCAAGGTTTCCTTGTCGGTCCCCGCATTCTTCCGTCAGGACCCATGATCAGCCAGAGTGGAGGTCACGGAGATTGGCGTTCCCCTTTCGACCACGGCGCCTGGGAGGTGGGAGCACCCGGTTTGGTGCAGCCATCCGTGCTCGCCGACGGGCCTGATGAAATGCGTCGCATAGCCCGCATGGCTCTACGTGACGGGGCTACCCAGCTCAAAGTGGCGCTCAGCGGGGGATTCTCGTCCGACTGTGACTACTTGGACGACTTGCAGTTCGACGTTGATGAACTGCGAGCAGCGGTTACCGTGGCGCGTGGCCACCACACCTACGTCACCGCGCATGCCCACCATGCCGCCGCTGTCCGTCTCGGCCTAGAGGCAGGAGTCGAGTGCTTCGAGCATGGGACGTTCCTAGACGCGGAGACAGTTCATGAGGTGTACCAGCGCCATGGAATGCTGGTGGCAACGTTGTCCGCTGTGAGTTGCTATCAGGACCCGCAGCTTCGAGCGCAGCTACGACCGGACCTGGAGGAGGGGGCACGCGAAGCGTTTCCGGCTATGTCACGGATGGTCCAGATGGCCGTCGAGGCTGGAATAACCGTGGGGTCCGGTTCAGACCAGGTCGGACCCGAACAAACTCTTCGCGGTCGCGAAGTGGCTGTCCGAGCCAGAGTGACAAGCCCTCGCGAAGCGGTATACGCCGCAACCGGTGCCAACTCAAAAATCCTCCGCCTCGACGGCGAGACCGGTGTTCTTCGGCCGGGAATGGCGGCAGACGTGACCGTCGTCGCTGGCAACCCTGCTGAAGAGCCTGAACTGTTCGAGGACCCCTCGAGAGTGCGACTGGTTTTGCACGGGGGCCGGATTTGTAAGAACACGCTTCCAGACTCCCTCGCAACAGAGGTTGCGGGTCGCTTCGCTTGATGTGGGTGATAACTTGGGTGGTTCGGGTGCGGCCAGCCGTCAGGAGCACGTGGACGTGGTGCGCACACACTCTGGCCCACCCAGGGAGGGGGTAACTATCTTCGGACCAGATCCGATCGACGAGTCTGTCTGGGCAGTTGCAGTAGACGCTTTCGCCCGAATTGGGGATCGTGCGACGAGTCCATTCCTGGGTACGAATCCGCAGCAGAGGCTGCCACATATCGCGGCACCGTCGACTACCCACTCGCGCTAAAAGGTGAACCAACTCAACCGGTCGCCCGGCGGCACCGTGCTGGTTGTCGGCGGCGGCGTAATCGGACTTTGCTGTGCCTTTGTATTGCGCCGTCGGGGTTTCGATGTCACTGTGGTTGACTCGGGGCAGATTGGAGGCGGAGCCTCATCCGGAAATGGAGGATGGATCTGCCCATCACTGTCAGGTCCAATCCCAGGACCAGGCGTAATCACCAACTCGCTGAGGTGGATGTTGAGGTCAGACAGCCCACTTCTCATCCGGCCCAGTTGGGACCCGTCCTATTGGAAGTGGCTGATCTCGTTCGCGCGGCACTGCAATCGCGAAGACTTTCAAGCTGGACTGGCCGCGGTCTCGGCTATGGCAAGTACTGCCGCCCGCCTGTTCCGGATGCTCGAAGCCGTAGGAGTGGAGTTCGAGATCCACCGCGAGGGGGTGCTCCTCCTATTCCTAAGCCTGAATGCACCGACGAGGGTCATGGCGGGGTGCAGGGGGACCGAGGCCTGAGTTGGAGAGTGGGCTGTGGTCGTGACATCAGCCAGAGAGTGCACCATGACCTCAAGGTGGCCAGCAATGTTGGGCAGAAATGACGAGAACACCGGCTGGCCGGTC
>JBOHUG010000046.1:0-5671 GCA_050734135.1 Candidatus Dormibacteria bacterium
CATGCCGACCGTGTCCACCAGCACCGACCGGTGCCTGCAGGCCACGGCGAGACTCCACGACACCCAAGAACCGCGATAACAGCCGACTCAACAGGATTCCCCATCCCTTACTGAAAAATTGAGGCTAACGTGCGAGCTCCAGATCACTGGGCCAGATTCGTTGCTCTCCACGGGTTTTCTATTTCGATGGTAGCTTTGTGGCGCCGCACGAAACCCTCCTTCGGCCGGGGCGGAGACTCGATGGAGCGGCGCCCGCGCACGAGAGGTCCCTGTTGACCGCAGCGTGGATGTTACAGGGGTTCGCACTCACAGAGACCACGTCTACACGGAACTCGAGTCACTCCAAAGCGCCCGAGACGAGCGGAGCCCATCCCGCCGCCACCCGGCTCACGGTGAGCTTACGGCCACTCTTCGCGGCCCTCGCCACGACCGTTGTCCATCCGGAACGTGTGCCCTCCGTTCTCCGTTGCAACGAGGAGTTGCGTGGTGCAGGATTGTCCCGGTGCCAACTGTTCCACTGACTCTGATGACGGTTCACGCCCACCCGGACCAAGAGGCGACCTCAACCGGAGGCGCGCTCCGCAAATACGCCGGGGAGTCGATTCGAACGGTGTTGGTCACCTGCACTGACGGCGAACTCGGAGACCGTCCGGGAGGAGTCAAGCCAAGTCAGCCGGGACACGATGAGCAGTCGGTAAAGGGGACGGGCCGACGGGAGCCGGCGATCTCTTGCGGCGCGCTCCGGTCCTGGACGGCGGAAGCGCTCGGGTACCACGACTCCGGAATGGCGGAATGGGATCATGTCGGAGCCGTGGGTACCTTCGCGAACTCTGGTCTCGATGAAGAAATCGGGCGGCTGGCAGACTTGATTGAGCGATATGAACTTCAAGTACTCGCCTCGTACGCCGAGGATGGACGTTATGAACCCCCGGACCACATCCGTACTCATCAAGTCGCGCTTGGAGCGTTCATGTCGTCAAGCATTCCCCGCAAGCTCTACTACACGGTCTTTGCGAAGTGTCTGGTCCGCCGGATTCCTCCCCAGATGAAAGAGGCGGGGACTGATCCGTGGGAAGTGGGCGATATTGACCTCGACCCGCACAATCCACCCTTTGGAGTGGCGGACGAACTGGTCACCACCCAACTTGATGTGTCCGCTGAAGTTCCCGCCAAGCTCGGAGCAGGTCGGGCCTACTCCAGTCAAATGGACAACCGTCTCTTCGCTAGCTTTCCCGGTGAGGTCGCAACCCTGTTACTCGGTCCGGAGTTCTACATCCGTGCTATCGACCGAACGAACGCGCCATTGCCCGAGACCGACCTCTTCGCCGGTCTGCGATGATCGTCAGGCTGCGCCGGCTCACGGTGCGCTGTGGGCCGACATGAACTTGGCTACGACGGGGAAAGCGGGGCCGCGGAGTCGTGGCTTCACCAAGATCGAATGAACAGTTCAGGGCACCCGGTCCGGCAGAGGTCGCTTGCACTAGCAGTCACCTCCGCTACCGCATCTCTCCACGATTCCCTGTCCGATCTCATTCCGGCCACTTCGGCGCGCATCCTTTGGATCAGCTACGGAGCGGCGGCCACGCCGATCGGGATCTACTTCTGGTTCATTCACTCTTTCGGAGTCAACGTAGTGATCGAGGACAGCTGGAACGGCACCCTGCCTCTCGTGCGAGCCTTAGCTCGGGGTAACCTTAACCTGGCAGAGCTGTGGGCACCGCACAACGGGAACCGGATGCTCATTCCGAATCTGGTGTTGACCGTCAGTGATTACCTGAACCACGTCGACTCCAAGACGGATATGTACCTCAGTGCCACCGCGGTCCTGGTCGCGGTTGTTCTTTTGGTGGGGCTGTGCCTGAGGGCAACACCCCTGCGCGGGCTCTGGATTGTTCCGGCCGCATTCTTGCTGTGTGACCTTATCCAGGTGCAGAACATTCTCTGGGCCTTTCAGTTCGCCTGGGCCCTTGGCATGCTGTGCCTACTCGCCACCCTGGCCGCACTCGAGGGAACGGAACGCCATCGTTGGCTATTCCTAGTCGCTCTAGGAGCGGCGATCGTGGCCTCTTACACCTCGCTCTTTGGCCTCTTGGTATGGCCGGCGGGTCTGCTCTACGCCCGACTCAAGGTGCTCCCAAAACACTGTCTGGTGGAGTGGGTGGTGGTGGCTCTATGTGCGGTGGTCTTGTACTTCTGGCAACTGGGCCCGATATCCCCGCCGACGCATCCGTCCTACGCCCTTTCCCATCCTCTCCTTGAGTTTCGCTTTCTGCTCGCTCTGCTGGGAGACATCTCTCCGGTGCACCATTTGGTAGCCGGAACGGCAGTAATTGTGACTAGTGCAGTGGTCGGATGGCTCACCTTCCACTACCGAGTGCCTCTGCACCAGCTGCGCCTTGCACTGACTCTCTGGTCGTTCGGTATCCTCTTCGACCTGCTGGTGACGGGTGGTCGCGCTGAACTGGGAATCCAATACGCGCAATCCTCTCGCTACTCGACCTTCAATCTACTCGTATTGGTCGGGATCTACCTGGGCGCGATATCGATCCTGCAGCCAAAGGGAGGCTGGCGGCGGCGGTCCGGCTACGCACACCGACCAGTGGCTGCCGCCGTGTGCTCCGTTTTGGGACTCCTTGTGGCCGCCCACCTGGGGTGGTCGGTGTCATACGGGGTGACACAAGGGAGGCAGTATCGCGCCGAGCGCGAAGTCGCGGCCGAAGTTCTGACTCACTATCGAGTCGAACCGATTCCGGTGTTGAGTAGGTACCTCTTCGGGCCCGGAGGTGAGTATGTCGAGGAATGGGCACCAGTCCTGCAGGCTCACCACTGGTCCGTCTTCAGTGCAGACCGGTAACTGTCCGGACCCCCGTGAACTGATCCATTTGATGTGTCCCCTGCATGCCGGACCCGCGGAAGGAGAGGCTGTCTATTGAGGCGGACTCCCGATGGAGCATCTCAGAGTTCATCGGCGTGAGCTTCCCGAGCGAGCTGTGCCTTGGGCTGCGCTTGTGAAAGACCTCCAGCTATTCGAAGAGTGCAGTGGACAACTCGATCGAGCTGTACCACTTCTGGCGATTGAGGAGGTCCGTCTGCAATCGACCCCAGACAGACGCAATTGCCGCGTTGTCGTAGCCATATCACGAATGGTGCCTGTTAGGGATGAGCAAAGGTGCCCCGAGATGGTGCCAGGGCGGCTTGGCGCGCTTGGTGAAGCCCCACCGCGTGAAGTGGGTGCCGTGGTCGGCATAGATGGCGGTCACCTTTGTAGGTACACCGATGGTTAGCGCCATCGATAGGGCGTTGGTGACCAGCCAGGAAGCCTGACGAGTGTCGGCCGGCCGGCCCACCACTCCGGGAGAGTGAGCGTCGACCACCGCGCAGAAGTACAACTTTCCCTCCCTCGTGGGCTGCCCGATGATGCCGGTGTCGCAGCCCTGGTGGGGAGCCTCGCGCCGGACGGTGCGCTTGACGAAATCCAATAATATCGCTACGTTTACCAGGTTTTTACGGTGCCTGCTTTCCGGCAGCCCGGCGATCTCCTCCTTGTTCGTGAGCTTCTGCAGGGTCGTCCAAGACACGGCGACGCCCAACTCTCGTCGTCGCGCCGCCCGGATGCCTTGTGATCCGTAGGTCACGCACGAGGAGCCTCCAACGATTAGGTTCCTCAGCCAACGGCGGCGCAGCTCAGCTTGGGGCACGGGACCCCGCTTCCAACGGAAGTATTCGGTCGACGCGACCCCGAGGATCCGGACAGCACAGGTCGGTACGGGGGCTCCGCCCATCAGGGCCGCGATCACCGGAAGCTTCCCTTTGGGCGCCCTCTCCCTCCGCGCCCAATGCGGAGGCGTTCCTGGTGAGCTCCAGCTCTGTCTCGAGGGCATGGATCCGCTTCCTCGCCTGAGCGATCTCAACTCGCTCGAGGGCCAGCACTCCCGGCCGGTCTCCCTTATCGACCTGATCCTGAGCGATCCAGCAAAACAGGACGCCTCGCTGACGTTGAGATCCGCAACCATCTGGTCCACTGTCCTCCAGGATCGGACCCGGGGTGGTCGGGAGAAGCTAAAGTGCCCGGGAGGATCTTCTCCTTCACTGAGCCGCTCGATTCTCACAAACCGAGTCTAGTAACGGGTCGCCATACTTTCAGGATCAGTTCAATGGGGTCTGCTGCACTCCGCGGCAGCCGTGGCCGCTGTACACCGCCCGCCCGAGCCGGACTGCGGCAACTAGCTGGACGAATAGCAATAGAAGGGGCCCCGAATTTTGGGATGCCGCCCAGGTGCCCACGGCCGGAACTGCCTCCTAGAAGACAGCTGCGTTTGGGCCACGGCGCCGAGCCCGACTGATCGACAACGGACGGACGACGACCGATTGGCGAGCGAACTTCCACTCCGGCATCGAGGTACGTGATCGTACCTCACCAGTGTCGGGATAGCATCCGGCGCATGCGCGCGTTAACCCTGAGTCGAAGTAACGCGATCAGCTCCGACGCTCTCGGCTCAGGAGGCTCGGGGAAGTGCTCTCCAGGCACTAAAACGGGGATGGCTCTGGGCGAATGATCGATCCCTTTGGCCAGAACAACAATGAATTCGTCATCCTGGCCTAGGTCGCACGGAGCGAATCCAACGATCTCGAACGCGTTCCCAGTCTCGAGGTGTATCGCTCCCAGAAGCCCCATGAAGGTATCGGGTCGAAACACGTGGTAGTGGATCGAGTAGTTGGTGTCGATCAGGTACTTGATCCGGGCTGTAATGTCCTGCGCATCGCGTGGGTGCTCGGACCCATCGAACTCTGCGAGTTCGACGACCTCGCGAACATGGGCCGGGCGAGTTGCCTCTACCCCGTGGCGATACTCGTGGACAAAGTGATCGATCTTGGTGACCGGTCGTCGGCGGTCGAAAGTGGCACGGGGATCTGGGATCGCGCAGTAGAGGAGTCCCCCAGGCCGAAGCACGCGTGCTAGCTCGAGAACCCCTCGAATGGGGTCCTCGAGGTGCTCGACCAGGTGGTTCGCGACGACAAAGTCCAGACTTTCACCGTCCACCGCTGAAAGGTCGTGAGCGTCCCCAATGATGGAGACAGGTACCAGATCACCTACCTCGGGGTAACGTCGCTTCAAATCCGAAGTCGGCTCGCGGTCGACGTACTCAACTTGGACACCGGCGGGAAGGTGGAGCGGATTGTGAAGAGCACCGACCTCGATGCCGCGACCAGCGAGGCAACGTGCCATGGCACGGCGCTTCCACGTATCACCGCTCATACGAATCACCTCCCCGAACTTTCGGGACAGATCGTAGCATCACGGAAGTTCGATCCTGAGGGTGATTGATGACCACCGAACTGCGGATTAGTGGTGTCTCTGCGATATAAGCTGGCAACATGCTAGCGTACTGGTGAAGACCGTCGCGGCGTCTTTACCCGCGTCGCCGATCTCATGAGCGGTTGTCAAGAGTTGTGTAAAAGCCATCCAGGCAGGAGGTTCAAATCAGGCGGCAGCTTCCTCCGGTGAAGGTTGGGAGAGTTGCAGCCGGCCGTCCACGAAGCGGTACCCGGCCAGGAGCAGGTGGAGCTGGTTGGGGGCGTTGATCCCGCGCCAGTTGGTACTGAGCCGGGTGGCCAGTTTGAACACCAGATAGAGCACGTTGTCGCGGACCCGCATGCGCTTGGTGGCATC
>JBOHUG010000047.1:0-1555 GCA_050734135.1 Candidatus Dormibacteria bacterium
TCGTCTACGACCGCTCCCTGGAGCTCAGCAGCAGCGGCCGCGCCTACGCGGACGAGGTGTCCAGCACAGACTTCGCCGCATTGCTCCGGGGCGAATAGGGATGCCGCCCGGCCCCGAGCCGAGCGGCCGCTAGGGGCAAGCCGGGAAGGGCAGCGGGGCACCGCCCACGACGAAGGCGGTCGTGACAGGCTGAGCGGAAGAAAGTGGTGTCTGGGAGAGCAACATCTCATCGTGTGCCAGAGCCAACCCGTACGCGGTGGTCGGCGTTTGTCCCGTAGCCAGAAGATAGGATCCTGACGCAAGCGAGGCTACATAGTCGCCGCCCTGAGGGCTCGCCCAGCCGATCAAGTTGCCATCGGCTACGGCCACACCTGGGGAACCGGCTGCACCCGTTGAGAACTCGTACACATCGCCGCCACGCCCGGGCCAAAAGTAAAGAGCACGCGTCGTGCTCCACGGCAGACCCGACCATGATTCGGGGAAAGCTAGGAAGTGTCCCTGGTGGTCAGCCAAGTGGAACACTGCCGAGGCACCCTCGGGAGCTCGTGTGGAATGCCACTGACGTGCCAGCACCGCGTCCACGCTGAGCGAGCCCGATCCGCGAAGCCACTCACCCTTGGGGTGAGCGCCCCCAGATACCCTGGCAAAGATGTAGCGCCTGCCGCTAAAGAACCCCAACGCCGACCCGCCGGTTGTCAGAGACCTACGGGAGGCGCTCAGCAAGTCCAGGACAGTTGTCTTCCCGGACACTTCATTGCTCCGGGGGAAACTGATCCAAGCCAGCAGGCCCAGCCGGGCGGCCAGGCCGGAGTCGGGGAGTACAAAGTCGTAGCCGCCGTCTCCATCCGACGACAAGGTCGTCACCTTACCCGTTTC
Organism: Candidatus Dormibacteria bacterium; assembly: GCA_050734135.1. GTDB lineage: Bacteria > Chloroflexota > Dormibacteria > Aeolococcales > Bog-877 > Bog-877. The sequence goes on from JBOHUG010000047.1 coordinate 877, forward strand.
GGAATCCCAGGCCATGAGCACGTACGGGTTGGAGATTCCACTTCCGATCGCGGTGAGGGTCCAAACCAGCCACCTACTGTCGAATGCCCCCTTGAAGACTCCGATTCCTGCGTTTGGGAAGGCATAGACCTCCTCGGTCGCGCCAGTGGTTAGATCGACTCTCACGATCCCGGACCAGCTCCCCGTGTAGCGGTCGGCAAAGTAGCTCTTTCCATCGGGAGCGATGGCGAAAGGAGCTTCGTCGGCCGGCTGCGTGATTGCTTTGGCCTCCTCAAAAGCGGTGCTCCAAGCCGCCGACGGCGAAGCCGCACACTCTTCAACGATCACCGGCGCGTGCCCAGAGCCGCGGCGGGTGCCGGAGCCGAGGGCGGGTGGCGCAGTGATGGCGGCAAGCGAGAGGGATGAGGCCAGTACGGTGGCTACCACGATGCGCGACGGCCAGCGACGGCAACGGTTCCCGGTTCGGAGCGAGTCGCTAGGTTGCACCCGCCGTCAGCAAACATCGGGAGGCCGGGGACGGTAACGGGAGGCGCTCCGCTGGCTCTAGTTACTCCCTTCGCAGGTCGAGCACAGGCCATGTCCCAGCAGCTCAACCCGTTCGAGGCGGAAGCCCAAGGGGCCTGCAGCACTCTCCACCCAGAGGGGGACCTCGGGGCAGCTGACGTCGAAGGTGCCACCA
>JBOHUG010000048.1:0-3124 GCA_050734135.1 Candidatus Dormibacteria bacterium
ACCACCCCCAGCACCAGGTAGGCGGCGGAGGCCAGCAGGCACCACAGGATCGGCGTCCAGGGGTCTCCCCCCAGGGTCGCGGCTCGCAGCGCCTCGACCCCCCAGGTGGGTGCCAGCACGTAGGCCAGAGGGTGAGTCCAGCCCGGGAGCAGGGAGAGCGGGACCAGCAGCCCGGTGACCAGCCAGACCGGGTACTCCAGAGCGTTGGAGATGGCGTTGGCGTTGCGATAGAGGACGAAGCTGGCGCCCAGCACCAGCCCCATGGTTCCGAGCCCCAGCACCGTCACCACCGCCGCCACGGCGAAGGCCAGCGGCTGTGCGAAGTGGACATGCGCGCCGAAGATCAGCCAGCCCCAAAGCAGGGTCGCCGACATCGAGTACAGCCCCACGGTGGCGGTGCCTAGGGTGATCGCCAGCAGCACCAGCACAAACGGGGTGGGAGCCATCACCAGCGGCTCGAGGATGCCCTGGTGGCGCTGCCAGGAGAGGGCGCCGCCGCAGCCGAAGACCACGGTCGACCAGATCCCCATGATCCCCGCCCCCAGGGCGTAGTAGAGCAGCGGCAGGGTCCGGCTGCCCGCCTGCTGGTCGGCCATGGCGATCGAGGCGAAGATCAGCGGCTGCACCAGCGACGTCATGATCATGAAGCCCGACTGGGCCTGCATCTTGAGCTGGAACCACCAGCCCATCAGCGTTGTGCGAGGCCAGGTCAGAGGGGCCGGGAGCCGCCTGAAGATCGGCCCTTCGCCCGGGAGTTCCACGGCGCTCATTTGTTGGTCACCAGCGCTACGTAAGCGTCCTCAAGGGTGGGCTCGCGGGCCGCGATCCGCTCCACCCGCACCCCCTCCAGGAGCTGTAGCAGCCGGGCCGTGAGCTGGGTGCCCTCGCGCGCCTGGACGGTGAGCAGCTGCGCTTGGTCGCGCACCTCGGAGGCCAACGACTCCACCTCGGGCAAGTCGCGGATCCGCTGCATAGCCTGCTCTGGCACCCCGTAGGCCTCGATCTCCACGACCGTGCGCTCGGTGACCCCGGCCTTGAGCTGCTGGGGCGTGCCGTGGGCCACGATCTCCCCCTTGGAGATCACGGCGATGCGCTGGCAGAGGCTGTCCGCCTCGAACATGTAGTGGGTGGTGAGCAGAATGGTCTTGCCGGCCGCGGCGAGGTTGGCCACCAGCTGGCGCACCTCCCGAGCTCCGACTGGGTCCACCCCGATCGTGGGCTCGTCGAAGAACAGCACCGGCGGGTCGTGGAGCAGCCCGCGGGCCAGGTGCAGGCGCTGGCGCATTCCCCGGGAGAACCCCTCCACGCGCTCTCGGGCGCGGTCCTGAAGCCCGACCAGCCCCAGCACCTCCTCGATCCGCGCCCGCTGGCGCCGGGGTTCGAGGGCGTAGAGGTCGGCGAAGTAGCGCAGATTGTCCAAGGCGCTCAGGCGGTCGTAGAGGCCCCGGTCGCCCCCGAACACATAGCCGATGCGACGGCGCACCGCTGGAGCCGAGGCCACCACGTCCAGGCCCAGCACCCGCACCGTGCCTGCGGTTGGCAGCAGCAGCGTGCACAGGACTCGGATGGTGGTGGTCTTGCCGGCGCCGTTGGGACCTAGGAGCCCGAACAGCTCCCCCTGGCCCACTTCGAAGGAGATGCCACGGACGGCCTCGATCTCCAGCCGATGACGGCGCAGGTATCCGGTGGTGGTCCGGTAGTTGCGACGAAGCTCGGAAACCTCGATCGCGGGCGCGCCCGACGCTGGGGAGGAGGGAGGCACGGGCGAGCCATTCTACCTGAGCGAACTCTTGTTCCCCAGCCCGCCACCGCTTCCTTGACGTGAAGCCTCGGGTGACCCAACCCCCGAGTAGAGATCTGACACTGAGATGGATCCTCGTCTGGATGGCCTTGCATAGCGAATACCCTTCGAGAGGATGAGACCTACTGCCGCCGGAGAATGGGAGCAGGCGTGACTCGCTAGCCTCAAGTTTCAGCAGGTCCTGGGGCAACTGCACCAACAGCAGGCAGACCCGGCCCGCGGCACGGCATATGAGGATGAGCTTCGTGGTAAGGCCCGTATTCGCGATCCAGCGAGTTCGCATCGTGCTGGCCGTCGCGGTGGCCTCCGAACTAGCGACCACCGCCATGTACCTCGCGCTGGTCGCATACCAAGGGTCAACGGGCGCTGGCAGCGCGCCCCTCATCGTCGGAGCCGTGCTTGGAGTCGGGGCCGCGTGCGGTGTCTGCGGGCTGCTGGCAAGGCCAAGCTCCCGCGGGCTGGTCCTAAATGGGGTTCCGGCTGGCGTGTTTTGTGTTATGGGAGGAGTCGGTTGGCTTAGCGTTGGACTGGCATTCATGATCGCCGGAGTCATGGCGGGAGTGGGGACGCTGATGCTGGCACGCGAGCTTCGTAGCGACCTTAGCCGGCCCTCGCAAACAGCGCTGCTAGCCATGGGCGCATCGGCGGCACTGACGATCCTCGTCGCTGTGGTGGGCCTGTTCTTGGCCTGACCGTCACAGCTGGGTCGGCGAGTGACCCCTGGGACGGAACGGCGACGCGGGAGTCAGCGGCGGGCGATCAGCTGCAGCTCCAAGCAGGCCTCGCGTGGAAGTTCGGCTACCCCAACCGCAACGCGCGCGTGGTGACCCCGGTCTCCAAGCACCTCGAGCAGGAGCTTGGAGGCCCCATCGATCACCTCCGGCTGCCGGGAGAAATCGGCGGCCGAGCGGACATAACCGGTCAGGAGGACCAGACCTTGGACGCGGTCCAAGCGCCCGGTGGCGGCCGCCAGCAGCGAGAGCAGCGACAGGGCGGCCAGCTGTGCCGCCTGCGCCGCCGGCTCCACCCCCAAATCCTGACCGAGCCGACCCGTCACCACCCGGCCCTCACGCTGGGGTAGCACCCCGGCCGTGACCACCAACTCCCCGGCAAACGTGAACGGCACGTAGCTGGCGACCGGGGTCGGGGGAGGCGGAAGCGCCAGGCCCAACTGCGCCAGCCGCTGCTCGGGCGCGCTGCCGAAGTCGGGCTCGCTCAGGGGGGTGCCTCCGCGTCCAGGCGCCGACGGCGCCAGCGCAAATATAGGATCACGGCCAGCGCGACCAGCACAAGCACCACCACCACGACCGGGATCAGCCAGGC
>JBOHUG010000049.1:0-62261 GCA_050734135.1 Candidatus Dormibacteria bacterium
ATCGCGAGACCAAGTAGAGGGTTCCACCAGGACTCAAAGGGGCGTAGCTCAGCTGGTAGAGCAGCGGTCTCCAAAACCGCAGGTCGCACGTTCGAGTCGTGTCGCCCCTGCAGGCACCTGGGATAGGCGCAAAGGAGCTAGATTTGGCGAATGTCGCCCGCGAGGATCAGCCCGAGTCCAGCGAGGGTGGCTATTTCCGCGGAGTAGTCAGCGAGCTGCGCAAGACGGTCTGGCCGACCTGGCCCGAGTTGCGGCAGATGACCGGAGTGGTGATCGTCACGGTGGTCTTACTGGGAGCCTTCCTAGGCCTCTTGGACTTCGGGTTGACCTCCTTGCTCAAGCCCCTGTACACCACCGCTCCGACCACCACCGCGACCCCAGCCCCGACGGCGGCGACCACGAGCCCCAGCCCCACGGCGACTCCGACTCCGACCTCTTCCGCCAGCACCAGCCCGTAGAGCTCAAAATGAATCGATTGGGAGCCCCCAAGTGAGCGTTGCGAAAACCACCGGAGCCGTCGAGCCAGCCAGCTGGTATGTGATCCATGCCTACTCCGGCCACGAGGAGAAGGTCAAGGCCAACCTGCTGAAGCGAGTCGAGTCGATGGACATGCACGACAAGATCTTTGATGTGATGGTGCCCACCGAGGACGTCATCGAAATCAAGGACGGCCAGCGGCGCCATGTCGCCAAGCGGATCTTTCCGGGCTACATCCTGGTCCAGATGGTGATGTCAGACGAATCCTGGTACGTGGTCCGCAACACCCCGGGAGTGACCAGCTTCGTTGGCTCGGGCACCCGCCCCGTTCCCCTCCAGGAGTCCGAGGTCCGGGTGATCCTTCACCAGGTCGAGAAAGAAGCTCAGACCAAGGTGCACGTGGAGTTCAATGTGGGCGACTCGGTCCGGGTCGTAGACGGTCCTTTCACCGACTTCCACGGAAAGGTGGGTGAGATCAACCCCGAGAAAGGGAAGCTCAAGGTGATGGTGAATATGTTCGGGCGGGAAACCCCAGTCGAACTCGACCTGCTCCAGGTCGAGCGGTTGCGTTAGGAGCACTCAAGCGTGGGCAAGAAGAAGATCAAGGCGGTGCTCCGGCTCAACATCGAGGCCGGCAAGGCGACCCCCGGCTACCCCATCGGACCCGCCCTGGGTCAGCACCAGGTGAACATCATGGAGTTCTGCCGCGCCTACAACGAGCAGACGGCCTCCCAGGACGGGCTGGTGATCCCGGCCGAGATCACCATCTTTGAGGATCGCACCTTCATCTTCATCACCAAAACCCCGCCCACCAGCGACCTCATCAAGAAAGCCCTGGGCATCGAGAAGGGCTCAGCGACCACTCCTCGTGAGGAGGTCGGCGAGCTCACTCGCGAACAGCTCTTCGCGATCGCCCAGACCAAACTTCCCGACGTCAACGCCAGCGACCTAGAGGCGGCTGCCAGAATGGTCGCTGGTACCGCTCGCTCGATGGGCGTCAAAGTAGCCAATTAGCCACCGACTATCTGTGGGAGGCCGCCACTGGCGTCCGTTCGAACCACGGGAGGAGCGTCATGACGGCACGACACGGCAAGAGGTACCTGGCCGCGCTCAAGCTCCTTGAAGAGCATGAGCTGGTCGAACCCAAGGACGGCGTCCGGCTGGTCAAGGCGGTGAACTCCTCCAGATTCCCCGGGACAGTCGAGCTGCATGCCCGGCTGGGAGTCGATCCCCGGCACGCCGATCAGATGGTCCGCGGGAGCGTGGTCCTACCCCATGGCACCGGCAAGGTCCGCCGCATCATCGTCTTCGCCCAGGGGGAGAAGGAGCGCGAGGCCCGAGAGGCAGGCGCCGAGATCATCGGGGGAGAGGATCTGGTGAAGCGGGTCCAGGAGGGATTCTTGGACTTCGATGTGGCCCTGGCCACCCCCGACCTGATGGGGTCGGTGGGGAAGCTTGGGAAGGTTCTGGGGCCACGGGGCTTGATGCCCAACCCCAAGGCCGGCACGGTCACCTTCGATATCGCCCGCGCGATCCGCGACGTCCAGGCGGGTCGGGTAGAGTTCCGGGTCGACCGCTACGGAATCATCCACGTCCCGGTCGGTAAGACCAGCTTCGAGGATGACGCTCTGCTGGAGAACCTCTCGGCGATGCTGGAGGCGATCGTCAAGGCCAAGCCTACGGCGGCCAAAGGAGCCTATATCCGGGCCGCCTACCTGGCCCCGTCCATCGGCCCCAGCGTCAAGCTCGACCCCGTGCTGGCGGGGCGACTCAGCTCCAACTAGGGTCCTGACGCCAGCCGCTATACTCAGCGTCCGTTCGAATCAGTGCGAAGCGACGGAGCCCAAGACCGTGGGGGCACCAAGTGCTCAAAAGCCCACCCCGCGCAGGTGACCGGCCGGAAGACCGCCTCTGAGGTCTGGCGGCCTTGGCCTGACCAAACGGCTCCGGACAGCCGGGAGGTTCAGGCAGCGATGAGTGAAGAGGGCCACCACGGGGCGGCCGTGATCCCCGAGGCCAAACAGCAGCAGGTCACCCAGCTGGCCGAGAAGTTGGGGCGGATGCGCAGCGCCGTGCTGAGCGACTATCGCGGTCTGACCGTGGCCCAGTTGGAGGAGCTGCGAGGTTCCTTGCGCGCCGCCGGAGTCGACTACCTGGTGCTGAAGAACACCCTAGCCCGGCGGGCCGGGGAACAGGCCGGACTGAGCGAACTGATTCCCCAGCTGGTCGGTCCCACCGCGATCGCAATCAGCTACCAGGACATCTCAGCGCCGGCTCGGCTGCTGATTGACTACGCCCGGGCTACCCGTCGGCCGGAGATGGTCAGGGGCGGGATCGCCGAGGGTCAGATTCTGAATCAGGCGGAGGTGCGCCAGCTGGCCGATCTGCCTTCCCGCGAGGTCCTGATCGCCCAGTTGCTCGGGGTAATGGAGGCGGCGGCTACCCAGCTGGTCGGGCTGCTGGAGGCTCCCGGGCGGGATCTGGTGGGACTGCTCGACGCGCAGACCCAGGCCCTGGGCGGCGCTGCGGCCGCCTGAGCACCGACGGTGAGGAAATAGCTAGAGAGCTGAAGGAGAAGCAGACATGGCCAAGGTAAGCGTGAACGATTTCGTGGAGTCGCTTGGGTCCTGGACGGTCCTCGATCTGGTGAATGCCAAGAAGCAGATCGAGGAGACCTACGGCATCACGGCCGCGGCCCCTGCGGCCGCGGCGGTGGCAGCGGCGCCGGCTGGGGAGGCGGTCGTCGAGGAGCAGACCGAGTTCACGGTCATCCTGACCGCGGCGGGAGATCAGAAGATCGCCGCCATCAAAGCCGTCCGCGAGATCACTGGTCTCGGTCTCAAGGAAGCCAAGGATGTGGTCGACGGAGCTCCCAAGGCGGTCAAGGAAGGGGTATCTCGGGAAGAGGCCGAGGCGGTCGCCAAGAAGATCACGGAGGCTGGTGCCACAGCGGAAATCAAATAGCTGCCCTAATTCCCCCTGAGGGGAGCGGGCTGGGCCAGGCGTCCCCCGAGTGACGATCGCACATGTGGTAACATTTCCGTTCCGCCACCTGTGAAGTTCACCTTATGTTTGCGCTTGCCTGGAGAACTTTAGCCCATGCCCTCAGTTCGTGCTGTCTTGCCTGCCGCGCCCGCACGCCTCAGCTACGGGACGATTCCCGAGATGCTCGAGGTGGGCAACCTCATCGAAACTCAGCTCAATTCATTTCGCTGGTTCGTGGAGGCCGGTCTGCGCGAGCTCTTCGACGAGATCAACCCGATCACGGACTACACCGGCAAGAACTACGAACTGCGCTTTCTCGACTACAGCTTCGGCGAGCCTAAGTTCGACCAGGAGGAGTGCCGCAACCGCGACATGACCTTCGCCGCTCCGCTGCGGATCATGACCCGCCTTCACATCAAGACCGGTGAGAACGCCGGGGAGATCAAGGAGTCGGAGGTCTATCTGGGCGATTTCCCGATGATGACCGAGCAGGGAACCTTCTTGGTAAACGGAACCGAGCGGGTGGTGGTGAGTCAGTTGGTCCGCTCGCCGGGCGTCTACTTTACCGCCGGTCCCGAGCACCCGGTCACCGGGCGCCCGCTGTACGCGGTCAAGTTCATCCCCAACCGAGGCGCCTGGCTGGAGATCGAGACCTCGAATAAGGACGTGCTCACGGCCAAGATTGACCGCAAGCGGAAGTTCCAGGCAACGACCTTGATCCGGGCGCTGGGCTACCCCAGCGACGACGATATCCGCCACTTCTTCCAGGACGTCGACGTAGACCCTGAGCACAGGTACGTGGACGCCACCTTGGAGAAGGACCCCAGCCACGATGTAAATGAGGCGTTGATCGAGCTCTACCGCAAGATCCGCCCCGGTGACCCGCCCACGGTGGAGAACGCTCGCAATCTGTTGCAGGCGCTCTTCTTTAACCCCCGCCGCTTCGACCTGGGTCGGGTGGGCCGGTTCAAGCTGGACAAGCGGCTCGGGATTCCTGAGGCGGAGGCGCGCCGGCGGGCCGAGGAGCGGGAGCTCAGGGTGCTCGCCCACGAGGACTTCATCAACATCATGCGTCGGCTGATCCAACTCAACAACGGTCAGGGTGAGCCGGACGACATCGACCACCTCGGGAATCGTCGAGTGCGAGCGGTGGGCGAGCTGCTGCAGAACCAGTTCCGGACCGGTCTGCTCCGGATGGAGCGGATCATCAAAGAGCGGATGACGATCTGCGACGCCACCACGGTCACGGCGGCGTCTCTGATCAACGCCCGGCCGGTGGTGGCGGCGATCAAGGAGTTCTTCGGTTCCAGCCAGCTGTCGCAGTTCATGGACCAGACCAACCCCCTCTCGGAGCTGACTCACAAGCGGCGGCTCTCGGCGCTGGGTCCAGGCGGACTCTCGCGGGAGCGGGCGGGCATGGTAGTCCGCGACGTCCACCACAGCCACTACGGCCGGATCTGTCCGATCGAGACCCCCGAGGGTCCGAACATCGGCCTGATGGGGTCGTTGGCAACATTCGCTCGGGTCAACGACTTTGGATTCATCGAGACCCCTTTCCGGCGGGTCTATCGCCAGCTGCGGGTAGCTGGGGACAAAGCGCTCCTCGAGGGTCGGGTCCTCGGTGAAGCCGCGGCCGGAGTCGCAGCCGGCACCCGGCTCGACGGGGCGGCGGTAAAGAAGCTGGAGAAGGGGAAGGTCGAGCAGGTCACCATCCGACCCTGGGTCAGCACCGAAGTCCAGTTCCTCTCCGCGGACGAAGAGGATAAGTACACCGTCGCCCAGGCCAACGCCCCGGTGTCCCCGGACGGCGACTTCCTGGTTTCCCACACACCGGCTCGCACCCGGCACACCTTTAAGGACGTGCCGGTTGGGGAGGTCGATTGGGTCGACATCTCCCCCAAACAGACCGTCTCGGTGGCCACCGCGATGATCCCCTTTTTGGAGCATGACGATGCCAACCGGGCGCTGATGGGTTCCAACATGCAGCGCCAGGCGGTGCCCCTGATCACCACCGACTCGCCGGTGGTAGGCACCGGCATGGAGGTCTACGCAGCCAAGGACAGTGGCGAGCTGATCGTGGCCAAGACTCCCGGAACCGTGATCGGGGTCAACGTCCCGATCCGTGACATCACCTCGGACTCCACCCAGATCGTGCGCAGTGGCCAGGACAGCGGTCTCGGCATCCTTTTCAAGCCCGACGGCAAGGCTCCCGAGGTGTGGTACGGCGTGCACAAGTTCGTGCGCAGCAACCAGGGAACCTGTCTCAGTCAGCGGATCGTGGTCAGCCCCGGCGATCACGTCGAAGCCGGCACCGTGCTCGCCGATGGCCCCTCAACTGATCGGGGGGAGCTGGCCCTGGGGCAGAACGTGCTGGTCGCCTTCATGCCCTGGGAGGGCTACAACTACGAGGACGCCATCCTCATCAGTGAGTCGGTGGTGCGGGAGGACAAGTACACCTCCATCCACATCGAGGAGTTCGAGGTCGAGGTTAGGGAGACCAAGCTCGGTCCTGAAGAGGTGACCCGGGAACTCCCCAACGTCGGCGAGGAGAGCCTGCGCAACCTCGATGAGCGTGGCATCGTCTACGTCGGCGCGGAGGTCGCCCCGGGCGACATCCTGGTTGGCAAGACCACCCCCAAGGGGGAGTCCGAGCTCTCCGCCGAGGAGCGACTGCTGCGGGCGATCTTCGGGGAGAAGGCGAAGGAGGTCAGGGACAGCTCGCTGCGGGTGCCCCACGGCGAGCGTGGCGTGGTCGTGGACGTCAAGCAGTTCAGCCGCTCCAACAAGGACGAGCTCCCCGCCGGAGTCAACGAGTTGATCCGGATCTATGTCGCCCAGAAGCGGAAGATCAGTCAGGGCGACAAGATGGCCGGCCGTCACGGCAACAAAGGGGTGATCGCCAGGATCCTTCCGATCGAGGACCTGCCGTTCTTACCCGATGGCACCCCGGTCGAGATCGTGCTCAATCCGCTTGGGGTTCCGAGCCGGATGAACCTGGGCCAAGTTCTGGAGACCCACTTGGGCTGGGCTGCCGAGGCGCTCGGAATCAAGGTGGCCACCCCGGTCTTCGACGGGGCGTCCGAGGCCCAGATCGAGGACGAGTTGGAGCGGGCCGGACTGCCGCGCGATGGCAAGGTCATGCTCCGCGACGGCCGCTCCGGGGAGTCATTCGATCAGCCGGTGACGGTGGGGATCATCTACATGATGAAGCTGGCCCATCTGGTCGAGGACAAGATCCACGCCCGGAGCACCGGTCCCTACAGCCTGGTCACCCAGCAGCCTCTCGGCGGAAAGGCCCAGTTCGGTGGGCAGCGCTTCGGCGAGATGGAAGTGTGGGCGCTGGAAGCCTACGGGGCGAGCCACATCCTTCAGGAGATCCTGACCATCAAGTCCGACGACATCGTGGGCCGGGTCAAGGCCTACGAGGCGATCGTCAAAGGCGACAACACCCTTGACGCGGGGATTCCGGAATCGTTCCGAGTCCTGGTCAAGGAGTTGGAGGGCCTCGCTCTCGGCGTGGAGATCATGTCCGAGAACGAGGAGCAGATCGTGTTCACGGAGGATGACATGCCCGACATGCCACTGGGCCTGGGAATCAATCTGGAACGCGACGAGCGCGACGACGCCGAGGACATCAGCAGATAGGCGTGACCCTCACCCAAACCAAGCCAACGGGCCCTGTCCGGGCCCCCCTACCGACCCCCACCCACCACTTCGCCAGGAGGCGGACAAGCATTGCTCAAGCTTGAGAACTTCGATGCCCTGAAGCTTTCCCTCGCCAGCCCGGAGATGATCCTCTCCTGGTCGCACGGCGAGGTGACCAAGCCCGAGACCATCAACTACCGGACCCTGCGGCCGGAACGGGACGGTCTCTTCTGCGAGAAGATTTTCGGCCCCACCAAGGACTGGGAGTGCCATTGCGGCAAGTACAAGAGGTACCGCTACAAGGGCATCATCTGCGACAAGTGCGGCGTCGAGGTCACGAGGAGCAAGGTCCGTCGGGAGCGGATGGGCCACATCCGGCTGGCCAGTCCGGTCTCCCACGTCTGGTACTTCAAGGGCATCCCTAGTCGACTGGGACTGCTGCTCGACATGTCGCCGCGCAATCTGGAGAAGGTCCTCTACTTCGCCAACTACATCGTCACCCGGATCGACGAGGAGCTGCGCGCCAAGGAGCTGGAGGCGCTCGACCCCGAGCGGAGTGACCGGATCAAGGAGCTCCGCGAGGCGGCCACCGAGCAGGCGGCCGAGCTGGTGCGGAGCACCGAGCAGAGGATCGAGGATCTGCAGAGTGCCAGCACAGCCGAGCTGACCTCGCTGGAGGCGTCCGCCGACAGCCGACGCCAGGAGCTGGAGAAGGCGGCTGAGCAGCTGTCGGAGCGGATCGAGGCCGCCGTGGGCCACAAGGCACCGACCGACTTCGTGGTCAAGGACGGCAGCGAAAAGCTGCTTGTCGCCAAGAAGGGAACTCCGCTCACCGAAGATCACCAAGAGCAGCTGAAGGAGCTGGTGTCGACCCGGGTATCCCAGATCTCGGCGGAGTCTGACGCCGAGATCAACCGCGCCCGCGAGCGGGCGGCGGCGGAGATCGCTACCGCCAGAGGCGAGCTGGTCGAGCGCCAGCTCGGCGGGGGGACAGCCGGCGACGAAGAGCTTGGTGCCTTGCGCCAGGAACTTGAGGACACCCGCACCAAGCTGGAGGCCTTGACAGTCCGGCAGCTGCTAAGCGACAGCGAATACCGCGAGTACATCGAGAAGTTCCCCAAGGTGTTCCATGCCGCCATGGGGGCGGCTGCGGTCAAGGAGATGCTCGACGGTCTCGACCTGAGCGCCGAAGCGACCCACCTCCGCGAGGAGCTCCTCTCGACCAGCGGGCAGCGCAAGCAGAAGGCCATCAAGCGGCTCCGGGTGGTGGAGGCGTTCCGCTCCAGTGAGACGGCGCCCACCTGGATGATCCTTGAGGTCCTTCCAGTGATTCCCCCCGAGCTGCGCCCGATGGTGCAGCTGGACGGCGGTCGCTTCGCTACCTCAGACCTCAACGACCTCTATCGACGGGTGATCAATCGCAACAACCGTTTGAAGAGGCTCCTGGAGCTGGGTGCCCCCGAGATCATCGTCCGCAACGAGAAGCGGATGCTGCAGGAGGCGGTCGACGCTCTCATCGACAACGGCCGTCGGGGCCGGGCCATCACCGGCACCGGCAACCGCAAGCTGAAGTCGCTCAGCGACATGCTGAAAGGCAAGCAGGGCCGGTTCCGCCAGAACCTGCTTGGCAAGCGAGTGGACTACAGCGGTCGGTCGGTGATCGTGGTCGGACCCGAGCTCAAGCTAAACCAATGCGGCCTGCCCAAGCGGATGGCTCTTGAGCTGTTCAAGCCATTCGTGATGCGGGAACTGGTTGAGAAGGGTTTCACCCAGAACATCAAGAGCGCTAAGCGGATGGTAGAACGAGCCCGGCCGGAGGTCTGGGACGTCCTGGACGAAGTCATTCAGGACCACCCGGTGCTGCTCAACCGTGCTCCCACCTTGCATCGACTGGGGATCCAGGCATTCATGCCGGTGCTGGTCGAGGGATCAGCGATTCAGATACACCCGCTGGTCTGTACCGCCTTCAACGCTGACTTCGACGGCGACCAGATGGCGGTCCACGTGCCGCTCTTCAGTGGGGCCATCGCCGAGGCCAAGAACCTCATGATGTCCTCCAACAACATCCTCTCGGCCAGCGACGGCAATCCCGTGGTGGCGCCGACCCAGGACATGGTGCTCGGCTCCTACTGGCTGACCATGCTGCGCACGCCACTCGAGGTGGAAGACCCCCACAAGCTGCGCCGCTACAGCTCTCCGGAGGAGGTGCTGCTGGCGTTCGACACCGGGGTGATCGAGGCCCACGAGCCGATCCAGGTGCGGGTGCCGCGCCAGGTGGTCGAGTCAGTCCCGGCGGGCGAGCCGGGCGACGCCCCGGTGGCGCTGGTGACCACCCCCGGTCGGGTCATCTTCAACGAGGTTCTGCCCTTGGGCCGCGAGGTTCGAGAAGGTGCCGAGGGGCGGGCGATGGTATTCCAGAACCAGGTCTTCGACCGCAAGGAGCTGCGGGCCTTGGTGGCGGACTGCTTCCGCCTCTACGGCAACCAGGTCACGGCGGAGATGGTGAACGACATCAAGCGGCTTGGCTTCGACTACGCGACCAAGTCTGGGGTGACCCTGTCCGCGATGGACATCAAGACCCCCCCGGAGAAGGCGGACATCATTGCCGGCGCCGACAAAGCGGTCGACGAGGTCGGACTTCAGCACCGGCGCGGTCTGATCACCGAGGACGAGCGCTACGCCAAGACGGTGGAGATCTGGACCCAGGCGACCGAGTCGGTCACCCAGGCCACTATGGCCCACTTCGACTCCCTCAGCTCGGTGCTGATGATGTCCCAGTCGGGAGCTCGGGGCACCTACCAGCAGATCCGGCAGCTGGCCGGGATGCGAGGCCTGATGGCGGACCCCACCGGACGGATCATCGACATGCCGATCAAGGCCAATTTCTCAGAGGGGCTGGAGGTGTTGGAGTACTTCATCTCCACCCACGGAGCCCGCAAGGGGCTGGCCGACACTGCCCTGAGAACTGCCGACTCGGGGTATCTGACCCGCCGCCTGGTGGACGTGGCCCAGGACGTGATCGTCCGTGAGGAGGACTGCGGGACCACAGGCGGAATCTGGCTCTCCGATCTCAGCGCCGAAGGCGAGCCGTTCATGGAGCGGCTGGCGGGACGAATCACCGCGGCCGACGTCATCGGTCCCGACGGCAAGACGGTGCTGGCTGGCGGTGAGGAGATCACCGACTCCCTGGCCCGGCAGATCGCCGAGCTCGGGGTGCCTCGGGTGCGGGTGCGCAGCGTGCTCACCTGCAGCGCCAAGAGTGGGGTCTGCCGCTACTGCTACGGACGCAACCTCGCCACCGGCCGGTTGGTCGAGATCGGGGAGGCGGTGGGAGTCATCGCCGCCCAATCGATCGGCGAGCCTGGCACCCAGCTGACCATGCGGACGTTCCACACCGGAGGGGTCGCCGGTCTCGACATCACCCAGGGTCTGCCCCGGGTCGAGGAGCTCTTCGAGGCCCGCATCCCCAAAGGCAAGGCCATCTTGGCTGAGTCGGCCGGCCGGGTCGAGGTGATTCGAGGCGAGTCCGGTCGCAAGGTGCGGGTGGTTAGCCACGAGGAGTTCGACGTGACCCATCCCATCGAGAAGGGGATGGCCCTGGACGGTGCCGTGGAAGACGGGGCGGTAGTCACCGAGGGCCAGCTGCTGGCCCGGGCGACCAAGAACGGCCAGTTGGCTACGGTCATGGCTCGCATCGGCGGCCGGGTTACGCACGCCAAGGTGGGCCGGTCGGGCGGTGAGGTGAGAGTCCGAGCCCTCGACGAGGAGGTGAAGGAGTATCCGATTCCGCACGGTGCACAGATGCGGGTCGGTGACGATGACGAGGTGCGGGCCGGCGACGCCTTGACCGTGGGATCGATCAGCCCGCAGGAACTGCTCTACATCTCCGGCCGCGAGGCGGTCCAGGACTACCTGGTCCGCGAAGTCCAGAGGGTCTACCGCTCCCAAGGCGTGGACATTAACGACAAGCACATCGAGGTGATCGTCCGCCAGATGATGCGCAAGGTGCGCGTCGAGTCCGGGGGCGACACCGAGCTGCTTCCCGGCGAGATCATCTCCCAGCTGGAGTACGACGAGGCCAACGCCCAGGTGCTGGCGGAGGGCGGGGAGCCAGCAATCGCTGCCACTGTGCTGCTAGGCCTGATCAAGGCGGCGTTGAACACCGCTAGCTGGCTCTCGGCGGCCTCTTTCCAAGAGACGACCCGGGTGCTCACCGAGGCGGCCATCTCCGGCAAGGTGGACCGTCTGCGCGGGCTCAAGGAAAACGTCATCATCGGGAAGCTGATCCCGGCCGGAACCGGTCTCGACTACTACCGCAAGCTGCGCGAGGAAGCGGTTCGATACCTGGAGGAAGGCAAGGCCCTCCCGGAGGGCACGGTCCAAGAGGGCGCCGAGAGCTCCGACGAGTTCGAGGATGCCGAGGTGGTGCTTCCCAGCCTAGACCAAGCCAGCGACTGAGGCGGGTGAGGGTCCCCTGGGCAGGTGACCGCTCACGTCGCCTGCCCACAAGGCCGGGGGGCGGAGAGCGAGTCGACGAGGATGTGGGAGGAGTGACACGGGGACGCCGGTGCTGAGAGGGCTGGATCTGAGGCGTTCTGAGAATCTGACCCGGTCCCGTCTCGAGCTGGGGATAGACAGCGCTGATCCCCTCGGCCTCGCTCCCTTCTGGGAGGTGGCGTTGGGATACCTGGGCGGCAGCGGCGATGGCGACCCATACCGGGCCCTGACCCCGCCGGAAGGGGGACTGCCGGTCTTCCTGCAACGGGAAGGCGAGCCAAAGGTGACCAAGAACCGCTCTCAGGTAGACCTCTTCGTGACAGACCCTGACCGGCCGGTCTCCCAATTGCTGGAGTTAGCGCACACCTGGTGGGAACTCCGCACGGTGACCTGCCTCGCTGGGACTGGCAGGTCATGACCGAACCAGAGGGGAACGAGTTCTGCGTCTGACGGAAGGGCTGATCCGATCCAGTTGACGTTGCTCCGCCGGGTCAGGAGAGGTCGATCACCGCGGTGCGGATGTCGGACATGTCCATGAGAGTCCACTTGCCCCCGATCCGGCCCCAGCCGCTGCGTTTGCCACCGGCCCCGCCGAACGGCATGTTGATGTCCCAGTAGTCGGTGGTGTCGTTGACGATCACCTGTCCCGCCTGCAGCCGCTCGGCGAATTGGAAGGCCCGACCCAGGTCTCGCGTGAAGACCGCCGCTTGAAGTCCCAGCTGGTCCGCGTTGGCCAAGCTCAGCAATTCGCGGTCGTCTGCCCCAGTGATCACCGGAAGAAGTGGACCGAAGGACTCCTCACGGAACGCCTCCATCTCCGGGGTGACTCGATCCACCAGGGTGTACTCGTAGTAAAGGTCAGTCGGCATGCCGGAACGGCGGCCACCTCCGGTAAGCAATCGAGCTCCCCTGTTAGTCGCGTCGGCCAGATGCCGGTCCATCTTGGCCGCCACGTCCCGGTTGTTTACTGGCCCGAGGTTCACCTCGGGGTCGAAGGGGTCTCCAAGCCTGACCAGGCGCGCCTCCTCCATGCAGGCTTCGAGGAACTGGTCGTGGACATCACGGTGGACGATCGCTCGCTCGGTTGCGCAGCAGACCTGGCCAGAACAGAAGTAAGCCCCGTAGGTGGCGGCGCGGGCGGCGCGTCCCACATCGGCGTCGGCGCAGACCACGATTGGCCCGTTGCCGGAGCACTCCATGATCGTGCGCCGCAGTCCCGCCAGCGCCTGGATCTTGGCGCCGGTGGCCGACGATCCGATGAACCCGATCGCGTCGAAGGACGGCTCTAGCACCATCAGCTCGCCGACCTCACCGCCTCCGGGCAGGACGCTGACCAGACCCGCCGGGAGTCCCGCCTCTTGGAACGCCGCGACTGAGCCCAGGACCGCGGCGCAGGTGTGGGCAGGTGGCTTGACGACCAAGGCGTTGCCGCTGGCGAGGCCCGGGGCAACGAACTCGGCCATCATCAAGACCGGAAAGTTCCAAGGAGTGATGATGGCCCACGCCCCAACCGGCCGGCGGAAGGTGAGCATGCGCTTGTTGGGGTCCCTGACCGGCAGGGTCTCACCGTTGAGCCGCATCAGGTCCTCGGCATGGAGGCGGAACAGGGCGGCCGCCTCAGTGACATCGGCCAGAGACTCGGCCAAGGGCTTGCCTTGCTCTAGGGACTGGAGCCGGGCGAGGGGTTCGGCCCGAGCCGCCAGGGAGTCGCCGATCCGGTGGCACATCTCCGCCCGCTGGAAGGGACCCACCTCGGCCCACTCGGCCTGGGCTTTTCGGGCCGCCTGGGCTGCCTGGGCGACCTCGACCGCGGTTGGCACCGGCACCGAGGCGATCACCTGGCCTGTGACCGGGCTGACCAGCGGCAGCCGGACCTCGGTGTCGCGCCAGCCACCGTCCAGGTAGAGCTGGAGCTCGATCGGCTGGGGAGCGATCTCGGCGCTCACCCGCTCCGCGCTGGTGACACTCATGAAAACCTCCTCCTGGCCTGCTGGTTGGAGCTTTGCTCCGCATTTGGTCAGGGCCGCGGGCAGCGACCCTATCGGGTCTGCAGACGGGACTCGACCACGTCACGTAGGCCGTCGCCCATCACGTTGATAGCAATCACGCTGAGCACGATCAGGCCGGCGGCTGGCCAAAGCTGCCACCAGTATCCGTCGAACAGGTTGCTGATGCCAGTTGTCAGCATCTGCCCCCAGCTGGTGGCTGGAGGGGGCACCCCCAAGCCCAAGAAGCTGATGGCCGCGAAGGTGAGGATCGCGTCCGCCACCTTCAGTGTGGCGTTGACCACCACCACGCCCAGAGAGTTGGGCAGCAGGTGGAGGAAGATGATCTTCCAGGTCCCCTCGCCGAAGGTCCGGGCGGCCGCCACGTAGTCCCTGGTCCGCAGGCTGAGCACCTCGCCCCGGACCAGACGGGCCGTCGACAGCCAGCTCACTGAGGCGATGGCTACGATGATGATGGGCAGAGAGGGCTGAACCAAGGCCGCCAACAGCACCACGAAGAAGAGGAAGGGGATGGAGAGCATGGCGTCGACTATGCGCATCAGGAAGGAGTCGGCGAACCCGCCCAGGAAGCCGGCAATGGCCCCCCAGAGGGCCCCGAAAGTGGTGGCTAATGCCGCTACCGCGAAGGCCACCTCCAGGGTGGATTGCCCCCCGACCATCAGCCGACCCAAGATGTCGAATCCCTCGGGGTTGGTGCCAAGAAGGTGGACGGCCGAAGGGGGCTGGCTGCCGATCAGCAGGTTGGCCGCCACCTGGTTGGTGCGATACAGAAGCGGGCCTAGGAACGAGAACAGGATCGAGAAGACCAAGAAGATGGCTCCGGCTAGAGCGAACCGGTTGGTGGCATACACCCGCAGGTTCTCCCCGAGGTGACTCCTAGTAGGTGACTCCGGCTCACCCGCCGCCGGACTCCCGGAGAAGCCACCTGACCTCGGTGACCCGGCGCTGACGGCCCCACGGGCATCGGCTCCTCCCGGTAGCCCGCTTCCGGTCACCTCAGCCATACCGGATCCGGGGATCCATGACCATGTAAAGGAGATCGGCCAGAAGGTTGCCGACCACGACCGCGAAGCTGATCAGCAGGATCACCCCCAAGAGCACCGGATAGTCCCGATCCTGGGCGGCATTCCAGAACAGCAGCCCAGTGCCCGGGAAGTCAAAGAGGGCCTCCACGATCAAGGACCCACTGATCACGTAGGGAAAGCTGATCCCGATCAGACTGACTATGGGGAGCAGCGAGTTGCGGAGCGCGTGTCGCAACAGGACACGTCCCCAACCGGCCCCTTTGGATCGAGCTGTTCGGATGTAGTCCTCGAGCAGATTGTCGATGACCGCCGAGCGCATGTAGCGGCTGTAGTAGGCCACGTTCCCCAGGGTCAAGGTCGCCACCGGGAGGACCAGGGCGGCTATATCCGGTCCCAGCCCGGTTCCGAAGCGGATGGCGGTGGGGGGGAGGACGTCGAACTCGATGTTGAACAAGATGATGCCGATCGCGCCCAGTAGGAAGCTGGGCATGGCGTAGAGCACCAAGAGCAGCACCGAGAGGGTGTAATCGACCTCCTTGTTCCGGCGCACGCCCTGCAGCAGTCCCAGTGGGATGGACACCCCGATGGCCAAGAAGAGGGCGACGCCCACCAGCAGCAGGTCGCGGGGGAAGTACTCGGCCAAGAGCGAGGTCACCGGTGAGTTTTGCTTGTAGGAGAAGCCTAGATTGCCGTGCAGCGCGTGCCACAGCCAGATCAGGTACTGGACGATAACCGGCTTGTCCAGACCCTCCTGGGCGGTCAGGGCGCTCACCTCGTGGGGGCTGGCCTTCGGGCCTAGCTGAGCCCGGACCAGTCCGCCCGGGAGCACATGGAGAAGGGAGAAAACCAGGATGCTGACCAAGAGCAGCACCAGAATGGACTGCCCGGTCCGGTGCAGGATGAAGCGGGTCAAAGGGTCGACCGCGACGTTTCTCTGGGCATCGTCAATGCCCCGCCCTCAGGCTGTGCCCCGGTCGAACACCACCTGACCCGCCACCATCGTCAGCTCGACCCTGGCCTCGGGAAGATGATCCGGGTCGATCTGGAACGGGTCCTGGGCCAGGACCACCAGGTCTGCCCACTTACCTGGGGCGAGGGTGCCCGACGCATCTTCCACCTGATTGACATAGGCGGAGCCGGCGGTGAACGCGCCCAGGGCGTCCACCAGGGGTATGCGTTGCTCAGGGAGGAATGGGGGATAGGCTGGCTGGCCCTGCCGAGAACTCTCGGGAGTGATCCGGGTCACCGCCACCGCGATCTCTTCTAGGGGGTTAGCTGTGGAAACCGGCCAGTCCGATCCTCCAGCCAGGATCGTGCCCCGGTTGAGGAGACTGAGGAACGGATACTGGCGAGCAGCTCGCTCGACCCCCAAGAAGGGGATGGTGAGCTGGTCCATCTGGGGCTCGTGGCAGGCCCAGAAGGGCTGCATGTTCGCGACCACTCCCAGGCGAGGGAATCGACCTAGGTCATGGCGGTCGATCAGCTGGAGGTGGGCGATGTGGTGCCGGGGCGATTCTCCGCCGCCCCGGGTCCGGGCTTCCCGGGCCGCCTGCACCGAGTCCAGGGCAACCCTCACCGCCCGGTCGCCGATCGCGTGGAAATGAACCTGGAAGTCGAGTCGGTCGAGCTCCATCACCGCTTGCCGCGCCTGCTCCGGCTCCAAGAAGAGGTGGCCGCCACGCCCACTTGAAGATTGGCTCCCCCCGGGATCGCGATAGGGGTGCAGCAGAGATGCGGTGAAGGTCTCCATCACCCCGTCCAGCATGATCTTCACGCTTGAGCCGTCCAGGCCTTCCTGCCGCAGTGCAGTTCTCCGCTGGAGTAGCCCCTCTATCTGATCCAGGCCACCGTCGCGTTCCCACCACAGTGCGAGCCGGACGCGGGCGGTGAGATGACCGCCGGCGACGGCGCTGCTATAGGCTCGCTCCACTGTCGGGTCCACCATGGCGTCCTGCCAGCCGACAATGCCCAACTGATGCAGGTGGTGCTGGGCGTCCACCAGGGCGGCTGTGACCTCTTCCGCTCCGGGCTTGGGGATCAGCCGCTCCACCAGCTTCATCGCCGCCTCATGAAGCGTTCCCTGGGGGTCGCCCGCCAGGTCCCGTTCAATTCGGCCATGTGGTGGATCGGCTGTACGCTGGTGGATTTGGGCCCGCTTCAGCGCGGCGCTGTTGATCCAGGCGCTGTGGCCGTCGCGATTGGTGAGGAAGGCGGGCCGGTCACCGGTCACGGCATCCAATAGATCCAGGGGCGGCGTGCCGAGCGGAAACGACTCCATCGACCAGCCGCCGCCGACAATCCACTCCGCCTGGGGGTGGGCGTCGAGGTAAGCCAGGACGGCGGCCTGGCAATCGGCCGGGGTTAGCCTGCCCTCCAAATCGCAGCTCCGGCGCTGCAGGCCCCCACTAACTGGGTGGCAGTGGGCGTCCTGGAAACCGGGCAGCACCGCCTTCCCATGCAGGTCCAGAGTCTCGTGGGGCCGGCCGAGCTGGCCCTCGACCTGGGCAAGCGAGCCTAGGGCTGCAACCCGCCCATTGCTTACAGCGAGCGCCTCAGCCCAGGGTAGGTCCGCCCGGCCGCTCCAGATGGGGCCGCCGGTGATCAGGAGATCGCGCTGGTGGCGCAAGAGACGGTGGCCTTCGCTACTTGACGAAGGACCAGCTCGATGGGTGGTAGTTGCCGTAGGGATTGAGCGGATACCAGCCGCGGAGGGTGTTCCGGGCGACCACGATCTCGTAATCCTCCAGCGGCCACCACAGCGAGGCCTCGTTCTTGGAGAGGTAATCCTCGACCTGGTACAGGTGGCTCAGGCCCGACTCGGTGTGGGCGGCGGCGATCAGCTCGTCTGCTTCCACCGAGTTGTATCCGCCGGCCCAGAAGTTGCCCTTGCCGAACTGGTTGCCACCCACTGGAAGGATCTCATACTGACCGTAGTCCCACATGAACCCGCTGTAGGCGAGCAAACCCCAGTTGCAGGGGCTGGAGGCTGGGCAGACCCCCCCAATGGAGAACATGGTGGTCTCGGTCTGGCCATCCAAGTTGATCCCGATCCCGGCGGACTTGGCGGCCGTGGAGAAGGCCTCAACCTGGGCGAGGAAGCTCGGGGTCCCGGTCGAGTACATGAAGAGGAAGCTCAGCTGCTTGCCTTTGTGGATCCCGGTACCGCACTCGTTGCTGGCAGTTCCCGGGCGCTGGCAGGTGTCGATTCCACCGGAGCCGCGCACCCAGCCGTGGCTGGCCAGGAGGTGTTTGGCTGCCTCTGGGTCGTAGGGGTAGGGATTGGTTCGAAGCTGGGGGCTGACGTAGATGGAGCCGGGGTAGTCGGCTGCCGGCCCATAATCGGGGATCCCTAACCCATGCATGGTGTGGTTGATGTATAGGGGCTGGTTGATGACGTGCTGGAGCGCCTGCCGGATGTAGAGCTGCTTCACCAACGGACCCCACGTCCTGCTGGAGTAACCGAGTTCCACCGTCTCGTTGTAGAAGACCGGCCAGGCGGCGACCGAGTAGCCGTGCTGCTCGAAGTAGCTGGCCAGCGAGACGTCTGAGAAGGGGAGGAACCCGAAGGTGATGTCCCCCGAGCGGAGCGCGTCAACTTCGGCGGTATTGGAGGCGAAGCTGTAGATCTGGTACCCGGAAAGCTTCGGTTTGCTAGGGCCGGTGTAGTGGCCGTTGGCGCTGAACGCTGCGGTATAGGTGGTGGGGTCGAAGGACTTGATCACCCAAGGCCCGTCAACCACCTTCCAAAGGGGGTTGCTGCCGTAGGTGCTTAGCTTTTCCGACTGCCCGTAGAGGAACTTGAATACCGCCTTGGCCCCAGCAGCGGTCGAGGCTGCCTGACCGACGGCACAGTTGGCGCAGGTCTTGTCCCAAGCCTGTTGGGGCAGAGGATAGATCCAGGGCAGTTGGTTATTCGTGAACCAATCGGGGTTGTAGGCCTGGGTCAAATCGAGCGTGAACTGGTAGGGGCTGTTGTAGATGACGCTGCTGATGTCGTCGGGCATCTCTCCCGGGATGTAGGCGCCGTCCTGGTTCTTACCGGCGGTGAGGAGTTCGAAAAAGAAGCGGATGTCAGTGGTGGTCACTGGCGTGCCGTCGGTCCAGGTGTAGCCTTGATTCAGGGTTACCGTCACCGTCTTGTCGCCGTTGGAATAGACGGGGGCCGTGGCCAAAGACAGGGGGTAGTTGATTCCGGTCTGTCCCCCACTGCCAGCGAAGTAAAGCGGGCGCCACATCCCATCCTCGACGTTGGAGTCCCAGTCCTCGTAGTTGGCCTGGTTCTCGATCGGGAACATCCACGAGAAATCCTCGCCGATGGGGAGTGAGTAGCTGGCCACACCGCCAGGCAGAGGGGTGCCGCCCGAGGGCGGGGGCTTGAACGCGGACTTGGAGGCGAAAGAAGCGCTGGCTCCGCCGCAGGCGACCAGAACCACCGCGAGTCCGGCCAGCAGTGCCGCTATTGAGACCCGCCGCCGTCCGGAGGCGCGCCCCCTTCCCTTGGCGATGGTGGACTCCTGTGGGTGCGCTGGATCGCGGGACGTTGTCATCTGGCTAACCCCTCCCTGAGGACTGGCTTGGGCCGGTGGTCACCGGGCAGCCAGAGTCGGGCCTGAACCTCCGGCCCTGGGATCAAGCGTTCTGGGCCCGGGCGCGCGGTCCACCGCGGGGAGAGCGCGAATCCTATCTCCCTGTCCTCCGGCAATCCGTGCCCGCCCGGACCACTCTCCGATAGGCCTGTGCCCCCTAACACGCACCGTGCCAGCGACTGTATCACCGACTATAGGTCGAGCCTCAGCTACCGTCCAGGTTCGTGGGGCTCAAATGCCCGCACCACACTTTGTGCGTTGGCCACAGGTCCGTCCAGCCCCTGGGCTTCGGTCACCCACCGAATTCCATGCCTGGGGCGGCAAGACCGTGGCTATCAGTCCTGGCGCAACGAGGCCTCCCGGTCCTCACTCCCTCGGCGACCCAAGCGTACGAGTGGCAAAATCCTGGGAGCCAGTCGACCGGGGAGTTGGAGCGCTGCGATTCGACGAGGTTGACCAGCGCCCCAGCTTGAGAAGCGGCCGCCCCAGACCGCCACCGATAGGACCCCGGCCCCAGCCCCAGCCCCATTAAGCGTGGCGGCACAGCACCGGATGACTCAGTCCCGGAGTTCTTCAGCCAGCGCCTTGAAGTTGTCCACGAACCGCTGGGCGTCCGCATCGGAGTGCTGCACCGAGACGGTCCAGTTCTCTTCCGCACCGGGGGCCATGAGCACCCCACGGTTGGACTGGAAGAGCCAGGACAAGTACGCCATGGACTTGTCGGTCTCTAGGTAATCCCGATAGTTGCGCACCCGATCGGCGCGGTAGGTGAGGCCGCCCCTCGCCCCCATGGTGATGGCGTGGAAGGGTAGCTCGTGCTCCGCGATCACTTGGTCCAGACCGCCCTTCAGGATCTCACCGAGGGCGTCGAAGTGGGCGTAGGCCATGGGGGTCAGGATCTCGGTCAGAGTCGCGCGGGACGCCGCCATGGTCAGGGCGTTGCCATTGAAGGTGCCCATCTGACTTACCCGGCCTTCGGCGATCAGAGCCATGACGTCATCGCCGCCCCCGACCGCTCCGCAAGGTAGCCCGCCGCCGATCGCCTTGGCGAGACAGACGATGTCGGGAGTGACTGCGAAACGATCGGTTGCCCCTCCCGGGGCTAGGGTCACGCCGGTCTTTACCTCATCGAAGATCAGCAGCGCCCCGTGGCGGTGGGCCAACTCCCGTAACCCTTCGAGGTAACCGTCCTCGGGGATCACGATCCCGATGTTCATCATGGCAGGTTCCACGATGATGCCGGCGATTTGGCCCGGATGGTGCTGGAAACCAGCTTCGGCGGCGGGGAGGTCGTTAAACGGCACCACCGTGACCAAGTCGACCACTGCCTGTGGAATACCCTCACTCTGGGGCACCGCATTGGGGGCCTCCGGCGGTCCCATCTTCTGCGGATCTGGCTCCACCGAGACCATGAGCGAGTCGTGGTGCCCGTGGTAGGTCGCCTCGATTTTCATGATGCCCTCGCGGCCGGTGAAGCCACGGGCCAGGCGGACCGCGTCGAGGGTGCTCTCGGTGCCGCTGTTGGTGAAGCGCCACTGGGGCAAACCGAACCGGCTGGACAGCTCCTCAGCGACCACGATGAAGTCCGTACCGGGCTGAGCGAAGTGGGATCCCTGGCCGATCCGCCGACTGACGGTCTCCACGATCTTGGGGTGGGCGTGGCCAACAACGGTGACCCCGAACCCATTGTGGAAATCGACGTACTCGTTGCCGTCCGCGTCCCAAACCCGACTTCCCTGTCCTCGTTCGATGAAGATGGGGAAAGGGTCACTCGCCTGGAAGGAAGAGGGGACTCCCTCGGGGCTGTGCCGGATCGCCAGCGCAACCAACTCACGGGACTTGGGTCGAGCCTTCCTGAAGGTCTGCTCCTCGCGCTCGGTGAGGCTTGCGATTCGCTCTGGAGCGACGGGGTTGGAGCGGGCTCCGGTGGTCATGGGTCTCTCCGAAGAGTGTGGGCCGACGGGGTACCCAAGCGGGCAGACGTCCAATGTGTTACCGCTTCAGGTTTAGGTTACCTTGACTCGCAGACGACGACCTTTTTGCCAAAGAAGCCGGCCGGGCCGGCGAGTCTGGCAATTATCACTTGCGGAACGCCGACCACAAAGTTGATGAGGATCGACGGCGCGGTGATGAAACCTGGCCGGACGATCACTGGTGGGCCACCCAGAAGAGGAAGGCTCCCCCGACAAAAATCGGGATGGCGGCCAGAAACAGGTTAGTGCCCCTCCAGTTCTACCTGTGCCGACGGGTATCGAAGATGTTGAGGGATCGGCATTTAGCGTCGGGCGCTTGTCGCTGGCCCTAGCTCCTATCCGCGGCAGTGGTCCGCTGGTGGCATCCACTGCGGGCAAACTCTATTGGCTGCACTCGGGAGCGTCTATATCGCTTCGGGTCAGAGTTTTGAGGGAACGCTGTTCGCCAGACACAAGGCGCAACTCGGCGCCCCGAAGTGGCTAGGATAACCGCCAAATGAGGCACCAAGTCTCCCGTCCGGTGGCAGGTGCCGGGAGGTCGGACGATGTCGACCGATAGGCCGCCACGACATGGCGCGACGTCAGCGGTCAGCTACTGGCTGGAGTCCCTGGGTTCAATCCTCCCTAGGCCGAGTCTCTCCGGCGATGTCGATGTGGACGTGGCGGTTCTCGGCGCTGGTTTCACCGGGTTGTGGACCGCCTACGAACTCCAGCGGCGGGATCCTAAGCTGCGGATCGCGGTCGTCGAGAGCGCGGTTGCGGGATTCGGAGCCTCGGGAAGGAACGGCAGTTGGTGCGTCCCAGAACTCAACGCGTCGCCAGCTCTGCTCAGCGAGCGGTTCGGCAAGGATCGGGCGCTGGAGCTGCATCGCGCTCTGCTCGCCACCCTGGACGAGGTGGGCAATTCTCTGGCCTCCGAAGGCATTGATGCCTCCTTTGATCGCTCCGGGGTCCTTCAGCTGGCCCGGGGTGAGTACCAGCTGCCCCTGCTCGAGGAGGAACTGAGGGCCTACGAGTCTGCTGGGGTCGGCGACGAGTACACCTGGCTCGACCGGGCGGAGGTTCGTGCGCGACTCGACGTCGCTGGTGCGGAAGCCGGGCTCTACACACCCCATGGGGCGACCCTGCACCCGGGGAGGGCTGTCCGAGGGCTTGCCGAAGCGGTCGAGCGACGGGGAGCGACCATCTATGAGGGAACCCGAGCCTTGAGAGTGATCGAGGGGACCCCGCCGGTGGTTGACACCGATCGCGGTCGGGTACGAGCCCAGGTGGTGGTCCTGGCACTGGAGGGTTACTTGGCGAGGCTGGCCAGCTATCACCGACGGGTGCTACCGGTCTACTCGCTGATTTCGCTGACCGAGCCCCTCAGTCGGGAAAAGCTGGCCAGCGTCAATTGGTCGGATCGGATGTGTGTCGCCTCGATGCGCTTCACCGTCGACTACTTCGCTCTCACCGAGGACCGGCGAATCCTGGTCGGCGGACGAGGCGCCCCCTACAACTACGGTTCCAGAATTCTCAGTTCCAGCGAACACCACCAGCCCACCCACGCCAAACTGCAGTCGATGTTCCGGCAGTGGTTCCCAGCGCTAAGTGGAGTCCGCTTCACCCATTCCTGGGGCGGGGTTCTGGGCATGCCGCGGGACTGGATTCCCCAAATCGGGTTCCAGAAGGAGAGGGGCATCGCCTACGCCTACGGATACACCGGACACGGGGTCGCAACCACCAACCTGGCGGGCCGTACCGTGGCTGACCTGATAACGGGCCGGGAATCTGAGTTGACGCAGCTCCCGCTGGTGGGCCACAGATCGCCGGACTGGGAGCCGGAGCCGCTGCGCTGGCTGGGGGTTCGCTATGTCCAGAACTCCCTGGCAAGACTTGACGCCCGGGGAGAGCGCACCGGCCGGCTACCCGCCGGCGGAAGTTTGGCAGTCCGTCTCGCGGCCCACTGAACTGGCAACGAGTTCCGGTAGTCGGTGACACAATGGCGCTCGGCGAAGCGAGGGAAGGGGGTGGAGCCGTGAGGCTGGATCAGGCACTGGATCTGGTGGTGCTGGGCGAGGCGGAGGTGGTTGCCGGTCGGGGAGGAGTGGACCATGAGGTCCGCTGGGCCAACGTGGTGGACATCCCCGACCCGCTGCCATGGGTCAGCGCCGGACAGCTGCTGCTCACGACCGGGTTTGCCTGGCCGGTGGCTGCGGATGACCAGCGCCAGTTGGTACGGAACCTGGTGGGACTGGGGCTGGCGGGAGTGGCTCTGGCCGTCCCAAAGTACCTTGATCACTTCCCCGCAACCGCGAAGGAGGAGGCCGACTCGGCCCAGCTGCCCCTGGTGGAGTTGCCCTGGGAGCTGCCCTTCGCGACTGTGACCCAAGCGGTTAACGGGGCCATCCTGAACGAGCAGTACCAAGTGATCGAGCAGTCGATTCGGATCCACCGGGAACTGACTCAGGCGGCGGTGACCGCCGGCAGCCTCCAGGATCTGCTCGACACCCTGGGTCGATTGATCGACCGCGAGGTGACCCTGGAGGACGCTGAGGGCAGGGTACTCGCCTTCTGGCCCGGGTCCCAAAGCTCCGACCCGGTCCGCCGCGCCACCCTAGAGCAGGGCCGGTCGCCCGCGGATGTGCTGGCCCAGCTGGACCGGCTCGGCCACCTGCGCGAGATTCAGACCAGCCCGGTCCCAGTCCGGATCCCAGCCTACCCCGAGATCCACCTTATGGGTCGGGTGGTGTGTCCAATCCGGCTCCGGGATGAGCTGGTGGGAACGGTCTGGATCGTCGAGGGTGACCACGAGCTGAGCGATCTCAACATGCGGGCCGCCGAGCACGCAGCGGTGGTAGCGGCACTCCACATCGCCAACCAGCGCCAGCTGAACTCGCTGGAGGTCCGCCTGGGAAGCACCTTCCTCGACGCCCTACTGGAAGGTAAGTTCGACGCGACCGCCCACAACCTGGAGCGGGCGCGTCTGATGGGGTTCGTTCCCGAGGCCGGGTACCGGGTGGGCGTCCTAGTCTTCCAGTCGGAGCTCCCGCTCACCCGGGAGGGGGTTCTGCGCCGAGACCGCGCGGCCGAGCATCTGCGTCACCGCCTCAGCCGGGTGGGCGCGATACCGATCACGTCGGCCCGCCTCAACCAGGTGGCATTTCTCCTTGGTGAGACCGTGGCGGCCGAGTCGGTATGGGAGTCGGGAGCCTCGGAACCGGCGGTGGGACTGGTCCTGGGGCGTCTCCATCTCGGCGCAGATGGGGTGAGGCGGAGTTATCTGGAGGCGCTCTCGATCGTCAGCCGTGCGGCCTCAGGCGAGGTGCGCCGCTATGAGGACATGCTGGTGCGGCGGGTTCTCGACGGCGACGTGTCGGCGCGAGAGGACTTCCTCGATCGGCTGCTGGGGCCTGCCCAGCGGGCCAAGGGCGGGGCGACCATGGTGGCTAGCCTGCTAACACTCGCCGAGTGCGGGTTCCACCGGCGCCGGGCCGCCGCCGCCTTGCATGTGCATCCCAACACGCTGCGCTATCGCCTGGAACGAGCCGGTGACATCCTCCATCTCGATCTGGCTGACCCGGAGGTCAGGTTCCGCCTGCAACTGGCGGTGAAACTGATGTCTGCTCCGCACAAGCGTCTTTGCTGATTTCTGATCCGGACGCACCTAGGCGCGGATCAGGCGTGTGCCTAAGGTCGATCCATGGACGAGTCGGTTGGCGCGGGCGGATCAGATGAGATGCTCTCGATACGGGAGCGCTGTCTGCCCCGAGGCCTGAGGTCGGCCTTCGATTTCGTGGCCAGCCGGGCCGACGGGTCTGAGGTCTGGGACCGGGACGGCAGGAGCTACATCGACTTCGTCGGTGGGATAGGAGCACTTAACGTCGGCCACGGTCACCCCGAGGTGCTGGCCGCTGCGCACCGCCAGCTCGACCTCCTGGTACACACCTCGGCCCAGGTCGCCACCTACGAGCCCTACCTGAGACTGGCGGAGAGACTTTGTCAGCTGGGTCCCGGCGACTTTCCCAAGAAGGCGATCTTATTCAGCACCGGAGCCGAGGCGGTTGAGAACACCGTCAAGATCGCCCGCTCCTTTACTGGCCGGCCCGGAATAATCGCCTTCAGCCAGGCTTTCCACGGGCGGACCATGATGGGTATGAGCCTGACCGACACGGTGAAGCCCTACAAGGTGGGTTTCGGACCGTTCGCGTCGGAGATTTA
Organism: Candidatus Dormibacteria bacterium; assembly: GCA_050734135.1. Lineage (GTDB taxonomy): Bacteria > Chloroflexota > Dormibacteria > Aeolococcales > Bog-877 > Bog-877. The sequence goes on from JBOHUG010000049.1 coordinate 25,395, forward strand.
CCGGGCCCCCTTCCCTTACGAATACTGGGGTTGGGACTCGGCGCGAGCGCTAGATGAACTGGAAGAGAATCTGCGCACCAGCTGGTCTGCTGATCACCTGGCCGCCATCCTCATCGAGCCGGTGCTGGGAGAGGGCGGCTTCGTCCCGGCGCCCCTCGAGTTCCTTCACGGTCTCCGCCGGCTGGCCGACCGAAGAGGGTTACTGCTGATCGCCGACGAAGTCCAGAGCGGAATTGGCCGCACTGGCAGGCTCTTCGCTATCGAGCACAGCGGGGTCGCCCCAGATCTCATGGCAATCGCCAAGAGCTTGGGGGGAGGGTTCCCGCTCTCCGCGGTGGTTGGCCGCGCCGAGGTCATGGACGGCCCCACTCCGGGCCAACTGGGTAGCACCTTCGGTGGCAGCCCGGTCGCTTGCGCGGCGGCGTTGGCGGTGCTGGCGGTAGTCGAGAGCGAGGGCCTCCTGGCCCGCGCCGGGGTGCTCGGCTCGATTTTGGAGGAGCGCATGGGAGAGTGGAGTGGCCGCTTCCCGCTGGTCGGGGACGTCCGGGTCCTGGGCGCGATGGCCGGCTTGGAACTGGTCCAGAACAGGACAACCAAGGAGCCGGCGACGGATGCCACCCAGGAGATCATCGAGGGGTGCCGCGACCGCGGACTGCTGGTGCTGCGAGCCGGGCCGCACCACAATGTGATCCGCACTCTGATGCCGCTGAACATCCCGGAAGACCTGCTGCTGCAGGGATTGGACACCCTCGAACAGGAGCTCGCGCGAGTGAGCGCCGGCAGAGAATAGAGTCAGGCGGAGGGTGGCCGGGGGCCGACCCAGGAGGGAGCTAATGAAGGCGGCAGTGCAGAACCGCAGCAAGATATTCATCGGTGGCGAGTGGGTCGAGAGCACTGGGACGGAGTTGCAGGAGGTGTACAACCCGGCCACTGGAGAGGTCATTGCCCATTCCGCCAAGGGCACACAGCAGGATGTGGACCGGGCCGTGACGGCGGCCCGAGGTGCGTTTGCCGCTGGTTGGGGCGAAAGCACACCCCGGGAGCGGAGCGAGGCGCTCTTGAAGCTCGCGGACCGGATCCAGAAGCATGGCGCAGAGATCGCCCAGTTAGAGTCCGACAATGTCGGAAAGCCGATCTCGCTGGTGGTTTCGGAAGAGCTCCCGCCGATGGTCGACGCTTTGCGATTCTTCGCGGGCGCTGCTCGCCTTCTGGAGGGGAGGGCGGCGGGCGAGTACGCCAGTGGCTTTACCAGCATGATCCGGCGGGAGCCGATCGGCGTGGTGGGGTCGATCGCCCCCTGGAACTACCCGCTGATGATGGCCATCTGGAAGATCGGTCCAGCCCTGGCGGCCGGAAATACCGTGGTGCTCAAGCCGTCGGAATGGACGCCCCTTTCGGCGCTGCGGCTGGCGGAGCTGTCCCAGGGCATCCTCCCTGCCGGAGTCCTCAATGTGATCACCGGAGATGGGGAGCCGGTAGGTGCCGGAATCGTCCGTCATCCCGGAGTGGGAATGGTCTCTTTGACGGGCGACGTCGCGACTGGGAAGGAGATCGCCAAGACTGCCTCCCAGACTCTGAAGAAGGTTCACCTGGAGCTCGGCGGCAAAGCTCCGGTGGTCGTCTTCGACGACGCGGACATGGCGGCCGTCGTAGAGGGAATCAAAGTCGGCGGATACTTCAACTCCGGCCAGGACTGTACTGCGGCCGCCCGGGTGCTGGTGTCCTCGAAGCTTCACGATCGACTGCTCTCAGAACTGGTCCCAGCGGTGGAGTCGCTCAAGCTGGGAGATCCCCAGGACGAGTCGACCGAGATGGGGCCGGTCGTCTCGTCCGAGCAGCTGGACCGCGTATCCGGATTCGTGGAGCGCGCCCGCCAGGCGGGTGCGAGCATCGCGACCGGAGGTTCGCGCCTGGAACAGCCGGGATTCTGGTACCGCCCGACAGTGGTGCTGCCCACCGGCCAGGACGCCGAGATCATTCAACGGGAAGTGTTCGGCCCGGTGGTGACCGTCCAGCCCTTCTCGGACGAGGAGGAGGCGGTGGCATGGGCCAACGACGTCGACTATGGCCTGGCAGCCTCGATCTGGACCCGGGACGTGGGCCGGGCCCTGCGCGTCTCCCGCCGCCTCCACTTCGGGACGGTCTGGGTCAACACCCACATCTTGCTCGTCAACGAGATGCCCCACGGTGGCTTCAAGCAGAGCGGATACGGCAAGGACCTCTCGATTTACTCCCTCGAGGATTACACCCAGATCAAGCACGTGATGTTCTCCCTGGATTAGCTTGGGCGAGGATCCCGCCCTGCGCGGCGCCGCTATCTCCTAGCCTCCTGTTGACGACCTGGTAGGCGGGGACGCTGCGTGCGGTCCCCACCCATTTCCAGAGGCACGGGCCGGGCCGTAGGCGGTAGGGCAGGTTGAACCCAGACGACGGTCGCTCCAAAGCTCTGTCCGGCGCCGGTTGGGGCGCCAGTCGGTGAGAACGGCGCAAGTTTGACACTACCCCCGATCGGCGATAGAATGGGCGTCCGCGCCTCCGGAGGGGCGTCAGCTTGTCCGCGCTTGGCCATCGCCCCGGAACGGCCAAAGTTCCCCTAGGTCAAATTCAACTTGCCCACCATTCAGCAGTTGGTCCGCAAAGGTCGCCAGCCGGTGACCAAGAAGACCAAGTCGCCGGCTCTCAAGGGATCCCCCCAGCGCAGAGGGGTGTGCGTGCGCGTATTTACCACCACTCCCAAGAAGCCCAACTCAGCTCTTCGGAAGGTGGCGAGGGTCAGGCTCACGACCAAGACCGAGGTCACCGCCTACATCCCCGGAATCGGCCACAACCTCCAGGAGCACTCAGTGGTGCTGGTTCGGGGCGGCAAGGTCAAGGACCTCCCCGGGGTTCGGTATCATATTGTGAGGGGGGCGCTCGACACGGCTGGGACCAAGGCACGTAAGCAGGCGCGCAGCAAGTACGGAGCCAAGCGCGAGAAGTCGGCCAAGGCCTCCTGATATGCCACGCCGAGCGCGGGTATCCCGTCGAGTTATCGTTGCCGACCCTCAGTTCCACAGCGAGGGCCTGGCCAAATTCATCAACTCGGTGATGCTCAACGGGAAGCGTTCTACCGCTGAGCACATCGTCTACGACGCCTTAGGCCGGATCTCCAAGAGCCAGCGCCGGGAGCCTCTCGAAGTGTTCGATCAGGCGATGCGCAACGCCACCCCGATCATCGAGGTCAAGCCAAAGCGGGTCGGAGGTGCCACCTATCAGGTGCCAGTGGAGATCCGCCACGACCGCCGTCTGGCGCTAGCCAGGCGCTGGATCATCCGCGGGGCCAGGTCCCGCCATGGCCGGAGCATGGCCGACAAGCTCGCGGCTGAGCTGATGGACGCCAGCAACGGCATGGGTCAGGCGGTCAAGCGCAAGGAAGACACTCACAAGATGGCCGAGTCCAACAAGGCCTTCTCCCACTTCCGCTACTGATGGGAACCCAAATGTCGGTTGCGCCCAGGGGCGCCGGCGCCAAGGGCCGGAGGGTTCCGCTCAGCCAGGTCCGCAACATCGGGATCATGGCCCACATCGACGCCGGCAAGACCACCACCACCGAGCGCGTCCTCTTCTACACCGGCCGGATCCACAAGATGGGTGAGGTCCACGACGGCGCGGCCACCATGGACTGGATGGTCCAGGAGCAGGAGCGGGGGATCACCATCACCTCGGCCGCCACCGCCGCCGAGTGGCAGGGCCACCAGATCAACATCATCGACACCCCGGGCCATGTCGACTTCACCGCCGAGGTGGAGCGCAGCCTCCGGGTGCTGGACGGGGCAATCGCGGTCTTCGATGCGGTGAGTGGCGTCGAGCCCCAGTCCGAGACCGTCTGGCGGCAGGCTGACCGCTACGACGTGCCCCGGATCTGCTTCATCAACAAGATGGACCGGATTGGCGCGGACTTCGACGGGGCGGTGGCCTCGATCAAGGATCGGCTGGGCGCCCGGGCGGTCCCGGTTCAGCTTCCCATCGGAGCCGAGGACGGCTACCAGGGAGTCTTCGATCTGATCCGGGAACAGGCGACCGTTTACACCGACGACCTCGGCACTGCGCTCACCAACACCGAGATGCCCGCCGACATGTCCGCCGCGGTCAAGACAGCCCGACTGGAGCTGGTCGAGGCGGCAGCCGAGTTCGACGACGACCTGATGCAGACCTATCTCGATGAGCGGCCGATCGATGCCGACCAGCTGAGCCGCGCCCTGCGCAAGGGCACTGTGATCGCCGAGATCTTTCCAGTCTTCTGCGGGGCCGCCTTGCGCAATCGGGGTGTTCAGCCCCTCCTCGACGGAGTCGTGGAGTTCCTGCCCAGCCCTCTGGACCGGCCGCCCATCACGGGCCACGATCTCAAGAGCGGGGAGGAACTGGTGCGCGAGGCCTCCGACGAGGCGCCCTTCTCCGCGTTGGCCTTCAAGATCATGACCGACCCCTACGTGGGCAAGCTGACCTTCTTTCGGGTCTACAGCGGGGTACTCAAGTCCGGCAGCTACGTCTACAACGCCAGCAAGGGCGAGAAGGAGCGGGTGGGCCGGATCCTGAAGATGCACGCCAACCGGCGCGAGGAGATCGACCAAGTGCTGGCCGGCGACATCGCGGCAGCGATCGGGCTGCGCCACACCTCGACTGGAGACACCCTCAGCGACGAGGGGCATCCGATCGTGCTGGAGTCGATCACCTTTTCGGAGCCGGTGATCTCCGTCGCCATCGAACCGAAGACCAAGGCCGACCAGGACAAGCTGGGAATCGCCCTTCAGAAGCTCGCCGAGGAGGATCCGACCTTCCAGGTGCGGACCGATGCCGAGACTGGCCAGAACCTGATCTCAGGCATGGGTGAGCTCCACCTCGAGGTGATCGTGGACCGGCTCCTGCGCGAGTTCAAGGTGGACGCCAACGTGGGCAAGCCCCAGGTCGCCTATCGAGAGACCCTGCGCAAGGAGGCCAAGGGCACCGGGCGCTTCGTCCGTCAGACCGGCGGTCACGGTCAGTACGGCCACTGCGAGCTTTTGGTGGGCCCCAACGAGACCGGCAAGGGCTTCGAGTTCGTCAACAAGATCGTGGGTGGGACCATCCCCAGGGAGTACATCTCACCGATCGAGAAGGGCTGCATCGACGCCCTCCAGGCAGGGGTGGTCGCCGGCTATCCCGTGGTAGACGTCAAGGTGACCCTCTACGACGGCTCCTACCACGACGTCGACTCCTCCGAGCAGGCGTTCCAGATCGCCGGCTCGATGGGGATGAAAGACGGGATGCGCAGGGCCTCCCCGGTACTGCTAGAGCCCATAATGAAGGTCGACGTCACCGTGCCCGAGGCCAACCTGGGCGATATCATCGGGGACCTCGCGGCGCGGCGGGGACACACCCTGGGGATGGAAAGCCGGCGAGGCCTGCAGATCGTGCATGCCGAAGTGCCCTTGGGCAACATGTTCGGCTACGCGACCCAGTTGCGCAGCATGAGCCAGGGTCGAGCTAGCTACACCATGGAATTCGATCACTACCAGGATCTGCCGCAAAACCTGGCGGAAGAGATCACAGCCAAGCGCAAGAGTTGAGTCACCATCAAATGAGTGCAGAGCGCCAATCGCTAAGGGCAGGGAAGAATGGCTAAGAAGAAGTACGACTCCACCAAGCCGCATATCAACGTCGGGACCATCGGTCACATCGACCACGGCAAGACTACCTTAACTGCGGCCATCACCAAGGTGCTCGCCGGGGATGGGCTGGCTGATTTTCGCGCCTTTGAGAGCATCGACAACGCTCCCGAGGAGAAGGCTCGCGGGATAACCATTGCCGCCTCCCACGTGGAGTACGAGACGGCGACCCGTCACTACGCGCACGTGGACTGCCCTGGTCACGCCGACTACATCAAAAACATGATCACCGGTGCGGCCCAGATGGATGGGGCCATCCTGGTGGTCGCGGCCACGGACGGACCCATGCCCCAGACGCGCGAGCACATCCTGCTGGCCCGCCAGGTGGGGGTTCCGTACATCGTGGTTGCCCTCAACAAGGTGGACATGGTCGACGACGAGGAGCTCCTGGAGCTGGTCGAGCTCGAGGTTCGCGAACTGCTCAGCAAGAACGAGTTCCCCGGCGACGACGTGCCGGTGGTGCGGGTCTCGGCCCTGAAGGCGCTGGAGGGAGACCCCGAAGCGGTCGCTCAGATCCGCCAGCTGATGGAGGCGGTGGACACCTACATCCCGGTGCCAGAGCGGCCCATCGACCAGCCGTTCATGATGCCGGTGGAGGATGTCTTCTCGATCGAGGGTCGGGGCACTGTGGTCACCGGGCGCATCGAGCGTGGCGTGGTCAAGGTCAACGACACCGTGGAGATCGTGGGCGTCAAGGACACCACCAAGACCGTTGTGACCGGGGTGGAGATGTTCAAGAAGCTCCTCGACCAAGGGGAGGCCGGGATGAACTGCGGCTGCCTCCTCCGTGGGGTCAAGCGCGAAGACGTGGAGCGGGGCCAGGTGCTGGCCAAGCCCGGCTCGATCAAGCCCCACACCACCTTCGACGCCCAGGTCTACGTGCTGGGCAAGGACGAAGGCGGGCGGCATACCCCCTTCTTCAGCAACTACCGTCCCCAGTTCTACATTCGCACCACCGACGTCACCGGCCAGGTGGCGTTGCCGGAGGGGCGTGAGCTGGTGATGCCGGGAGACAATGTCGAGCTCAAGGTGACCCTGATCAACGCAGTGGCGGTGGAGGAAGGCATGCGCTTCGCCATCCGCGAGGGCGGTCGGACCGTCGGGGCCGGCGTCGTCACCAAGATCGACAAGTAAGACCCAAGCGAGCAAGGAAACCGAAGGCAAGAAATGGCGCAGCGCATCCGGATCCGGCTGAAAGCCTATGACCATCGCGTCCTGGATCAGGCCGCGGCTCGCATCGTCGAGACCGCGACCCGAAACCAGGCGCGGGTGGTGGGACCGGTTCCGATGCCGACAGAGATCAACAAATACACAGTGATCCGGGGGCCCTTCATCGACAAGGACTCCCGCGAGCAGTTCGAGATGCGGACCCACAAGCGGATCGTCGACATCCTCGACCCCAACCCCAAGGTGGTCGATGCGCTGATGCATCTCAACTTGCCGAGCGGCGTCAACATCGAGATCAAGCTCTGATGGCGCCCACGCTGTTGGCACGCAAGTTGGGGATGACCCAGATCTTCGCCGAAGACGGGCGCTGTTTCGGAGTGACCGTGCTGGAAGCGGGTCCCTGCCCGGTGGTTCAGATCAAGGACCAGGCCAAAGATGGCTACGACGCGGTTCAGATCGGCTTCGCTCCGGTTACCAAGCGGGTCTCCAAGCCCCTTCGGGGCCACTACGAGGCAGCAGACCTGGAGCCGCACCGGTACGCGGCCGAAGTCAGAGGACTGGGAGAGGTGGCGGTGGGGGAGGTTCTCACCGTAGAGGACTTCCAAGCGGGGGGTCTGGTGGACGTCACCGGGGTCAGCAAAGGCAAGGGCTTCGCGGGCCAGCACAAGCGTCACAACTTCGGCCGGGGCCCGGTGACCCACGGCAGCCACAACATCCGCCAGGCAGGATCGGTGGGGTCGGTGGACGCGGCCCGAACCTGGCCGGGCCTCAAGATGGCCGGTCACATGGGCGATTCCCGCACCACGGTGCAGCGGTTGGAGCTCGTGCGCGTCGATCCGGAGCGCAACCTGCTCTTGGTCAAGGGAGCGGTTCCGGGAGCCAAAAATGGGGTTCTCCTGGTCACCGAGTCGAGCGCGCGCATTCGCAAGGTCAGAGGCCAGCACTGATGGCAACCGCCGTGCTCCGAGGGCCCGAAGGGGGCAAGGCGGGAACCGTGGAGTTGCCCGAGGCAGCCTTCGGAGGCGAGGTTCACCGCCCAGTTCTGCATCAGGCTCTCCTCCGGCAGCTGGCCGGGGCCCGACAGGGCACCCACGACACCAAGACACGGGGTGAGGTGCGGGGCGGGGGACGGAAGCCGTACCGCCAGAAGGGCACCGGCCGGGCCCGCCAGGGGTCGATCCGCGCGCCTCAGTGGCGTGGCGGTGGCACGATCTTCGGTCCGACCCCGCGTGGCCACGGCCAGGCGATGCCGCGCAAGCAGCGCCGCCTGGCCCTGCGCTCGGCGCTGGCGGCCCGGGCCGCAGACGGTGCCATTCAGGTGGTCAAGCAGCTGGAGTACGACCAGCCAAAGACTGCCAAACTAGCCACTTTCCTGGACAAGGCGGAGGCCGGACGGCGGGTCCTGCTGGTGCTCTCTGAGCACTCCGAGAACGTCGAACTCTCGGCCCGCAACATCCCCCAGCTCAAACTGGTACTGGTCGGCAACCTGAACGTCCGCGACCTGCTCAGTGCTGAGACAGTTCTATTCACCCAGTCCGCCTTGGACGTGGTTGGGGAACAGCTCGGATGAGAGATCCCTCACTGGTGCTGATCCGCCCCGTGATCAGTGAGAAGTCTTACGCCGGTATGGCCAGCCAGCGGTACGTGTTTCGGGTGGCGACCTACGCCAACAAGCTAGAGATCAAGGCCGCGGTGGCGTCCGCCTTCAAGGTGAAGACGGTCTCGGTGAACGTGATGACGGTCAAGGGCAAGACCCGCACCCGGATGCGCCGCGGCGGGCGCACGGTTGGTCGCAGCCGAGACTGGAAGAAGGCCGTAGTCACCTTGCAGGCAGGTGAGACCATCGCCAACCTGTTCGAGGGAGTATGAGATGCCGGTGAAGCGGTACCGCCCGACCTCCCCGGGCCAGCGGTTCATGAGCGTGAGCTCGTTCCAGGAGGTGGTCAAGGTCAAGCCGGAGCGGGGCCTGACGGTCTCGCTGAAGAAGCACTCCGGCCGGAACGCCAGCGGCAAGATCACAGTCCGCCATCGCGGTGGAGGCCACCGCAAGATCTACCGGGTCATCGACTTCCGGCGGAACAAGCTGGACGTGCCCGGGAAGGTGGCGACGATCGAGTACGATCCCAACCGGAGCGCCCGGATCGCCCTCATCCACTACCGGGACGGCGAGAAGCGCTACATCCTGGCTCCCGAGGGGCTCGCCGTCGCCGACCTGATCATGGCCGGGGAGAAGAGCGACATCCGTCCCGGTAACTCCCTGCCCCTGACCAAGATCCCACTGGGGACGACCGTGCACAACATCGAGGTCCAGCTTGGGAAGGGTGGGCAGCTGGTGCGCAGCGCTGGCGTGGGCGCCCAATTAGTGGCCCGCGAAGGCAGCCACGCCCAGCTGCGGATGCCCTCGGGAGAGGTGCGGCTGGTTGACGTGCGCTGCAGCGCAACTATCGGCCAGGTCGGTAACTCCGACCACTCCAACGAGACCTGGGGCAAGGCCGGGAAGACCCGCTGGAGGGGCTTCCGACCCTCGGTTAGGGGATCGACCATGAATCCTTTCGACCATCCCCACGGCGGCGGCGAGGGCCGCTCCGGTCCAGGGGGACATCCCCAGACCCCCTGGGGCAAACCCGCCCTGGGCCATCGCACCCGCAATAACAAGGCCACCGATCGGATGATCGTGCGCCGGAGAAAGAAGTAGGCCATGAGTAGGTCAGTCAAGAAAGGCCCGTTCTGCGATGCCCCGCTGCTCAAGAAGGTGCTGGAGATGAACCGCGCCAAGGAGAAGCGGGTGATACGCACCTGGTCACGCCGGAGCGACATCTTCCCGGAGATGCTGGGCCACACCATCGCGGTCCACGACGGTCGCAAGCATGTCCCGGTCTTCGTCAGCGAGGCGATGGTGGGTCACAAGCTGGGTGAGTTCGTGCCGACCCGCCGGTTCCGCACCCACGGCCATCACACCGAGCGCAGCTCGTCGCTCAAGTAGGACTGGAGAAAGCAACCGAATGCAGGTACAGGCGATCGCCAAGTGGGTTAGGGTTCCCCCGCGCAAGGCCCGATTGGTGGCCAATGTGGTGGAGGGAATGCCCGTGGGGGACGCCCTGACGGCCTTGTCGTTCATGACCCAGGCTGCCGCCGAGGATGTGGCCAAAGTGGTCCGATCGGCGGCCGCCAACGCGGAGAACAACTTCAGCCTGGAGCGTGATCGGCTGCAACTGCTGCGGATCGAGGTCGACGGAGGACCCACCATCAAGCGGTTTCGGCCCCGAGCGCGGGGGTCCTCATTCTCTATTTTCAAGCGCACATGTCATCTCAAGGCGGTGGTGGAGGACGGCCTCGAGCGCCCCAGCCGGACTCGCTCCCGCGCCCGACCCACGACTCGGGTGACCAACCAGCCGGCGGCGGCTGAAGAAGAGGAGGAATAGGGCATGGGCCAGAAAGTCCACCCGAACGGGTTCCGCCTCGGCGTGTACCGCAACTGGGATGCGCGCTGGTTCGCCAGCGGGCCGGAGTACACCAAACTGCTCCAGGAAGATCTGGCCATGCGCCAGCTGATCGCCAGCCGGCTGAAGAACGCCAGCGTGGCCCGGATCGAGACCGAGCGGTCGGCCAACCAGTTGACGGTGATCATCCACACCGCCAAGCCGGGAATCGTGATCGGTCGGAGCGGGGCCTCGGTCGACGCCCTGCGGGACAACCTGGAGCGGATCTCCGGCAAGAAGGTGCGGGTCACGATTCAAGAGATCAAGACTCCCGAGTTGGACGCCCAGCTGCTGGCGGAGAACGTCGCCAACCAGTTGGAGAAGCGGATCGCCTTCCGCCGGGCTGTCAAGCAGTCGGTGATGCGCTCGATGCGGGCGGGTGCCAAGGGGGTGCGGATTCAGGTCTCCGGTCGGCTCGGAGGCGGGGACATGAGCCGACGCGAGTGGGACCGCGACGGACGGGTACCTCTGCACACCCTGCGGGCCGACATCGACTTCGGTCAGGCCGAGGCGAAGACGACCTTCGGTCAGATCGGGGTAAGCGCCTGGATCTACCGTGGCGACTTCACAGAACCACAGGTGACCGCCGCACCCGCCCCGGATGTCACCGGAGAGCTCGCCCTGGCAATCCAAACCGACCCACCGCCGGTCGACGCAGCGCCACCAGCGGTCGCCGCCGCGCCGGAGCTCGTCGCTCCTGCTGAGGCGACAGCTGAGGGAGGCGCTGAGCTGGCGCCGGTACCGGCGCTCAGCCCGGCGGTCAAAGCCAAGCCGCGCACCAAAGCTGCCGCCCCCAAGACGGCAGCGGCCGAGGGCGAGGCGAAAGCGGTAAGCGCCAAGGCGCCCAGGCGAGTTGCGGCCAAGGCAGCCGCCGCCCCGAAGCCCCCGACAACCCCACGCAAGCGCGGTGCCAAGGCGGCGGCGGCAGAGCCGAGGGAAGAGGCCTGAGATGCTGATCCCCCGCCGCCCCCGCCACCGCAAGCAGCACCGAGGGCGCATGACGGGGTCCGCCTACCGGGGTTCGTCGCTGGCCTTTGGACCGTACGGATTGCAGGCGCTGGAGCCGTGCTGGATGACCAACCGCCAGATCGAGGCGGCAAGAAGGGCCATGACTAGGCATGTTCGCCGAGGCGGTAAGATCTGGATTCGCGTTTTCCCGGATAAGCCGATCACGAAGAAGCCCGCCGAGACCCGGATGGGGTCAGGCAAGGGAAACCCCGAGGGCTGGGTCAGCGTGGTGCTACCGGGTCGAATCCTGTTTGAAATGGATGGTGTGGGCTTGGATACGGCGAAGGAGGCGATGCGGCTGGCGGCTCACAAGCTGCCGGTGAAAACTCGATTTGTAGCCCGCGAAGAGGCCGGCACCTCGGATGGCGGCGAATGACCAAGCAGGCGAGTGAAGTGCAGCAGCTGCGCGACCTCGACGACATCGGTCTGGAGGAGGCGCTTCGAGACCGCCGCCAGGAGCTCTTGCAGCTAAGGCTGCAGCGCGCGACCGGCCAGCTGGAGCAGCACCGCCGCATCCGTGAGGTTCGCCGGGGCATCGCTAGGGTGCACACCTTGATCCGGGCTCGCGAGATCGAAGACAGCTCCGGAGATCCGGGATGACTGAGGGTATCCCGGTCGTGCGCGAACGCCGGAAGGTGCGGGTGGGCCTGGTGGTCAGCGACAAGATGGAGAAGACCGTGGTTGTCGAAGTCCAGGATCTGCACGCCCACCCGCTCTACCGCAAGGTGCTTCGCCGCAGTCATCGCTTCCAGGCCCACGACGAAGCGAACGAGTGCCACACCGGGGATCGGGTCCGAATCATGGAGACCCGCCCCTTGAGCCGCACCAAGCGCTGGCGGGTGGTTGAGATCGTCGAGAAAGCCAGGTAAAAGTTGATTCAGCAGGAAACCGTGCTCAAGGTGGCTGACAACAGCGGGGCCAGAGAGATCCTCTGCATCCGGGTGATCGGCGGCTCCGCCCGCCGCTACGCCTCCTTAGGCGACATCATCGTCGCCGCAGTCAAGGTCGCCCAGCCCAACTCCGGGGTCAAGAAGGGCGACGTGGTAAAGGCGGTGGTGGTGCGGACGGCCAAGGAATGTCGCCGCCCGGACGGCACCCGGATTCGCTTTGACGACAACGCCGCTGTTCTCATCAACCCGCAGAACAACCCCCGGGGCACCCGTATCTTCGGCCCGGTGGCCCGAGAACTCCGGGACCGCAACTTCATGAAAATCGTCTCGCTGGCGCCGGAGGTGCTCTAGTCATGCGCCGTCGCCGGCATGAACCGCTACCGCACGTGCGCGCATTGGACATTCGCTCGGGAGACACGGTGGTAGTGATCTCGGGGGCCGAGCGCGGCAAGCGCGGAGTGGTGGAGCGTACTCTTTCGTCGGAGCAGCGCATCGTGGTCAATGGGGTCAACATCCGCAAGCGCCATCAGCGGGCCGGAGCGAGCCGAGGTGGCACTACAGCCCTCCAGGGTGGGGTTATCGATTTCCCGGCGCCATTGCACTACAGCAATGTGCAGCTGATCTGTCTCAACTGTGACCAGCCGACGCGGCTGGGACGACGCTTGGAAGGCGATCACTACGTCGCCTACTGCAAGCGCTGTGATCAGGCCTATCTGAGGCCACCGCGGGCATGAGTCCCCAAATCGCCGCGACCCCGCGGCTGCTCGAGAACTACCGCGAGACGGTGGTGCCCGGAATGGTCACCGAGTTCGGCTATCTCAACGTGATGCAGGTGCCGAAGCTGGAGAAGGTGGTGGTCAACATCGGCATCGGAGAGGCCAGCTCCAACGCCAAGGCTCTAGATTCCGCCACCACGGATCTGCGCATCATTACCGGTCAGCAGCCGGCGGTACGCAAGGCGCGCAAATCGGTGGCTGCTTTCAAACTGCGCGAGGGAATGCCGGTCGGGCTCAAGGTGACCCTGCGGGGGACCCGGATGTACGAGTTCGTCGATCGGCTGGTCAGCATCGCGCTGCCGCGAATACGAGATTTCCGGGGTGTGGTGGCCCGCTTTGACGGACACGGCAACCTCACCTTGGGCTTGACGGAGCAGTTGGTCTTCCCGGAGATCGACTACGACAAGATCGACAAGCTACGAGGAATGGAAATAACCATCGTGACCACCGCAAAGACGGATGCCGAGGGACGCAGTCTGCTGGCTGCTCTGGGCATGCCGTTTCGGCGCTAGGGAGGGCGGCCAATGGCCAAAAAGTCCAAGATCATGGCCAGCCGGCGGGCGCCCCGCTTTCCTGTTCAGGCACGCAGCCGCTGCAACCTATGTGGCCGGCCCCGGGGCTACATGCGGAAGTTCGGCCTCTGTCGGATCTGCTTTAGAATCCGGGCCTCCCAGGGACAGATTCCCGGGATTCGCAAGTCGAGTTGGTAGAGAAGCAATGCTGAGTGACCCGATCGCGGACATGCTGACCCGGGTGCGCAACGCCAACATGGCGCGCCACGACCGGGTCAGCATGCCGGCCAGCAAGGTGAAGGCGGAGATAGCCCGCGTCCTACAAGACGAGGGCTACATCCAGGCTTACGGCCTGGCCGAGGAAGACGGCCATCCCCAACTGTGGTTGGAGTTCAAGCGTAGCACCGCCCAGGGGAATCCCCTGACCGGACTGCGACGCATCAGCAAACCTGGACTCCGGCAGTATCGCGGCAGCCAGGAGATCCCACGGGTCTTCGGCGGGCTGGGGGTATCGGTCGTCTCGACCTCGAAGGGAATCATGACCGGGCGTGAGGCACGCCAGCTCCACCTGGGCGGCGAAGTCCTGGCCGAGGTCTGGTAGCGCCCTGATGTCGCGGATTGGCAGCGCCCCCATCCCTGTGCCCGACGGGGTCACTGTGACCGTGTTGGGTAATTCGGTATCCGTGGTCGGCCCGCGCGGGGAGCTGAGTCGCGAACTACCTGCAGTGATCACCGTGCGCCAGGAGGGGGGCCAGGTCCTGGTAGAGAGGCCGACGGACTCGGCACCGCACCGCTCCCTGCACGGACTCACCCGGACGCTGGTGGCCAACATGGTCACCGGGGTCACCGCCGGGTTTCGCAAGGAGCTCGAGCTCCAAGGCGTCGGCTACCGAGCTTCGCTCCAAGGCGGAGACCTGCAGCTGGCGCTGGGCTACTCACACCCGGTTCGGCTGACGCCCCCCGAGGGGATCAAGATCGAGGTACCGGAGCCGACCCGGGTCACTGTCGTCGGCAACGACAAGCAAGTGGTGGGCCAGACTGCGGCTCGGATCCGAGCCACTCGGAAGCCCGAACCGTACAAGGGCAAGGGCGTGCGATACCGGGGTGAGGTGGTTCGGCGCAAGGCTGGCAAGAGCGGCAAGGGGGCCAAGGTCTAGCGATGGCGCGAGCTGAACGAAGCGGAGCCCGCCACCACCGGCACAAGCGCGTGCGTTCTCGGGTCACTGGATCCGGGGCCCGGCCCCGGCTCTGCGTTTACCGGAGCTTGCGTCATGTGTACGCCCAGGTGGTCGACGACGGTACCGGCCGCACTCTGGCCGCTGCCAGCACCGCGGAGCGGACGCTGAACGTCCGGGGCGTCACCCGGTCGAGTGCGGCGGCGGTGGGGAAGGTGGTCGGCGAGCGCGCGCTGGCCGCTGGCATCAAGCAGGTGGTCTTCGATCGCGGAGGCTACCTGTACCATGGGCGGGTCCAAGCCCTAGCCGACGCGGCCCGCGAGGCCGGTCTGGAATTCTGAAGGCTATTTGATGAGCATGAACATGTCGCGCCCCGATCGGGACGCGAGAGGCGACCTAACCGAGCGCGTGGTCAGTCTTAACCGCGTCGCCAAGGTAGTCAAGGGAGGGCGCCGTTTCTCCTTCAGCGCCCTGGTGGTGGTCGGTGACGGCGCCGGCCGGGTCGGGGCCGGACTGGGCAAGGCCGGGGAGGTCCCCGAGGCCATCCGCAAAGGGGTTGATGACGCCAAGAAGCACATGATCCGGGTGCCCATGGTGGGCCGCACCATTCCCCACCAAGTGCTTCGCAAGCAGGGAGCCGCGAAGGTCCTCTTACGGCCCGCGTCGCCTGGGACCGGGGTGATCTCGGGCGGCGCTATGCGGGCTGTGGTAGAGCTTGCAGGGATCAAGGACATCCTGACCAAGTCGCTGGGGACCGACAATCCGATCAACACCGTGCGAGCCACCATGGCGGCGCTCCGCGATCTGCGCACCGCCGAGACCGTGGCCAAGCTCCGCGGCAAGACCTTGGCCGAACTCGGCCTCCGACCCTCGAAGGCAGCGGTCGGCTCCGAGGAGATCACCGGTGAGTGACGAGCCCCAGGGTCTCCGGGTGACCTGGGTCAAGAGCGCGATCGGCTACGGCAATGACCAGAAGCTGACGATCAAGGCGCTCGGACTGCGCCGACTGCATCACACCGTCGAGCATCCCAACTCGGCTTCGGTACGGGGGATGGTCGTTGCCGTCCGGCACCTGGTTCAGGTGGAGACGATCGACGTGTTGCCCCCGATCACCAAGGGGCCAGTTCGAGGCAGGCGCCGGTGAGGCTGGACGAACTCAAGCCGGCAGTTGGAAGCCGGCGCTCGCGGAAGCGAGTCGGCCGGGGAATCTCGGCCGGAGGCGGCAAGACGGCTGGGCGCGGCCAGAAGGGCCAGGGCTCGAGGAGCTCGTGGAGCTTACCCCGTGGCTTCGAAGGCGGCCAGATGCCACTCACGCAGCGGGTTCCCAAGCTGCGGGGCTTCTACAACCGATTCCGCACCGAGTACCAGGTGGTCAACTGCGGCAAGCTGGCCCGCTTCGAAGCGGGCTCAATGGTGGACCTGGAGGGGCTGCGCAAGTCGGGCCTGATCCGTCACCTCAACCACCCGACCAAGCTGCTGGCCGGGGGTGGAGAACCGCCGGCACTGACCATCCGGGTCAACCGGGCCAGCAAGGCGGCGCTGGCAGCCATCGCCAAAGCGGGCGGTACCGTCGAACTACTGGATGGCCCCAAGCCAGAGGCAGACGACCAAAGTCAGCCGAGCGCCGCCCAGCTCAAGCGAGCCGCGACGCGAGCCAAGGCGCAGGCTGCGGAAGAGTTGGATCCGGAGCCCGAGGCCGATGAGCCTGCGGGCGGAGGGCAGGAAAGCTCGACATGAGCCTATTCGCGGCGCTCCGCGCCGCCATGGGGGTTCCCGAGCTCCGACGCAAACTGCTCATCACGATCGGGCTCATCGTCGTCTTCCGAGCGCTGGCGACGATCACGATTCCCGGGATCAACAGCGCGGCCCTGCGGGAGCTGTTCAGCACCAACGGCCTGCTGGGACTGATCAACCTCTTCTCCGGTAGCGGTTTCTCCACCGCCAGTTCCAACGCCGGGGTTTCGATCGTGGCGCTGGGGCTGAATCCCTACATCAACGCCACCATCATCATGCAGTTGATGACGGTGATCTCCACTCGCGTCAAGGAGATGTCGAAAGAAGGGGACCTGGGGCGCCGCCGGCTTACCCAGTACGCCCGTTACCTCACGGTGGGGCTGGCGATGGTCCAGGGGTTCGGCTACACCCGCCTCTTCGAGAGCTACAGCTTCGATGGACAGACAATTCTGTCGCCCTCGACGTCTTGGCCAACGATCCTGGAAATCGTGGTGATCCTGACGGGGGGGACGATAGTGATCATGTGGTTCGGGGAGCTGATCACAGAATATGGAATCGGGAACGGGGTCTCGATCATCATCATGGCCGGCATCCTAGGACAGGTTCCGGGAGCGGTGCTGGCCTTCACCAATGGCGGTTCCGCGGAGACGTTCACCGTGTTCATGTTGGCGGTGATCGGCATCTGCGTCGCGGCGGGAATCATCTTCGTCCAGCAGGCGACTCGAAAAATACCTATCCAGTCAGCGCAGCGCGTGGTTGGAAGACAGGTCTACCAGGGCCGCAGCAGCTTCCTGCCGCTGCGGGTCAACCAGGCCGGGGTGATTCCCATCATCTTCGCCATTTCGATCATGTTTTTCCCAACGATCTTCGGGAATTTCTTCGCTCCGGCGAGTGGCACCGGGGGCGGCGTCGTCGGCGCCGCGGCGATCTGGGTGCACAACAATTGGAACCCGTTCGGGCCGATCGTCTGGGTCGATATCGGCTACGAGTTCATCTATTTCGCACTGATCATGGGCTTCACCTTTTTCTACACCGCAGTCACCTTCGACCCGGAGGATGCCGCGGACAACCTGAAGAAGAGCGCCACCTTCATCCCGGGCATCCGCCCGGGCCGGGCGACGGCCCAGTATCTGGCCCGGGTGATGAGTCGCATTACCCTCGCCGGCGCAATTTTC
Organism: Candidatus Dormibacteria bacterium; assembly: GCA_050734135.1. GTDB lineage: Bacteria > Chloroflexota > Dormibacteria > Aeolococcales > Bog-877 > Bog-877. The sequence continues at coordinate 42,995 of JBOHUG010000049.1, forward strand.
CTGGGCTTGATCACGGTGGTTTTGCCGATCCTGGCGGCGCTTCTGACCGGCCAACAGCCCAATCAGGGGCTGTATCTGGGTGGCACTGCGGTGCTGATCGTGGTGGGGGTATCGCTGGACACCATGAAGCAACTGGAGACGCAGCTACTGATGCGCCAGTACCGAGGGTTCATCCACTAAGGGGAGGGGATTGGGGTGGCTGACACAGCCCGGCACAACGTGGCCCTGTTCGGGCCGGCGGGCTCTGGGAAGGGGACCCAGGCGGAGTACCTAAAGCGGCAATTGGGGCTGGAGCACATCGCCACCGGGGAGATGCTGCGCCGGGAGCGGGCTCGTGGCACCGAGTTGGGCCAGACGCTGGCCGCCTATCTGGACGCCGGGAAGCTGGTGCCCGATGAAGTGATCGTGGCGATGCTGCGGCACCGGCTCAGCGACCCTCAGGCGGACGCCGGATTCGTTCTGGACGGTTTTCCTAGAACAGTTGCCCAGGCGAAGGCCCTCCAGGAGATGCTGGCAATGTTGGAGCGCCCCTTGGACGTCGCCGTGGTGCTGGATGTGCCCAACGAGCAACTGGTCGCCCGCCTGGCCCGACGCGCCGAGATGGAAGACCGCGGCGACGATACTCCTGAGGTGATCGCTGAGCGCTTGCGGATCTACCACGACCAGACGGAGCCGGTGCTGGAGTATCTGGCGCAAACCATCAGCCTGGTGCGGCTCGACGGGGCCCAGCCTGTCGCCGACGTCAGCCAGGACTTGCTGCAAGCGATCGATTGATCACCCTCAAGCGCGGCGAGGAGGTCGAGTTGATGCGGCAGGCGGGCCGGCGTCTCGCCGAGGTGCTCAACCTCCTGGCGGAGATGGTCCACCCTGGGGTCACCACGACTGAGATCGACCGGGTGGCCAACCGGGAGATCCGCAAGCGTGACAGCTTCCCGGGCTTCCTTGGCTATGACGGGTTTCCCAAGCACCTCTGCATCTCGGTGAACGACCAAGTGGTGCACGGCATCCCCGATGGGCGGCGGCTGCTGGACGGGGACCTCGTCAGCCTCGACTGCGGTCTCATCTACCAGGGTTGGTGGGCCGACGCCGGCCTGACTGTCGCCTGCGGAAGGGTGGAGGCGGAGGCCGATCGCCTGATTCAGGTGACCAAGGAGGCTCTGGATTTGGGGATTGCCGCCGCCGTGCCGGGTAATCATCTGGGGGACATCGGCCACGCCGTCCAAGCCCACGTGGAGGGGCACGGTTACTCGGTGGTGCGGGGTTACACCGGCCACGGCATCGGCCGGGACATGCACGAGGCGCCGGACGTGCCCAACCACGGCCTGCCGGGCCGGGGGATCGAGATTCGTCCCGGGCTGTGCCTGGCTATCGAGCCTATCGTGAACCAAGGTGCGCCGGGAACGCTCATCGAACCGGACGGCTGGACGGTGATCACAGCCGATCAGCGCCTCTCCTGCTACTTCGAGCACACGGTGGCGATTGGCCCGGACGGCGCCGAGATTCTTACCCGACTTCCGGCGGCTGTCTGACCAGTTTCATGGGGAGAGCAGATCAGCTATACTTTCGGGCGGGCGAAGCTCGCTCAGTTTTCGTGTGCCCATCACCGTGAATGACCCCGGCGGTCTCCGAGGCAGAGTCCTCGAGCCATTGCCGAACTCGCTCTTCCGGGTGGAGTTGGAAGGCGGGGGCAAGGTGGTGGCCCACACGGCAGGACGGGCCCGCTTGGCGAGTGTACGGCTCCTGCCCGGAGATCGGGTTCTGGTCGAGTTGTCGACCACTGATCCGGGACGGGGTCGGATCTTGGCTCGCCTGGTCTGAGTAGCAGTGCAGCGGAGTGTCAGATGAAGGTCCGGGCGTCGGTGAAGAGGATCTGCGATAAGTGCAAGGTCATTCGGCGCTCCGGTGTGGTCCGGGTCATCTGCGAGAACCCCAAGCACAAGCAGCGGCAAGGTTGAGGCAGGAGGACTGATGGCTCGGATCGCTGGAGTTGACCTGCCTCGCAACAAGCGCATCGAGATCGGCCTGACCTACGTCTACGGGATCGGCCTGACGACCAGCCACAAGCTGCTGCGGATCGCTCAGATTGACCAGAACACCAAGACCGACGACCTCAGTGAGACCCAGGTGGTTCGCCTCCGGGATGTGATCTCCAAGGAGCTGCCCGGCCGGGTGGAGGGTGATCTCCGGCGCCAGGTGGCGCTCAACATCAAGCGGTTGATGGAGATCGGGACCTACCGGGGCCTGCGTCATCGCCGGGGGCTGCCGGTGCGCGGCCAACGGACCCGCACCAATGCCAGGTCGCGGCGCGGTCCCCGCAAGACCGTCGGTGTGCGCCGGAAGAAGGGCAAATGACCAGGGACCAGCCGGGTTCGGCCGTCCGCGGACTCGCAAGGAGCTGATTTGGCGAATAAGAAGAAGGTGGTGCGGACTCGCCGCCGGGAGCGCAAGAACATCGCCGTGGGGCGTGCCCACGTGTTCAGCACCTTCAACAACACCATCGTGACCCTGACCGATCCGACCGGCAACGTGATCGCCTGGGGCAGCGCCGGCTCCTCGGGCTTCAAGGGCTCCCGCAAGAGCACCCCGTTCGCGGCTCAGGTCACCGCCGAAGCGGCAGCCAAGCGGGCGATGGAGCACGGACTCAAGTCGATCGAAGTCCTGGTCAAAGGCCCGGGGGCTGGCCGTGAGGCCGCGATCCGCTCCCTGCAGGCGGCGGGCCTGGAAGTCACCTCGATCACCGATGTCACGCCAGTACCCCACAACGGATGCCGCCCCCCCAAGCGGCGTCGGGTCTGAGGAGCTAGCCCCGATGGCCAATCCCCATCCACCGGTCTGTCGGCTCTGCCGGCGTGAGGGCATCAAGCTCTTCCTCAAGGGCGACAAGTGCCTTGGGGAGCGCTGCACCTTCACCAAGCGGAATGCCACCCCCCCCGGGATGCACGGGCTCTCGCGGCGGCGGCGGATCAGCGATTACGGGATCCAACTCCGGGCCAAGCAGCGGGGCCGGCGCATCTTCGGAGTGCTCGAAACCCAGTTTCACAACTACTTCGACGCAGCCGCGACCCGCAAGGGCGTCACCGGGACAGTCCTCCTGCAGATGTTGGAGCAGCGTCTGGACAACGTCGTCTACCGGGCCGGCTTCGCCTCATCCCGTCGGGAGGCAAGGCAACTGGTCTCCCACCGTCACTTCAAAGTCGATGGCCGCACCGTCAACATTCCTGCTTTTCAGGTGAAGTCGGGTCAGGTGATCACAGTACGCGAGCGCAGTCGTGATCTTGAACCGATTCGCCGTTCATTGGAGTCCCGGGGCGGCCAGGGGCTGCCCGGATGGATGACGCTCTACCCAGAGGAACGCAGGGTAGACGTCACCCGGCTGCCAGAACGGGCGGAGATGGATACGACCATCGACGAGCAGCTCATCGTCGAGTACTACTCCCGATAACGGAAGGCGCTTCGGCCAGCTACTAACGAGGACATTGTTACTTATGCCAGAGACTGCGATTCAGCCGACGGTTCACGAGGTCGAAACCTCCAAGGACCACGGGCGCTTTGAGATCGAGCCACTAGAGGCCGGCTACGGCACCACCTTGGGCAACTCCCTGAGGCGGGTGCTGCTGTCCTCCCTGACTGGAGCGGCGGTGACGGCGGTTTCCATCGAGGGAGTCGCCCACGAGTTCTCCAGCATCAAGTACGTCAAGGAGGACGTCGGGGAGATTCTGCTCAACATCAAGCAGCTCAGCCTCACTTGCCACAACCCTGAGGGAGCGCGGCTGACCTTGGATGTGCAGGGCGGTCGGCGGGTGACCGCAGCCGACATCACCCCCAACGGCGATGTCGAGATCGCCAACCCCGACCTCTACCTCTGCACCCTAGACGGTGCCCACGCCAAGCTGCGCATGGACTTGACAGTCGAGCTCGGCAAGGGCTACTCCCCGGCGGACCGCAACAAGAAAGAGGGCCAGCCGATCGGAGTGATCCCGGTCGATGCGATCTTTACCCCGGTGATCAAGGCCAACTTCCTGGTTGAGAAGACGCGGGTTGGTCAGGACACCGACTGGGAGAAGCTGAGCCTCGAGATCTGGACCAACGGCACCATCCCTCCGGTCGAGGCGGTCAGCCGGGCGGCGGAGTACTACACCCGCCACCTCAGCCTCTTCGCCACCTTCGGCGAGAGCATTAGTGAAGCGGCGGTGGGAGCGATCGTCGGAACCGACCTCAAGAGCCGTCTGGCGGAGGTGCCGGTCGATGAGTTGGAGCTGAGCGTCAGGGCCCTCAATTGCCTCAAGGCCAACGACATCACCAAGCTCGGAGAGCTCCTCGCGATGCGGATCGAGGAGTTGCTGGCCCTCCGCAACTTCGGGGCCAAGTCGCTCGACGAGATCAAGCAGAAGCTGGTGGCCCGCGGTTTCGTCCAGGAAGACGAGGTCGATGAGCTCTTCCAGAAGGGAGACCGTTAGGGGCCATGCGCCACCTCAAGGCCGGCCGGAAGCTGGGGCGCACCTCCGCGCACCGGATCGCCCTCACCCGTAATTTGGCGACCGCCCTGTTCGAACATGGGCGGATCGAGACGACCGAAGCCAAGGCCAAGGAGATCCGACGCTGGGTGGAGCGGGTGGTGACGACTGCCAAGACTGACAACCTGGCGGCCCGTCGCCAGGTTGCTCGCGTGGTCGCCCGGGAAGACGTGGCCGTCAAACTTTTCACCCAATACGCGGAGCGTTACCGCGACCGACCCGGAGGCTACACCCGGATCATTCGACGCGGCCCCCGCCCGGGTGACGGAGCCCCGGTCGTGATTATGGAAATGGTCGAGTAGTGGACCGAGTCGCTCCCGCCACTTACCGCATGGTCATCGCCTATGACGGCAGTCGCTACCACGGCTGGCAGTCCCAGCCGACGGTCGCGACCGTGCAAGGTGAGCTGTCCCGCGTCCTTGAGGATCTAACCACAGAGAAGCCGGCGATCAAGGCCGCCGGTCGCACCGACGCCGGTGCCCACGCTCACGGCCAGGTGATCTCGTTCAGCCTCCGGTCGGCCTGGACTCCTGGAGCCCTGAGTGGGGGCTGCAATGCTCGTCTTCCGGAGGACATCGGGGTGCTCGAGACAATCTTGGTGGGCGCAGACTTCCACCCTCGATGGCAGGCATGGCGCCGCACCTACCGCTACTTGATCCGGGACCAGGCGGGCCACGATCCGGTCGGGCGCCAGTATGAATGGCGGATCTCGCAGCCGTTGGAGCTGAACCGGATGCGGGTCGCCGCCCGGCACCTGCTCGGTCGCCACGACTTCGCAGCGTTCGGCACAAGCCCACTGCCTTCAGGTTCGACGGTGAGAACCGTCGACCGAGCCGACCTCTGGCGCCAGGAAAGCGTGGCGGTTCTGGAGGTTCGCGCTGACGCCTTCCTGCGCGGGATGATGCGTAACTTCGCCGGAGCTCTGGTGGCGGTTGGCACCGGTCGGAGTTCGGTGGCGGAGGTGGTCCAAGCGATTGCCCAACCGAATGGTCGCAGACCCTTCTGGGAGTCGGGCCCCGCTCTGGGCCTGCACCAGTGGCAGGTTGAGTACCGGGCGTCGGCCGTGGAGGTGCAGGCGTGAGCACGATTGCCCAGAAGAGCTTTGTCGCGCTGGAGAAGCCAGGTCACGATGAGTGGCTCCTGGTCGATGCCCGGGGCGAGACGCTCGGCCGATTGGCGGTGAACCTGGCCCGGGTACTGCGTGGCAAGCACCGGCCCAGCTACACCCCGCACGCCCTCTGTGGCGATCAGGTGATCGTGATCAACGCCTCAGAGATCGTGGTAACCGGGGCCAAGCGCAGCGACAAAATCTACGACCGCTACAGCGGCTACCCGGGAGGCCGTCGCGAGCGCACCTACCAGGAAGTGGTGGACCGGGACCCAACCGCCCCCTTGCGGGAAGCAGTCCGTGGGATGCTGCAGCACAATAACCTGGGTGCTCGGCAGCTGAAACGGCTCAAGATCTATCCGGGTGACGAGCACCCGCACACCGCCCAGCAGCCGGTGGCGATCAAATTCGGTGACCACGCAGAGGTAGTCAAGGTTTGACCGAGCAGGACCAGACCAGATACTCGTACGGCACCGGCCGTCGCAAGACCGCCGTAGCCAGAGTGCGAATCTATCCAGGGGACGGCACCACGGTCATCAATGACCGGGAACCTCTTCGCCACTTCGGTCGGCGGGAACTGGAGCAGGCGGCGTTGCGCCCACTTGAGGTCTCGGGGCTAACCGATCGATTCCGCATCTCGGTGAAAGTGGTCGGTGGAGGGGTGTCCGGTCAGGCCGGCGCTGTCGCCCACGGATTGGCACGGGCTCTCTGCGCCTATGACCCCGAACTGCGAGGTCCCCTGAAGGCGGCCGGATTGATGACCAGGGATCCGCGGATGAAGGAGCGCAAGAAGCCCGGACTGAAGCGGGCTCGTAAGGCTCCCCAGTACACCAAGCGCTGAAACTACCCGTACACGCACCCGTTCCAATACCAGTCCCGCCCGCAGGGCGGGGTCCGAGCTCTGCCATGGGGTGAAGTGGGCGAAGAACTGCGCGGCCGCGACTTCCTAGCGGTATCCGACCTGAGCCGCGAGGAGCTCCTCGGGCTTCTCGAGACCGCTGCCCAGTTGAAGCGCGGCCTGGACCCGGGGACTCCGCTCGCACGGAACTCGGTTGCCATGATCTTTCTCCGGCCCAGCAATCGGACCCGGGTCTCCTTCGAAGCGGCCATCCACCGCCTCGGAGGCCATCCGATCGCTCTCTTCGATCGGGAGATCGACATGGGTCGCCGCGAGTCGGTGGCTGACGTGGGCCGCATCCTCGATAGATTCGTGGTCGGACTGGTGGCCCGGATACCCTCCGATCGCGATCTGCGGGGTCTGGCTCACGCCATGGCGGGGCCGGTGATCAACGCCATGACCGATCGAGGACATCCCTGCCAGATTCTGGCCGACTGCCTGACGATCCAGGAGCAACTGGGCCACATGGAAGGAGCCCGGGTCACCTTCGTCGGTGACGGCAACAACGTCTGCAGCTCCCTGATGGAAGCGGCAGAGGTGCTTCAGTTGGATCTCCGCGTGGTGACGCCGCCTGGCTACGAGCCCTCGTATCCCACCTCCGATTTGGATTCCGCCCTGGCTGACACCGAGATCATCTACACGGACGTTTGGACCTCCATGGGCCAAGAGGAGCAGCATGAGGACCGGCGCCAGGACTTCGGCCCTTTTCAGGTAAACCAGTTGCTGTTGGGCAAGGCCCCCAAAGGCGCCAAAGTGATGCACTGCCTCCCGGCCCACCGCGGCGAAGAGATAACCGATGAGGTTCTGGACGGACCTCAGTCGGTCGTCTTCGGCCAGGCTGAGAACAGATTCTGGGTCCAGCTGGCCCTCCTGCTGCAGATCCTCGCCCCGACTGAGGCGCGCCAATGACTGGGCTGTCCTGGCTGGAGGGGACGCCGTTCACCGCCGCCAGCCTCAACATTGGGGACGCGGCTCGGGTACTGCTGCACACCGTCGGTTGGCGAGATGTTCTCGATGTCCTGATCATCGCCTTTCTCGCCTACCGGCTCCTGGTGCTGATCCGGGGGACCCAGGCGGTTCAGTTGCTGCTCGGGCTGCTGCTGTTGGGAGCGCTCGGGGCGATCGCCAACATTCTGAACCTGCCGGTTCTGAAGTTCCTCTTCAGCAATGGTGGCGAGGTCATTGTGATCGCCGTGGTGATCCTCTTCCAACCCGAACTGCGCCGAGCCTTGGACCAGATGGGCCGACTGGGGAGGATTCGCCCTGGACTTTTGGCTCCGGAGACCGCGGAGCTGAAGCGCGACGTGGATGAGGTGGTTCGAGCGGCGACCCGGCTGGCAGAAGCGGCGACTGGGGCCCTGATCGTGCTTCAGGGGGACATTGGATTGGAGGAGATAGCCGCCACCGGGGTTCGGATGGATGCCATTCTCAGTGCGGAGACCTTGGTCACTGTCTTCACCTACCGCTCACCGCTCCACGACGGTGCCGCCCTGATCCGGGCGGGTCGGATTGTGGCTGCCGGCTGCGTGTTGCCGTTGGCGGAACAGACCGGCACCCAGGGCCGGGTGGGAACGCGCCATCGGGCGGCGATGGGGCTGAGCCAGGCCACCGATGCGGGGGTGGTGATCGTCTCCGAAGAGTCCGGTCGGGTGAGCTTGGCTCTGGGTGGCGAACTCCAACGAGAGCTAGATGGCGATGCTCTTACCAATCGCCTGGGCGCCTTCTACCGGCTGCCACTCTACGAGCGGCACCGGCGCAGCCTGCGGAGGTTGGGTCGGGGCCCGCGGGAGGCGGCGGTCGCCCCCGGGGTTGACCAGCTGTGATCCAGCGAATCCCTAAGTTGGTCACGCGGAACTTCCAGCTCAAACTAATCGCGGTGCTGGTGGCCTGTGGCATGTGGGTCGGAGTCGTGTACGCCAGCGATCCGCCGGCCATCCAGACCTACCAGGTTCACGTCCAGGCAGGCGGGATCCTGCACGCCGGTCTGGTGCTGCTGCGGCCCATCGGCGCAGTCCCGATCAAAGTTGCCGGAGTCTCCAGCTCCGTCAAAAGTCAAAGCGTGACCCAGCACCTCTCGGCGGAGGCGGATCTGAGCAGTATCACCAGGCCTGGCGAGTACTTCGTGAACCTCCACGTGACCCAGACCGACGACAGCGTTTGGATCTGGTCGGCGCCGACCAAGGTAAAGGTGCTGATCGACAGTGAGACCACGCGGTCAATCCCCGTCCACCTCAGCATCAGCGCTGCGCCGCCAGTGGGGTACACGGTCAATATCGCCCAGACCGCGATCACCCCGGCAGACGTGATGGTGCGGGGACCGGAGAGCGTGCTGAAGGTCGTCCAGGCCGAGGCCATCGTTGACCTTGCCACGGCGCGCAACTCGCTGCCGTACTCCGAAACCGTGAAGCTCACCAACGCCGATGGCCTGGCCTCGGAGCTTACGGTGACGCCCTCGGTGGTCAGTGTGGGGGTCGTCATCAACTCAGAAGACACCGAGAGAGCGCTGCCGGTAATCCCGACATTCTCTGGGAATGGCGAGCCGGCTTCGGGATACTCGATAACCGGGATTGTGGTGACGCCGTCGACAGTAACGGTCAGTGGGCCGGGCTCGGTGCTCACAGCCCTCACCTCGTTAAGTACGCAGGCGATCGACCTGGCCCATGTCACTTCGAGCGAGACGGTGACCGAACAGCTGGTCTCGCCCACCGGGACAACGCTTTCAGTCGGTTACGTCACCGTGGTGATCACCATCGCTCCCAACGCTTCGCCGACGCCGACGCCGACGCCGACCCCGACTCCAACCCCCTGACCCTGACCGCAGTAACCTGGGCAAGGCGGGAGCCGTTCCAAGGGGCGATGGGGCGATCGCGAAGTGGGAGGTAGGTAGTCAGACTATGTGTGGGATCATCGGCTACCTCGGGCCCCGTCCCGCAGCTCCGCTGCTCCTGGACAGCCTGCAGCGGCTGGAGTATCGGGGGTATGACTCGGCGGGGGTTGTGGTTCTGGCTGCGGACGGCACCGCCACCGCGATCAAGGCTCCCGGCAAGGTCGAGGCCCTTCTAACCGCAAGCGAGCACACCGAGATCCTCGGTCAAGTTGGCATGGGCCACACCCGCTGGGCCACCCACGGCCGCCCTTCCTATGCCAACGCCCACCCACACAGTGACTGCACGGGCCGATTCTTCGTAATCCACAACGGGATCATTGAGAACTTCGCGTCACTCAAGCGGGAGCTGCTCGAAGCTGGCCACGAATTCACCTCAGAAACCGATAGCGAGGTTGTTCCCCATCTGATCGAGGAGTACTACGCGGGTGACCTGGTGGTGGCCACCCGGCGCGCGCTCGGTCGATTGTCCGGAGCGTACGCAGTGGTGGTGCTCAGTTCAACTGACCCTGACACCTTGATCGGGGCGCGACTCAACGCTCCTTTGGTGGTGGGGGTGGGCAGCGATGAGTGGTTCCTCAGCTCCGATCTGACCGCGATCATTCCCTACACCAAGCAGGCGCTCGTCTTGGGCGAGGGTGATATGGCGGTCCTCAGTCCGGTCGGCCCGGTGGTCAGTTCAATCGTCGACGGCAGCGAGTCGGTACCGCGGGTGGTGCGCGTGGACTGGGATGTGATCCAGGCCGAGCGCGGCGGTTTCCCGAGCTTCATGGCTAAGGAGATCAACGAGCAGCCGGCTGCGCTCGAGAACGCTCTCCGGGGTCGCCTCCTAGGTGACGGCCAGGTGGAGTTTGCCGACTGGTCGCTGGGAGATGAGGAGCTCCGAGCCTTCGAGCGGATTCAGATTGTCGGTACCGGAACCGCGTTCATCGCCGGAGTACTGACCAAATACGCGGTAGAAGACCTAACCGGACTCCCGGTGACGGTGGAGATAGCTTCCGAGTGGCGCTACCGCCCCCAACCGCCAGATGGGAAGACCCTCATGGTCGCCATCTCCCAGTCGGGAGAAACGGCCGATACGCTGGCGGCGGCCCGGCTGGCGAGGTCCCAGGGCAGCCACCTTCTCGCCCTGACCAACGTGGTCGGGAGCACCCTCTCGCTCGAGGCGGATGCCGTGATCAACATGCACGCCGGCCCTGAGGTCTGCGTGGTTGCCACCAAGACCTTCGTCAACCAGGTGGCTTGCGGCTTGCTCCTGGCCATGCGAATTGCTCAGGCTCGGGGCTCTCTGGCAGAGGCGGACCGGAGGGAACTGGGGGCAGCCGTGCGCGCAGTTCCTGCGGTGCAGCGCCAGATTCTGGCGCGCGAGGACGCCATCGCTCCGCTGGGAAAGTGGTTGGCCGGATTCCAGTCTGCCCTCTATCTGGGCCGGGGCTACAACTACCCGGCTGCGATGGAGGCTGCCCTAAAGCTGAAGGAGGTCTCCTATGTCCACGCCGAGGCCCACCCGGCGGGAGAGTTGAAGCACGGCCCGATCGCCTTGCTGGATGCCGGGATGCCGGTGGTGGCCTTCGCGACCGAATCAGCCACTCGGGAGAAGATTCGCGGGAATATCCAGGAGTCCAGGGCCCGGCAGAGTCCGATCCTGGCCATCATCAACGACGGTGATTTGACCATGGAAGGGGTGGCCGACCTCGTGATCCAGGTACCCCGTCTGCCGGAGATGGTCGCTCCCCTGACCACCGCGCTGGTGGGGCAGTTGCTGGCCTACCATGCCGCTATGACCAAGGAGCTAGACGTGGACAGGCCGAGGAATCTGGCCAAGTCCGTCACCGTCGAGTGAGTCTGCCTGCTCAGGAGGGCGGCAATCCCCCGTTTTCGGTCGGGGTAGACGTTAGTTCGATTGAGCGCGTTCGGCGACTTCTGGCGCGTCGGCCGGAATTTCTGGCCAAGTACTTCAGCCCCGAAGAGGGCGCCTACTGCCAGGGGCACCCCGAGCGGGTGGCGGCTCGGTGGGCCGCCAAGGAGGCCGTCCGCAAGGTGTTCGGAGCGCTCGGCTGGCCGATCCCGCTCCACAGCCGGATCGCGGTGATCCGGCATCCCGGGGGCGCCCCGACGGTCCTAGTCGAAGGGGAGCCGGTCGAGGGCCTGTCGATCAGCTTGACCCACGACGCAGGACTAGGAGTCGCGGTGGCGGCGCTAACCCCGCTGGGCCGGCGGAGCCGCTGGCTGTGGGGCAGTCTGCCGGCGGACCTCCAACTTCCGGACCGGCCGCCGCACAGTAACAAGGGCACGTTTGGCACGGTGGTCGTGGTTGCCGGGAGCCCCGAGTTTCCCGGCGCGGCGACTCTGTGCGCTCTCGGTGCCCTCCGTGGCGGTGCTGGCAAAGTGAAGGCGGTCGCCGCCGCGCCGGGTTCGAGTGCCGGCCCAGCGGAGCTGATTCGCGTTCCCGTCGAATTGGCTGGATCTAGTCTCGACGGCGCGGCGATCCGGCAAATCAGCTCCACGCTCAATTCGGCCCAGGCAGTTGTCTGCGGCCCAGGTCTGGGCCAGAATGCTACCACCCGCGATCTGCTGGAGGAGCTCTTTCGGGAGGCGGGCCGAGCCCGGTGGCAGCTGGTCCTCGACGCCGACGCGCTCAATGTCTGTGCCGGCGAGCCGGAGCTGCGCCGCTTGATCCCGGCGGGAAGCGTGCTCACCCCGCATCCGCTCGAAGCGGCGCGGCTGGCCGCCCTCGATGTGGCTACCATCGAGGCGGATCGGATCGGGGCGGCTGGGCGCCTAGCCCGCGAGCTGGGAGCGGTGCTGGTGCTCAAGGGAGCCGGCACCGTGGTGGCCGAACCGGATGGTCGCCATTGGGAGGACGGTCACGCCACGCCCGTCCTGGCGACCGGCGGCACCGGAGACGTTCTCGCCGGTTTGATCGGGGCTCTTTTGGCCCAGGGTCTCGACCCGTATCAGGCAGCCCGGGCGGCGGTCTTCCTCCACGGCGAGGCGGGGACCCGGCTGGAGTTCTCAAGGGGGCGCTCCGGGGTGCTGGCCAGCGAAGTCGCCGACGCGCTGGTGGAGTCGCAAGAGGCGGTCCGCCGACAGCAGCAAGCGAACCAATCCCAGCTGGCCTCCGCCCGGTGAGCGACGCCGGAGTCCCACCCGCAACAGACCGATCGGCGCAGCGTCCCACCTGGATTGAGCTGGATCAAGACGCTCTCGCCCGGAACGTCACCGCCATGGTCGAAGAGTTGAGTGGAGTTCCCCTGATGGCCGTGGTAAAGGCCAACGCCTACGGCCACGGCGCAGTTCCGGTGGCGCGGTCCGCCCTCCGCAACGGCGCCAGTTGGGTCGCCACGGCGACCATTTCCGAAGGACTCGAGCTGCGGCACGATGGAATCGCCGCACCAATTTTGGTGCTTGGCTACACCCCCCCGGAGCAGGTCCCGGCTGCTGTGGCCGGGCGGCTCGCGATCACCGTCTTTGACCAGGAGGTGCTGGCCGCGCTCGAGCGAGCTGGCGCAGACCAGGGCCGTCCCGCCACTGCTCACGTCAAAGTCGACACCGGGATGAGCCGGCTGGGAGTTGCGGGGGAGGAGCTGGCAGGCTTCGTCGAGATGGCCCAGCCGCTTCGTCATGTCGAATTGGAGGGCTGCTACACCCACTTCCGCAAGGGTGAGGACCGGGCGGTGACAACGATGCAGCTGGCACGGTTCCTGGCGGCCCTCAAATCAGCGGAGGCGGCGGGACATCACTTCCGGCTCCGCCACGCTGCGAACAGCGCGGCCTGGAAAGCGGTTCCGGAGTCCCGGCTCGACCTGGTGCGTTCGGGGATCGAGCTGCTCGGGATGCGCACCACCGACGGTCGGCAGCGGGAGCCTGTGCTCAGTTTTCACGCCACGGTGGCCCAGGTGCGATCGATCGACGCCGGCACTTATGTCGGCTACGACGACATCTTTCAGGCGGAGCGCCCGATGGTGGTGGCGACGCTCTCGGTCGGCTACGGGGACGGGTTTCGGCGCGGGCCCCAGAACTGGGGCAGCGTGTCCATCGCCGGCCGGGAGAGAGCCCTGGTCGGCACTGTGGGAATGGATCTCTGCATGGTGGACGTGACCGAACCACCTGCGGTGCAAGCCGGGGCGATCGCCACTCTGATTGGCCACGATGGTGATGTTCGACTCAGCGCCGAAATCGTGGCCGAACGGCTGGGGACCATCAACTACGAGGTGACGTCAGCCCTGCTCGGGCGGATCCCGCGCGAACCCCGGTCGGGGCCGGCTGCGCCGGGCCCTGAATACAATTAGAGGATGTCCCAGGCTTGGGTGGAACCGACCCGGTCCTCGGCCGGTCTGGAACGCCGAGCCCGGTTGCACGCCGCCCGACTGTACCTGGTCACCGACGATGAAACGCCGGCCGCCGAACTGCCCCAACTGATCTCGCTTGCCGTGTCTGGCGGGGTGGACCTGGTGCAACTGCGGCGCAAGCACGCAGACCCCGGCAGCCTGGAGTCTCTGGCGAGCGACTGCCAGCGGGCGGCGCACCTGGGCGGGGCCCTTTTTCTGGTTGACGACCACGTCGAATTGGCGCTGGCAGTTGATGCCGACGGGGTTCACTTGGGCCAGTCCGATCTGGACCCGGTGGAGGCCAGGCGCCTGGTCGGCTCTGAGCTCCTGGTGGGGCTCTCGACCCATTCGAAGGACCAGGTGCTGAAGGCTGCCAGCCAGTCGGTGGATTACCTTTCGGCGGGGCCGGTCCACGCAACTCCGACCAAGCCTGGTCGCCCGGCGGTCGGCTTGGAGTACGTACAGGTGGCCGCGTCGCGGGCGCTCGTCCCCGTGGTCGCGATCGGTGGCCTGGGGCTGGGCGGTGTGGGTCCGGCGATCGCGGCAGGCGCGGACATGGTGGGCGTGGTCAGGGCGATCTGCCAAGCGAAGGAGCCCGAGCGGATAGCGGCGACACTTCGCGAGGAGGTCCTGGCGGCGCCAAGGTGGCTGCGGCTACAGGTCAACGGCGAGCCGCGCCGCTGTCCCCCCGGTAACTCGATTGGGGAGTTTCTGCAGCTCCTGGAGTTGCGGATCGACGGGGTAGTGGTAGAGCGCAACGGAGATATCCTCCGGATGGCGGAATTGGGCGCCGTGCTGCTCCGAGATGGAGACCGCCTCGAGATCGTCCACCTGGTGGGAGGAGGTACGGATCATGGCTGAAGAGAAGCTCCGTCTCGGAGGGGTCGAGCTCAGCTCCCGGCTGATTCACGGCACCGGGCGGTTCCCGTCGCCGGAGGTCCTGGCCAAGGCGATCGCTGCGTCGGCTGCCGAGATGATCACGGTAGCCGTCCGCCGGCTTCACCTCGACGGCGACCACGAATCCGAGCTCTCCGGCCTGAACCTGGGCTGCTATACCGTCTTGCCGAACACCGCCGGCGCCAAGACCGCGGCGGAGTCGATCCGGTTAGCCCGGCTGGCTCGGGCTGCGGGGCTCTCGGATTTCATCAAGATCGAGGTGGTGGGTGACGAGACGACGCTACTGCCTGATCCGATCGCAACGCTGGAGGCGACCCAGGAGCTGGTGGCGGATGGATTCACTGTTCTCCCCTATGCCAGCGACGACGTGGCGCTGGCGCTCCGTCTGGCGGAAGCCGGCGCGGCCGCAGTGATGCCGGGAGCGGCCCCGATCGGCTCGACTCTGGGAGTTCTCAACCCGCACAACATCCGAGCGATCATCGATCGTTGTCCGGTGCCGGTGATCGTCGATGCCGGGCTCGGGTCGCCCGCGGACGCGACCCGGGTGATGGAGTGGGGAGCCGCCGGGGTGCTGGTGAACACCGGCATCGCTTACGCCCGAGATCCGGTGGCGATGGCCCAAGCCTTCGCTGCCGGTGTGCGCACTGGACGGGCTGCGTTTCTCGCAGGCCTGGCTGAGAGACGCCCTCCCGCCGGCTACGGCGCCAGCAGTCCTGTGGAAGGGGTACCTCAAGCTCTGGCCGCGGTTCCTCGCTGAGTCCGAAGCGTTTGCTCGAATCGAAGAGCCGGCTCCGGACCACAGGCTGGGACGGTGGCCCACCGGTCACTTCGCCCGGGGAGATAGCTTTGCTGCGGGACCTGGTCGAGCTGGCAGGCGATTCCACCCCGACATCCGGTGTGGGACCCGGAGATGATGCCGCCGGTTGGCGCGCCGCCCCAGGCGGGTTGGTGTTGTGGTCCACCGACACCTTATGCGAGGAGGTCGACTTTCGGCGCCGCTACCAGACTCCTTATCAGCTGGGCTGGAAGGCATGGATGGCCGCCCTTTCCGATCTCTCCGCGATGGGGGCCATTCCGCGAGGCGGCCTGGTGGCGGCCTCAATCCCGGCGGATACCGGGACCCGAGCACTGCACGCGATCCAATTGGGGCTGGTGGAGGCTGCCGCCGGCGACGATGCCGTTGTGATGGGGGGAGACCTCGGCCGGACCGACGGGCCCTTGACCCTGACGGTCACGGTCATGGGAGAGGTGTTGGACGGGTCGCCGCTGCTTCTGTCCGGAGGTGGCCCAGGCGACTGCATCGTGGTGACCGGGGCGCTGGGGATGGCGGCGGCTGCCTTGGAGTGTCTCGAGCGCGGTGCCCAGCCGGTGCCGAAGAATTGGCAAGACAAGCTACTGATGCCGTCGTCGCGGGTCACCGCCGGAAGCGCACTCCGGCGAGGCGGCGCTTCGGCACTGACCGACCTCAGCGACGGGCTTCTCTTGGGCCTGAGCCGACTCTGCCAAGCCAGCGGGGTAGGGGCGGAACTCTGGCTGGACCGCCTGCCTGTTGGGCACGGACTCGAGGCGACCGGGAGAGCTGTGGAGCTGGCGCTCACTGGGGGGGAGGACTTCGAGCTGCTTGCCACCATTCCCCAGGCTCTGGCCGGTGGATTGCTGCGCGGCTGGGATCCGGGGCTACCCCGGCTGACGGTGCTGGGACGGCTGACGGCTGGAGAGGGCACCCAGCTGTTCCGAGCCCAGGGTGGCGAGCCAGTGGAGAATCGGAGTGGGGAGGGTTATCGTCATTTCTGAGCCCCGCGGGCTGGTTACCGTCCAGAGCCGGTCCGCCGAGGAGACCAAGGAGCTGGGACGGCGAATCGGCGCCCAGCTCCAAGTCGGCGACTGCCTGGCGCTGCGCGGTGAACTGGGTGCTGGCAAGACCGTGATGGCTCAGGGAATTGTGGCCGGGGCTGGCGGCGGTCGGGAGGTGCGCAGCCCGACCTTCCTGCTCCACGCCATCTACCGCGGCCGGATCCCCGTCCACCACCTGGATCTGTACCGGATGGAGGGAGGCGTTGACCTGCGGTCTTTGGGGATGGACGAGGCCCTGGTGGATGGGGCCGTGATCGTGGAGTGGCCAGAGCGGGTTGCCGGGGACTGGTTCAATGGCGAGGTCGCCCTGGAGATCTCCTCGAGAACCGATCGGGCCATCCACCTTGATCTTCCGGTGGGACTCGGCCACGAAGGCTAGCGTCTCGGCCGCGAACTTGGTGCTGGCGGTGGACGGATCGCGGCGGGATGACCCGTTAGTCATGCTGGTCGACAGCCATGGGGAAGTCGCCTGGCTCCCGCCAGATGAACTCCCGGGTCCGGTTCTGGTCACCGCGGTCCGGGAGGGGGTGCGGGCGCATCGCAGCCGCATCGGGTCGGTTATAGCCGTTCGGGGACCGGGCTCGTACATGGGCGTGAGGGGAGGACTCGCGGCCGCTTTGGGTGCTGCCCAGGCGCTCGGTTGTCCGCTGGGGTTAGTCGGCGCCCTGGAGGTGGTAGCTGCCGGGTGTGATCCGGGAGACGTTGCAGTGCTCGCGCTGGCCGACGCCGGTCGGGGTGGAACGTTCGGCCAGGAGATGGTGCCCGCGGGGGGCAACTCTCCCCGCCCGGGATGGCACGCTCGGGGACCGACCGGTTTGTTGGGTCGCCAGTTCCCGTGGCCAGCTGCCTGGTGTGCGCCTCCTCAGGCAATCGGAACTCCTGGGGAGGGACGCCAGTTGCCGTCTGGTACTACTGTGATCGACCCGGTACGGGATCGGCAAGTGTCGCTGGCCCGGTTGGTAGCAGCGATCCCGATCGCGATCTCGGGGTACGATCGAGTCACGGCCGACTACCCAGAACCAGTAGGAGCTTGACGGTGGTCCTGATCGGCGAGCGGCTCCAGATCACCCCGATGCGCGATGACGACATCGCCGAGGTGCGGGCCATCGAGTTGGCGGTTTTTCCCACGCCCTGGCCGGGCAGTGCGTATCAGCGCGAGCTCAACAACAACCGCGCAGCCCACTATCTCTGCCTTCGGCGCAATCGTGAGGTGGTCGGATACGGGGGGCTGTGGGCGGTAAGGGAGGAGTCGCACGTCACCACCATTGGGGTGGCGGCCGCCTGCCAGGGACAGGGCTACGGGCGAGCAATCTTCGCCGCGCTGGTGAACCGCTCCTACGCCCTGAGGGCCAACTTCATCAGCCTGGAGGTGAGGCCCAACAACGAACCTGCCATCCACCTGTACGAAACCTTCGGTTTCAAGGTGATCGGGCGGCGCCGGGGTTACTACACTGACAACGGAGAGGACGCCTTGGTGATGTGGTCGGACCTGATCCACGCTCCTCAGTTCAAGCGCCGCTTCCTGGCCATTCTCGATCGGTTGGAGATCGAAGGGCTGGGCGCTCGACCCGAGTCCGACCTGCCCTCGCGTTGAAGCTCCTGGCACTCGAGACTTCGTGCGACGAGACGGCGGCCGCGGTCGTCTCGGATGACTTCACGGTGTTGAGTTCTGTGGTGGCATCCCAGGCGGCCACCCACTCGGCGTTTGGCGGTGTCGTGCCGGAGTTGGCGGCGCGGATGCATCTTGAGCGGATTCCTTCGGTGGTGGCCGAGGCGGTCCAGCCTCTCGGTGGGCTGTCCGGCACTCTCGACGGGGTGGCTGTTGCCAGGGGACCCGGCCTGGTGGGGTGTCTGGCGGTCGGGGTCGCCTACGCCCAGAGCCTGGCGGTCGGGCTCGAGCTGCCCGTAGTCGGAGTGAACCACATGAGTGGACACGTGCTGGCGGCCCGGATTGCTGACCCCGGCCTGGAGCCGCCCTTCGTCGCTCTGGTGGTGAGTGGAGGCCACACCGACCTGATTCACTACCAGGCCCACGATCGGGTGGTACTGCTGGGGGCAACCCGCGATGACGCCGTGGGCGAGGCCTTCGACAAGGTGGCGAGAATGTTGGGGCTGCCTTATCCCGGCGGCCCAGCGATCGATCGTGAGGCAAAAAGTGGGGACCCTTCTCGGTACCCACTGCCCCGCCCAGTGCTGCCAGGATTCGCCTTTTCCTTCAGCGGACTCAAGACCGCCGTGTTGTATTTGGTGCGCGACCTGGGCCAGCTGAGTGCCGAGCAGGTCGCCGATATCGCCGCAAGCTTTCGGATGGCAGCGGTCGAGACCCTCTGCACTCAGCTAGAGGCGGCTGTGGAGCACACCGGTAGCACCCAGGTGGTGGTGGCGGGTGGGGTGGCCAGCAACCAACTCCTACGCCAGCTGGCGCGTCAGCGTCTGCAGGGCATTGCCACGGTTACCATCCCAGCCCCCGAACTCTGTACCGACAATGCCGCGATGATCGGCGCTGCGGCTTGGACCAAAATCGGTCGTTCCGGTTATGACGATGAGACGTTCGATGTCGAACCGGGACTCCGGGCGTACGTCTGAGCCCGACTTTGACACTGGAAGGGGGTGAGGGTGGGTTTGGAGTCGGCTGCCAGGGACAGTTTTGAGTTCAGGGGAGGGCTGTTTGGCATCCAAGAGGCCGATTTCAAAGCCCAAGAGTGTTGTGGTACAGGCTGGTAGTAGCCCAGATGGCGTGCCATCTTCTGTGGGTTGTGGCATAATAGGAGTCGATGTACC
>JBOHUG010000050.1:0-1996 GCA_050734135.1 Candidatus Dormibacteria bacterium
CGCAGGGTCCAAACTCCCTGATACGCCCGCGGTCACCCAGCGACCAGCTTGGCGCACGCCACTCAGCCCGTCCCGTACCCCCAAGTCCCCTCCCTTTGGCGCCTGGCCGGTGCATTCAGGCTTAGAAACGGGGGCCCGGCGGATGCGATCGGCGAAGCGGTGGACGCCGGGGCTGATCGCGGCAAAGCCACGGATCTGGGCAGCAAGGACAGTAGGTGGTAGGGCGGTTGAAATGACTGAGGGCCAGACTGCGTACGGGAACCGCCCCGGCCCAGTGACGGTTCGTGAGGTCGGTGCCGGAGATTCGGCGGCGGTAGCTGCCGTGCTTGCCGACGCGTTCGCGGCCGATCCCTTGGTGGCGACCCTGGTCCGTGGGCGGCTCGGCAGAAGGGAGCGGCTGCGCAAACTCTTCGGGCTGGAGCTTGAGCATGTGGTGTTGCCCCATGGGCACGTTTGGGTCGCGGACGGCACGGCGCCCGGCAGCGGGTCGGCGCCCGTCGGACTGGCGGCGGACGGTGCGCAGCCAGGTGGCGCGCCCTTGCGCGGAGCGTGTCTGGTGCTGCCGCCTGGCAAGTGGAAGATGCCGCCGGCCACGAGCATCTCGGTCTCGTTTCAGTGGCTGAGCGTCTTCAGGACGCGGCTGCTCGCGGCCGGTAGGTTGCAAGCATTTCTCGAGGAGCACCACCTCCATGAGCCGCATTGGTACATCCGTTACGTCGGGGTCGCGCGGGAGTCCCAAGGCCAGGGAATCGGCCGCGCGCTGCTGAAGCCAACCCTGGATCGCTGTGACGCGGAGTTGCTGCCGGCTTTCCTAGAGGCGAGCAGCGCACGCAGCGCCGCTCTCTACGAACGGCTGGGGTTCGCGCACACCGGCGAGCTGGCACTGCCAGACGGGCGGCCGGTGTGGCCGATGCGACGAGCACCGGAGTCTTCGTCGAGCGCGGAGGTGGCTACGTCGAAGCGGGAGGCGGCCGATTCGAGCTGAGCGGGAAGCTCTGCCTCATTTTGCAGTCGTCTCAGCCAGCGTCGCGTGTCTGAACTTGGCTGAGAGTTCGCTTGGACGAGGCTCTCTTAGGGGTGGGGTGGGGTGGGGTGGGAGCCGGCGGACGGACTCCTTCTGCCAGCGGGCGCCCAGCGATCGGAGATCGTAGATTTTCCTGGCTAGGTTGTGTACCCCTGCCTTCCAACGAAGCACGGTGAACCGCGTCTCGAACAGCGAGGAGACGGGCCTACGGGCTCGCACCGGATTGGCAGTTGGCCGGGGTTTGTGACGCTTGCGCGGATAAGGCGTACCGGCCGAGCTCATTCCTCATTCCCGGTAATTCATATCCTGGTCCGATAGTGAAGGTGAACCACACCGTTGCCGAATCGGCGCTCGTCCAAGAGCTCGAGCTGCAGTCGGACCGCGTCGGGAAGAGACTTTTTACCACCTCCCACGACGATGGGTGTGAGAAACAGATGGCACTCATCAACCAGGGCGGCGGCGAACGCCTGTCGGGCGAGATCGGAACCGCCAATGGTGATGTCACGCGTGGCGGTCGCTTTCATCCCCCGGATAGCCTCGGAGTCAAAGGCTCGCTCGATTCTGGTCCGAGCGCTGGACACCGTCTTGAGGGTCTTGGAGTACACGACCTTATCCGCCGCCTGCCATATCGTGCTGAAGGCCAGCTCAATCGGCGACTGGTCGGCCCTGGTGTGGGCGGTCTCCCAATAGACCATCGTCGTGTACATCTGGCGTCCGTAAAGGTACGTGCCAGCCTGGCTCTCAAGGTTGTTGACGAATGCGAACACCTCCTCGTCAGGCATTGCCCAGTCGAAGTTGCCCGCGTCGTCCTCTATGTAGCCGTCGACAGAAGTGATCGCGGAGTAGACCAGATTCGCCGTGATGTACCTCTCCTTACCCTGGAAGCACCGACCAGGTAGGTGCTGGATAGAGGGTTAGAGACAAAGAAAAGGCACTCAGTGCTGGGATAATTGGTGGTGTAACAACGCCAAC
>JBOHUG010000051.1:0-1680 GCA_050734135.1 Candidatus Dormibacteria bacterium
GGGCTGCCTCAAGTGGCGGCGCACACCCTACGCCTGCTGGGCCTGCTGCCCGACGCGGGTCCGTCGCACTTGGACGAGCTGGCAAGTCCCCAGGTGCACAACTGGGCCGGGACGCTGGTGGGGGAGATCCGCTGCGACTTCGAGCTGCAGAGCTGACCGCCGGCTGGCCAGACCTGGGATGGCTATCTAGGGAGCCGCGCGGGACTGTCTCGGCGCGGCGGGCGATGGACGCCTTCAGCACCAACCAGCAGATAGTCCGAGACACTGAGGAGCGCCGCGCGGCCCGATGGCCCATTCTCGACTCCACCAGCCACTACCAACCCCCGAGCACCTCGACGTTGCGTGGGGCCAAGCTACCGGCCGGCTCGCACCCACTTCGTCCCTCGACCGACGCCGCTGGTGCGAACCACTCCCTCGTTTTTTAGCTCTCGCAGCACGAGTCGGACAGTCTGGTCGCTCACTGCGGGCACGGCTCGCCTGATATCGGCGATCTCGAAGGATTCTCCAGGATGGTTGAGCACGTAATTGCGCACCCGATCCTGCTTGGTGATCCCCGAGCGATGGTCGGCAGCCCGCGCCGCGAAGGTCTCGTACGCATCGGCGACAACCTCGACAAAGAACCTGAGCCAGGGCCACGGGTCGTGCGTACCGTCCTGCCAGCCAGCTGTCGAGGCTGCAAGGGCGTCGTAGTAGGCATCCCGGCGCCGGTAGATGAGACCTTCGAGGGAGACGTACCGCCCGACGCCGTAGCCCGCCTCAGAGAGCAGACGCGTGCTGAGCAGTCGAGAGTGCCGTCCGTTGCCGTCGACGAAAGGGTGGATCGTGAGGAAATCGAGCGCGAAGAGACCCACCAGCAGCGCGCGGTGGTGGCGCCCAGCCTCCCGCTCACGGCGGTACCGATCGATGAGTTCGGACATGATGAATGGCGTCTCACGATGAGAGGTGGGGACTAACCGAACAGTCGACGTCCCGTCCGCGTGGCGGTCGACCAGGAGGTTATCGACGCTCTTGAACTGCCCGCCTCCTCCGCCGCTCGGCCGGCTGAAGAGGAGTCCGTGGAGATGGAGCACGAGTCCCACGGAGAGCTCCCCGGGGTCGGTCCCCAACAGGAAGTCGAGGGCGTCGCGGTACCCGGCCAGCTCCCTCTCGTTGCGGACGCGGAGTCGCTGGTCGGCACCCCGGACGATCCTTTCGGCCCGGGCCGTCTCCACCACGATGCCCTCGATCGCTGAAGAGGCGATCACTGATTCGACCCTGGCGGCGTCGGCCAGCTCTGTCAGAAGTCCGGGGAGCTGGTCAACATACAGCGCCTCTGAGCCGCGTCCGGCGTCGACAACACTCAGGCGCGCGACGATGCCCGCGGGCACCGTGGCGACAAGCCTGTCGAGGTCTGCGAAGCTCCGCATCGGCTACCCTTCCGCTAAACCTACTAATCCCGACCCAGATTAGCAGTTTTATGCGGTCCGGTGGCCCGGCGTGGGAACGGCCTGATCGGAACCCTTAGCGGAGAAAGTTGGGACTAGTAGCCGACGATCCGGCTGTAGCCCCCACCCCGCAGCCGCCGGGTGGCGCCGGCCGCGACCAGGCCCAGACCCACCACCAGCAGACAGGCGATGAGGAACTGGGTTGAGTAGAGGACGAGCGAGACCGCCAGCAGCCCCAGCACCGCCCAGCGGATCC
>JBOHUG010000052.1:0-7426 GCA_050734135.1 Candidatus Dormibacteria bacterium
GCACCAGCCCGACCACCTCGGCCTTGAACTCGTCGGTGAACCGCCGCCGCTCTCGTCGACCCATCTGGACCTCCTCTGTGGGGTTCGCCCCACATCATGGCGGTCCGTCTTATCGGGTCAAGCCCACTGACCATCGGGTGCGGAGGCAGGTACGCCGTCGAAGATGGTAGGGGGTCGGCGTGCCGGAGTTCAGCGAATGTGATCGCCCGCAGCCGTTCAGCGATTCTGTCCGACGAAGGACAAAATCGTTTTGGGCTCAGCTGAGCTAACGCCAGCGCGGTGCCGTACCCGTTGGACGCAGGGGTCTTGAGCCCAGTTTAACGTGGAGCGGTTGCTGGGAGTGCCACTTCCGGCGAGATACCGCCGAGCGAGGCCAGCGTCTTGGCCTACGTGCAACCGGGGCCGCTGGCCGGTGGATCGGATCGATCCGGAGCTGGCGAGACGGGTGAGGCAGTTGGCCCAGCCGACCTACCAGGGTTTCAACCAGCAGTACTTGGCGGAGATGCTGACGGATCGCGAAGAGCTGTATTTCTCGCGGCCCACGGTGCACCGTTTGCCGCGGGCAGCCGGCATTGCAGCACTTCGCAAGCGGCGACCGGAACGAGCCCACCACCGGGCTTGGTTGTGGGAGCAACCTTTGGCGGGCAGGAGGACGCCCAAGGGTACTTCCCGGCCCTCGCTAGGTGGTCGTGTCGGACAGCGTGTCACTAGCGCTCTACCCGGGCCGGGACGAGGTCTTCGTGAAGTCCACCAGAGTAGGAGGCGAGGCTGGAGCATAAGCTCTCGGTTCGGCGCCGCTGACCCAGGTGGGCCTACCCGTGGCGGAGAGTGAAGTGAGCCTGATCCCGATGTGATCGCTGTATCTCAGCGGTCGGGTCGAAGAGCTCTTGCGCAACTTCCAGCCACGTCACTCCAGCGAGCTGTGGCTCTAAGGGGAGGCTGCTTTGGTCTCGGTGAGTGCGGTTCTGGCCCTGGAACCCGTCCCGGCCTGTCGGGTGCGGCCCTGGGAGCCGGACCGGCTCTTCTGCTTCCAGTTCCATGAGTGGTGGCTGTGGCCCTCTCCATTCGCTTCCCAGCCCAGCCGATTGGCATCTTCAGGCTGCGTCCAAGGAGACGACCCGCGGCCAGGTGGGGGTCTCGCAGCACTTCGACGGTACCGTCAAGGTGTTCCACGAGGGTCGCGGTGTGGCCCCCTTCCCGTCTCTCCGCACCCGCGGCGCTCCGCTTGGGCCCTCGCACCCAGCTTGAGGGGCCACTCCCGGAACCACCGCCAGCCCGCACCCAGCGCCCAACTTGAGCCAATCATTGGATGCCAGCGGTCAACCACCCCTGGACGGGAGTCCGGGGAAACGTTGGCTGACCAAGTCGCTGAACTGTGCGGCGGGCAGAATCGCTGCGCCACCACAGGTCGCCTATGTGATCGACGTCACCACCGCGCGGCTGGCGAGGCAAGCCATCAGCTCGCCCGCTATCCCGACCGCCTGGTCTCTTTTCCGTAGTGAGCTTCAGTTCAAAAAAAAGGGACGGCACACGGTTGACACCGAACGCCCACCGGCGTAGCCTGAGGACCGTCTTGAGTAACAAGAGAGGGCTCCTAGTTCAGCCGCGGCCGTGCGCGGCGGGTCCAAAGGGCTGCACGCCAGGAGGGAACCGTACTCAATGAGTGTCAGTAGGAAGCTGTTCATGGTCTGCGGCGGCCTTCTGATCGGGGCGATCGGCCTCGCTTTATATGTCACCATTTGGCTCTCTTACAACCCGGAGACGATCAAGTCGACGGCAACGACCACCTCGTCCGGTCAGGTCTCGAACCACCTTTTTTTGGCGACTACCGGTTCGATCAACTTCGGAACCCATCCCAGCTGGGTCGCTTACCTGATCCGCCATGACGGGAAGTGGGTGAGTTCAACCGTCTGGCAAGTTCCGGCCCACTCCACGATCCACGTCACGATCTGGGAGTACGACAGTCAGACCGGACTCAGGAATCCTTTCATCAGCATGGTTCGTGGCACCGTGGGCGGCACGGTAGTGGAGAACGGCAAGACGATCCGGTACATGAACCCCAATTTCCCGGCCCACTCGTTCTCGATTCCGGAACTGGGTCTGAACGTGCCCTTGGA
This sequence comes from Candidatus Dormibacteria bacterium, assembly GCA_050734135.1. Classification (GTDB taxonomy): domain Bacteria; phylum Chloroflexota; class Dormibacteria; order Aeolococcales; family Bog-877; genus Bog-877. Next base: position 2,118 of record JBOHUG010000052.1, read on the forward strand.
AGGGATCACCCAGTCGACATACCCGGCGGACCTTTCGAACCCGCACAACACCCACGTGACCATCAACTTCTCGTTCAAGACCGGAGCCCCCGAGACGGTCCACTGGCAGTGCTTTGTGCCGTGCGCCGCAGAATACCTGTTTGGCCAAGGGGGACCGATGCAGACGGTTGGTTACATGGACGGCTATATAAAGATCGTCTGACCCAGACCTGGGGTTCCTCGCCGGTGCCTCCAGAACCTACCGAACCAAAGGAGTCGAAAGCTTGACCACTCGACGGCACGTAGTGATTCCGGTGCTCATCGTTGCGGTCCTGTCGTTGATCTGGGACCTGTTGGTTGCCCTCGTGCTCCATTTCCCCCCTGGATACGCGACCACCACGGCCGGAGACCAGACGGTGACCGGCCAAGTGTTCGCCATGATCGCTGGCGACGTGGGGATGGCGGTGGTCGTGTTCGCTGTCTACTTCCTATTCGCGTTCAACGGGAAGGGACAGCCCCGAGAGCCGCAGTCCGTTGCCCGAGCGAATCAAAATGTGCCCCTGCAGGTGGGGTGGATCAGCGCCTGCGTGGTGCTAGTCATGTTCGCAGCTGGGTTCGGGGTGGTCGAACTGGAGGGACAGACCGATCCCGCCTTAGTCGTGCCGGCGAGCGCCTTGGCCACTGGAGCTCAGCACAACCCATTCATCGTGCAGGTGATCGCGCAGCAGTGGCAGTTTACCTACCGCTATCCCCAGTACGGAGGCTTCGAGTCACAGGAGTTGCGGATTCCCACAGGGCGCTTAGTTCAATTCGACGTCACGTCCCTGGACGTCACTCACCAGTTCTGGGCCTATCAGCTGGCGGTCAAAGTGGATGCCAACCAAGGGGTCAACAACGTTGCCTATACGTACGTGTATAAGCCCATCACCATCGACGTGCGCTGCGGTGAACTTTGTGGCCTCTGGCACGGCTACATGACCAATCTTGGCTCCCAGGCTGGCCGGGCGCTCGCGCCTACGGCGTTCAACTCGTGGTTGAGTTACGCCGAGGCGACGTACGGGCCGGAGACGAAATTCCTTCCCAAGTTCGCATTGACCTACTTTCCACAGCCTCTGACTTGGGCATCGTGACATGGCGATTCTAGTGAGCCCGGGCAGGCGAGCTGGGAGCCGACAGGGTTTGGCGGAACATAGGACCATTACGATGGGGAGAGTGAATTGAGTCAGACAGCGATTGCCAGCGGAAGGGCGTCGGTTGGATTCTCTCCGCGCCGGCTTTTCTTTACTCAGAACCTGGTTACCGCCTGCATCGTCGGCATCGTGGTCGGTCTAGTTGCCTACTGGGTGGGGGCTCAGTTGGACACCACCGACAACGGCAACGCCGGTGTCCTCCTGGGTTACCTGGTGGGGTCTGCGGGGTTCCTGATCACGCTTGGGTTTGCCAATGATGTGATCCTTCGTCTCCGCGGCCGCCCGAGCGCCAGCATCGTCAAGACCGCCGAGTCAAGGGGTTGGACGGAGTATTTCGGAATCTCCCTCGACCACAAGGTGGTGGGAATCCAGTTCGCGGTGGCGGTGGTCTTGATGTTTTTCCTGGCGGGATTCCAGGCGATGATGATCCGGACCGAGTTCCTGTTCCCCAATGGTGGCGGACCCTGGCCCGCGGGCCAGTACACGGCTTTGGTCGGCCTACACGGGCTCCTGATGATGTTCGTCGCCACCTTGGTTCTGATCGGGGCTTTTGGCAACTACTTCATCCCGATCATGATTGGAGCCAAGCGGATGGCCTTCCCTAGGCTTGAGGCGCTCGCCTTCTGGCTGGTGCCACTGGGGGCCTTCATTCTGTACTCGAGCATATTTGCCGGTTTCGGGGGCGCGTTCCCCACCGGTTGGTGGCTCTACGCACCGCTGTCGGTGGAGGCCCGGCTGGGCATGGACGGCGCCCTAGTCGGCTTTGCCTTCATCGGTCTGGCGGCCGCGATCGCTGGCCTCAACCTGCTGACCACGATTTTCGTGATGAGGGCGCCAGGGATGACCTGGAGCAGGATGCCGATTTTCGCCTGGGCGATGATCGCAGTTGAGTTCCTGTCCGCGTTGGCCCCTCCGGTGCTCGCCTGCACCTTGATGTTGGTTGGGTTCGATCGGGCAGTCCAGTCTTCATTCTTTGAAGCAGCTGGCGGTGGGAGCGGACTTCTCTACCAGGAGATGTTCTGGTTCTTCGGACACCCAGAGGTATATATCTTCATCATCCCGGCCTTCGGGGTGGTCATGGAGATACTGCCGGTATTCGCCCGCAAGCCGCTCTTCGGATACCGGCTGGCGGTGGCAGGGATGCTGGGAGTCTCTCTGATGAGTTGGTTCGTCTGGAACCACCACATCTTCACCAGCGGGATCGCGCCCGGCTTGCGTCCCTTCTTCATGACCGCGACCGAACTGATTTCAATACCGACCGGGGTGATTTTCCTGAACATGCTGGGGACGCTCTGGAAGGCCGATCTGCGCATCAAAGTCCCGTTGCTGTTTGCTCTCGCCGTCATGTTCAACTTCCTGATCGGCGGGATGACAGGAGTGTTCCTTTCGGACGTTCCGCTGAACGTAACGCTGCATGACAGTTTCTTCGTCGTCGGTCACTTCCACTACACGATAGTCGGGGGGGAGATCTTTGCTCTCTATGCGGCCAGCTACTTCTGGTTCCCAAAGATCACGGGTAAGATGTTGAACGAACGCATAGGGCGGTGGCACTTCTGGACCGCATTCATCTTCTTTAACACCACGTTCCTGCCAATGTTTGCGGCGGGGTACCTGGGCATGGTGCGCCGAAGCCCGGTCTATGCGGCCGATCTCCACGGAATTAACATTTGGATCTCTGTGAATGGATTCCTCTTCGGGCTCTCGAACCTGATCTGGCTCGGGAACATCATCTACTCATGGGTCTTCGTCAAGGAGCGCGCCCCAGTCAATCCCTGGGAGTCTCGCTCGCTGGAGTGGCAGCTTCCCACACCGATCCCGGCGGATAACTTCCCTCGGATACCCACCATTGTTTCCGGGCCGTACGACTACGGCTCCGGAGCGTCCCGGCCGCTAGCCGAGTGGCCAGAGGGCGGGCAGCTACCCACCCCGGCTCCAGCGGTCTAAGGACGTATTCCAGATGATTTCTGAAAACACCGCGGCGACCGGATCGGTCAGGGCGGGGGGTCGCGCGCACTCCCCGGAGCAGGTGGCGCGAATTCCCCTGGTGGGCATGTGGCTGTTCATCGGCGCCGATTTCTTCTTCTGCCTTCCGCTCTTCTTCGCCTTCTTTTTCCTGCAGCAAGCGAACGTGAACCACATGTGGCAGCCGAAGGGAATACATCCACCCAATCTGGGTCTGGGCATTGCCGTGGTCGTCCTGGTGACCGCGGGGATCGTAGTCGCTCATTCCGGCCTGAAAAATCTGCAGAGCCAGCGCACCCTGGCCGCCTTCACGAACGTGGGCAGGTTGGGTTCGCTCCTAATGCTGGCGGCGATCGCCGTGCAGATCTGGCAGCTTTCACACGTGGGCTACGGGATTTCGAGTGGGGCCTACGCCAGCAGTTTCTTCGCGATGCAGATCGTTATGACTGTTCAAATCGCGGTCCTCGGTTTCTGGCTCCTGACCTTGGCAAACCGCGCCGGCTACGAGGCCAAGCATCCGATCCTGATGCCGGGGCCGGATGCAGTCCAGGAAGTCGCCACTCCCATTTCTGCTCTGTCTGCCTCCTACCAGATGTTTGCCATCTTCGTTGGGGTGGTCGTTTTGCTGGCTTGGGTCGTCTGCTACTTCCTCTAGCGGGGAGTTCGCGCCGCGCTGAGCGTAGGAGCCTCTTAGCCTGGCGGCAGGCGGGTGGTCTGCCGCGCTGCGACTACCGGTCTGGGAAGATGGAGGTGGGTCTCGCCGGGACGGTGGCGCGGCGAACTGGCGCGGAAGTTCGGGAGGTCTTTTCCCATCGCTGAGTCGATCGTGGAGACGGCGCCGGCGGCGGCTTCGAACGCCGCGAGTTCGGCAGTCGGTGCCTGGAGCCGCGCCCGGCCCTCGGCTGCGCACCGGCACTCCAAAGAGGTGGCGTCGGACTACCTGAGCCTCACCAAGCCTGGGGTGATGAGTCTCCTTCTCGTCACCGAGTATTTGGCGATGGTCATCGCCGCCCGCGGGTGGCCGGGATTGGGTCTCAGCGTCGCAGCTCTAGCGGGTGGAGCCTGTTCCTCCGGAGGCGCGGCGGCGATCAACTGCTGGTTCGATCGGGACATCGACGCGGTCATGGGACGGACTCGGCATCGGCCGCTGCCATCTGGCCGGATCCGTCCGCAGGGGGCCCTGGGGTTCGGCGTGGGGTTGAGCCTCGCTGGGTTTATGGTGTTCTTGCTTCTAGTCAATCCTTTGGCGGCTGGGCTATCGGTGGCGGGTGGCGGTTTCTATGTGTTCGTCTACACGTTCTGGCTTAAGCGCACGACCAAGTCGAACATCGTGATCGGCGGAGCCGCTGGGGCGATCCCACCGCTGGTCGGATGGGCGGCCGTGACCCACGGAATCGGCCCGTTGGGATTGGCGTTGTTTGTGGTGGTGTTCCTCTGGACCCCACCGCACTTCTGGGCCCTCTCGCTGATCGTGCGCCGCGACTACGCGGCGGTGTCGGTGCCCATGCGACCGGTGGTGGTGGGAGTGCGGCGCACCCGTACCAGCATCCTGGGATACACCCTGGTCCTGGTGGCGTTCAGTTGCAGCCTGGCGTTCTGGCTGGGACCCTGGGAGCTGGCAGTTGCTCTGGGATTGGGCGCCCCCTTCGTCGTGCTCAGCATCCTGGTACTGCGCGAGGCCTCCGGGATGCACTGGGCACGCCAGCTTTTCCGGTTCTCGATGCTCTACCTCTTCATCTTTTTCTTGGGCACCGCCGCAGTGGCTGTACTCGCTCACTGAAGTTTCCGGGGCCGAGGTCAGGAGTTGTCGACTCCGAGGCAGACCACCACGATGAAGAAGGAGAGAACGGCCACGAGCAACATGGCCGCGATCAGCCAGCCGGTGCGGCTCATCCGCAGTGGGGTCTGCAGGTCTCCCAGGGTCCGCGGAGGGTCTCCTCCCGGTCCGGCCGGATAGCCGCCGCCCTCCTCTACCTCACTGGGAGTAGGCACGTCTCCCACTATAGCTCTATCAGGGCGGGTCAGCCCAGCGGTCAATCGCGGCAGGCCCACCTAAAATGGCTCAATTGGAGACGCAGTTCGACGACCTGCTCCCACGCCTCAACTACCTGGGTGCGAGTGAGGTCGCCACGCTGGAGCGGGCGTATCGGGTAGCGGAGTTGGCCCATGAGGGCCAAC
>JBOHUG010000053.1:0-2216 GCA_050734135.1 Candidatus Dormibacteria bacterium
TGCGCGCGCAGAGTGGTGGATTTCCGCGCGGTCCGCGCGAAAACCTAGCTGCATGGGGGGTAGCTGAGCAGTTACCCTTGGTGATCAGTTGGACTTCACCACGAAATCACCCAAGGAAAGGCTCTACGTCCTGCTCCATGGAGGCGAACCGACCGTCGGCGACCGTGACGTTACCCCGGGGACTATTCTCCACCTGGACCCCCCCGCCTTGCTTGCCGCGCTGGAAGGCATGGGGCTGGTCCCCGAGGAGCACACCGGCGACATCCTGCTCTACTCCTGTTTCTCTGGACTCACCCTCACTGCAGGCGACCAGTCCTTCGGGCAGCGCTTCGCCACGCTCCTAAGGGGCCGTGGCTACAAGGGCGCTGTCCACGCGGTTGAAGGCAGTCTCAACCCTCTTCGAGTTCCAAAAGAGGCGCCGATCGAGGTCTCCCACCTTTCCCAATCTGACCCGACCTTTGTACGGCTGCAGGCCATTCAGAAGGTATTCCTGGATGCCTCCGAAGATCTCGGAGGTGTCGAGGAGGAGCTGGAAGTCGTCGATGCCCCGGCTGCCGAAACGCCTGAGAGTGGGGATGTGATCAAGCGCGTCGACCGGCTACCAACGTTAAACAGTTTTATTTTCCGGGCGCTCACCGCTGCAAATATTGCAGACCATGCCGCCAAGAACATCGGCCCGTTCGGAGACCAAGCGGAGCGGCTGGGCGCCTGGCGGGAAGGTTTGGTGTCGGCCGCCAGCTCCCTCTTCAACATCACCAAGGGGAGGAAGAGCCTATACGTCCAGACATTAGAAAGTGAGGTTCGGCAGGCGCTTGAAACAGCCGTCGGGGAGGTGCGCACCGTCGAAGCTCAGTTTGGCCAGATCCTCGGAGGTTACGAGAAGATGTTCCCATGAGCTATCCGCCGAGGGTCCAGAGGATGCCCCCCGAACCGGTAGGGGTGTTGGCGCACTCGGCCAACCAGGAGGGGATCCGGCAGGGCCTCGAGGAGCATCTCCGGACCGTGGCCCAGCGGGCCGCCGAGTTCTGCCGTGGCTTTGAGGGAGAAGAGGCGGCCCGGTACGCAGGACTCTGGCATGACATCGGGAAATGGTCCGATGCCTTTCAGGCATACCTGGCGGCGTGCGAGGCCGATCCCAAAGGCCGGAGGCGCGGCCCTGATCACAAAGGGGCCGGTGCAGTCCTGGCCGCCCAGCACCTTCCAGAGGCGACCCTTCTTATTCAGGGTCACCACGGCGGGCTGAAGGCCCCGGCGGAGTGCAGGGCCTGGCTGGCGGAGCGAACATCCGATCCGGAGGTGCAGTCGGCGCTGCGCCGGGCACGGGCGGCCATGGCCGATCTCGAACCGGCCAACGAGATCCAGCTACCAGAGGTCTTCGCCCAGACGGCTCTTGCCAGCGAGCTGTTCGTTCGCATGTTGTTTTCCGCCTTGGTCGACGCCGATTTCTTAGACACCGAGCACCATTTCCAGCCGCGCCAGTCCTCTCAACGTGTGTCCGGGCTCGATCTGGCAGAGTTGTGGCGGAGGTTCGAGATAGGTCATGCCTCGGTGAGCGCGAGGCCGAACTCGCTCGTCGACGAGGTTCGCAACCAGGTCTATGAAGCGTGTCTGGCTGCGGCCGAGGAGGCCCCCGGCCTGTTCCGGTTGGCCGTTCCGACCGGGGCTGGCAAGACGCTGTCATCGATGGCCTTTGCCTTGCGTCACGCCCTGAAGCACGGTCACGAGCGGGTCATCGTCGCGGTGCCGTTCATCACCATCACCGAACAGACCGCAGACGTGTACCGGCGAATCTTGGGCGACGAGGCCGGTGCTCACGCCGTAGTGCTGGAGCATCACAGCGCAGCGGCGTCAAGCCCCCATGACGACGACGCCCACCCGCAGGCGGTGTGGCAGCGGCTGGCTTCGGAAAACTGGGACGCCCCGGTCATCGTCACCACGACGGTGCAACTCTTCGAGAGCCTCTTCGCCAACCGCACCCAGCGCTGCCGCAAGGTCCACCGCTTGGCCAACAGCGTGATCATGCTCGACGAGGCCCAGGTGCTGCCGGCACCGCTTCTCAGGCCGATCCTGGACGCGTTGCGCTCCTTGTGTACCGATTTCGGGGCATCCGTCGTGATCTCCACTGCCACGCAACCGGCCTTCGAGGCGATACCGGAGTTCGCCGAGCTTGCCGCCCGGGAGATCGTGGCCGCGCCGGCGCGTTACTTCCGGGCACT
>JBOHUG010000054.1:0-118257 GCA_050734135.1 Candidatus Dormibacteria bacterium
TCGAAAGGGTGCTCCTCTGCTGGGGCCAGTTGGCGTTGTTACACCACCAATTATCCCAGCACTGAGTGCCTTTTCTTTGTCTCTAACCCTCTATCCAGCACCTACCTGGTCGGTGCTTCCAGGCTAACCGGATGGCTAACCTTCCGTGGTGATGGGCAGCGTACCTTTCCGGTATCTCCACCATCTTGTCACGCTTCCGGTTCTGATCGGGACGGTCGAGACTCGGCTGGTACTCGATACCGGGATTGGTCTCACCCTGATCTCCTCAGCCCTGGCGGAGCGTACCGGCTGGGAACCGACGGAGTCGACGTTCAGTGGGCAGGGGATGTCGGGACAGGAAGTGACGGCGCCCCTGGGGGTGCTGCCGGAACTCAGCGTCGGCGGGCAGCGGCAAGAAGGGATGACGGTGGCGACCATGGACTTGGCCGCGGTGGCCGGGTTGGCGGGCGTCGAGGGGTTCCTGGGCCTCGACTACTTTCGGTCCACGGCCCTGACCGTCGACTACGCCCAGGGCGCGATCGTTCTGGAGGACGCGGACTCGGTGGCGCAGCGCGCGCGGGCGGGAGCGCCGGCAGCGGTCCGGGTCGAACTGAAGGGACCGGCAACCACCGTCTTTCTAGGGCTGGAACTACCTGACCAGCACTCGGTTTGGGTCGAAGTGGACATGGGCAGCGACTCCTTGATCCTGAACGCGCATTTGGCGGCCGAACTGAACATCGATCTAACTGCCGAGGGCGTTCGCCGGGTGGACGGCCAGGATGAGACCGGGCACGTCTACAGGAGGTACTTCACCGGGCTAGCGGGCGACGTGTGTGTGGCTGAGGCTTCAGCGATCCGCCAGCGTGATCCGGACGTGATGTTCCAGGAGATCATCTACGACGGACTGCTCGGGGACGCCTTCCTCAGGAACTTCGTGGTCACCTACGACCCACCGAACTCGCGAATGATCTTCGGCAGTCCCCCCTAGGGCGCGCGGCACCCCACCGCCAGCAGTTGACCACCTAGTTAGTGGTCTCCTGATCTCCCTCTCAGCTTTGGGTGCGGACCAGCCGGAGGAGAAACTGCATCTTGCCAAAGCTGCCCACCTGGGCCGGGCCGCCGCTGGGGTTTTGGATATTCCAATCTGCGAAAGTGATTGGGATGGAGCCACTCACCACGACCTGGCTGGCGGTGTGCTCGGCGCTGATATAGAAGTGCAACGTCCGAGTCGCTCCGTGCATTGCCAGGGTGCCCGAGGCCGGCACCGAGACGATGACTCCGACGACGGGCAGTGCTCCCAGCTGAATTGGGGAGGTGAGCTTGAACACGGCGATCGGATAGTGCGCGACATCCATGATTCGAGCGCGGAACTGCAGGTCGCGCAAGGACTCGTTGCTGACCACTGTGGCCAGCGGACCCCTGAATCTCGCGGCGGCGACGGTGGTGCCGGACAGGAGTAAGGATCCAGTGATGTGACCCGTTTATCCAACCGCAGTGGCACTCTGGCCAAACAGAATCTCCGAAACCCGTACTCCACTTGGGACCCGGTCGCGATCGCGTAGTTTCCGCTCGCGAGAGTCCCAGCTGAGCTGGGTAGGCTGGTCGGACTGGGGCGAGAGTTACGAAGCGAAAGCGGTGCCGGGGCGGGCTCTCGATTACGTGGAGGAACAAGAAGGGTCCGATGACCGTGATGCAGAGCACCAGGGTGACCGTCCCTGCTTACCACCACCGCCACCTTCGCTTTAAGGAGCCCACGCTACCTCTTCGGAATTTCCCGATACTGTGACAGTGGACGTGTACCGCCACCGATGGGACCGGCGCACTGCGAACATGGCATGGCGATGAGTCTTAGGCATGGGCGGCTGGCCGGGGCCAGCCGGCTCCAGTGCGAACCAGTTAGCGTCGTCGGGGCGAGACCTCACCGCCGGTGATGTGGTGATTCGCTCGGCATGCGAGCGCTGGGCCGATGCGCTCGAGGAGTGGGCGATTCCGGAGCGCATCCAAGCCCTCGCCCCAGAGCCGCCCTGGGTGTTGCCGACTTCCTTCTTCAAGGTAGAGGCGCCCTTGAGGAGGGACACCCGGCCATCCCTGGAGGTGGCGCGGGCCGCTCTCGGAACCGGGGGATCGGTTCTCGACGTGGGCTGCGGCGGCGGCGGCGGGAGCGTACCCCTGGTGCCCTTGGCCGTCGAGATTGCTGGCGTTGATGAGAGAGCGGGGATGCTGACCAACTTCGCCGCCGCCTGTGCGGAAGCTGAGGTGGCGCACACGGAGGTCGAGGGTAAATGGCCGGAGACCGCTGGTCTGGTGGACCCGGCGGACGTGGTCGTGTGCCACCACGTCGTCTACAACGTGGCCCTGATCGCCCCCTTTCTCCGCGCCCTGACGGAACACGCCCGGCGACTGGTGGTGGTGGAGCTCACCGCGACCCACCCGACAGCTCCCTTCAACTACCTCTGGGAGCATTTCTGGCAACTGCCTCGCCCTTCTGAGCCGACCGCCCAACTCTTCTTGGAGGTGGTCCGGGAACTGGGCTACCAACCGGTCGAGCAATCCTGGCGGCGCCCACCCGATCCACCCCGCATGACCCGCGCTGAATACGTCGCTTTCGCCAGGCGGAGGCTCTGCCTCAGCAGTGACCGAGACGCGGAAGTGGCGGAAGCGCTCGGTGAGAACTGGCACTTGGAGGTCCCCCAACTCGTCGCGGTGTCCTGGGCGCCAGAGCGGAGCTAGGACGGGTGGCCGTCCCCGCCGTCCGGCAGGACGGTATGCGGCGTGGAGGCTGACCGGAAGAGCATCCAGGAGTAGCAGGAGAGCGCGATCGCTAAGAACGTTGCCATGTACATCGAATTGAGATTGAGGTTGAAGTCGAGGAAGGCGGCTCCGTTGAAGGCAGCTCCCAGAATCGCAAGCGCCTCCACCACGCCCACCGCTCGGACCCTCGGCTGAGAGACAGTGAAGGTCGTCACCGCCAAGCGAATCGAGCTCAACACCAGCACGATCCCGAGACCGGCGTGAAACGCGACATAACCGCCGTGGGTGAGGCCCCACCAAACGCTCTGGAAGGACCTCTCAAAGAAGTCGTCCCCGGAGCTTCCGGGATGGTGCCGGGAAATCACCACGAAGAGATTGAGGGCCATGCCGAGCAGGTACTGGACCAGGCAGAGCCCGATCAGGCCGAGCGCTAGCAGCTGAATCTCGCGCGAACCGTGGCGGCCGGCCACTCTCTACAATTACCTCGACTTACGGGTATCTTGGGAAGCAAGGTAATGGGGTTCGGTTCAGGTTGTCAAATCGGCAGGAGTTGATGGACCTGGTGGAGTCGCAGCTCCGCCGTGTGACCACCGCGGTCGATCGGGCGGACCAGCGAGCGGCGCTCATATTCGGGGTCAACCGCGCCGACCTCGGGCTTCTCGATCTGCTGGCCAGTCGGGGGGCCCAGACCGCCGGAGCCCTGGCCCGTGCGGCCGGGATCACCAGCGGCGGAATGACGAGCGCCCTTGATCGACTGGGGCGAGCGGGTTATGTCAAGCGGCAGCGGCACCCCACGGACCGTCGCAGCATCGTGGTCCAGGTCACCCCCGCGATCTCCGGGCCTTCCCAGGAGGCCGTCGGGCCACTCCAGGTGCGCATGGCCAAAGAGCTGGGACGCTACCGATCGGGGCAGTTGGAGATCGTGGCGCTGTTCCTGGAGCACTGGGGCGACGCGATCGAGGCGACACTCCGCACCTAGCCGGAGGGCGATTGGGAAGGCGTCGCCGTAGGCAAGGGAACCAAGCCACCGGTCAGTGCGTCCCTCTGTCCGACATGGAAGGAAACCTGTGACCCAGCGAACCAGTTCGAGGTGGCCAACCGCATCCCGGAGCGGGCTCGCCCGGCGTCGGATCGGATTTAGCGCCGCGGCCGTGGTTGGAGCCCTCGGCTTCCTGGCCTTCGGCGGGAGCCTGGTGACTTTGGCGGCCTCCTCTCCGGGCTACCAGATCCTGGTGGCGGACGGCTCCTCGGGCACCATCTATGTCGACAACCCGAGCACCGGCATCGTGACCGAGGTTCCCGCTCCGGTAGCTGGGGGAGTCCGGAGCCTGCTCCTTACTCCAGACGGATCCCTGGTTTACGTCGCCTTCAACGATGGCGCCATCGATGTGCTGGCGACCGCCACCGACACCTACCAGACGACCCCGATCGACCTGGGTCTAACCAGTTCCCCGGCGGGAATGGCGTTCAGTTCCAATGGTCAAGACCTCTACATCGCGGAGTCGGGACTGAACCAGGTTGTGGAGCTTGACACCAGCACCGGAAGTTTGATCGGATCGCCGATTCTGACCGGACCGGTGTCGAGGCTGGCTCTGGCCGCGAACGGCGGCACTCTGTTCTTCGACGGGGGCAGTCAGGAAGCTTCGCTCGGTGGCATCGCCACCGCCACCAACACCGTCGAGTCGATCCCGCCCGCGGTAGTGGATCCGGGGGCGCTGGTGGTCTCCCCCGACGGAGACTCTCTCTACGTCCTGTCCCAATCCTCCGCCAACCCCGCCGTGGTGGTGGTCGGCGCCAGCACAGGCGCATTGATCGGATCCCCGATCGCGCTGCCAGCGACGAGCCAACCAGCACAACTCGCTCTGACCCCAGACGGTCGCGATCTCTACGTCACGGACGGTTCCGGTCAGGCGGTAGCCACCATCTCCATCGCCACTTCGGTGCTTAACGCGTCCGGCGTCGAGCTTCCCCTGGGGTTCACCCCCGGGGACATCGCCATCACCGCAGACGGGTCAACCGGTCTTCTGGACGGGAGCGACGCGGTCGGCGCGAGTGAGCTCCTCTCCTTTGATGTTGCGTCGGGAGCGGTCGGCTCCCCGGTCGCGCTCACTGGGGCCACGCACCCGTCCGGGATTGTGATCGCGCCAGCGGAGACCGTCCCCGCACCGACTCCCACACCGACTCCCACACCGAGCTGCAGCCCGATCATCATCGGGCCAATCGGTCCGGTCGGACCGGTGCAGGTCGGACCTAGCAGTTCGCCCTCACCAGCGATCATCTCTCGACCCGGCAATCTGGCGCCCGACCCGTCCCCCGCAAGCACTCCCAGCACGGGTCCTTCGACAAACTCGACCGGGATCAGTTCCATCTGCGGTTGTGGGGGGCCGGTCCCGCCTCCCGCAACGACTTCCAGCACGAGTTCCCCCGCGAACACGACAGGGACTGGGTCCGCCAGCTCGGCGGTGCCCACCTCGTCTCCCGCGAACACAACTAGTGCAAGTCCCCCGTCTCGGGGCAATCTCTCGACGCCAGACGCCTCCCTCCCGCCCGCGACCTTGCCCAGCCCGAGCCCGTCATCGATCATCTGCTTCGGCGCTCTGCCGGGTATAGTCGGCCCTCGGGCGGCCCTCACCGCCGGGGCTGCGGCCCCCCAGTCAGGGAGCGACTACCTCAGCCTGGCGGTGGTCTTCCTGGCCCTGGCCGGAGGTGCGGCCCTGGCGGTCTGGCGGCTGGGATGGGACTGGCGGAAGCTGCCCCGCCTGCGTCCCTGGCGAATCCGGTGAATGTTGATGCACCACCACAGCCCACCGCCAAAGCGGCCGCTACTCGGACCCTGGAGCTGAACTAGCGGAAATTGGGCCGCTCCCGCGGCTCTCTCCCGGTGGCGGAACCGCTGCGGGGAGTACGAAGTCGTAAGCAACACTGGACCAGCGTTCCCCCGGTGGGAGTCCGGGGGGCGACTCTGCCTCCGAGTGCTCCAGAAACTGGACTACCAGCGAGTCCTTGACCCCAAAGACGGCGTCCGTCCCCAGGTAGGGGTCGCCGGCGGTGAAGAGGTGGGTGACCAGCGTGCGCCAACCCGGGGCAGAGACCATGAAGTGCAGGTGCGCCGGGCGCATCGGACTTCTCCCGAAAGCTGCCAGCAACTGGCCCGCCGGTCCGTCGATGGGAATGGGGTAGGCGGTCGGACGAATCGACCAGAAGGAGAACCGGCCCTGACCGTCCGCGATGAGATGGCCGCGATTGGCGGTCCGCACCACTGGGTGTTGCACGTCGTAGAGCCCGTCCTCGTCCGCTCCCCAAACATCCAAGCGAGCACCGGCGATCGACTCGCCGCTCGCCCCGCGTACCGATCCGGTCACCCAGCAGGGTTGCCCGGGCGCGCCTTGGGCTAGGTCTCCACCCAGCTCGATCGAAGGCGACTCCGGGAGAAAGAACGGTCCGAAGACGGTCGACTCGGCGACCTTCGGATCCGCTGGTTGGTTGACGCCGATGGTCAGCATGGAGGCCCCCAGAACGTCGGAGAGGCGGATGAACTCCTGCCGTCTCTCGTCGGTGATCTGACCGGTGCGCGTGAGGAACTCGATCCCCGTTTGCCACTCCTCGTCGGTAAGGGTGACCTCCCCTATGAACGCGTGCAGGTGCCGGATCAGGCTTGCCATGACCAGGCGGCCCCGGGGGGAGGCGCTTGTCGCGAAGCTGCTCTGGACTTCGTCCGTGAGCGCTTGCAGCCGCTCCTCTCCGGTGAGCTCCGCGTCTCGGCTACCCGACCGTTTGCCATGTGGCTACTCTGCTGACGAGCGGCGCGGCAGTGTCACACCAAAGGTGTGGCTGCCTGGGTGGCGCCGACGCGCCGACACTAGTTGAGCAGGTCCCCCAGCAGAGAGGTCGGGGGAGAACCGTGGGCCAGCACTTCATCGTAGGAGCTGATCGGGGCGAGCCGGTCGAACAGATCCTGCAGCTCGGTGTAGCCCACGAAGTAGGTGGAAAGCTGGGCCGAGCTGAGGCAGGCGCGCCGCCACTTGCCCTGGGCCTCCGCCGGCTCCTGGAAGCCGTGCTCAATCATCATGGAGAGCGCCTCCTCCTCGGTCATCTCCCCGGCGTGGACCGAGGAGTCGAGGATGGCGTTCATCGTGCTGCGGATCTGGACTTTGATCTGTTGCAGTCGGACTGGCAGCCCGCCCAGGCCCAGCTCCGCGACGATCCTTTCCGCGTGGCAGGCCCAGCCCTCGCTGAACGGCCCGTTGGTGACGGCGGCTCGGACCTTGGTAGGCCCCGAGAACGACCGCGACCGGGCCAGTTGAAGCACGTGGCCCGGCATCGCCTCGTGGGCCATCAGATTGACCAGCATCGCCGAATTGACCTCGCGGTAGTAGGACTCCGCCTGTTCGGGGGACCAGCTATCTGGGGTGGGGGAGATCATCACCTGCGAGTGGGCACCCTCCTCGAACGGTCCCGCCGGCATGCAGAATGCCCCAGCCAGGCCGCGCATGAACTCTGGGACCACCACCAGGTCGTACGGGTCCGGTGGCACCGTGAACAGGCCCGATCCCTCAACCGCGGTGGTCAAGAGACCCAAAGCGGTCTGGGCCTCGACCAGCACGGTGTCGTTGTTGGGCCGTGCCTCCGCCACCTGGTCAAGAGCCCGCCGGATCACCGTCAGCTGATCGCCACCTCCCCCGGTCAGGGAGGTGGCTGCCTCGGCCAGTTCCTCGGTAAGCCCGGCAAGCCGGTCGTGGGCCCGCCGCAGAACATCCTCCGGCTCGAGTGGGGAGTGCAGGGCGAGCCGAAGCTTCCTGCTGAAGCGCTCCTCCCCGAGCCGGAATGGGCCCTGGGCCGATTCCAGAGAGTCCTCCAGGTGGCGGCCGAAGCGATCCCAAGCGAGGAGAGCTCGCCCCTGGGCCCGGGCGATGCGGCCGCGGAGTGGCAGATCTGCCACTTGCGTGACCAGCTGATCCACCTCCTCGCGCACCAGCTGAACCACTCCCGGGTGCTGCTCCAAAGCGGTCACCACGTGGATGTGGGGAGGATTTTCTATCTGGCGCAGCGCCAGTTCCACCATCTCCGGGATCGCTTCCAGGCGGCCGCAGATGCCCCGTAAGCGGGTCTCAGGCGGCTGGGTCTTCTGCACCAGGAGCGGGAAGAGGCCATCGCCCGGGTTGTAAACGAGAGGATTCCAGGTAGCAGGGTGAACCTCCTCCGCCCGGAATATCTGCAGTTCCAGCTGATTTGTCAGCACGGCATGGTCCACCCGACTCTCCAGATCAAGCTGGGCCGGGTCCACGGCCTCCAAGGCTCGCTGATGGGTCCGGAGCCGCCGCACCTCCGCCTCGGCTCCGGCCAGGCTGCGGTCCGCGACCCGGTGGTCGAACCGGTGGTCGCCCAGGGAGGTGGCCTCCTCGGGATCGAGAGCCAGGAGGTCATCGACCGCAGCGTCGGCTATGGCACAGAAGTCCACCATGGTCGTACGAGTATCCCATCCGCTATGGGCCGGCCAGCGCGAACCTGTGGCGCATACCATCTAGGAAGGGAAGTCGGTGAGCGAGCGGTCGAGCTTGGGAGGTGCGCCTAGATGCCGGATTTGACAGTAGTCTGCGGGGCCAGCGGGGGCCTGGGGCCGGCGGTTGCGACCCGCCTCGCAGAGAGGGGCGACCGGGTGATCGCCGTGGCCGCGCCCCAAGAGGAGCGCACGCAGCTGGAGAGCTCGGTTCCCGGTGTGATCTGGGAGCAGGCCGACCTAACCAGCAGGGAGCCCACGGAGGAGCTCTGGCGCCGCATTGATGGCCAGGGGGCAAGAGTGCACTGGTTGGTCAACATAACGGGTGGCTACCGCGCCAGCCGGGCCCTGGAAACAAGTGAGGAGGACTACCGTTTTCTACTGCGGCTCAATCTGGACAGCTGCTGGTGGTCCTGTCGGGAGGGCGCCCGTCGAATTGCCGCTGGCGGCGGCGGCGGGATAGTCAACATCTCCGCGCGACAGGCATTAGAGGGAGGGGTTGGCTCCGCCGCCTACGCGGTCTCCAAGGCGGCGGTGTTGCGGCTGAGCCAGGTGCTGGCGGCTGAGCTCAAGCCAGATCGGGTGCGGGTAAATGTCTTGCTACCGACTCTGATCGACACTCCGGCCAACCGAGCCCAGCGCAGCCCCGAGGCGATGCGCAACGCCGTCTCCCCCGACTCCCTGGCCGATACCATTGCCTGGCTCTGTAGCGACGAATCAGGGGCGGTCACCGGCGCTGCGCTCACCGTCTGACCGCCTCCCTCAGAGCAGCTGCCTTGGGCAATGAGCTTCGTCCCGGGGACCAGCACACGCGCAATCTACTGGTCGAACACCACTAGCTGGACGCTCTTCTCCCTCTCAGCGAGCAGCTGGCGGCTAGTCCGGCGCTGGGACCCCCAACAGGTCGTGAAGTACAGAAATTAGCTCCTCCTTCAGCCCCTTGGGGGTTTCAGCGCCCAATCCTCTGGTGGTCCCCACCGCCCCCGCCATCACCGCCCCCAGGGCGGCGGTCACGCGAACCCGGTCGCGGAGTGAGATCTTGGGGTTCGACACGAACGCCGCCCACTGCTGTTCTAGCATCTGGTGCTCCGCCTGGTGCTCGGGGTCGTGGTCACCAAGCCCCTCAATGGCGGTCCGATTCCGTTCCATCAGGACGAAGATCTTGCGCTGCGCCAGGATCTGGTCCAGCAGCGTCTCGAAGAGCTGCAGCACTCCCGGGAAGTCGATCGGACCGTCCAGCAAGGGCAGCACGTCGAGACCGTGATGGCCGATCCCGTGGGCCCGCTCCACCAGGGAGGCGAGCAACTCCTCTTTGCTGCGGAAGTGGTAGTAGAGGGCCGCCTTGGTGACCCCGACCCGCTCCGCCACCTCGCGCAGCGATGTCTTGTCGAAGCCCTGCTCGGAGAAGAGATCGAGCGCCGATTCCAGGATCCGCTCTCTGGTAGAGAGAACCCCCGACTTCGCGGTATGATTCACGGACGTCATTCTACTTGACGGCCGGTAGGTGTACGCTCTACCATCTGCCACCTAGTTTACCGGCCGGATGGTAAGGAGATCAAGATTGAGTGACGGACCTCCGATCCTCGTCGAGGGGCTGGTGAAGCTCTACGGTTCTACCAGGGCCGTCGACGGACTGAACCTGGTCGTCGAGAAGGGAAGCGTGGTGGCGGTGCTGGGACCGAACGGGGCAGGCAAGACGACCTTGATTCGCATCCTCGCGACCCTGGCCAAGCCCACTGGGGGACGTGCGGTGGTGGCCGGCTTCGACGTTGCCGCGCACCCTGCCCAGGTCAGGCGCCACATCGGCATCGCCGGCCAGTCGGCCAGCATTGATGAGTATCTGACCGGGCGCCAGAACCTGGTCATGGTGGGCGAGCTGAGCCGACTTCCCCGGGGAGTGGCCAAGGCGCGGGCTGGGGAGCTTCTCGATCGCTTCGATCTCGGAGAAGCTGCCGATCGGACGACCAAGACCTACTCCGGGGGGATGCGCCGCAAGCTCGACCTCGCCGCCAGCCTGGTCACCCAACCCGAAGTTCTGTTCTTGGACGAGCCCACGACCGGACTCGATCCCCGGGCGCGCATGGGAATGTGGCAGCTGATTCGAGAGCTTGGGGAGGCCGGCACCACACTCCTGCTGACCACCCAGTACCTGGACGAGGCGGATCAACTTGCCCACCACATCGCCGTGGTGGACCTGGGGAAGGTGATCGCTTGGGGGACTCCAGACGAGCTCAAGACCCAGGTGGGCGGCGCCGTCCTTGAGGTCACCTTGCCGGAGACGGCCGACCCCGAGGCGGCCGGTCGACTGCTGCGGGCGGCGACCTCGCTGGCGGTGACCGTGGACCGGCGTCGGCGCCGACTCACCCTTCCCGCCGCTACCGAGGGCGGTCTGGTGACCAGGGTGATCCGAGCCCTGGACGCTGGCGGGGTCGAGGTTGACGACGTCACCGTGCGCCGACCGGCGCTGGATGACGTGTTCATGACCTTGACCGGTCACGGAGCGGAACTGGACCCGGAGGTGGCCGCATGAGCGTGGCCCAAGTGGCGGAAGCCCATGCCGGTTCCGGGGAAGTTGGGGCGGGCCGGGTCCTGTGGTTTCTGAAGGACGTCCTGGTACTGACCCGGCGCAGTCTGATCCACGTCGTGCGGGACCCCGCTCAGCTGGCAGACGTGACCATCCAGCCGATCATGTTCGTGGTTCTATTCACATTTGTCTTCGGCAGCGCGATCAAGCTTCCCGGAGGCGGCAACTACCACGAATACGTGGTGGCGGGTATCTTCGGGATCACCATGGCGGGCGCCGCGCCCGGCGTCGCCGTGGGGCTCGCCACCGACATCCAGTCGGGCATCATCGACCGCTTCCGGTCCTTGCCGATGTCCCGGGCCGCGGTCCTGGCGGGACGGCTCACGGCAGACCTGCTGACAGCGGTGCTGGGGCTGGTGGTGGTGGTCGCGGTCGGACTCGCCGTGGGGTGGCGCGTGCACACCAACCCGGGCGAGGTGCTGCTCGGTTTCGCCTTGGCGCTGCTCTTCAACTACGCCATGAGCTGGGCGGGTGCGGCGGCGGGAATGTGGTTGCACAACCCTGAATCCGCGCAGGCGATGGCATTTGTGGTCTTCTTCCCCATGATCTTTGTTTCCAACGCGTTTGTGGCACTGCAGAACATGCCGGTCTGGCTGCGGGTGGTCGCCGAGTGGAATCCGGTGAGCACGGTGACCGCGAGCTGCCGGGAACTGTTCGGGAATCCCAACCCCTCAGCGTCGGTGCAGGTGTGGCCGCTGCAACATCCCGAGCTGGCGACGGCGCTGTGGGCGCTGGCATTGCTCTTGATTTTCGTACCGCTCTCGATTCGACTCTACCGGCGCGAGGACCTGACCTGACCTGCAGAGAGTCCGGTCCCTGGAGCGGTGCGCTGAGGAGCTAGCCGACGCTGTCTGCGGTATCGGCGCTGATCGCAGATAGGGGCTGTTTCTGAATTCCCTGTGCGTCGAAGTTGGCGGGGTCCAACCAGCTCTCCAGGCGCGCCTTTCGTGCGGGCCAGTCGCCGTCCAGGATGGAGTACCAGGCGGTGTCGCGGCTGCGCCCCTTGATCACCATGTGCTGGCGGAAGGTTCCCTCATAGTTGAAGCCCAAGCGCAGTGCGGCGAGGCGCGAGGGCGCATTGAGCGCGTCGCATTTCCACTCGTAGCGGCGATAGCCGAGATCTTCAAACACATACCTGGCCAAGAGATACATGGCTTCGGTCGCTCCCCGCGTCCGCTGCAGGGCGGGTGTGTAGAGGATGTACCCCACCTCCACGCAGCGGTGCGCCGGTTCGATCCGCATCAGCGACGCCCAGCCGAGGGCACGCTTGGTGTCCCCATCCAGGATGGCGAAGAAGAGGGGATTGTCGGTGCTGCAGGACCGGTGCAGGTGGGCGTCGAAGGCGACCCGGTCGGCAAATGGACCGACGGGAAGGTAGCGCCAGAGGTGGTCGTTGGCGGGATCGAGGAGGTGCTCCCAGAGCGCCGCGCCATGCTGCGCCTGGTTCAGTGGGGTCAGTTCGATGTAGCGGCCCTCCAGGGTCACCCTTTGGGGGAAGGGCGCCGGAGTGGGATCGACCCGGGGACCGACCGGCAGTCCGGTTTCGGGATCGGTCTCGGGAGCCGGTGCGGGCACCTTCTCAAAACCTCCTCGGCGCTGGCGTCACCTCGGCTGGCGGGCGGCCAGCGGGCTTGCAGCCAACTCGCTCAAGAGCCCGTGGGGGCCGCGCCGTCCGCGCGGCGCCACTCCCGAGAGCTTCCCCCTCCCGGAGCGCCAAGTGGGAATCGTAGCAGCGCACACCTGGCTGTGGGAACCCACCTCAGGGCTGGAGACGCTCCCGTCGCCAGCCGGGCGGCTCGAGGACGTATCGGATCCGATCATGGAGCCGGTCTTCCCGGTGCTGCCAAAACTCATAGCCGACCGCCTGGAGCCGATAGCCGCCCCACCACTCTGGGCGGGGGACCGGGCCCCCTGCCAGAGATCCCTCGAGTTCGCTGACTCGGCGATCGAGCTCTGCCCGGCGGATGATCGGCCGGCTCTGAGCCGACGCCACGGCACCTAGCTGACTGGCGCGCGGCCGACTCGCAAAGTAATGATCAGAGTTGGCAGAGTCGAGTTGCTGGACTGGGCCCTCGATCCGGACCTGGCGTCCCAGCTGCGGCCAGTAAAAGAGAAGGGCCGCCCAGGGATTGGTGGCCAGCTCACCGCCTTTGCGGCTCAGGTAGTTGCTGTAAAAGTCGAATCCACCAGCTCCCCATCCCTTCACCAAGACCATCCGCTGGGACGGGCGCCCGCTGCCATCGGCGGTGGCCAGTGCCGCGGCCTCGGCCAGGGGCTGGGCGGAGCTGGCCTCGGCAAACCATCGCTCGAACTGAGCCAGCGGATCGGGAGCGACATCCCGCTGGCCCAGTTTGGGGAACTTCTCCGTCAACTTCAAACCTCCTGCACCGGTCCGGCGAGTCCCAGCGAGATCAGCCCCCGGTCAGCTGATGTAGCCCAGGGAGACCAGCAGCTCCGCGTTGAGCAGGGCAGCTCCGGCCGCACCGCGGATGGCGTTGTGAACTACCAGGGTGAACTTCCAGTCCAGCACGGAGCAGGGGCGGAGTCGGCCGACGCTGACCGCCATCCCCCGGGCCGCTTCGCGATCCAGTCGCGGTTGGGGACGGTCCACCCCATCCACCACCAGGATCGGGTTGGGCGGGGAGCTCGGCAGCTGCAGGCGCTGGGGTTCGGAGGTGAAGTCGGCGAGAGCCCGGCGAACCTGGTCGGCATCGGCTTCGGAGCGAAGCCGCACCGAGACCGCCTCGGTGTGCCCATCCAGCACCCCCACCCGGTTGCATTGGGCGCTGATCACCAGATTGGCCGGAACAAACCTGCCACCCTCCATCCCGCCCAGGATTTTGAGCGACTCACTCTCGATCTTCTCCTCCTCGCCGGCGACGTAGGGGATTACGTTGTCGAGGATGCTCAGCCCCGGAACCCCAGAGATCCCGGCACCGGAGACAGCCTGCATGGTCACGACGGAGACCGCAGCCAATCCGAATGCGTCCTGAAGCGGCTTGAGCGCCAGCGCCAACCCGATCGCCGAGCAATTGGGATTGGTGACCAGGAGTCCCGTCGTGTACCCGCGCCTTGCGCGCTGATGTTGGAGCATCGCCGCGTGTTCCCAATTCACCTCGGGAATCAGCAGCGGGACATCGTCGTCGAACCGGTGGTTGCGGGCATTGCTGATCACCGGAAAGCCGGCCTTGGCTAACCTCGCTTCCGCGTCGCCGGCGACCTCGCCATCGAGGGCGGAGAGCACCAGGTCACACTCCAGGTGCTGGGAGAGGGGCCGAATCGTCAAATGGGAAACCGTTTCCGGGATGGGAGTGGCGAGCCTCCAGGCGACGGCCTTCCCGTAGGGTCGGCCCGCCGACCGCTCCGAGGCGACCACCTCAGACACCGTGAACCAGGGATGACCCTCCAGCAACTGCACCAGCCGCTGGCCGACCGCTCCCGTCGCCCCCAGCACCGCGACCCGGAAAACTCTCATCCGCAAGGAGTTTGCCAGGCTCCGGCGCGAATGCTGCCGGCCTATTCGCTGTCCGACCGGGCCCGCAGTTCGGTACAGTTGCCGGATGGCACTCTGCCCGACCGCTGGTGATTGGTTCCGAACCAACAGGAGGGGCCGTGATTCCGGCGCCTCTCCTACCCGGGGCAGCTCCCGGTGGACTGGCGGCCCTTGCCTGAATAGCCGCGCACGAGATTGGTCTCCTCTCCCTGAAGACCGAATGCTTCGGCGCGTCCCGGGGGACTCGCGAACTAGCTCCTAACGCCGACGGCTGCTGGCTCCCCCGGCTCGACCTGCAGGGCAGCCTCTCAGTTGCCCCAGGATTTTTCAGGCGGACAACCTAATTGCCACCCAAAGGAGCCAGCTGTGTCAGATCTCTTCCAGTTGCACTGCGAGCAGTGCGGGCGCAAGTTCGGAAACGGTCCGCTCGTGCTCTGCGAGGACTGCTTCGCTCCACTCGAAGTGAACCTCGACCTGCCCGCAGTCCGGGCGGCGATCAACCGCGACGCCATCGAGCGCCGCTCCCCCGACATCTGGCGCTACTCCGAATTCCTTCCTGTCGCGGAGGGGTTTCAGTCCGACCTACCGGTGGGTTTCACGCCTTTGCTTCGAGCCGCTGAATTGGGGCGGCGCCTCGGGAGCCAGGATCTCTGGCTGAAGGACGATGCCGCCTGCTTTCCCACCCTCTCCTTCAAGGACCGGGTGGTGGCGGTCGCGCTGGCGCAGGCCCGGGCCTTCGGTTTCCAGGTGGTGGGCTGCGCCTCGACCGGCAACCTCGCCAATGCCGTCGCGGCCCAGGCGGCCCGATCGGGGCTGGAGGCGGTGATCCTGATCCCCGCGGATCTGGAGCAGGCCAAGGTCGTGGCGACTACCGTCTACGGGGCCCGGCTGATCCGGGTGGACGGCAACTACGATCAGGTGAATCGCCTGTGCGCCGAGATCGCCGAACTCCATCCCTGGGGCTTCGTCAACGTCAACCTCCGGCCCTACTACGCGGAGGGCTCCAAGACGGTGGGTTTCGAGATCGCGGAGCAGCTCGGCTGGCGCCTTCCCGACAACGTGGTGGTCCCCATGGCCGGAGGAGCCCAGATCTGCAAAATCGCCAAGGCGTTCGCGGAGCTGGTCGCGACCGGCCTGGTCGAATCCCGTCCGGTCAGGGTGTTCGGGGCGCAGGCGCTGGGCTGCTCCCCGATCTCCAGTGCCGTGTCCTCCGGTCAGAGCGAGATCACCCCGCAGCGTCCCGACACCATCTGTCGATCCCTGGCCGTCGGCAATCCCGCCGACGGCTACCGGGCATTAGAGGTGATTCGCTCCAGCGGAGGTTGGGCGGGCTCCGCCGCCGACCCGGAGATCGTCGCTGGGATGAGAGATCTTGCCGAGTCGGAGGGAGTGTTTGGAGAAACCGCCGGGGGAGCTACCGTCGCGGTCGCGCGCCAGCTGCTCCAGGAGGGAAGAATCCAGTCTGGCGAGACGACGGTCCTCTGTGTCACCGGCAACGGGCTCAAAACTACGGACCCGCTGGTTGGCTACCTGCCTGAGATCCCGGTCCTGGCGCCTAAGATCGAGGCCCTCGAGGAGCAGCTGGCGGCGGTTGGGGCGCGGCGCTGAGCCCCGCCCCCAAGGAGTTGATGGACGTGCTGGAGGTGACCGTACCTGCTACCTCCGCCAACCTCGGTTGTGCCTTCGACTGCGCCGCGCTGGCGCTCGAACTAGACCTTGTAGTGACGGCGACACCGCTGCCGGCGCCTGAGTTCGAGATCACCAGCCAGGGGGAGGGGGCCGAGACGCTGCCCAGGGACTCCGCCAACCTGGTGGTCCAGGGTATCAACCGGCTAATCGCTTGGGCGGGAGTTCCGGCCGCGGGGCTGCGGCTCGAAGTTCGAAGCGCCATCCCGGTCGGGGTTGGGTTGGGCTCCAGCGCCGCGGCGATCGTCGCCGGACTGCTGATCGGGACGGAGCTGGTGCGGCGGCGCCCAGATGATGCCACGCTGATCGGTCTGGGGGCGGAGCTGGATGGGCACCCGGATAATGTCGCGGCCGCCTATTTGGGCGGTCTGGTGGTGTCGGCGGGGGGAGGGCCCCTGAGCCCGGTGCTGACCCGAAAGGCGGAGGTACCGAGGGATCTGGAGTTCGTGGTGGTCATCCCGGATCGACCCCTGGCTACGTCGAAGTCGCGGGCGGTCCTGCCGGACTCGTACAGTCGCGCCGATGCTGTTCACAACCTGCAGCGCACCGCCCTGCTGGTCGCCTCGGCCTTCTCCGGGGAGTTCAACTTCGAGCCAGAGTTCTTCGCGGATCGCTGGCATCAGTCTCAGCGGGCGGAGCTGATGCCTGGGCTCAAAGAGTGCCTGGAGCTGGAGCATCCGGACCTCCTCGGGATCTTCTTGAGCGGGGCCGGGTCGGCGGTGCTGGCGGTGACCAGGCGCGCGGGACCGGAGATCGAGGCCGAGCTCGTGAACCGCCTCCGACGTCAGGGACTGGGAGCCACGTCGCTCCGGCTCCGGGCTGACAACGAGGGCGCCAAGGGGCGGCTCCGTGGGGAGCTGATCCGCCCGTGATCACCCCGGGGCCGCACCTGCGGGTCATGAAGTTTGGCGGCACCTCCGTCGGAGACCCGGAGCGGATGGCGGCGACCGCCAGGATCATTCAAGAAAACGCCACTCCTGGTCAGCTGGTGGTGGTCGTCTCCGCGATGCAGCAGGTGACGGCGTCCCTGCTCGCGGCCGCCACCGCGGCGAGCGCCCGAGAGACAGAGACCTGGCAGGCGATCGGGGAGGAGCTGCGGCGGCGCCACACCGAGGTCTGCGACGGGCTGGTCGCGGTCGAGGAGCGCCCGGCGATCCAGGCTCAGATCGACGCCGAGCTCTCCACCTTCAAGGACTTCTGCGTCGGCTTCTCCCTGGTCCGCGAGCTCACCCCCAGGGCTCTTGACTCCCTCTCTTCTCTGGGAGAGGTGATGTCCGCCACCCTGCTGGCCGCGGTGCTTCGGGCCGGCGGGCTTCGGGCGGAGGCGGTCGACGCCACCGAGGTGATCGTCACCGATGACGGGTTCGGCAACGCCTCGCTCCTCTTCGAGCCCACCAACCAGAAGGTTCGGGGCCGCATCGGACCGCTCCTGCAGCGGCGGGTGGTGCCGGTGGTGACCGGCTTCCGGGCGGCCACCAGCGACGGCAGCTGCACCACCCTGGGCCGGGGCGGCTCCGACTACAGCGCCACCATCCTGGGCGCCACCATCCCCGCCAACGCCATCTGGATCTGGACGGATGTCGACGGAATGATGACCGCCGATCCGCGGTTGGTGCCGCAGGCTAGGGTTATCCCCGAGCTCTCCTACCGGGAAGCGATCGAGCTGTCGTTCTTCGGGGCCCGGGTCCTGCACCCCAAGGCGCTCGACCTTCCCTTTCTGGCCGGGATCCCGGTCCTGATCAAGAACAGCTTCAATCCCGGGTCCGCCGGCACCGAGATCGGCGGCTCCCGTCCGAGTCGCCCTGGGGTCAGGGCCATCGCCTCCACTGCGGAGACCTCCCTGTTCACCGTCTCCGCCACCCGTTCGATGTCCTTCACCCGCCTGGCGGCGCAGGTCTTCGGGGCGCTGGATGCAGATCGGATCAGCACCCTGGTGGTGACCCAGTCCTCGGCGGAGAACGTCATCTCGTTCGTGGTCAACGGCGCCGACGCGGCCCGGGTCAGACGGCGGCTGGAGCGGGAGCGGGGATCGCTTCGCGGCGGATCGTCCGTCGCGGCGGTGGAGGAGCTGCCCGACGTGGGGGTGGTGGTGGCGGTGGGAGAGGGGATGAAGGGCACGCCCGGGATTGCCGCCCGGATCTGCGGCTCGATCGCCCGCTTGGGGATCAACATCGTCGCGATCGCGCAGGGCTCCTCCGAGCTCAGTGTGTCTCTGGTCGTGAAATCGACTGACCTCCCGGCCGCCGTCGTTGCAATGCACCAGGAGTTCGGGCTCTAAAGTCTGGCCGATGGCTCGCACCTTCCTGCGTTGCTCGGATCCAGGGTGTGCCCAAGAGAGCGCGGCGATCGGGATCTCCTACGCCTGTGCTACCTGTGGCGGGCTGCTGGAGGTCGGCTACCAGTTCGACAGCCCCGACCTTGACCTGTGGCAGGGGGCCTGGCAGCGCCGCCAGCGCGGCAGTGGCGAGGCGGACAGGAGTGGAGTCTGGCGCTTTCGGGAGCTGCTGCCCTTCCTGTCCGAGCGGGAGCACCCGATCACACTCGGAGAGGGATCCACCCCGTTGGTCAGCTCGCCGGAAGCTGCCAGCTGGGCTGGGCTGAGCCGCCTGCAGGTGAAGCATCAGGGGGTCAACCCGACCGGATCCTTCAAGGATCTGGGGATGACAGCCTGCATCAGCCACGCCGCCTCCCTGGGCGCTCGGGTGGTCGCCTGCGCCTCGACCGGGAACACCTCGGCCTCGATGGCCGCCTACGCCGCCCGCGCCGGGATGCCGGCGCTGCTGTTGGTTCCCGAGGGGGCGGTCTCAAGCGCCAAACTGGCCCAGGCGATCGATTTCGGAGCCCTGGTGGTGGAGACTGGCCAAAACTTCGACCAGGCGCTGGAGCTGCTCCGCCGGGTCTCGGCCCAGCTCGGTTGGTATGTGGTGAACTCGATCAATCCCTATCGGATCGAGGGCCAAAAGACGGTTGTGGCGGAGCTGCTGGAGCAGCGGGGCTGGCGGGTACCGGACTATCTGGTGGTACCGGGGGGGAACCTGGGCAACGTCTCCGCGCTGGCCAAGGGGCTGATGGAGCTGGCCAGCTTCGGTCTGATCGCTAACATCCCTAGGCTGATCGTGGTCCAAGCGGATGGTTCGGATCCCTTCTTCAGGCTGTGGGCTGGCGGGGGAGACACCCTGGAGCCACTGCCAGAGCCCCACACCCGTGCCACCGCGATCCGGATCGGAAGTCCCGCCAACTGGTCGAAGGCGCTGCGCGCCCTGCGCTGGTCCGAAGGCAGCTGTGAGTCCGTCACCGACCAGGAGATCGCTGCCGCCAAGGAGGCACTGGGACGAGACGGGATCGGCTGCGAGCCCGCCTCGGCCACCACGCTGGCTGGGCTGCGAAAGCTCCGCCAGGGTGGGCATATCGAGGAGGACGCGGACGTGGTGGCGATCCTGACCGGGCACCAACTGAAGGACGTGGACTACATCCTGGAGCAACGCGCGGCACGGGACCGGACACTCAGGCTGGAAGCGGACCCAGAAACAGCGGTGGAACTACTCCGGGAGTGGTTGGAGCGGCTCGGCTAGCGGCGAGGCAGAGCCCAGGTCGGACTGGTCGAACAGCTGGAGTTCGGCGGGAGTTGGTGGTTGAAAGAGGCCGGTCCAGTGCGCCAGTTGGTCGGATCGGATTCGGGCGACGCCCCGCTCCGCTCGCTGATTGCGGAGCTCCAGGCGAATCCAAAGCTCCTCCTTCGGCACGTCCAGGAAAACCAGCTCCACGGTCGCTCTCAGCTCCCGGGCGCCGTTTCGCTTCTGATCTCGGTCCGAGCGGGACCAGAACCTGGACTCCAGAGTCAAGTGCCGGCCCTGCCGCAGCAGCTCCTGGGCCTGCCGCCAGTACGCCACCTCGAGCGTCTCACGGACTCGCTCATCGCGAAGGGAGATCCCCAGCAGGGCCATCTGCTCATCGCCGCAGAGTCGGCGCGCCGGCATCCGCTCTGCCAACTGTTTGACCAAGTCGTCTTGCCTGAACCGGGGAGGCCACAGAGCAGGGTCAGTCGACCGTTCACCGGTCCTCTCCGAGTTGACTAGTGGCCACAGCGCCTCGAACGTCGCCGGTCGCAGACCGGGCGCTCTCAGGGGATCGGGCCGGGAGGGCTCAGACCCCAGTCAGCTCCTGAAGGCTGGTCTCCTCCGTTAGTGGGTAGTCGAATCGGATCACGTCGAACGGACGCTCCCGCACCCAGGCGAGAAAGCTCTGGTGCAGCGGGTGTACCAGGTAGGCAGCGTAGGCGGCGGAGTCGCTGAACTCTGTAAAGAGTCCGAACTGGTAGCCGTCAGCTCTATCCAGCGTGTCCCTCCCAAACCTCAGCCGGCGCAGCCCCGGTAACCCCGCCCACCTGGCGATCTGGCGGCGCATCTCATCCTCCACCTCCGCGCCGGAATCCGCCCGGAGCCGGAACAGCACCAGGTGCTGGATTGGTTGGGACGGCGAGGATTCCACTACCTAACCCGTCGTGGTGGGCGGAAGCTAGAAGAACTCAAAGTATTCGTTCTGCTCCCACTCGGTGACCTCGACCGAATCGGCGGCGGAGCCGGCCTCCTCAAGGTAGCGGTTGTACTCAAAACGCTTGAGCATGACCAGGTAGTCGACGATCTCAGGTCCGAGCGCCTGCCGGAAGAACTGGTCCTTCGCCAGTGCCTCTACCGCCTCCCCCAGGCTGGCGGGCAGGGCTGGGGCAGCCTCCGAATAGGGGTCCGCCTGCACCATCGGGGGCGGATTGAGCTGGCGCCGGATGCCGTCGAGACCGGCAGCGATGTTGGCGGCCATATAGAGGTAGGGGTTGGCGGCCGGCTCCCCGAGTCGGTTCTCCAGGTGGGACCCCTGGTCCCCCGGCTGCCCCTGGATCCGCAGCATCGATCCTCGGTTCTCCAGCGCCCAGTTCACCCGGTTCGGTGCGAAGGAGTACGGCTTGAAGCGCTTGAAGCCGTTGACCGTGGGGGTGGAAAAGACAGTCATCGGGACTGCGTGCTCCAAGATCCCGGCGGCGAACTGGCGCCCGGTCACCGAGAGGGCCCCTTGGTCGGTGCTGGCGAAGGCGTTGCCGCCCTGGTCGGCGTCTTGGAGGGATTCGTGCAAATGCCAGCCGCTCGACGACACGTTGGGGATCCGAGGCCGGCACATGAAGGTGGCGTGGTAGCCGAGCTGGTGACAGATCTGCTTGGTGGCGGTTCGGAACAGGATCATGCCGTCGGCGGCTCCCAGGCCGAGTTGGGGGTCGAAGGTGATCTCCGTCTGGCCGGGACCCCACTCATCCTCCATGGTCCGGAGCGGCAGCCCAACCGCCTCGAGATGGTCCCGCAGGGGATCGAGTACCTCGCTGATCTGGGCGAGCCTGGTTTCGGAGAGGTACTGATAGCCCTGGGCCACGACGCTCACCGGGGGCGCAGGCGGCGGCCAGCCGGTCTCGTTTAGGCCGATCTTGAGCTGCTCTCGGCGGAAGATGTAGAACTCCACCTCCAGTCCCGCCGCGTACTCGAATCCGAGCTCCCGGGCGAGCTCCAGCTGCCGGCGGAGCACCTGGCGGGTGAAGAGCGACACCGGCTTGCCGTTGCTGAAGTGGGCGTCCGAGAGCACCCAGGCCGTCTGATTAGCCCAGGGCAGGAACTGGAAGGTAGTGGGGTCGGGCACAAGGACCACATCTGGGAAGCCGGTCAGCTCAGGGATTCCGAAACCGCCCCCTTCCACGAACGCTGGGGGGAAGACCTTGTTGGCGGTGTCGAGGCTAAGGATGGCCCCCGAGAAGTCGATCCCGTTGCGGAGCGACAGCAGGAAATCATGAGCCGAGACGAACTTGCAGCGAACCGCCCCGTGCTGGTCCACCACGCCGATGCGCACCGTCCGGACTTCCTGCTCAGAGACCAGGGCGGTGGCCCGCTCGGCAGCCGCCCGCATGGCGTCGGTGAAAAGGCCGTGCTGCTCGATGAATCCCACCTTGCCAACGGCCAGGTCCTGCACTGACGTGCTGCTCATTTACCTCTCCTCCTCTTGCGGGCTCCGCCGCCGATCAGCCGCCGGAAGTCACCCCGTCGCCGCCCGACGGTCGGTCCGGCTCAGACCGAGCGCCACCACCTCTCCGGCGGCGAGCCTAACGCGGTGACTGGCGTCAGGGAAGCAGAGGCTGAAGATGGCCTCGTCCGCCGAGTGGAGGGCAGTGCTGGCAATCTCGGCTCCCTCCAGCTGGAAGCGCCAGCCATCGTTCTCCGGATTGCCGGCGTAGAACAAGAACTCTCCCGTGGCCCCCAGAAACGCCAGGTTGGCGTTGCCCTCCATCTGCCGATGCACCTCCGGGAGCGCGGAGCTCGCAGCCATCCCCTCGCCCACGAGCTTCTCGCAGAGCCGGAACCCGACCTCGCTGTCGGCCTCACCGTCCAGCTGACCCGGGAAGCTGGGCCTAAAAGAGTGAGCCCCGGCCAGCCGGCCGTTGTGGGCGAAGGCGAAGGAGCCGTCGTCGGCCACAAAGGGCTGGGTGTCGGCCAAGGAGACAGTGCTGAGCCGGGAGGGGCGGCGGAGGTGGAGCAGGTAATGGCTGGAGCTGATCTCTCGCAGCTCGCGCCGGCCCGTCTGGTCATCGCTCAGCTTGCCCGGGTTTCGGTAGCGGCGCACCCGCCCGTTCTCCCGCCAGGCAAGACCCCACCCGAAGCCACCAATGCCGAGCTGCTCCAGCTGAAGCCCCCAAGGGAGCACCCGCTCAAAAGGTTGGGGCTCGGGCCAGACGATCCCCAAGATTTCACACATGGAGCTCATCCGCTCGCGACCCGTTGCCGTCCCCGGGCCGGCTGCGGTCCAGGGCCGTCTCAGCCAGGAGGGACTCGGCCAGTTCTAGATCGAAAGATTTGGGGGGCAGCTCCCCGAGACAGAGCAAGGTCTCGGTGCGCTCGATCCCGCTGATTCTCCAGATCCGCTCGAAGAGCAGCTCGCGCAGGTGCGCCTGGTCACGGGCCCGCAGTCGCACCAGCAGGTCGGAGTCGCCAGTCACCACCTCGACCTGCTCTACTTCCGGAAGCTGTCGCAGGTCCTGGACGGTTGCGGACTGCTCGCTGCCCTGCACCCCAGTCACCCGCACGTACACCAGGAGCCCGTAGCCGAGACGGCCCCAGTCGATCTCCGCCCGGTAGCCGCGAATCACCCCCTGGCGCTCCAGGCGGGCGATCCGCTCGGCGACGGCGGGGGCCGACATGCTCACCTCCGAGGCGATCCCGCGTACCGAGCGGCGGGCGTCGCGGAGCAGCAGCACCAGGATCTGGAGATCGATTGGGTCGAGGGCAGGCTGAGGAACCGAGGGCGCTGCCGGGGAGCTAGGTCCTGCCGCACCATCAGTAAGGTGGCGGACCGCTTTCACCGCCAAGTCGCGAGGGGCGCCATCGCTTGCCACCTTTCCATGTTATCGGTAAATGCCTAATTCGGCTATCATTTGCGACTGGGGGCCCGTGGGGTCGCCCACCCGAGGTACAGGGACGGCTTCGGCAGGAATGGAGGGGCGGGTGGAGATCGTCTGTTCCCGGGCATCCAGGGGAGACCAGCGATGAGCCTCGCGGATAAGTACTTCGCCGCACCCGGGTCGGGCAAGGCCCCCACCAGCCGGGGACACTTCCTGGATCTGGAGCGCGACGGGGAGCCGGTCAGTTTCGTGCCCGGCCTGGAGTTCCGCCCCGCCCTGGGGGAGAGCACGATGCTCAACTCGGTGCGGTTCGCCGCCCACACCGTGGCACCGCTCCACAGTCACGATGAGGAGCAGCTGACCCTGGTGGTCGAGGGCGAACTGGAATTCGAGATCGATGGCGAGGTGCGGCTGATGACGCCCGGGATGGTGGCGGTGATCCCAGCGAACGTCCCCCATGGCGGCCGGACGGGCGATGTTCCGTGCCACGAGTACGACGTCTTCAACCCGCCCCGGCAGGCGCTGCTGGCGCTGCGGGGGCAGAGTCTGCCCGAGGCGGGCGGTTAGCCGGTGGACCTTAGCCTTCGGAGCCGGCGCGCCATCGTGACGGGCGGCTCCAAGGGGCTGGGTGCGGCCATTGCCAAGGAGCTCCTGGCAGAGGGAGCCGCGGTCGCGATCTGCTCCCGAAACCAGGACGAGCTGGCGGCGACCGCCCAGGAGCTGCGGCGCGGTGGGGGCCACGTCGTAGCCCAGGTCGCCGATGTCACCAATGCTGACCAGCTCAACGGTTTCATCAGTCACGCGGTGGCCGAGCTCGGCGGTCTCGACGTGCTGGTGAACAACGCCGGGCGGGCTCACCCGGGCACCTTCGCCACCTTGACCGACCCCGACTTCCAGGCGGATCTGGAGGTCAAGCTCTTCTCCCAGATGCGCTGCAGTCGGGCCGCGCTGCCCCACCTGCGGGAGGCTGGCGGGGGCGCCATCATCAACATCAACGCCATCTACGGTCGCCAGCCTGACCCCGCCTTCTTCGCCACCTCGGTCGATCGGGCCGCCTGCCTGGCGTTCAACAAGGCCCTGGCGATGGAGCTCGCTCCGGACCGAATCCTGGTCAACAGCGTCAACATCGGCTTCGTCCGCACCCCCCAGTGGCGAAACATCCACCAGCGGCAGGCCCCGGAGCTGAGCGAGGACGAGTTCCTTGCCCGGACCGCGGCCGCCGAGGTTCCCCTGGGCAGGTTCGGGGAGGCCGAGGAAGTCTCAGGGCTGGTCGCCTTTCTGGCCAGCTCCCGGGCCAGCTATATCACCGGGGCGTCCATCGACGTCAGCGGTGGCATGGGGAGGTACGTATGACCACGGCTGGTGAGATCGTCTACTTCGCCGGTGAGTTCGTGAACGAGGACCAGGCCCGCATCCCCATCACCGCGCACGCCTTCAACTACGGCACCGGTTGCTTCGAGGGGATCCGCGCCTACTGGAGCGACCAGCGCGAGCAGCTGTTTGTAATCCGGCTTCCAGAGCACCTCCAGCGGATCCTCCGCTCGGCTCGGATCCTGCGCCTGGAGCCCGATCCCGCCCTCACAGCGTCCAAACTCGAGGAGATCATCCTGGAGCTTCTGGCCCGCAACAACTACCACCAGGACGCCTACGTCCGCCCGATCATCTACAAGGGGGGCCACACGATCAAGGTCACCCTCTCGGGGATTGCCACGGAGTTCTGCTGCTACACCCTGGCCATGGGAGAATACCTGGACATCCGCAAAGGGCTGCGGATGATGACCTCCAGCTGGCGCCGCATTGACGACAACGCCATCCCCGCCAGGGCAAAGCCAACTGGTGCTTATCTCAACGCCGCCCTGGCTGCCGACGAAGCCCGTTCGCTGGGATTCGACGAAGCCCTGATGCTGACCCATGACGGCCAGGTCGCCGAGGCTTCCTCAGCCAATCTCTTCATGGTCCAGGACGGGGTCCTGGTCACGCCCCCGGTCACCGATGACCTGTTGGTCGGGGTCACCCGGGACTGCGTTATCACGATGGCGAAGCAGAGGGGCTGCCAGCTCGAGGTTCGACAGATCGACCGCAGTGAGCTCCTGGCGGCCGATGAGGCGTTCCTCTGCGGTACCGGTGTCCAGATCGCCCCGGTGACCAGCATCGATGGCCGCCAGGTCGGGAACGGCCAGTCGGGCGAGATGACCAAGCAGCTCCAGGACTGGTATCTGCAGGTCGTTCGGGGCGAGGTGGAGGATTTCTCCAGCTGGCGCACGGCAGTGGAGCCGATCGCGCTGCCAGCAGGTCGCGGAGCGAGCCAAGGCACAAGGAGGTAGGGGATGGCGTTGGTGCACCTCGTCGACGAGTCGGAGGCAGAGGGCGTGGTCAAGGACGTCTACCAGGAGATCATGACCAGCCGCAAGCTGGCCCAGGTACCCAACTACTGGAAGGCGCTCGCTAATCAGCCAGCCCTGCTTGCTGTCACCTGGGAGAAGCTCAAGGTGGTGATGGCCGAGGGCGCGCTGGACCGGCAGACCAAGGAGATCATTGCGGTGGCGGTCTCCGCCACCAACAACTGTGACTACTGCCTCAACAGTCACACCGACGCGCTGCGAGGGCTGGGGCTGGGCGACGCCGAGCTGGTGGAGCTGATGGCAGTGGTCGACTTTTTCAACGGTTCGAACGCTCTGGCATCGGGGCTCAAAGTCGAATATGTGCCCCCGGTGCCCGAGGAGGAAGAGAGGCCGCTCGCGAGCGGATCAGAGAGCAGGAAGGAGGGGACCTAAATGGCGACCAGCGAAACGATCGCGGGTGCCGGGAGCCAGGCGGCCACCGGCGAGCTGCGAAAAGGGAGTCTGCGCACGATCGACGCGGTGGCGATGGCTGTCGCGGTGCTGGCACCGGCGATGGCCATGGCCTACAACACCAGCGGTTCTGCGGCCTTCTCGGGGACCTCGACCCCGCTGGCGTTCCTGATCGGTGGCATTGGCTGTCTGGCACTCGGATTTGTGGTGATCGGATTCACCCGCCGGATGGCCTCGGCCGGCTACGCCTACACCTACTCCAGTCGAACCTTGGGCAAGCGGGTCGGCTTTCTCACCGGGTGGATGTATTTCTTTGGGTTCTTCTGCTTTGTTCCGATGACCATGAGCGGGGTGGGGGGCTTCACCGCCTCCTTGATCCAGACCGAGGTGTGGCACAGCGAGCCCAGCTGGTTCTGGTTCCCCATCTTCCTGGTGGGGATGGCCTGCCTGGTGACGCTCTCGGTGCGGGGGGTCAAGCTCAGTGCCAAGGCGCTGCTTTGGGTGGGAGCGGTCACGGTCACGGTGATCGTGGTCCTGGACATCATCCTGACCGCCAAGGGCGGGAAATTCGGGCAGACCCTGCAACCCTTCACCTTCGGGCACACCCTGCAGGGAGGCTTCAGTGGGATCTTCTACGGACTGATCTTCGGGGTCACCTCGTTCATCGGATTCGAGACCGCCGCTGTTCTCGGCGAGGAGACTAGAAACCCCCGCAGGGCGATCCCGATCTCAGTGCTGGTGGCGGTCTGTTTCGCGATCATCTTCTATGTGTGGACCACCTACAACATCGCCATCGGAGTTGGGGTCAACAAGGCTGGATCCACCGCTTGGGCCACCAATCCGGCGATTCTGGCGACGCTGGCCAAGACCTACGTCGGTACCCCGATGATGATCCTGGTGGATTTGGCAGCGATCGGATCCGCCTTTATCGTCTGCCTCGCCTGCGCCACCGCAGCCACAAGAACCCTCTTCGCGATGGGTCGGGAAGGTGTGTTGCCGGCTTGGCTGGGACGCACGAACAAAATCACCCGGACACCCTCCAACGCGATCCTGATGCTCGCCGGAGCGGCCACGGTTTCCGCCTTCGTCAGCGGCATCCTCTGGAACTTAGGCCCCTCCAATAACTATTTCTTCTACGCCAGTGTCGGCACGATTGCCGTGTGCTTGGTCTATGTGGTCCTCTGTGTTGGCGGTTCCGTCTACTTCCGGCGGATCGCCCAGCGCTACAACCCGCTGGTGCACGGGCTGGTACCGGTGATCGGGATCGTCGTCTTCGGGCTCGCGGTCTACGGCTCGATCTACTCGGGGGCGGTACCACCGGCGCCCTACACCTACGTGCCCTACGTCAACCTGGGCTGGCTTGTGGTCGGCATTCTGTTCGTGGCCTACCTCTCCCGGACTGCACCGGACAAGGTGGGTCAGATCGGCTCCATCCTCGGCGAGGAAGGGGGGGAGTCCGCCGCCATTCTGGACCAGCCCAGCATTGCTCCCGCTGGCGGCTAGTGGCCGGAACCAAAACAATCCCAAAGCGGGCTAGAGGTGGGGGCCAGGTGGCCCT
Source organism: Candidatus Dormibacteria bacterium (assembly GCA_050734135.1). Classification (GTDB taxonomy): domain Bacteria; phylum Chloroflexota; class Dormibacteria; order Aeolococcales; family Bog-877; genus Bog-877. The sequence goes on from JBOHUG010000054.1 coordinate 27,767, forward strand.
CACCCCCGCCCGCCCGCCGGTCCGGCGATGATTGACAGCCACGTTCACCCAGTCACCGGGGAGGGCGAGGCGCTCGATTTCAGCGCTATCTCCTTGGAAGTGCCGGGGGATAGGGCCGCTCGAGACCGCCGCGCGCGGGTGGCCCCCGGGCGACTCAGCCAGGAGTTGATGGCGGTGCGGCTGGCTAGCTACCTGTGCTGCGAGGTGGAGGAGCTGGGAGTGGCCCGGGCCCAGGCCAGCGCTCATTGGCCGGGGTATGTGGCGGGACTCTTTGCCGACGCCCGGATTGAGGGCGTGGTGCTGGACCCCGGCACCTACCTGGCGGACCCGGCCCCGGGCGCCGCCGAGATGGCCGCGGTCAGCGGGGCGGTGGTCCGCTCGATCATGCGCATCGACCCGCTGGTAGATCTGCTGATCGCCGAGGGTCAGACAGCAACCGAGATACTTGCCGCTGCCGAGCAGGCGGTGCGCCTGGCGCCTGGGCAGGGATACGTCGGGTTGAAGACGATCCTCGCCTATCGAACTGGACTCAAGGTGGACCCGGGCGCCACCCTGAAGGACGCCGACGCCTCCCTGCGCACTACCAAAGAGCTTCCGACCAGACGGCGAGGCAAAGCGCTGCGAGATCTGATCTGTCGGCAAATGTTGGGCTGGGCCGCCGAGCTCGGACTGCCGATTCAGTTCCATACCGGATTCGGCGATTCGGAGATCCGCCTGAGCGAGGCCAACCCGCTCTTCCTGGAGGAACTTCTGCTGACTGCGGAGGGGACGGCTGCCACCGTGGTTTTGATCCACGGCGGCTACCCCTGGCACGAGGAGCTGGCGTATCTGGCGCTGGTCCGTCCCAATGTTTACGCCGAACTCTCGCTCTTCAACCTGTTCGCCCCGGCACGAACCGCGGAGCGGCTGGAGCGGGTGCTGGAATTGGCACCTGCCTCCCGGGTGCTGTGTGGCACCGACGGGCACGGTGCGCCGGAGTCGTACTGGTACGCCGCCCATGAGCTGAGGGCCGGCTGGGCCGTGGTGCGCAAGAACTGGGCCGCGCGCGGGGCCCGCAAGGCCTGGCTGTCCGAGTTGGAAGATGCCATTTTCCGAGGTAACACGGCCCGCCTGTATCAGTTCTAAGACAGAGAACCCCACCCCGGATGGCGACAAGGTCCCCCAGCCACGCGTGGTGCTCGTTTCCGCTTGGTGCCTAGCCATGCGGATCTCGGCGCGAGGGCGCCGGAGATCGCCGCGTTTGCTGCCGAATGCGAGGGTCACGCGGTGGATGGCCTGTTCGGGGCGTTTAGTTGAAGAGCGCGAGCGGCATGCACATGGCCACATTCCACATCCCTGCGTCAACCACCTCCAGGATTCGCAGTTGCCCGGCGAGGCTGCAGAGGACATAGGCGTCCTCACGACTCAGTTCGTGTTCCTCAGATAGCCAGGTGATCATCGCTCTAGTCGCGGTCTGCGCTCCTTGCATCAGGTCGGGCGCGAGCCCCATCACGCAGTACTCCTCCGATGCCGCCCTGCTCCCTCCCGCGCCGGGATTGAGGAATGCCGGAGCTGCCAGCGATCGCTTCTGCAGGGTGAAGCGCAAGCTGGCCTGGAGCGGGGATTCCAGGGCTGTGATGCAGACCTCGCCGTCCCCCTGAACCGCGTGCGGGTCGCCACACGAGAAGAGGGCTCGGGGAAGGAAGACCGGCAGGTACAGGCGCGACCCCTCGGTCAAATACCGGTTGTCGATGTTGCCCCCGCCTCGATGCGGAGGAAAAGGTGAGAGCCGCACTCCGCCGCCCGGATTGACGCCCATCGTGCCAAGGAACGGCCGGTAGGGGATGCGGATTCCGGGGGAGAAGTCAACTCCTAGTTCTGAATCCAATGCGAAGGTACGCAGATAGCCGTCCGGAAAGTCACTTGCGAGTAGGCCGAACCCAGGCAAAATGGCGGCCCATCCCCACTTGCTGCGCACCAGCTCCAGAACCTCGATGCAGAGCGTATCGCCGGCCTCTGCCCCGACCACCGCAACCGGGCCGCTCAGGTTGTACATGGTCTCGAAATCGAATCGAACATCGTCAAAGTGGTCGCCGAGCTTGACCTGCCCGGAGCCAGCAACCTGGAGATCGAAGTGGACTACGTCGCCCGACTCGACTTCAAGGATCGGCGCTAAGGATTCGTCCCAGTCGTGGTGAATCCGGGCAGAATCGGTGACGTGCTCGCGGCTCACGCTCAGCCTCCGGATTCTAGGCGAGCCAGGAAGGTGCGCAGGCGCGCTAAGTAAGCGGGGCGCTCCTCGAGAAAGGCGACATGCGCACTGTGCTCGAAGAGAGCCAGTTCGGCGCCAGGGATAGAGCGGGCCAAGAGCTCCATGTGCTCCGGACGCGCCTCGTCGAAACGGCCACCTGTCACCAAGGTGGGTATCCTGATCTGCCCCAGCCGATCGACCACCTCGAAGTTGACCAGCTCGCCAGTTACTGGTCCGAATTCGCTGGGACCCCAGAGCGTGGTGTAGACCTCCCCACCGAGGCCATTGAAGGTTTGCTCGATGCAGTCCGGCCAGGGCGAGAGTCGGCAGAGGTGTCGGCGGTAGAACTCAGCGACTGCGCCCTGATACTCGGGGCAAGCAAAGAATCCTGACCGCTCATGGTTCTCCAGCACCGTCTGGACATCAGCTGGTAGCGCGCGTCTCAACTCGGCCGCGTCAGCCAACCAGCGGACAACGCTCACCGGAGTGCTGCTCAAGATCAGCCCGCGGAGCTGGGGGGCACGCTCGAGCAGGTACTGCAGGGCGAGCATGCCTCCCCAGGAATTACCAAAGAGCACCATCTCGTCGAGTCCGAGCGCAGTTCGAACCGCGATCAGTTCTTCCACGAAACGCTGCACCGTCCAGGTGATGCTTCCCGCAGCCGCTGGTGATCGGCCGCACCCCAGCTGATCGTAGAAGATGACCGGACGCTCATCACTGAGGTCGGCGAGAGGCTCCAGATAATCGTGTGGCATCCCCGGTCCGCCGTGAAGGCAGAGGATTGGGGTGCCCGAGCGATCCTCGCCCGCGATGCAGTACCAAACTCTACCGTCGGCGACATCGATGAACCCTTCAGTCATGGGGCCTTCTGACCGCCGGGTACACGAGGTCGGCCATCGGCCTCAGACCTCGGAGGAGAGCGAGATGCTGGAGAGCTTACGCCGGCTCCGCCACCAGAGGGTCCAGATGATCCCCAGGACGGTCCACCCCAGCGAGAACCAGACGATGCTGCTACCCGACGCGAAAGGAAGCGAGATCTCCGACACGAAGAACCCCTTGTAGAGGATGTATCCATCGATCCCGATACCCAGGACCGGGATGATCCCATTGGTCAACCAGTTGAACTCACTTCGGCGAAATCGGGCGTGGTAGACGATGTTGGCGACATTGACGAAGATGTACAGAATCAGCACGAAGAAGACGAAGATCTCCCCGAGGTAGCCATAGGCAAGCGCCACACCGCCCTGCCAGAGGGTGACCGCGAACAGGGCCACTGTCCCAACCACCAGGGTGGCCACCTCAGCCCGCCAGGGAGTCTGGAACCGTGGGTGAAGCTTGGAGAAGTAATGCCAGACAAACCCTTCTCTGGCAATGGCGTACGTGACTCGGCTGGCAGCGTATAGGGCCGCGCCGAAGCTGGCGAGAGCCGCGGTGAATCCGGTGATCGGGACCAGTACCGCCCAACCGCCGATGTACTTCTGAGCGATTGGTAGCACCGGTGTCAGCTGGCCCGCGGTGACGTAGTGCTCCACGGTAGAAACCGGCACCGAAATCGCGAACCCGTAAGAAACCAGCGTCCAGTATCCGCCCGCAATTAGGGTCATGAGAATGGTCGCCAAGGGAATCAGACGCCGCGGCGTGTGCGACTCCTCTGCGACCGGGGCGATTCCGTCAACTCCTGCGATCGAGAGAAACGCGAAGATGGCGGCCAAGCTGAGACCCGCGAAGCCCAGGGTTGCCGCTCCGGGGTTGAAAGGCTTGCTTGAGAAATGGCCCAGTGCACCGCCTTTGACGACGATGACGATGGCTAGTGCTGCCACAAACGTGCCCTCGATCACCATCAGCACCGAGATGACGGTCGCCGACAGCTTGATGTTGTTGTGTTGCAGATAACCGATGATCAGGATCGAGATCACGCCGCCGCCGATGCCGGTCCACGTTGTAGCGCTCAGGTGAAAGTAGGAGAGAAGGGCGTTGAAGAATGTCCCGAATGCCGCCGGATAGAGGGCTGCCACCACCACATAGGTGGTGATCATCATCCAGCCCAACCAAAGCCCAACGGCGGGGTATGTGCTCTCCCAGAGCCAGGTGTATCCGCTTCCAGCCGACGGTCGACGGTTGTTCATCACCGCGAAACTGACCGCCGTAGGAAGTACGGCGACGGTGATGAGGATAAACAAAAACGGCATGACGGGACCGCCGGAGTCAGTCTCCATGAAGCCCATGTTTAGGTAGATGACGGGGGCCAGCGAGAAGTAGGCGAGTCCGATGAAAATCAAACGACGCAGATTCAGGCTGTTGCGCCGGAGGCCTGGGGTACTGGGTTCGGCGGACTCGTGGGCCGGGATGCTGGCCACTTTCTCCCTCCTTCTCCGCGGGCGGGTTCGGCGTCCTCTTTCGACCCCGAAGGGACCGCGCTCCGCCAGGGCGACGCTACTGCGGGAACTGGCTGACTGTCAACCGCATCCGTTTTTGAGAGAAACCCTCGGCTGGGTTCGGGACGTCTTGCTACGTGCGAGCAGATTCCCGATCAGTTTCGGCGCCGGCCGCTGGCCCCGAGCTCCTTGAGATCGGTGGTGGATTGTTGACATGGAGACAATCCGGACCGATAATCCCCAGACCACGGGTACTGTCGGGCGGGCTGGGGTTCCAGCAGAGCGAAGTGCCCTGACCGGTTCGGGTCGCACACAGGAGGGGAGGGCGTGCCAACGGAGCGAAGTGGATGCGTCCGGCCGAGGCTCCCCGGGACCACAAGCCAGCGGCCCCCGGACTCAGGTCGTTGGCACTCCGGAGCGCTCGGGCAGGGGCATCACCGTCGTGGGTGAAGCGGCGGTAGTCGGCCAGACCGACGGGTTGACTGTGCCCCGGTTCGCTGGTCTGACCACATTCGCCCGCCTACCCCGGCTCGAGGACGTCTCAAGATACGATGTCGCCATCCTCGGCGTGCCCTTCGATGCGGGAACCACCTACCGTCCTGGCGCCCGGTTTGGGCCCTCCCACGTGAGGGAGTCCTCACGATTGCTCAGGCCGTACCATCCCTACCTCGATGCCGTCCCATTTGACCAGCAGCAGGTAGTTGATGCAGGTGACATCAATTGCAACCCCTTCAGCATTGCCGAAGCAATCACGCAGATCCAGTCGGGAGCGACCGCCCTCTTGTCGGGGGGCGGCCGACTGATCACAATCGGTGGTGACCATACGGTGGCGCTCCCGCTCTTGCGAGCGGTCCACCCCAAGACAGGTCCCGTCGCAGTGGTTCACTTCGACGCCCACCTGGACACCTGGGACACCTATTTCGGCGCTCCCTACACTCACGGGACTCCTTTTCGGCGAGCCTCCGAAGAAGGTCTGTTCCGGACGGACCGCTCGATCCACATCGGAATTCGCGGCTCCATCTATAACCGGACCGATCTGCCTCAGGATGAGAGTCTTGGGTTCGTAACCGTGCACGCCATGGAACTCGAGAGGATCGGCGTCTCCGGGGCAGTGGAGCGGATCCGTGAGCGGGTTGTTGACACGCCGCTCTACATCTCCATCGACATCGACGTCCTGGATCCTGCCTTCGCACCCGGGACCGGTACACCTGAGTCAGGCGGACTGAGTTCTCGAGAGTTGCTGGGAATCCTGCGTGGACTAGCAGGGCTCCCAATCGCGTCGGCAGATGTCGTGGAGGTCGCCCCCGCGTACGACCACGCTCAGGTGACCGGCATCGCGGCATCCCACGTAATCTACGAGCTGCTGGCGCTTATGGCGACCACACCGCAGTGAACGCCGTCGCGGACGCACGGAACTTATTCCGAGGGCGCTCCAAATTCCCGCCGCCGGCTCCTCGAACGGGCCCTAGAACACGACCGATCGAGCCTCTCACCCACAGGGAACCCGGGTCTAGGTTTCCTATCTCGGTGGATCTCCCGACTGATCCAGCAAGTGAACTACCGCGGCGGAGTCGAAGGGAGTGGCCGTCCTCGCGGCCTGAGTCGCGCTAATACAGGAGGAAGGAAGGTTGAGCCTAGAAGTTGCGCCGCCGGCGTCTGGAGTTCTTGGCGGAGTGGAGGTAGAGGGCCACAGCATCGACTTCATCCCCGCAAGCGAGCGCCACGGGAAGCCTTCGCGTCTCTTCTTCATCTGGTGGTCGTCGAACATGCAGATGACCACTGTCCTGACGGGGGTGATCGCGGCTGCGCTGGGACTCACTTTTCCCTGGGCAGTTGTGTCGATCATCGTCGGCCTGGCGCTGGGTGGGGTGGTCATGTGCCTGCACATGGTTCAAGGCCCCAGACTCGGGATCCCCCAAATCCTGCAATCACGCGCGCAGTTTGGATTCACCGGCACGGTGATTCCGGCGGCTGTGGCGATCTTCATGTACGTCGGCTTCTTCGCCACTAGCAATCTCCTGGGTGGACAGGGAATCACGGCCACTCTCCCCGGAGTACCACTCAGTGTCGGGATCATCATCTGCGCCGCGGTGACGGCCGCCCTGGCAATCTTCGGCTACAAAGAAATCCACCGTTGGGCGCGGATTTGGGGATACGGCTTCCTTATCGCCTTCTTCGCCCTGACCATCAGCCTCTTCACCCGCGGAAAGGTCCCGTCCTCCGTTTGGACCTTCGGAAAATTTGACGGCGGACCTTTTCTGCTGATGCTGTCGATCGCTGCCGTGTGGGTAATCTCCTACGCCGTTTACGCTTCCGACTACAGCCGCTATCTTCCAGCCGAAGTGCCCGCCCACAAGACCTTTTGGTGGAGCTATGCGGGAGGCAACCTGGCCTCCTTCTGGCTCCTGGCGTTCGGGGCGCTGCTGGGTGTAATCCTGCCTAAGTCCATCTCGGCGATGATCGCGGTGACAATCTCACTGGTCGGTCCTCTGGGTGTTCCGATGATGTTCATCATCGCTCTCGGGGTGATTTTTACCGACACTCTCAACGTGTACGGTGCCACTTTGTCCCTGCTCGCCATGACAGAACAGAAGCGGCGGATTCTTGGAATCGGGAGACCGTCACGCATCGCGGTAATCCTTGTCATCAGCGCCATCGCCGCGATAATCGGAATCATCGGTTCCGCAAACTTCCTCACCAACTACTCAAATTTCCTCTCCTTTCTCTTTTACCTGATCATTCCCTGGAGCGCGGTGAACCTGGTCGACTTCTACCTGGTCCAGCACGGCCACTACAGCACTGCCGCGTTCTTCGACGCGGACGGTCCCTATCGAGGGGTGAAGTGGTACGCGGTGACGGCCTATATGGTGGGCTTCGTCTGCGAGATTCCGTTCATGAGCACCAGCATCCTGACGGGGCCGGTCGCCCAGCGGTTGAACGGTGGGGACCTCTCTTGGATCGTCGGACTGCTGGTGGCCGGATTGCTCTACCTCGGATTTGTCCGGTTGGGGCTTGTGGATCGGGGAAGGAGGAGCGCCACGGCGGAAGCCTCGGTGTAGCAGGCTGAGCAGAGTCGTGAGGAGGCGAGTTGGCACCGCTTTTAGAGGAGTCTCGGTGAGCCACGTCGTGGATGACCTACTCGTCGAAGCAACCACCGCGGCCACCATGTCGGTGGCGCGAGGTAGCGTGGTCGAAGTCATCGACGTAGACGGCCAGCAGGTGGCCGACTTCGTGGCATTCGCGGCTGACGATTTTTCGGAGTGGTTGTCGACGACCCACACTCGGACTGCGCTGATGCGGCTGAAGTTGTCGGTCGGAGATGAACTCCGGACCAACCGGCGCCGGGCCATGTTCCGGGTGGTTGCAGATGACGTCGGAGTGCATGACCTCCTGATCGCGATGTGCGACCCCGAGCGCTACGAGCAGGACTTCGGCCTCGTAGGCCATCGCAGTTGCCGATCGAACCTGACCCGCGCCTTCAGCAATTGGAGCTTGGAGAGCTTCCAAATTCCAGATCCTCTGAACATATTTCAGAACTCGCCCGTGACCGAACTTGGCGAGATGACGACGGTTGAGCCCCTCTCTAGGGCCGGCCAGAAGCTGACCCTAGAGACTTTGATGGATGTTGTTCTCGGCGTCTCCGCTTGTCCTCAGGACCAGAACCCCTGTAACGGCTGGAACCCGAGCCGAATCCGGGTGCGCGTCCTCAGCGGTGAAAGAGATAACCCAGGTGGGGTGAGCGTCGGTGGCTGACCCGCGGATGAGAGTCGCGCAACGCGATCAAGGGCCGCGACAGGGGAGCAGTGGCCGCGCGACTTATCACGTGAAGGATTGAGTATCATCGAACCAGAACGCCTGAATATGCCGTTCACGGGAATCGTCTCCTTCCTGCGGGCACCGGTGTGCCAAGAGATCGATGTCCTGGACGCCGACATCGCCATCCTCGGAGTGCCCACCGACGAGGGGTCGCCCTTTATGCCTGGGTCTAGGTTTGGCCCCCGGAGCATTCGCGAGCACTCGATGCGCTTCGTTGGTGATCAACCGGGCTTTTATAACCCGCAGACCAAGCGGCGATACCTGGCCGACGAGCTGGGCCGGAATCGTTTGGTAGATGTCGGAGATGCCGACATCCTGCCGACTAACGTGGCGGGTACCTTCGAGAACGTCACCCGAATGGTGCATCGCGTGCGCGGTCAGGGCGCCATGCCGGTGGTGCTCGGAGGCGACCACGCGATCTCGTTCCCAGTAGTCCGCGGGTTCGATGAGGATCTCCACGTCGTTCACTTCGATGCCCACCTGGACTACATGCCGTTCGTTCACGGCTTGGAGTACACCAACCAGCACGCGTTCCGGCAGATCCGCCGCCTGAAGCAGGTCCTGAGCCTGACTCAGGTCGGGATCAGAAGTATTCGAACCAGCCAGCGGATGATGGACGACACCCTGGGGGATGGCAATCGAGTGGTCACCATGGAGGAGTTCCGTGGCGCACCCGACCTGGTCATCGCAGGATTGCCATCTGGGGCACCGTGCTACATCAGTATCGATATCGACGTCCTCGACCTACCGCTGGTGCCGGGGTGCGTTTCCGCCGAGCCAGAGGGGATGAGCTACGGGGAGCTCAGGTCGGCCCTGTTCGCGATCGCCGGCCATATGAAGGTGATTGGCTTCGACCTGGTAGAGGTGAACCCGCTGCTGGATGTCGGCACCGGGGTAACGTCTTACTTGGCCGCCCACACCATCGTTGAATTGCTCGGGCGGATCAGGACTGGAGTCTAACTTTGACCCGGGCGCCCGCTGGCGCGCCCCTAATCTGCGACCGCCTTCGAGTGGAGGGAAGTGGCGGAGATGCGATATCTCACCGACCCGGTAACTGATTCGATATTGGACCGCTGACGGCGTGCGTCAGTCGCGGTGGTGACCATGGCAGGCAGCGGTTTGCCCCAGCTGAGGCCGCTGGATCGGGACAGCACCTCAAGCCGCATCGCGGCCCGGATACGGTCCGCCATTATCAAAGGTGCACTACCCCCGGGAACTCAGCTGGCGGAGGTGTCGCTAACCCAACGGCTGGGCGTGAGTCGCGGCCCTGTTCGCGAAGCCCTCCAACGGCTCATCCAGGAAGGCCTGGTGGTGAGTGGCCGCAACCGGGGGGCCTTCGTCGCCGAGCTCGGCTTGAGGCAAATTCAGGATCTGTACCTAACCCGCGCGCTGATCGAGTCGGCGGTGGCGGAGAAACTCGCCCAGCAAAATGACGTGCGGTCGCTGGAGCCGCTGGAGGAGTCCCTGGCGCGGATTCGACGTGCTAAGTCGAGCGGGATCCGCGAGCGCGTCACCGAGGCCGACCTGCGATTCCATACAGTTCTGGTCGCCTCCGTGGGGAGCGATCGGCTGAGCCGCGCGTTTGCCACCCTGAGTGCCGAAACCAGGATCTGTTTGCGGCAGTTGGCTACGGTGTATCCGGAGGGACGAGACGCAGTGGGCGAGCATCGGGCGATCCTCGACGCGATCAAGTCGGGCGATTCACTTCGCGCCAGCTTTCTGGTGCGAGAGCACATGGAGGACTCTGTCCAACAGTTGAGCCAGGCCCTATACCCGGCTAACTGAGTTGACAAGTCGCCACTCACCGCTGCCGATCGGAACGCTTTCGTGGGGCCCTTGGCCGGCTCAGGACTCGAAGCGCTGGCAGAGCCGGACCCGAGCCGCGTTGGCCAGCCTCAGCGGAACAATCCGTCGCTGGTCGTGACTGGCCGCCACGGCGGCCGGGTTGCCTCAAAGGCAGCGATGGATTTCTCCTGGCTGAGCGCCATGGCGATGGTATCCCTGCCGCTCAGCAGGCAGTCCCTCCAGAACGGATCGATGACGAAATCGGCCACTAGGCCTCCGCGATCGCGGACCTGCTGCTGCTGCAGGTCGAGCGCCAATCGGTAGTCGCCCGGGGCAGCCCGCGCCCGCAGCTGGGTCACCACGGCGGCGCTGAGCTGCACCGGGAGGAGTCCGTTTTGCAGTGCGTTGGCGGTGAAGATGTCGGCGAAGGAGGGGGCGATGACCGCCCGAAAGCCCATCCCCAGGAGTGCCCACACGGCATGTTCCCGGGAGGAACCGCAGCCGAAGTTGCGCCCCGTGATGAGGACGCTGGCGTTGGCATAGGCAGGATTGTTGAGCTCGAATTCGGGGCGAGGCTTTCCTTCTTCGTCATAGCGCCAGGCAAAAAATCCGGCTGCGCCGTAGTCTCCCCGGTCGGTGCGCTTCAGGAACTGTTTGGGAATGATTTGATCCGTGTCGACGTCATCCCGACTGAGCACCGCTGCGAGCCCCTCGTGCACGGTGAAGGCCACCATTCCGGTCTACCCGGCTCCGACCAGTACGGCGGGCTGCAGATCTCGGACGTCGACAAAGTGACCGTGGAGCGCGGCCGCGGCCGCCATCGACGGGCTCACCAGATGAGTGCGCCCTCCGGCTCCTTGGCGCCCTTCGAAGTTGCGATTTGAGGTGGAGGCGCAGCGCTCGCCGGCGGCCAGCACGTCCGGATTCATCCCGAGGCACATCGAGCAGCCTGCCTCCCGCCACTCGAAGCCAGCGGCCGTGAATATCTGGTCGAGTCCCTCGGCCTCGGCGGCCCGCTTCACCGTCTGGGACCCTGGAACCACCATGGCTCGCACCCGAGGATGGACCTTCCCCCCGGCTGCGATTGCGGCCGCCGCCCGGAGATCCTCGAGACGGCCGTTGGTGCACGACCCGATGAAGACACGGTCGATGGCGATCTCCTCAATCGCCGTCCCCTCGGTGAGCCCCATATAGGCCAGGGCCCGCTCGGCCTGCTGCCGGTCGAATTCCGTGGCGAAGTCGCTCAGACGTGGGATGCGCCCGGTGACCTGAGCCACCATCCCGGGGTTGGTACCCCAGGTCACGTGGGGAACCAAGCCGGCGGCATCGACCACGACGGTGCGGTCGAACTTAGCCCGCGGGTCGGTTGCGAACTCCAACCACGCCTGGGCGGCGCGGTCGAATTCTTCACCGCGTGGGGAGGCCGCCCGCCCTGCCAGGTAGCGCACCGTCGTCTCATCCGCGGAGACCAGTCCGGCCCGGGCGCCCGCTTCGATGGTCAGATTGCAGAGCGTCAGCCGGCCCTCCATCGACAAAGCTCGGACCACGCTCCCCCGGTACTCGACCACCGATCCTTGGGCGCCTGCAATACCCACCTGGCCGATGATGGCCAGTGCCATGTCCTTGGCGGTTACACCGAGCGGGAGTTCGCCATCAACTCGGATCTCCAGGGTCTCGGCCCGAGCTTGCCAGAGGCACTCGGTCGCCAGCACTTGCTCGACTTCGGAAGTCCCGATTCCGAAGGCCAGCGCTCCAAACGCCCCCAATGTGGAGGTGTGGGAGTCGCCGCAGACGACAGTCATCCCCGGCTGGATCAGGCCCAGTTCCGGACCGATCACGTGAACGATCCCCTGGCGCCGGTGATGCATGTCGAGGAGGGGTATCCCGGCCGCGGCCGCGTTCTCGGCCAGCTGGCGGAGCTGCTCTGCGGCGATCGGATCGGGAGTGGGCCGGCTGCGCTCCCAGGTTGGCACCGTGTGGTCCATCACCGCCAGGGTCAGATCGGGACGCCGGACCAGGCGTCCGGCTGCCCGCAAGCCGGCGAACGCCTGGGCCGAGGTCACCTCATGGACGAGGTGGAGGTCAACGTAGAGCAGGGCCCGCGAGTCGGGGTCGCCACTCACCAGATGGGCGTCCCAGATCTTGCGATAGGCAGTCCTCCCATCTGCCTCGCCGCGGTTGTGATCAGTAGGCTTCGGTCGCAACTCGCCTGTCATCGCTCCGACCCGCCAAACCACTGCATGGTCACGCGGTCGAGGAGAGGCCGCTTCGGGTCTCGGCATGCCGCGCCGCCCATTCGTAGCTGTCAATCAGCGCCAGGGCCGACGCCTGGAGGATGTTCGGGGAGCACCCCACCGTGGTCCACACCTGCTCACCGTCGCTGGAGTCGATACCCACTCGCACCGTCGCCCCAGTGCCCTGGTCACCGTCGATGACCCGGACCCGGTAGTCGAGCAGCTTGACTGTGGCCAGAGTGGGGAAGTGGGGAGCCAGAGCGCGTCGGAGGGCTATGTCAAGCGCCTCCACAGGTCCGGCGGCCTCGGCGGCGGTGTGCACCAGCGCGCCACCCACCAGGACCTTAACACTGGCATGAACGTTTCCAGAGGGCTCAGCCGGCCTGGGCGTCGAGGTCTCGTGGGCGACCACCAGTGATTCCTGGAGCGCGAAGGGTGCGGAATCGCCGGGGGTTCCCCGGGTGACCAGAAGTTCGAAGGAGGCGTCAGCGTCCTCAAAGGCCCAGCCTGCGTTCTCGAGCTGCTTCAGTCGCGCCACGATCGATCGAAGCGCGTCCTGATCGAGCCCGGTGATGCCGAGTTCCTTCAGCTTGCCGGCGACGTTACTTCGCCCGCTCTGGTCCGAGACCACGGTCCGCGCCTCGTTCCCCACCTCAGTTGGGTCGATGTGCTGGTAGGCGTGCTGGTCCCGCGTCATCGCCTGGGCATGAAGTCCGCCCTTGTGCAGGAAAGCAGCGGCCCCAAGGTACGGCCGGTGGGGGTCTGGGGCCCGATTGACCAGGGCGTCGAACAGCCGGGACACCTCGGCCAGCTCCCGCAGGCGCTCCCGGTCGAGCACCGGCCGACCCATCTTGAGACGAAGGTTGGCCGCGATCACCAGCAAGTCGGCGTTGCCGCAGCGCTCGCCGCTTCCGTTGATGGTGCCCTGAACCATGGTGGCGCCGGACTCCACCGCGGCGAGGGAGTTGGCCACCGCGACCCCCGCATCGTTGTGACAGTGGATGCCGAGGGGAACGTCGACCTGCTGCCGCACTGCCTCCGTGGCCCGACCCACTGCCGAGGGGAGCCGGCCGCCGTTGGTATCGCAGAGCACCACCCACCGGGCTCCGGCCCGAGCGGCGGTCTCGATCACCGCCAGGGCGTAGCCCCGGTCCTGCTCCAGTCCGTCGAAGAAATGCTCGGCGTCGAAGATCACCTCCCTACCCTGGGCGACGGCATAGATGACAGTGTTTCCCACCATCCTCAGGTTCTCCTGGGGGCTCGTGCCCAACACCGTCTCCACCTGCCAGCGCGAGGACTTACCGACCACCGTCACCACCCCAGCCCCGGAGCCGAGGGTCAGCGCCAGCCCAGAGTCCGCTTCGGCCTCGACCCCGGGATGGCAGGTCGAGCCGAAGGCGGCCAGCCGGGCGCGAGATAGGGGCGACTGGGCCAGTCGCTCGAAGACCGCTGTGTCCCGGGGACTCGCCCCCGGCCAGCCGGCCTCGACATAGTCGACCCCCAGCTCATCGAGGCGGCGCGCGATGCGGACTTTCTGCTCGACGCTGAGCTGGAGCCCGAAACCCTGCATCCCGTCACGCAGGGTGGTGTCGTAGAGCAGGACCTTTTCCACCCCCGGCTGAACCCATGCCCGCCGGCTCATGCTTTGGCTCCCACCGCCAACCGCCCGATCACCGCCTCGGTGACCGAATCGGTGGACTCGTGGCCACCGAGATCCGGGGTGAGTCGACCCTCGGCAATCACCGCCTCGACCGCCCGCTCCACCACCCCGGCCAGCTGGTCCAGCTGGAGGGTGAGCCGGAGCAGAAGGGCGATGGTGAGAATGGCGCCAATCGGATTGGCGATCCCCCGCCCGGCCAGGTCGGGTGCCGAGCCATGCACCGGCTCGTACAGCCAAGGGCCCTCTCCGCCGCCACTGGCGGAGGGCAGCACGCCGAGAGAGCCGCTGAGGGCAGCCGCCTCATCGGTGAGGATGTCGCCGAAGAGGTTCTCGGTGACCACCACATCGAACTCCCCGGGGCGCTGCAGCAGGCGGAGGGCAAAGCTGTCCACCAGAAAGTGCTCGAGGGCCACGTCGGGGAACTTCCCGCCCACCTCGGTGATCACCTCGCGCCAGAGCTGGGATGTTGCCAGCACGTTGGCCTTGTCGACCGAGGTGACCTTCGAGCGGCGCCCCCGGGCGGCCTGGAAAGCCACCTCGGCCGTGCGCCGAACTTCGGCTTCGCCGTACTCGCTGGTGTCCACCGCGTGACGGTGGGGCGAGTTGCCGGAGATCCCTTTGGGCTTGCCGAAGTAGATCCCCCCGGTGAGCTCGCGGATGAAAAGGATATCGACGCCCCGAAGCAGCTCGCCTCGAAGCGGGCTGTGGCTCACCAGTCCGGGCCAGCTCCGGACCGGGCGGAGGTTGGCGAAGGCGCCCACGCCCGACCTCAGCCGGAGCAAACCCGCCTCCGGCCTGACCGGCGCTCGATCCCACTCCGGTCCGCCGACCGCGCCGAGCAGCACTGCGTCGGCCCCGCGGGCTGATTGCAGGCTCGGCGCTGGCAGCGGGTTCCCAGTCTCTTCTAAGGCGACGCCCCCGATCTGCTGCTCGGTAGTTACCAGCTCGACTCCGGCCGCTGGCAGAGCCGCTGTCAAGACGTTCAGCGCCGCCCGGGTCACCTCGGGTCCAATCCCGTCACCGGCCAGCACCGTTAGGTGCAGGGTTTTCGCTGGTTCGATCACCCGGCGGCTGACCCCGCAGCTGCCTCGGCGACCGACACCTCGCCGACTATCTGAGCGAGGGCGTCGTCCTCCACCTCCTTGGCGGTGTCGGCGACCTCGAGAAAGCGCGTCCAAACCGCTTGGAACGAGTCGGGGGAGAGCTCCAGCCCGATGCGGTCCAGGCGGTGCCGCAAGGCATGTCGCCCAGAGCGGGCGGTCAGGACAATTTTGGACGCCCCGGCGCCGACGTCCTCAGCGGCGATGATCTCGTAGGTGCGGCGGTCGCGGAGGACCCCGTGCTGGTGGACGCCGGAGGCGTGGGCAAAGGCGTTAGCGCCCACCACCGGCTTGTTGGGAGGCACCATCATGCCGGTCAGCTCCGCGACCAGACGGCTGGTCGGCACCAGCTCCTGGGCGCATACGTTGTCGGCCAGCCCCAGCACCGGCCGGCGCACCCGCAGTGCCATCAGGATCTCCTCGATCGAGGCGTTGCCGGCCCGCTCGCCGATCCCGTTGATGCAGCCCTCCACTCGGCGGGCCCCGGCGTCTATCCCGGCCAGCGAGTTGGCGGTCGCCAGCCCGAGGTCGTCATGGCAGTGGACGCTGACCAGGACCTGCTCCATCCCCCGCACTTCTTGGCGCACGGTGGCGACCAGGTGATGGAACTCCTTGGGAAGGCAGTAACCGGTGGTGTCAGGCAGGTTGATCACATTGGCTCCGGCGTCGACCGCCGCCTGAACCACGGTGCAGAGATAGTCGAGGTCGGCCCGGCCAGCGTCCTCAGGGGAGAACTGGACGTTCTCGCAGAGAGTCCTGGCGTAAGCGATCGCCTGGGCCGTCTGGCTCAGGACGGCGGCCCGGTCGAGGCCTAGCTTGTAGTTGATGTGGATGTCGGACACGCTCATGAACACGTGGATCAGGTGCCGGGGCGCGTCGCAGACAGCTTGGTGGACTGAGTCGATGTCGCTCCGCTTGGTCCGGGCCAGCCCCGTCACCGCCGGGCCCTCGACCTCCCGGGCGATCTGCTGCACCGCCGCGAAATCTCCCGGAGAGGAGGCTGGGAAGCCGGCCTCGATGACATCGACCCGGAGCCGACGCAGCTGGTGCGCGATCAAGAGCTTGTCAGCCGGGTGGAGGGTGGCTCCTGGGCACTGCTCACCGTCCCGCAGCGTGGTGTCGAAGAACTCCACGATCTCCGGCTCAGGCTCTGCCCCGGAATCCCTGTCGAACCGGGCTACTGAGCCCTCCTGTGAACTCACGCCGGGGCCTCCTGCCCGCCAGCTCCCGCGGGGACCCTCACCGGCGCTCCCGGGGGCTCGTAGGGGACGCTCGCGACCGGCCGGATCCAGGGCATGTGCGAGCGCAGCTGGCGGCCCACCTGCTCGATCGGCTGGTCTGTTTCCCGGGCCCGTTGGGCCAGGAAACCCGCCCGCCCGCTGCGGTTCTCGTCGATCCAGTTCTCGGCGAAGCTGCCGTCCTGGATCCGACCCAGAATCTCCCGCATCCGCTGGCGGACGTGGTCGTCGATCACTACCTTTCCGCTGGTGTAATCGCCGAACTCGGCGGTGTCGCTGACGCTGTAGCGCATCAGAGAGAGGCCACCCTGGTACATCAGGTCCACGATCAGCTTCAGCTCATGCAGGCACTCGA
Source organism: Candidatus Dormibacteria bacterium (assembly GCA_050734135.1). Taxonomy (GTDB): domain Bacteria; phylum Chloroflexota; class Dormibacteria; order Aeolococcales; family Bog-877; genus Bog-877. The sequence goes on from JBOHUG010000054.1 coordinate 44,560, forward strand.
AGTAGGCCAGCTCGGGCTGGTAGCCGGCCTCCGTGAGGGTCTCGAAGCCAGCCTTCACCAGTTCAGTGACGCCGCCGCAAAGCACCGCCTGCTCGCCGAAGAGATCGGTCTCAGTCTCCTCGCGGAAGGTGGTCTCCAGCACCCCAGCGCGGGTCGCTCCCAGACCCTTGGCGTAGGCCAAGGTCCGCGGGCGGGCGGTCCCGGTCGGGTCCTGGTGGATCGCCAGCAGGGCTGGGCATCCGATCCGCTCTTGGAAACATGAACGCACCATGTGGCCGGGCGCCTTGGGGGCTACCATCGCAACATCACAATGCCGGGGCGGCTGCACCGTCCCGTAGTGGATCGAGAAGCCGTGGGCGAAGAGCAAGAGACTTCCCTCTCGGAGCGCCTCACCGAGCCCGTTCGTGAAGAGCGCCGCCTGCTCGTGGTCCGGGATCAGCACCATCACCACGTCGGCGTCCTTGGCGACCTCCACCGCTTCCCCGACCTCGAAGCCGTCGGCGATCGCCTGGCTCCGGCTCCGACTGGTGGCGCGGAGACCGACTTTGACCCGGTATCCACTGTCGCGCAGGTTCTGGGCGTGGGCGTGGCCCTGGCTGCCGTAGCCGAGGATGGCGATCTGGGTGCCTTGGAGGGCGCCGGAGTCGGCGTCCTGGTCGTAGTACATCCTCATCTCGGTTGGCCACCTCCAGCGCCGGGTGGGGATGTGGTGCCAGACCCAACGGCGGGTGCCAGGGCCATGGCGAGCGGTCCGCTGCAGATCCAGTTCGAACTCGGCTCTCGGCGCAGATCGGCCAGCACCTTGTCGACCCGCGCCGGCGGACCTGAGACGGCGATGATCGTTCGCGTCCCGCACTCCTGAACCAGCTGGCCAGCCACCCCACCGGGCAAGCTGGCGAGGGCTAGCTCCACCTGGTCGGTATGGAGCTCGACCAGGGCTGTGCTCCACTCCACTGTGGCCGGTTGGGTGATGTCCTCGACGCTGACCACGTCGATCAGCTTGGTCAGCTGTTTGATGATCTGGTCGTGAGCCTGGGTGCCGGCGTCGATGCGCAGGCTGATCGCCACCACTCCCGGCTCGGCGCTGGGGCCTACGGCGCAGGCCTCGATGCCGAAGCCGCGCCGGCCGAGCAGGTTGGTGACTCGCTGCAGCACCCCGCGCCGGTCCTCGACCCTAACCGAGATCAATCGAATCCGGGACGCGGGCCGAGTGGTGGTGAGTCCGTCCGTGCCGGGGGCCAGACGGGGGGCGGGGATGGCGGCCACCGTCATCGATTCTCCGGGCACTCGACGAAGTCGGAGAGTCCTTTGCCGAGCGGCACGATCGGGTAGACGTTGGCGTCGGGGTCGATCTCGAAGTCGATCACGGCGGGACCTGGATGGGCGAAGGCGGCGTCCAGCACCGCCTCCATCTCGCTCGCCTCCCGGACCACCGCTCCGAAGCAGCCGAAGGCCCGGGCCAGCATCGCGAAGTCGGGAGTGAGCAGATGGTCGACCTGGGAGCGCACCCCGCCATAGAAGTCGTCCTGGAACTGGCGCACCATCCCCAGCTGCCGGTTGTTGAGCACTGCCGCCTTCACCGGCAGCCGGGCCTCGACTGCGGTTGCCAGCTCCTGCAGGGTCATCACGAAGCCGCCCTCGCCACTGACGCTGAGCACCCGGCGGTCCGGGAATGCGGCCTGGGCGCCGATGGCGGCCGGGAGAGCGAAGCCCATTGTCCCCTGTCCGCCGGAGTTGAGGAAGTGGCCGGGCCGGTCTCCGCTCCAGGCCACAGCCGCCCAGATCTGGTTCAGCCCGACGTCGGCGACGGTGATGTCGTCCGGACCGAGCCTGGCGTAGCAGGCGGTGAGTACCTCCTGCGGTTGGAGTCGCCCGTTGACGGGGTGGCGCAGGGGATGCTGGGTGCGCCAGGACTCCACCTGGGCGAGCCACCCCGGCCGAGGCCGCGATGGCACCTGGCTCGCCAGTTCTCTCAAGGCAGCTTGGGCGTCGCCGACGATCTGGCAGTCCGCCTTCACCGTCTTACCGAGCTCTGCGGGATCGATGTTGATGTGGATGAGGTGGTTCGCACGCGGGGCGAACTCGTCCAGACGGCAGGTGACCCGGTCGTCGGCCCGCATCCCCACCATCAGCAACACGTCGCAGTTGCTGACCGCCAGGTTGCAGTAGCCGGTGCCCATGAAACCGACCAGCCCCAGTGCCAGAGGATGGGTGCTGGGAAAGATCCCGGTCCCCAGCAGCGTGGTGCCCACCGGCGCATCGCAGGACTCGGCCAGCGCCCGCAGGGCGGATTGGCCACCGGAGATGGCAACTCCACGGCCCGCCAGGATCATGGGGCGCTCGGCGCCCGCCAGGAACTCCGCTGCCTGAAGCAGCTGGAAGCTGTCCGGGCGGCCCGGCGCCCGGTGGGGTCGCGGCCGCTGGATCGGATCCGCCACCCACTCGACCCGTTGCTGCTGGACGTCGCGGGGAACGTCGATCAGAACCGCCCCCGGCCGGCCGGTGCGGGCAATGTGGAATGCCTCTGCGACGACCCCGGGAATGTCGGCGGCGTCCAGGATCTGGTAGCTGTGCTTGGTCACGGACAGGCTGGAGCCGATCACGTCCGACTCCTGGAAGGCATCGGTGCCGATGGTCGCCGCCGGCACCTGGCCGGTGATCGCCACCACCGGAACCGAGTCGAAGTGGGCGGTGGCGAGTCCGGTGATCAGGTTGAGGGCGCCCGGCCCCGAAGTTGCCACGCAGACTCCGACCTTGCCGCTGGCCCGGGCATAGCCGTCGGCCATGTGAGCTGCGCCCTGCTCGTGACGGACCAGGACATGCCGCAGCGGAAAGGCGGGCAGGTGCTGGTAGATCGGCAGGTTGGCGCCGCCGGGAATTCCGAAGACCGTATCCACCCCCTCCCGCACTAGCGCAGCCAGCAGCAGCTCCGCGCCGGTTGTTCCGGGGGAGACGCCGGCGGCCACGCGGGGCTGGGCGGTCCGTTCGACTGTGGCGGTGACGGTCACGGGCTCAGTTCCCTCAGTCCGACCCGTAGGCGTCGCCGATGGCGGCCGTCACTGCGGCATCGGCAGCCAGGCGGCGCAGCGGTCGCCGGGGGTCCGCGGCACTCTGACGGCTTACCCAGTTGCGGCCGGCCTCGTCCAGGTCGATGTCGTCCGGATACTGGTCGGAGCCGGAAAAGCTGTCGGAGCCTGATGCTTCGGTGGTCACGGGGTTTCTCCTTGGCGGGTGGTCGGGTGGACTCATTCGTGGGCGGTTTCGGATCGGCGCCGGGCATAAAAAAACCGGCCCCCGGGGTATCCGGGGGGCCGGTGATCTCGCCAGGTCGCGCAGACGCTAGCTGATCAGCCCTCCGGTAATTAGGCGTACTAGGACCACGAGGTCCCGGGTGATCAACTGCACGTGCTGGACTTTCGGCAAAGTGGGGTCATTATCCGGGGCGACCCGAGGAGTGTCAAGTCACGGAACGGTCGCAGGTTCGCCCGCCGCCACTCCAGAATCCGTGTAGCCGGGGAGTTTCAGCGCGGCGGGGCGGGCTGGACCACCGCGCTGATCGGCCGTCCCGGCGCTTCCCGAACCCGATCGGGAGGCTCAACTCGTGGCGCGGCCACGCAAAATCTTCTTGCTAGCATCGAGTGGTCAGGCGACCTCTGGGAGGAATCGACCATGATGAAATTGCGCACCATTTCGATCGCCGCGGCGGCCGCTGGGGCCGCCGGTTTGTTCATCTTCGGAATAGCGCCGGCCCTGGCCCAGGCTGGTACCAGACCGCTGTCAATCGAAGCGGGTCAGGTCCGGGCAGTGAACGGCTCCACCAGCGTCAGCAGCTGCGGGAGTCCGGGCCAAAGCACCACGGTGACCCTGCTCTTGCGCAATGGCAGCAGCAGGACCCTGGTACTCGCCAACTCCACCTCTCTGATCGGTCTTGGGACCGGTTCGGCGGCTCAAGCTAACCTCTGTGTTGGGGATTGGGTGACCGCGTCCGGTACCCGCTCAGGTCACGTCTTGCCGATGCCGGTCACCAAACTCCGATTCAGTCCTCCGGTTGCCTTCGGGTCGGTCGATTCAGTCAACGGCTCGGCAGCTGCCGGCAGCTGCGGCAGCTCTGGAACCTCCGGGACTTTCACCGTCCAGGGCTGGGTCGATTCGGCGCCCCGGTGGACCGTGACGGTCGGCTCGGCCACGCTCTTTTGTCAGCGCGACCTTGCCACCGCCGCCTTCGCCAACCTCTGTGTCGGTGACTGGGCGGCCGCCTCAGGGACCGTCACCGGGGCCGGCACCCTGATTGCCCGCAGGGTGGGGATCACCACGCCGCGGGTGGTTGGTGATGTCCGCTCCGTAAACGGCGTGAGTGGGGCTGGTACGTGTGGCAGTGCCTCCTCCGCCGGGAGCTTCACTATCACCGGGGAGTACGGCACCAGCTGGAGCGTGGCGGTGACCCCGGCCACGATCTTTACCGATGGCGGATCTGGTCCGGCCTCGGTTTCCGGCGTCTGCGCCGGTGACGCGGTGGCTGCGTTTGGCACCGCTTCGGGCACCAGGCTCGCCGCGACCGCGGTTGCGATCAGCGCCCCGTTCAACGGACCGCTGGCGCCCCCCAGTTCTGCACCTCCGGCTACCAAGGCAGAGCCGCTTCCCGATCAGCCCCAGCCGATCCTCGCCGGCGGCGGGCCAGTGCGAGTGGGTTACTGAGCGGAATCCGCATCCTCCCCTGACCAACAGGCGGGAGGGCGAGGGTCAAGAACCCACCCCGCCGCCAACAGGCGGTGTGGATCTCCCCGGGGACCGGAACCACCTCAGTTAGGGAGAGGGTCGGCCGGGACCTCCACCTCGCACGACCGTGTCGGCGTGCAGATGCCGGGCGCTATGCCCGCTGATCGTCCCGGCAGTTCCTGGCTGGAGCTCGCGGTCCTTCGCTCCTGGGTCAGTTTCAACTGGTCTGCTCGCCGATCGGGCGACCTCTCTCCCAAGCTGGTCACGACCTCCTCAGGAGGGTCGTGACCGTGAGACTGGTCGCTACTGAGCCAGCGGAAAGCGTCGCCTTGGGCTGCGGTCGATGTCGCAGCCATACGGCAGCCGTCCAGGAGGGGGGGCGGCCTCGTCCGTCCCCTGCTCGGGCTGCCGAAGCTCTCGTGCAAGGCGCCAAACCCGCGCCGACTCGCGCTCGTCCGCCTGCCTCCTCGCCGTGTACTTCTGCGCCGCATACAGATTGATCATGACTTGATATTAGCATATAGCTATACGACTGTCAAGGCTATGGATTGCAAGCTACCTGATCCCGTGGCCTAAACATAGGCGTGTCCGGCCTGTCTCGTTTTCAACTGCGTTGGAAATGATATAGTCGATTGGCTATGACTCCTGTCGACGAGGGAACTGAGCCCACCAAGGCACGACCGCTTGTGGAACCGTCTGCGCCGATGGAGTTGCTCTGGCTGGGCCACCAGTTACTCAACCGGCAGCCCGGGGTTGCCGACCGGTTTGATGCGCTCGACGCGCAGCGGGTCGATCGCATCGCGGAGAGGCTGCGCTCGTTCTGGGGAGACGGTGTCAGCGGCGGTGCTGGGGAACTGGTGGTTCTGGCCGACTATGCCGGCCAGCTCTTCTCCCAGAGCTTGGACGGGCTCTTGGCCGACCTTCCCGGAGCGGCGATAGAACTCTCCAGGGTCGGCCTCCGCGCCGAGTCAACTGACGACCGGCGCCGCTTCGTCGAGAGGCTGACCCGCCTCCAAGGCGAGCCGGAGCTGCGGCGCCGATACGCGGGTGTCCTTCGCGATCTGTGGGAACCAATGCGGTCCGAGTGGGAATCGAACGCTCTACCCGAGGTACTCCGTGTCTGCAGGCGCACGGCCCAGCGCCTCGACCTCGGAGTCCCGCTGCGGGAGGTGGTCCCAGCGGTAGCCGCAGTAAGCAGGAAGAAGCCGGAATGGCGGGCCCTGGTCGACAACGCGGAGGAGTCCGGACGGCTAGCCCTGATCCCGGGCTACTTCGGCGGGAGCTGGAGCATCTGGGACCTGCCGGATCACATGGTCGTGAGCTTTCGGGGTGACGCGGATCCGCTGACTGACGCCAAGAGCAGCGGTCAGCGGCTGGCCCCCAGGCTGCGCGCCCTGGGAGACCCCACTCGGCTTTCGATACTGCTCTACTTGGCCGAGAACTCCACCAGTGTCGGCCAGGTGGCACGCCGGTTCGATCTGGCGCAACCCACCGTCAGCGCGCACCTGCGAGCCCTGAGGGGGGCTGGCCTGGTGACCGGCACTCGGTCCCAGGGCCGGACCGTCTACCGAGTGGAACAGGGTCGACTGGCGCAGCTGCTCCAGGACCTCGCCGAGTCTTCAGGGATCGATCTGAGCAACTAGCAGCTGTTCTACCTCCGGCGTCCCAGTTCTCCCCGCGGACCTCACCTCCGGCACGGACCTCCGCCGCGGTGAGTTCAACCCCAGCCCAGCGCCTGCTTGACAGCTTCTCCGGTCTCCTGCCATCCTCGCGGTGATAAGGGTGCTGGTGGAGAGCGAGCTTTCCGACGGCGCGATGCCACTCTCCAGTTCGGTCACCGCTCCGGCGGCAACGGTGTGCCGAACCGTCGCCTCCGGAGTGCTCATCAACCCGAGAGCTGGATACGGATCGACGACCAGCAAATGGAGATCAGGTCTGGATGGAACGCAGCATCCCCAACGTGAACCTCCCGAGCCGGGGCCTGGTCGTGGGGCGGGAACGAGCCGCGGCCCGAGCCATGTTGAAGGCGACCGGCCTCAGCGACGCCGACCTGGAGCGCCCGCTGATCGGAGTGGCTAACACATGGATCGAGACCATGCCCTGCAATCTCGGGCTGCGAGAGCTGGCGAAGCACGTAAAGGCGGGGATCCGGGCGGCGGGCGCCACCCCCCTGGAGTTCAACACGATCGCAATCAGCGATGGAGTTTCGATGGGAACCCAGGGGATGAAGGCCTCGCTGATAAGCCGGGAGCTGATCGCCGACTCCATCGAGCTCGTCTGTCGTGGCCACCTCCTGGACGGGGTGGTGGCGCTCGTGGCCTGTGACAAAACGATCCCTGGGGCCGCCATGGCCCTCGCCCGCCTCGACCTCCCCGGCTGCCTGCTCTACGGAGGCGCCATCCAGCCGGGTCGGTACCGCGACCGGGACGTGACCATCATCGACGTGTTCGAGGCGATCGGCAGCGTCGAGGCCGGCCGTATGACGGACCAGGAACTGGGCGAGCTCGAGGATGTCGCCTGCCCCGGGGTCGGCGCCTGCGGCGGTCAGTTCACCGCCAACACCATGGCCCTGGCGGTCGAGTTGCTGGGGATCGCCCCGCTGCAGTCTGGCGGGGTGGCGGCGACCGATCCCGCCAAACCAGCGGTGGCCAAGGAGGTGGGGGGGCTGGTGGTCGAGATGGTGCTGCGGGATCGCCGCCCAAGCTCGTATCTGAGTCCGGCGTCATTTCAGAACGCTGTGGCCGGGGTGATGGCGACCGGAGGTTCAACCAACGCCGTGCTCCACCTGCTCGCGATCGCCCGCGATGCCGGGGTTCCGCTGCTGATCGACGACTTCGACGTCATCAGCCAGCGCACCCCCTGGATCGCCGACCTTAGGCCCGGCGGCCGCTTCAACGCGGTCGACCTGACCCGGGCCGGGGGGGTGGCCCTGGTGGCGCGACGCCTCTTGGAGCGGGACCTCCTCCAGGGCGGGGCCGTAACCTGCACCGGGGAGACGCTGGCCGCCGCGGCCAGTGCCGCCGAGTCCACATCTCCCGAGCCCCCCGGGCAAGAGGTGGTCCGGAGCCTGGAGCGGCCGCTCACGGCGGCCGGAGGGACGGTGATCCTGCACGGACCGCTAGCCCCCGAGGGAGCCGTGGTCAAGGTGGCCGGCCACGAACGCCGACACCACACCGGCCCTGCCCGGGTCTTTGACTCCGAGGAGGAAGCGATGGCCGCGGTCAAGGCGCAGCGGATCGAGGCGGGTGATGTGGTGGTCGTGCGCTATGAGGGACCCCGGGGAGGCCCGGGGATGCGGGAGATGCTCGGAGTCACGGCGGCCCTGGTCGGCCAGGGACTGGGTGACTCGGTGGCGCTCATGACCGACGGGCGCTTCAGCGGTGCCACCCACGGGTTGATGGTAGGTCACGTCGCCCCGGAGGCTGCCGTAGGCGGTCCGATCGCGCTGATCGCTGACGGCGATGAGGTCACGATCGATGTCGACTCTCGAACCATCTCCGCCTCGGTATCACCGGGGGAGTGGAGCCGGCGCACGCAGGCGTGGCTCCCGCCCGCGCCTCTGACCGGAACCAGCGCCTTCGCCAGGTATGCCCACCTGGTGGGAACCGCCTCCCGGGGCGCGGTGGTGGCGGTGGGAGAGTCGGCGGAACGGTCCTGATCAGCCCCGGCCCCAACGTCGGCGCGGCGCTCTCGGTTTCCTATCAAGGAGAGCCGGGGGCGTACTCCGATGAGGCCGCTCAGCAGCTCTTCCCGGGGATCGGGACCGTGGGCTATCCCACCTTCGCCGGCGCAGCCGCCGGGGTCGAGGCGGGGGCCTCACAGGCCGCCGTGCTGCCGGTCGAGAACAGTGTTGCTGGCGTGGTCCAGGAGGTCTCGGATCTGCTCTGGCAGCACCCCGGACTCACAGTGGTTCAGGAGCACGTCAGCCCCATTCGCCATCATCTGCTGAGCCGCGGTCAGGAGCCGGTCCGGCGGGCTCTCTCGCACCCCCAGGCGCTCGCCCAGTGCGCCTCTTGGCTGGCGCGGCATCAGATCACCCCTATCCCCGTACATGACACCGCCGGAGCGGCCCGGCAGATCGCTGAGCAGACATCGCCTGGGGACGGTGCCATCGCCAGCCGCGCCGCCGCCGAGCGCTACCAGCTCCAGATCGTCGCCTCCGACATCGCCGACCAGCCCAGCAACCGCACCCGCTTTCTGGTGGTGCGGCGCAGTCCCCAGTCCAGCCCCTCGACGGGGGCGTTGAAGTTGGCTCTGGGCATCGTGGCGGAGCACCGGCCAGGCGGTCTGGCCCAGGTCCTGGAAGTCTTCGCCGGCCAAGCTGTCAATCTGACCCGTCTGGACTCCCGACCGATCCCTGAGCAACCTTTCAACTACCGCTTTTATCTGGACGCAGAGATCGCGGACGCGCAACAGTTGGAAGCTCTACTAGCCTCCTTGGAGGCCGCCACCACCGAGCTCCGGCTGTTCGGCGCCTACCCACTTCGGATTGCTCCTGACTGAGCATTCAGCCCGTGCCGCGGCACCGGCTGCTCTCACCCGGACTCCGTCGTCGCCGGCAGCGGCAGGTTGGAGGGATGGGGAGCTGGTACCGGGAGCCGGGCCAGAACCAAGACTGGAGCCTCGGAGAGGGGCCGGAAGTTCCGTTCTAGGTACTCCTCCAGTTTCCGGTTCCAGGGGATCCGCGAGCCGCTGAGTGGGGTCAGGACGACGTAGTCGGCTCGCCGGAAGAGACCGAGCCAGGTCGGCGCTGCCCGCTGCGCCCCCCGGCTGCCGGGCACCTGGCTTCCTGAGATGGCGATGGTGGTGCCGAGGGCGTCGACCAGGTCGGGGCAGTCGGAGGACGTCGCCACGAAGCGGTTGGCGGTGAGAGTGTATTCGGGGTCGTCGGTCACCACACAGCTGCCCCCCGGGATTAGAGCCGCGAGCTGCGCGCCCGGGGTCGGTGCGCGCTGGAGTAGGATCGGGATCGCCAAGGCGTGCAGCAGCCCTACGAACCCCACCAGGGCCACCAAGGCGAGTACCGGCCGGGGATTGCCAGCGGCGGAGGCGCCCGACTGCCAGGGCCAGCAGCAGGGCCAGGAACGGTCCCAAGAACGCCGCATAGTGGTAGAAGAAGTCTGCCGGGACGAGAAGCGCGACGCCTGTCAGCAGGGTGCAGGCCAAGGCGAACAGCTCCAGCTGGCTGAGGTGTCCGTAGCCAGCGGACGCGGCCCGGCTACCACTCCTCCGAGGTCTCGAAAGCGAACTTCCGTACCCGGCCAGGACCACTACCGCGATCCCGATCACCGCTGCAGCGGCCAGCGGTTCGTACAGATGCCCCGGGGGCACCCCCAGCCCCGGCCAGACCCCGGTCAGGAATTCGAGACGGATCAGGGGGGCGATGGCGGAGGCTCCGGTGCGGCCCGCCTGGTCGACCACAACCTGATGCCAGAACGCCACCGGGGCCGAGACCAGGAAGGGAATGGCGGGGAGAAGCCACCCCACTGCGGCGCTCACCACCAGCCGGGCATCGCGAGGCGGTCGGGGAAGCCAGAGCAGCACCAGGATCACCGCTGGAAAGGCCGCCCAGAGTTTGACGTCAGCCCCAACCCCGAGGGCCACCCCGGCCCAGAAGATCCTGCCCCTGGAGCTGGTCAGCTGATCCCCCTCGAAGATCGCGACCAGGGCCAGAAGACAGAAGAGGATCACGAACGGCTCCAGCAGCAGGGCGGTGGAGGCGAGGATGTCATCCGGGTAGACGGCCAGAATCAGGCACCCGACCGCCACAACCAGCCGGGAGCGATGGCGGAGTAGCAGCCCCACCAGCACCACGTTGGCACCTGCGACCAAAGGGACCGCCAGCCGAGCCAGCTCCAGCGCGCGAGCGGTGCCGGTCCAGTTGGCGAGGAGCGCGAACGGTGTGAGTAGGAGGGTCAGGCCGGGTGGCTGGATCAGCACGAAGTCCCGGTAGGGCAGGTGACCATGGACCAGCATCACCGCCGAGCCGAAGTAGACCCCGTCGTCGTATTCGAAGGCGCCGTTCAGGTGATGGGTCAGGACCAGAGTCGCCACTCGGATGGCCACGGCCACTATCGCCGTTGCCGCGACGATCGTCCGCCAATTCCAGGTAACTGCTCGGACCGGGGCGCGCTGATCCCTCGGCTCGTCGGTCCACGGGCTGACCCATTTGCTCACCTCAGCCTGCGACTCCAGTACCCATCGTCAAGGTTCTCTTCTTCGCAGCGGTCGGCGCGCGGGCGTCGGTCTAAGTGCGCTCGAGCTCCGCCGGACCAAGCTGACCCGCCTCCAACAGTGAGTCTCCGTGATAGCAGTCGCAATTAATCCCAGCACCGCCTCAATCGTGACCGGGGCCTCGGCTACAGAGCATGCAGGAGCTCCGAGGGGAGGGCTGGTTGGGACGAAGGGAGCCCCGGAGTCTATCCGGCGAAGCCAGCGGAATCCCCAACAAATCAAGCCTTTTTGGCGGCGATGATGGAGTTGAGGGCCTCATCCTGGGCGGCCAGATGGGCCTGGATCTGCATCGCTTCGTGAAGCACCGCCTCGGCGTCCGCGTACGTGTTCTCGGCTCGCTTGTCCGCTGCCGCGCTCTGAATATTGGTGCCCACGATGATGATGCTCAAGAGCACCAACTGCAGGAAGGTTTGCGCCACCCAGGCGATGACGCCTTCCCCGCCGGGCTTCAGTGCAGCCGGCAGTCCCACCAGTGCCAGGATGGCGAAAATGTAGGCGCACCACATGCTGCCGACTCCGGTGGTGATTTTGACCGCCAGCCAGGAATTGGCGCGATTGGCGACGTTGCTGCGGTCCAGCTGATCTTGGACCTTGACGGGGCCCCCGGTCTTACCTTCGAGGACGGCGGTCGTGTGCGGGTGAGGCTTGTGGGTGAAGTTCATGACCCTCCTAAGAGTTCTTTACTACGCTTGCAAAAGCTTGGCGTCGGGCGGAAACCCAGGCGCAAGTGCGACGCCTGTTGCAGGACTTCAATCGCGCCCCGTCCGCGCCGGGGCAGGGTGGAGGGTGCTGGCTCGCAAAGCGTCACCGAAGGCACATCCGCAGGAGGGTCCCTGTGCTCGGTTACAACGATTCCCGTCGGACACCGCGGCGATCTTACGGTCAGGATGACTCCTACGGGAACCACCAGGCAATCTGAGTGGTTGCCAAGAGCTTGGCGGCAAGCGTCCGATCCGACGCCTCACCGGTAGCAACACCTCGACCGTTAGGCCCGGATCTGCACCGAATCTAGCTGATTGGGGGTGCTCCGATCATGACCGCCGCCACCGTGACATTGGTCTCGGGATCGATCACTATCAGACTGCCAGTGACCCGGCTGTCGCGGTACCGGTCCGCGGCCAGCGGGGCGGAGAAGCGCCAGCGAACGACGCCGATGTCGTTGGCAGAGAGGCTCGTCGCCGGCGCCAGGCGCAGAGTAGTCAGATCGAGCCGGCTGTCAATCCCCAACACCTCCCCCGTCGTCAATCGAGTGGTGTGTTTGATCAGGAAACGCTGGCCCGGGTCGAGGCGCCGCTCGGCGAACCAGCACACGGTGGTCAGCTGGTCACGGCCGACCGGCGGGGGATCGGCGGCGGCGGCGATCAGATCACCACGCTCGATGGCGAAATCATGGGCCAGTGCGAGCGAGATGGACAGCGGGGCCTGCGCCGCGGGCACAGCCTCGCTCAGGGTCGCCAGGCTGGCGACCTGGGAGCGGCGGCCCGAGGGCAGCAGCACCACCTCGTCTCCGGTGCGGAGTCCCCCCCGCCCGGACAGCATCCCGGCGATCCGCACCGAGCCGTCGACCTGGGGGATCACCGCCTGGACGGGGAGACGCGCCCCCGTGCTCCCCTGGTCGGTGAAGGTCGCGGTGGGGCCCTGTTCCAACGCTTCCAACACGGTTGGACCGCGGTACCAGTCGACTCGGCGTGATCGTTCCACCACGTTGTCTCCATGGAGCGCCGAGATTGGCACCGCCTGGACCGTGGCTCCGCCCAGCTGCTGGGCCAGCTCCCGCATCTGCTCGGCGACTTCGCGGTAGCTCGCCTCCTCCCAGCTGATCAGATCCATCTTGTTGACCGCCACCAGGAGGTGGCGGACGCCAAAGAGTAGCGCCAGCGCCGTGTGGCGCCGGGTCTGCTCGCGCAGGCCTTTGGTGATGTCGACAACCACCAGGGCGAGGTCGGCAGTCGAGGCTCCGCTGGCCATGTTCCTGGTGTATTCCAGGTGACCCGGGCAGTCGGCGATCACCAGCTTTCGGTGCGGCGTCACCGCGTACCGATAGGCGACGTCAATGGTGATCCCCTGGTCCCGCTCTGCCTTGAGACCGTCGGTGGCGAAGCTGAGGTTCAGCGCGGTTTGACCCCGGGCCAGGCTGGCGCACTCCAGCGCCGCCAGTTGATCGTCGGTGAGCTGATCGGAGTCATGCAACAAGCGTCCGATCAGGGTTGACTTGCCATCGTCAACTGCACCCACCGCCGCCAGTCGGAGCAGGGTCGACTCGCTGGCGGAGGCGGCAGGAGGCGAAATGGTGCCGGGGCCAGCGGTCAAAAGTAGCCCTCGCGTTTGCGGTCCTCCATCGAGCTTTCGGAGAACTTGTCATCGCCGCGGGTGGCCCCGCGCTCGCTGAGGCGGGAATGGGAGATCTCGGCGATCACCTCGTCGACGGTGACCGCTCGGGAGCGCACCGCCCCGGTCAGAGTTGCGTCGCCGACAGTTCGGTAGCGCACGCTGAGCCGCATCGCCGCCTCGTCGGGATCGGGCACCACCCACTCCGAGACCGCCAGCAGCATCCCTTGGCGCTCCACCACCTCGCGCTGGTGGGCGTAGTAGATGGACGGCAGCTCCATGTGCTCCCGGCGGATGTAGTGCCAGACATCCAGCTCGGTCCAGTCGGAGAGCGGGAAGACCCGCAGGTGCTCGCCTTGGCCCGCACCGCCGTGGTAGAGATTCCAGAGTTCGGGACGCTGGCGGTCCGGCTGCCAACTGCCCCGGCGATCCCGCACGGAGAGGATTCGCTCCTTGGCCCGGGCCTTGTCCTCGTCGCGGCGCGCTCCCCCGATGCAGGCGTCGAATCCGTGGTCGCTGATCGCCTCCATCAAGGTCACGCTCTGGATGCGGTTGCGCGACTGTCCAGGGCCAGGATCCCCCACCCGACCGCTGTCGATCGAGTCCTGGACGCGGCCCACCCGGAGATCCGCCGCCAGCTGGCGCACCCGCCGGTCACGGAACTCGATGGTCTCTGGAAAGTTGTGGCCGGTGTCCACGTGGAGCAGCGGGAACGGGATAGGTCCTGGTTGGAACGCCTTCTCGGCCAGCCGTAGCAACACCGCCGAGTCCTTGCCGCCACTGAACAGCAGGGCTGGGCGCCGGCACTCGGCTGCCACCTCTCGGAGCACAAAGACGGAGTGACTCTCCAAGACCTCCAGGTAATCGGGGCCGACCGGAACCTCGGCAGGCGCCGGAGCCGGGTGAGCCACGGGAACCGAAGTGCTCTGGACCAAAGGGCGCTCCCCGGGTGGTGACTCCCGGCGTCCGAGGAGATGCCGGAAGGGGTGGTTTAAAACTACGGGGGAGGCTAGCTAAGGTGCCTCCCAGGTAAGTCTACTAGGATGATGGTGTTTCCCGAGCCAGCAGTCCGGCAACGGGTACAACAAGGAGGTGCGGATGGTCACAGTCAGAGGGGTCGAGATGGAGGAGGCCGAGTTGGTCACGTTGTCGGCTGGCCTTGAGGAAGCGGGCGCGCTCGAGACGATTCGCTGGTGCGTGGAGCGCTTCGGTGCCGGGGTGGCCCTGGCCTGCTCCTTTCAGGACTGCGTCATCGTCGACCTGGCGGTCCGCGTCGATCCGGGGCTGGAGGTGATCTTCCTCGACACCGAGTCTCACTTTCCGGAGACCCTGGCATTTGTGGAACTGGTTCGCGATCGCTACCGGCTCCACCTGACGGTGACCCACCCCAGCCCGGAGGCGGACAGCTGGCCTTGCGGCAGCAGCGAGTGCTGCCAGCGGCGCAAGGTCGAGCCGCTTTTCCGTGCCCTGGCGGGCAAGTCCGCCTGGCTAACAGGTCTCAAACGTTGCGACGCTGCCACCCGTGCCGTGACACCGGTGGTGTCCTGGGACCACGCACGCCAGATGGTCAAGGTCAATCCGCTAGCGGCTTGGACTGACGCCGACATCGCGAGCTACATCGCCGACCACGACCTCCCCGTCCACCCGCTGCTGGCCCAGGGCTACCTCTCCATCGGCTGCGCCCCCACCACCCGACCAGTGCGGCCCGGGGAGGACCCGAGGGCGGGGCGGTGGTCGGAGAGCGAAAAAACCGAGTGCGGTCTCCACAGTTGAAATTACCCGGGTTCCGCGACGCCCAAGACTCACTTTCCTCTGTGCTGTTACAGCGCTACTGGTGTCTACCCGAGCGTCTCGGTACGGGCTGACTTTCAAGGCCTCACCGAGCTGCCGACGCTCGGAGCCCTGGGGATGGGACATCGTCCTCCGCTTCCAGCACTACGCCCCCTTTCGTCATCTCGGTGTCCTCGAGAACTTCGCCTTCGGCCTGCGGGTGTGACCGCGGTCGGCGATCGAGGTCAGACAGCGGGTGGGCGAGCTGCTCAAGCGAGTCCGTCTCCAGGGCGAGTCGGCGCGCTAGCCATCCCAGCTGTCGGGCGGCCAGCTCCTGCGAATGGCGCTGGCCGGAGCCGTGGCAGTCCGGCCCCAACTGTTACTTCTCGACGAGTCCTGCGGCGCCCTGGACGCGACCGTTCGCAAGGGACTTCGGGCCTGGCTGCGAAACCGGCACGACCGAGTGGAGATCAGCACGGTGCTGGTCACGCACGATCAGGACGAGGCGCCCGAGGTGGCTGACCGGCTGGTGATCATGGCCCAGGGCCGCCTGGTCCGGGTGGGGGCGCCCGCGGAGCTCGATTACGAGACCGCCAACGACTCCGTGTTCACCCTCCTCGGTCCGGGCGACCAGATTCCGGGGGACGTGGGTTCGGCCCCATGACCTCGGGCTCGGACGTGAAAGCACCGTAGGCGCGGTGTGGACCCGGGCGATCTGGGGCGTGGACCTTGTCTTCGAGATCCGGGCTGAGCTTCGTTGCGCTGGCGAATCCCGACTCTTGGTGAAGCTGACGCGCTCAGCCGCCGCCGGCCTCCACCTTCGGATGGGCGACCTGACCCGGGGGGCCAACCGAGAGTCCTGGGCCAGGTCGGAGTCGAGCCGGGTCTCTCTCGTCTGTTGAACTCGTCCGCGGCTCAGAGCCGGCCCCCGTCGGTCAGGCTCTTGAGGAACTGCTGGGTCCGCTCTCGCTGGGGCTGGCGGAAGATCGCCTGCGGGGGACCCTGCTCCAGGATCACCCCGCCATCCAGGAAGCAAACCTGGTTGGCGATGTCGCGGGCGAAGCCCATCTCATGGGTGGCGATCACCATGGTCATGCCGGCCTGGGCCAGCGCCCGGATCACGCTCAGGACCTCGGCCACCAGTTCCGGGTCCAGCGCCGAGGTGACCTCGTCAAGCAGCATCAAACGCGGCTGCATCGCCAGCGCTCTCGCGATCGCAGCTCGCTGCTGCTGTCCGCCGGAGAGCCGGTCGGGGTACTCCTTGCGCTTCTCCAACAAGCCAAACTGGCGCAGCAGAGCGTCAGCCTCCGCTTCCGCCTCCGGGCGCGGCTTTCCCAGAACGCGGATCGGGGCGAGGGTCAGGTTCTGCAGCACCGTCATGTGGGGAAAGAGGTTGAAGGACTGGAACACGATCCCGATCTGGCGTCGGAGCTGGTTGACGTTGACGATGTCGGAGTTGATCTCGCCACCGAAGAAGCTGATCCGGCCCTGGTCGATCTCCTCCAGGAGATTGATGCAGCGCAGCAGGGTGGACTTTCCAGAGCCGGAGGCTCCGATCAAACAGACCACCTCGTGGGGTGCCACCGCCAGCTCGATTTCGCTGAGCACCAGGTTGTTCCCGAACGACTTGCGCACGCCCTCCAGTTGCAGGGCCAGATTGGGGTCAGGAGGAGCCATCGCTTCCGCCATCATCGTGTCGTCCCCGCCTGGCGCCGGCGCCGGTCGCGGGCGATCAGCCAGTCGGTGAAACGAGCCATCGGCACTGTCAAGAGCAAAAATAGGAAGGCACCGACCGTGTAGCCGGTGTAGTTGAAGTCGGTGGAGCTCACGATCCCAGCGGCCCGGTTAACCTCGATGATGCCCAGCACCGCCACCAGTGCCGTGTCCTTCTGGAGGCTGATGAAGTCATTCAGCAGCGGCGGAATCACTCGTCGGATCGCCTGGGGGATGACCACCGAGCGCATTGCCTGCCAGTGCGACAGCCCCAGCGACCTGGCTGCCGCCACCTGGCTCGGGTGCACCGAGTCGATCCCGGCCCGATAGACCTCGGAGACATAGGCCGAGTACGAAAGCACCAGGGCCGCCAGACCGTACACGATCACGTTCTGGGTCGAGATCCCGGCCAGGTTTAGCGCGGGCACACCGAAACCGATCGCGTAGACCACCAGCAGCAGCGGCACTCCCCGGAAGAAATCGGTGTAGGCGATCGCCAGCATCCGCAGGGGAAAGGTCACCGGACCGCTGAGCTGGCGGATCATCGCGATCACCATCGCCAGAATCAGAATCAGAACCTCGGCGATGAGGAACATCTCGATGTTGAGGCGGAGCGCGTACAGTTCCGAGAAGATTCCTCCTCGAGGATCGCCCAGGAATGCGGTGCGCGCGTCGGAGATATTGAAGAAGGTGCGGCGCACGACCGCGCTGCCGGGGGCGAAGAAGAAGAGCGCTGCCAGCACCGCCAAGAAGATCACCGAACTCGTGGCGGAGACCACGATGGCCCGCCGGCCCTTGAGGGCTGGTCGCCGCCGGCCACCGCCGAGGCTGCTCATCGCCGGACCCCCGGCGACCATCAGCGGACCCTGGTCGAATCCGCCGAGGTCTGAGCTCACGGAGCCAAGGCGCCAGCCCGGCTAGGGCTGGATGGTGGGGATCTTCGTGTAGATCCCCAGCCACTTGTTCTGCAGCCGGTTGAGGGTTCCGTCAGATTTGAGCTCGGTGATCGCCTTGTCGACGCAGGTCACCAGGGGATTGCCCTTTGTGAAGAGCAGCCCGTACTTCTCGTCGTTGCTGGGGAACTGGCCGACCACCACTCCGTGCTTCACCTCCCCCGAGGCAGCCATGTACTGCGCGGTCGGCGCGTCAGTCACGAATCCCTGGATGGTGTGGTTGGAGAGCGCCGAGGAGACGTCATTGAGGGTGTTGTAGACCGACGGCGTCTGGGTCGCCTGGATCTTCTGCTCGATGTAGGCGAGGCTGGTGGTGCCGACCTGGTCGCCGTAGCTGTACTTCTTCAGATCATTCGGTGTGTCGGCCTTGATCATAGGTGAGCCCTTGACAGTGATCAGCGCCTCGTGGTCGTTGTAGTACCCCTCGCTGAAGGTCACCGCCGTGGCCCGCGCCGCCGTGATCGTGATCTCGTTGATGTCGAAGTCGAAGGTCTTGGGACCGGGCGCGTACGAGCTGTCAAACGGCTCCACTGACCAGTGCACGTCCTTCCTCGTGAAACCGAGCGCCTCGGCGACCGCGTACGCCACCGCGCTCTCGAAGCCCTCGCCGTTGCGCGGCTGGTTATGGGCGAACCAGGGGGTGTAGGCGGGGGCATCGGTCGCGACTGTGAGCTGGCCAGCCTTGTATAGGTGCAGCTGGCTCGGGGCGCAGCCGGCGATGGTGGCCGGGGACTTAGCCAGTACCGGGGCGATCTGGCTGGCCCCGGCTGCGTTCAGGCCAGCCGCCGCCAGCAGGAGTACGCCGAGGCTGGTCGCCAGCTTCTGCCTCTTCATCGGATTTTCCCTCCCGCCCCGTGGGGCTCCCAATCTCCCTTCCGGGTGCTCTGAGCGCCCTGGTAGCTCCAACCCGTCGTTCATTGCCCGTACGGCGGCACAGTCCTCTGTCATCGGAGGACGCCAGCATATCTCTGCCCGATCCGCGATCCGGGCCTCCGGTCGCGGAGCTGGGTTATTCAGAGGGTCAGGGGTCGGGTGGGGGCAAGCAGGAGGTGGGGATCGCTTCGCCAGTCAGCCCCGGCAACGTCGGAGTAGAGCTCGATCTCATTCCCGTCCGGATCTTTGATGTAGATGCTGTGGGTGACGGTGTGGTCGGCAGTCCCGACCAGGGTCACCCCCCGCTCCCGGATATGGTCCAGAGCCGCCTTCAACTCCTCGTCGGAGTCGGCCACCTTGAGGCCGAAGTGATAGAGCCCCACATGCCGTCCTCGGGGCAGCTCCTCCGCCTCCGGGCCCACTTCGATCAGAAGGAGCTCATGGTGAGTGCGTCCACTCGAGAAGGCCGCCACCGGCAAACCCTTGGGCGAGATCCGCTCCCAGCCCAGTACCTCGCCATAAAAGTCCGCAGACCGCTTGATGTCGTGCACGTAGAGCACCAGGTGCCCCAGCTCTTTGACTTCCATCTTGCCTGCCTCAATACCGACGGCGATGACGCTTGCTCTCCCACCGGGAGGAGCGCCCTTCTTCGAACCCCGGTCTGAAGCTTGCCATAGAGTGGTGCTGACCGATACAACTCGCACCGCGTAGCGCGATGAGGCCCGCGTAACCCGGATCGCCCGGGTGATGGCTTCTACCCCAGCTGGATAGAAGCCGAGTTAGGAGCCTCGCGTTGTCCTAGCGACCATTTTTCCCAGGGCGCCCCGGCGTTCGCCGCTTACCGGACCTAGCAGCTCCCGCAGCTGCGAGATTTTCCAGAGATCGATGCTAGCTGCTGCGCTGGGGCAAGTCATCGCGGTTCTGACCGTGATTGCGGTGGCGCCACCGCTTAGGGGCGAGATCGAAAGGCTCAAAGCCAGAGTCCAGTCGCGCCGCGGACCCGCGCTGCTGAGCCTTATTACGACCTCTGGAAGCTGCTGGCCAAAGAACGCACGGTCACCCCCTATGCCTCGTTCCTATTCCGGATTGCCCCATACGTTGTGTTTACGACTCGCATCGCTTTCGCAATGCTCATCCCAGTGCTGACCGCGATGCCGCTCAGCTGGGCGCTGATGGCGGACATGGTACGCAGCGGCAGCCTCTACCAACACAACACCGACTCCGCCCACGCGTTCCTGCCGCGGATCAATGTCGGGGTGGCGGTGATGACCGCGGAGTCGCCCCTTTCACTGTCCGAAGCTCGCTGGCTCCGGAGTGCGGCGAGCCGAGCCTCGCGGGTCGCGGTATGCATCAACAAGGTGGACACAATCGCCGCGGCCGACCGGAGCGAGATTCTAGCTTTCGTGCAAGAGGGAGTGGCCCGCATGGTGGGCGATTGTGCGACTCCTCTTTTCATGACCTCCGCGCGCCGAGAGCCGGAGCGGGGAGATGATCAGGGGGTTGCTCACCTGCGGCAGTGGCTAACCGGTCAGCTACAGCAATCTCGCTTCACCATCGCGTCGGAAAGTGCTGCTCGAGTCTGCCGGTCGGCTCTAGAACTCGCCGTTTCCTGGCTGGCGCTGGAGCGCGCCGTGCTTGATGCGCCGATCACCGAGGAAGGTGACCGCGCGCGGCGGCTATCAGCCGCTCAGGATCACCTGGCACGGGTCGGGAGGGAAGGGCGAGCGCTGATCACATCCCAGGCCGCTGCCCTGATCCAGAATTCAGTCGACCCGCAACTGATCTCGATGCGGACGAACCTTGAGCCGCGACTGCAGGCACTTTCTGATGTGCACGAATGGCCCCAGGAATTCCAGACCACGACCGATCACTTCGGACGCTTGATGGAGAGTGTCCTGGGAGATTCGCTACAGCTCATGTTGGTGGAACAAGGGGAGCGTCTCCAGGGCGTGGTGGATCACTTCCTGAGCGAGGTTGGCGGGATTTACCAGGTCACAATCCCGGCCGCTCTCCGGCTGGCGGATCCAGCGCGGTTCCCCACCGTGCGGATCTCGATCGGCGATGACCCGGGAGCGGTGGCGATGGGTCTTCGCATGATCAGGCACGCGCTTCCCGGTTCGCTCGGGCGCGGGTGGCGCGAGCGAGCGCACCACCAGGAGGCGGAAGAGGCGGCGGACCGCCTAGCCGGTCGACTCCGCCACGCCGCGGTATCGGCCGTTGACAAAGCGCTCAATGATTGGTTGGCTTGGTCTGAAGCCGAGCTGAGCAGCCGTACCAAGTCCGTGAGCGAAGCCTTGCGCCGTAGTGGGGACGCGGCGGCTTCAGGCGAGGCGTCAGCCAGGGCTCAGCGGGACCGGCTCAGCCGAATGGAGGAAGTGCTAACCGCGGTCGCGGAGACGGTGCCGCAGCCCGGCTCAGTCGGTCCCGGCGCCGCCGATGCAGCTGGCCGATAGAGAGCGGAGGGCGGCCAGGAGCTAGGCCCGAGGAGCGGGGCGATCCGGCCGAGGCTCCCGAGGCGGGATTGCACTAGAGAGCGGGAGATGGCCGTCGCCAGGGATGGCATCGACCACCCTCACCCGCCAAAGGCTGCTGGCTCTGACCACCAGATTCCAGCAGCCCACACGCTGGCGAATCGGGCTCAGCTCCTGATTGGGCGGCAGTCCGCGAGGAGGAGGGTATTGATGAAATCGTGAGCCACCACTGCGAAGGGGCCGGGAGCCAACTCGGCCGCCCAATCTGTGATCGGCGAGAGCGCGCGAGCCATCACCGCCGCTCGCTCCTCGACACCCGGGGCGGCGTCCACTCTGCCGAAGCGAGCTTCAATCTCGGCCGGCGAATGGCCCGCCCAGACACCATAGTCCCGGTCGATGAGACGTGGATCGACAAACTGAGAAGCTCCGGTGCTTACTGCGATCGGGACGCCTGTGTCCCGGGCACGCTGCAGGGGACTGGTGATCACCGTGGTCAGCGGAACCGGGCCGAAGAGGGCTCCCAGCGCCCGAGCTTGGTCTTTGCCAGTGGCGTCCAAGGGTAAGTCCGAGTGACCGCGCAGCAGTCCACGCACATTGCTTCGAGTTTGCCGGTGCCGAAGCAAGTACATCACAAAAAGGGTGGAGTCCGGCCCGGTCACAGCTCGCCAGCCACGGTGGGTCAGGTTAGCCTTCCTCCACCGTCAACCGCAGCCTCGCTCGCCCCTGACTTCGAGCTCTGAGTCGCCTCCGAAACTGGGCTCGGACGGCGGTGGACATCGACCAGAGCGCCCGTAGCGGATCCCAGCGGTCGGCGATTGGCCTTGGTCGCCGAGGTGCTGTACACGTGCAGTCGGGCGAGCTCGCGGACTCTTCACGTCAACTGGTCGATCGCCGGGCCTAGCTCCGGTTGTCGAGTCGGGTGGCGACCGTCCCAGCGCTCGCGACAATCAGGACTCCGTACACCCCACCCACTGCACTGGATCGGGTAGCCACCACCACGGCGACTGCAATGGCCACCACGAACTCCCGAATCCCAATCGGGAAGCCGACCGCGATCGCTCGCCGGGGCCGGAGGCGCAGAGCCCGGCCGAATCCCCAACCGACGAGGCCCCCGCCACCTAGCAGCGCCGCGACCAAGGGCAGGATGGAGAAGATCGTCAGGGAGGTCAGAACCCCTCTCGCGCTACTGGTTCCGGCGAGCACCACCAGCACCAGGCAGACGGCGCTCAGGTCCAGAAACAGATGGCGCCAGCGGGCGATCTGGGGAAAGTGCGCTCGCAAGCTGATCCCCACCAGGAGCGGAAGCACGGCGCATAGAGCCAGAAGGGGGTCAGAACGCTGGAGAGGGCCAAGGAGCCGGACATGCAAGCCATCGCCAGAGCGGTGTCGCCGCCGGTGATGGTCGCCATCAAGCCGCTGGTGATCTCGGCTGACGCGGCAGCGCAGATCATGATCCCGGTGGCTGCAGCTGGGGTGGGAGCAATCACGTGGAGGAGCAGTCCGATCACGGGGAGGACCGTCCACTGCACCAGCAGCGCCAGTCGGACCAGCCCAGCGTCGCGGGAAGCGGCCCGGACCTCCCCGGGCATGAGGTTGAACGCCACGCTCAGTACCTGACCCGCGAGTAACAGCGGGACTACGGCGTCGAGATCCTTTGCGCCTCGGGGCATGAGCAGTCCGACCACCGCTACGACCACCGCCCAGGCGAGGAGTCCGTGGCCCACC
This sequence comes from Candidatus Dormibacteria bacterium, assembly GCA_050734135.1. GTDB lineage: Bacteria > Chloroflexota > Dormibacteria > Aeolococcales > Bog-877 > Bog-877. Next base: position 67,343 of record JBOHUG010000054.1, read on the forward strand.
GGGATCAGCACCTTGGCCACCCGGCTGGTGAAGCGAACCAGCTCCTCCATCGGCCATACGTTACCCGGGGATGCGCACTGGGACCGGGCCTGCGGCAGCCCCGCTGCTGAAGGCATTCATCCCTCGGGATAAGATCAGCGGATCTGGGCTTACTAACACCATCCTGGCGACGGTCAGCAACTCTCCCAGTGGGAGTAGGAGAATTTGAGTAAGTCGGCGGAGTTGGAGCGGCGCCTCCTCGGACTGGGCGGACCGTCGGTATCCGTGGTCGGACTGGGGACCAACAGTTTCGGGACCCGGATGCAGGACGAGGCCGTAGGCAAGGTTGTCGACACCGCCCTCGATCGGGGCATCAACCTCTTCGACACCGCCGACATCTACGGAGGGGGGGAAAGCGAGCGACTTCTCGGAGAAGCGCTTCGGGGACGACGAGACGAGGCGCTGATTGCCACCAAATTCGGCCTGAAGCGGGCCGGCGAGGATCCTGCTCAGCACCGGGGTGCTCCTGCGTACATCAGGGCGTCGGCGGAAGCCAGCCTCCGGCGACTCGGGGTCGAGGTCATCGATCTGTATCAGATGCACGAGCCTGACCCCACCACGCCGATCTCGGAGTCGCTGGCGGCGCTCCATGAGCTCGTTCAGGCCGGCAAGGTGCGCTGGATCGGCTGCTCCAACTTCCCGAGTTGGCAGATGGTGGAGGCCAATTGGACGGCCCGCTCGTTGGGCTTCACGGCCTTCGTCAGCGCTCAGGACGAATACAGCCTCCTCAGCCGAGGAGCAGAGCGAGACCTGCTGTCGGCGTTGGATCACCTGGGAATGCGGCTGCTTCCCTACTTTCCTTTGGCGAGGGGTCTTCTGACCGGGAAGTACCGGCGGGGCCAGCCGGCCCCTCTCGGGTCGCGGGCGAGCCTCGCTACCGGCGCCGCAATGCTGGAAGACCAGAGCCGCTTCGACACGATCGAGGCCCTCGAGCGCTTCGCTGCAAGTTGCGGCCTCTCATTGCTGCAGGTCGCCTTCGGAGCCCTTCTGGGGCGGCCCCAAGTGGCCTCGGTGATCGCGGGAGCCACCCGCCCGGAGCAGGTCGTCGCCAACGTGGCTGCGGCAAATTGGATCGCTACCGGCGAGGACTGGGCGGAGCTGGACCGAGTCACCAGCGTTCCGGAGTAGGCCGGCTCCACCGCCATTCGCGTTCTGGGCTGGAACCAGCGCCCTTCTAGACTGGGTCGGCGCGGGGCGACCAGCCAAGCAAAGGGAGGGAGTGGTATCCGAATCTACATTTCCTGCGACATGGAGGGCGTTGCCGGAGTCGTCGACTGGCGCCAGGTGATAGCCGGTGACGAACTGGGGGTTGGGCAGCGGCTGCTGCTGGAGGAGGTGAACGCCGCGATCGACGGCGCGGAAGCTGCGGGCGCGACCAGCTTTCTGGTAAACGACTCCCACGGGGCGATGCGCAACTTAGCCCCCGATCAAATCCACGGCGACGCTGAGTACTGCTCCGGGCAGCACAAGCCCCTGTACATGATGGAGGGGCTAGACGAGGAGTTCGACGCCTGCTTCTTCGTCGGATACCACGGGGCGGTCGATGGCGCCGCTTCGGTGCTGTCGCACACGTACAACCCGGGCGTGATCCAGGGGGTCACCCTCAACGGTCGCCTGGTCGGGGAGAGCGGAGTCAATGCGCTGGTGGCCAGCCACTTCAAGGTTCCGGTGGCATTGATCACAGGCGACCAGCACACCGCCGCCCAGGCGGAGCCCATCCTCCGTGGTGTGGAGATGGTGGTGGTGAAGCAGTCGACGAGCCGGCTCGCGGCACGAAACCTCCACCCCACGGTGGCTCGCCGGCGGATACACGACGGTGCGGTCAATGCTTTGGCGCGCCTCTCGGAGATCCCGCCACCGACTCTCTCGCCGCCGTTTCGTCTTGAGGTACGCCTCCGGAACGCGGACCTAGCCGCGGTCGCTATCCAGGTCCGGGGCGTTCGCCAAGTTTCCGATCTGGCGGTGATGGTCGAAGGGGAAGATGCGCTCGCGGTCTACCGAAGCTTCGTGGGACTGCTGCAAATCTCCAGAGGGCTCGCCCAGGAGCGCTAGCGACTTCGAACTCTCGATGGGTCCGCAGCATTCGGCTCAGTTCAGGAGGTGGCTAACGGTCAGAAGCAGCGCCGTTCGAACTCATGCCGGAGTTCTGACAGTGCAGCTTCCGGGCTGACCGGGAGTAGAACCCGGGCACCTCCCAGGGCACCGCGTTCCGGGCCAGATCTGGGCACCCTCGTCCGCGGTCGGTTCCAACCGGTTCACCTCGCCTCCCTCGGTGATTCCCAGGCCCGCCGCCGCCAGCTGCGCGCTCGCCTGAGCCAGAACCCAAAAACGACCTGACCGACTCCGCCGGCGCAGGTCCCAGACGGTCCGCCCGCTGTTGGCCCTCGCCGAGCTGCCCGGTGATGAAGGCTCCGGCTTTGTGCCAACATGCGAGCCATCTCCCGCGCCACGAACGATTCGTGGCTGGTCGCGACCAGATGGCAGGAGCTGTTCGGAAGAAGGGGAACGGTGGCCGGTCCCTTCGCGGGGAGTCGTTGGACCTGGGCGCCAGGTCGCCGACCCCCTCGGCTCCCAGCTGCGACGGTCGTTGCTGGGCGAGGGAGAGATTGGGCGCGCACCCCTCGGCGGCCACTCTCCGGGGTCGGCGATGCTCGTACCGGGCTAGCCCCTCGCAGCCCCAGTTCTAGGATGCCAAAGCCGACCATGACGACGATACTGGGCAGCGTGGAGCTTGCCGAACTAGATCTCAGCCGGGAGGGTAGACGGCCGCCGGACACCGATCCCGGACGGCTTGCCACCGATCCCGGCTGGCGGGACCTTGGACCGGCAGATCCCGATGAGGAGGCTGTGGTCACCATCGTGTTGCGGCCCCGGCCGGATACCGCATCCCCATCTCCCCAAGACCTGGGTCGGCTGAGCCCTCGGCTGCGAGCACATCTCTCCCGGGAACAGCTGGCGGACGTGCGCGGCGCCCACCCCGACGATGTGGAGGTCCTTCGCGACTGGACCAGCGCGGTGGGAGTCGAATTGATCTCGGTCGCGGCCGATCGGAGGACCGTCGAGATTCGGGGCCCGCTGGAGCGTCTGGGCCAGATCTTCGGCGTCGAGCTCCGCCGCAGTTCCGGAGTCGCAGGGGAGCTCCGCGCGGCCCGTGGAGTCCCTCGGCTACCGGGCGAGCTCGGGGAACGGGTGGTGGCGGTTCTGGGACTGGCGACGGTGCCGGTAGCCGCTACCCAGTTCCGACGCTTTCCGCTTCCCAAACCGGTCGGATCACTTGTCGAGGCGGCTCCGCTCAGCTACCTGCCGACCCAGGTCGCTGAGTTGTACGGTTTTCCCGGGGACACCAGCGGCTCCGGGCAATGTGTCGGGCTGGTCGAGCTCGGGGGTGGGTACCGGAGCGACGATGTCACGAAATACTTCCAGGGACTCGACGTGCCGCCACCGGAACTCGTCGCGGTTCCCGTGGCGGGCGGAACCAACAGCCCCACCGGGGCTCAGGACGGGCCCGATGGCGAGGTGATGCTGGATATCGAGCTGGTCGGAGCAATGGCTCCTGCCGTGCGGCTGGCGGTCTACTTTGCTCCCAACACCGACCAGGGTTTCCTGGCCGCGGTCAACGCGGCCCTGCACGACGAGACCAACCGGCCGTCCGTGATCTCGATCAGCTGGGGCGGACCCGAGGCCAATTGGCCGGCGGCCACCATGACCGCCTTCGATCAGGCCTTCCAGGACGCGGCCCTGCTCGGGGTGAGCGTCTGCGTGGCGGCGGGCGACAACGGTTCCAGCGACGGGTTGACTGACGGTGAGGCTCATGTTGACTTCCCCGCCTCTAGTCCGCACGTTCTCGCCTGCGGGGGAACTCGGCTCACGTCCAAAGTAGGCGTGATCCATTCGGAGGTGACCTGGAACGATGGCGTTCAGGGTGGCACGACCGGCGGTGGCGTAAGCGCCGCCTTCCCGCTCCCGAGCTGGCAGGACAAAGCCCATGTCCCCGACTCCGCCGACCCTGGCCACAATCCGGGCCGTGGCCTCCCCGACGTCGCCGGAGATGCCGACCCCGAGACGGGATACCAGGTGTTCGTCGACGGTCAGCCGGCCGTTTTTGGGGGAACCAGCGCGGTCGCCCCGCTCTGGGCGGCGCTGCTGGTCCGCTGCGCCCAGGCTCTCGGCCACAGCCCAGGCTACCTGAACCCACTGCTTTACCAGACGCTGGCCGAAGAGGGGGTGACCAGGGATATCACCAATGGCGACAACGGCGCCTATCACGCCGGAGTCGGCTGGGACCCCTGCACAGGGTGGGGCAGTCCGCATGGTGCGACTCTGCTGGCGGGACTCGAGGGCTAGGGAGACCCGCAGTGCGGTTCTCAGCATGAACTGGAGTGGAATCAAGACTTCCGAGTTCGAAGCCGGCGGTCGCTTCTTCACCGAGGTGATCGGTCTAGATATCACCTACCAGAGCGCCGGCTTCGCGGTGGTCCAACTCCCAGACGGTGACAGGCTCGAGATTTTCGGACCTGAAGCACCCGATCCGGAGCTCCAGTTCGGCCAGAACCCAGTCGTCGCCGGATTCTGGGTGGGGGACATCAACAGGGCCCGCACCGAGGTGGCAAAGAAGGGTGCGGAGTTGATCGGCACCATCCACGGTACCGAAGGCGAGTACCAGGGGCAGCACTTCCGCTCTCCCGACAGCAAGGGATTCGAACTCTGCTCGGACCGCAGGCGTCACCTCACCAGTTGAGGGCATTGGCCGAGGGCGCAATAGTGGGGCTCCCGCGACCAGCATCCGAAAGCAGTAGTTGAGGAATCCCGCTGCACTCCGATCCCGGGACCACCTTGGCGGTCAGAGCCGGCGACCTTCACTGTGGCAAGGTTAGGCAGTGACCCAGACGCAAGCCCCGCCCCTCTCGGGTAGCCGGAACATCACCGAGCCCGCGATCGTCGCCCAGGACCTGAGGAAGTCCTACAGGGAGATCGAGGCGGTGCGCGGTGTCAGCTTCGAGGTCGCGACCGGAGAGATCTTCGGCTTCCTGGGGCCGAACGGAGCTGGCAAGTCAACCACGATCTCGATGCTCTGCACTCTGGTGCTGCCGACCGCGGGGTCGGCCAAGGTGGCCGGCTTCGATGTGGTCGCCGATCAGGCGCGCGTCCGCCAGCGGATCGGCCTGGTATTCCAGGACACCACCCTCGACGACTACCTCACGGCCACCGAGAACCTCCGGTTCCATGCTGAGCTGTACGGGGTGCCCCGAGAGGTGGTGCCGGTGCGGCTACGGCAAGTGCTGGAGATGGTCGATCTCTGGGAGCGGCGAGACGGACTGGTTCAGACCTTCTCCGGCGGCATGAAGCGACGGCTGGAGATCGCTCGTGGCTTGCTGCACGCCCCGGCAGTTTTATTTCTTGATGAGCCGACGGTCGGCCTCGATCCGCAGACCCGCTCCCACATCTGGAGCTACATCCAGGAGCTCCGCCGCCGCGAACAGATCACCATTTTTCTGACCACCCACTACATGGATGAGGCGGAGTACTGCGACCGGCTGGCCATCATGGACAACGGCGTGCTGGTGGCGGTGGACACCCCGGAGGCACTGAAGGGGAGCATCGGCGAGGATCGGGTCGAGCTACATACCGATGACGATCAGCTGGCGATCGAGCGGCTTGCGCAGCAGTTTCAAATAAAGGCCCAGATCAGCGAGGAGGCGGTGACGTTTCACGTGCCTGGAGGTGAGCAGTTCGTGCCGCGGCTATTTGCGGAACTGGGTGTGGTGATCCGCTCGATCAGGGTCGCGCGACCGACGCTGGACGATGTCTTCATGACCTATACCGGTCGCACCATTCGGGATGCTGAGGCGTCTGGTTCCGACCGACTCCGGGCCAATCCCTGGATGCGGGCACGAAGCAGGAGGTAGGGATGGCCAGCAGCGTCGCGGTGCCAGGGGTGCGCGTCGCCGGAGGGCGAACCAGCGATGACCTTCGTGCCCTCTGGGTGGTCTGGAAGCGCGAACTGATTCGGTTCCGCCGCAACCGGATGCGAATCATCACCTCCCTGGCCCAGCCGGTGCTGTTCCTCTTTGTCCTGGGTACCGGACTCTCCACAGTCATCTCGACCGCTGACGGATTCAATTTCCGCACCTTCATGTTCCCCGGAGTGCTCGGAATGACGGTGCTGTTTACCTCCATTTTCTCGGCGATCTCCATCGTCTGGGACCGCGAGTTCGGCTTTCTCCGCGAGATGCTGGTGGCCCCGGTACATCGCTGGACGCTGGTGCTGGGCAAGTGTTTGGGAGGCGCCACGGTGGCGACCATCCAGGGCGCGATCATGCTGGCGCTAGCTGGGTTGGTGGGCGTCCCTTACAACCCAGTGATGCTACTGGTCCTGCTGCTGGAGATGATGCTGACAGCCTTCGCCCTGACCGCATTCGGGGTGATGCTGGCCGCCCGCATCTCCGACGTGCAGTCATTCCAGGTGATCACGCAGCTCTTCGTACTGCCGATGTTCTTTCTCTCGGGGGCGGTCTTTCCGGTGACCAAGTTACCGGTCTGGTTGGGGATTCTGAGCAAACTGGACCCGCTCTCCTACGCCGTAGATCCACTGCGCAAGGAGGTGTTCAGCTACCTCGCCATCCCGCCGGTGATCCGCCACACCTTTGACCCAGGAGTCACCTGGGGGAGCTGGAATCTGCCTGTCGTCGCCGAGGTCGGCCTGGTCGCAGTGGCGGCAGCGGTGATGCTGGGCATCGCGATTCGGCAGTTCTCCCGACCGAGCTGACGCGATTCCGGGTGGAGCTTCCTGGTCCCGAGTGACCGATCTGCTCCGTACTCCGGGAGCGGCCGCAGTGGGGATCCACCGCCGTTGCCAGCCCGAGTGAGCTCCGCACGGCGAGCTGGACACATCTATTGGTTGAGTCGCGCGGAGCGTCTCGGAGAGTGCCGCTACGAGGAGACGGGAGCCACCGGCTCGCGGGGTAGCTCCAAGCGGGCGGCCAGCCGCGACGTCGTCCGGGCGACCAGATCCCGTTCGCTGACAGGCCAGTCCCCAACCAACTCCTCGAGCATGGTGCGGCGCGCCTGGTGTAGGCGTTTGCGCAACCGCTGCCCGGCCGGCGTGATCCGTACCAAGGCCGCCCGTCGATCGCGAGGGTCGGGCTCTCGGTTCAGCAATCCGGCGCGCTCCAGTCGCTGCAAGCGGGGGGTGATGGTGGAGTTGTCGACGCAGTAAAAGGCAGCCAACTCGGAGGGATGAACCGGCCCGCAGACAGAGATCCGATGGAGCATGGCGACTGTGCCGACCGGCAACTCGCAGCGAGCGCGACGCATGGTCTCCAACTGCACCTCGCGACTGTTGGACCAGCGGACGATGGTGGTGACCGCCCTCTCCAGTTCGGCGATCGGACCCTCGTCATTTGCGGTGTCGGTGGATGGAGAAGCGATGGGCTCCAGCGCCGCTGCGTCGGTCACTGCGCTCAGCCGGCTCCGGACCTGTCTCGGTCGGAGTGGCTGGCCGGTTCGAGGGGGCGGTCGCCAGCTTCAGGCGAGGGGCCACTGACCGGCTCCGGATCCGGCTCAATCTCGGCAGGCTGGGATGGCGGCGAGTTGAAGGCCAGCACCGGGCTGTCGGGAGCCATGTCCTGGTGGATGTACTTGCCGCCGCGCAGCCAGCTGGCGACAGCCGCCAGGGCGCAGGCAGCGAAGGCGAAGTCGAACGCCTCGTGCAGGCCGTTCAGGAACGGGCCGGAGATCAGGTGGGGGAAGAAGGATCGCCCGGTCAGATAGGCCTGCTGGGCGTGGCTCAGGTGAGGGAGTGTCGATCCCAGCAGGGAGCCGATCGGGTTAAAGCCGAGGAAGGAGGCGAAGAGGCTCCCGACCGCCGGCAGATGGGAGATCCGGGTCGCGGTCGCGGTCGGCACGCCCTCGGTGACCAGTCCGTGAAAGAGGGTGTGGGGGAGGCTCGCGGACAGCCCCACGATGATCAGGGTGAAGAAGATCCCGATCGAGAGCACCTGGGCCGAATTCTGGAAGGTGGCGGCCATCCCGGCACCGGCGCCACGCTGCTTGGCGGGCAGGCTGTTCATGATGCCGGCTTGGTTCGGCGACGCGAACAGGCCGCTGGAGAGTCCGTAGACCGTCAGCAGGGCCGCGAAAAAGATGTAGTTGAAATTGGCTGGGAGCAGTTGGAAGACGGCGAAGACCAGTGCCGACACCGAGACCCCCACGGTGGCAAAGATCCGGGAGCCGAAGCGGTCCGAGAGGATGCCTGCCACCGGGCCGGCCACCAAGAAACCGGCAGTGAGCGGCAGCATGTAAATGCCCGCCCAGAGAGGCGTTTCAGCAAAGCTGTAGCCGTGCTGGGGCAGCCAGATCCCCTGCAGCCAGATGATCAGGATGAACATCAGTCCGCCCCTCGCCAGGGCGGACAGCAGGGCTGCCACATTGCCGGCAGCGAAGGCCCGAATGCGGAAGAGTTGGATCTGGAACATGGGCGCCTTGACCTTGGTCTCGAGATAGGTGAAGAACGCGAGACAGACGACCCCTCCGATCATTGCCGCCAGGACCAGAGGATTGCCCCAGCCCATGCTGGATTTGCCGTAGGGGAGGATCCCGTAGGTGATGCCCACCAGGAGCGCCACCAGTCCGACCGCGAAGAAAGCGTTTCCCCACCAGTCGATTCGAGCTGGTTGCCGGACCCCGGTGTCCCGGAGCATCAGGTAGGCCCAGACGGTTCCGAACAGCCCAACCGGGACCGAGACCAGGAAGACCAGCTGCCAGGCGATCGGCCCCAGAACTCCTCCCAGCACCAACCCGATGAAGGAGCCGGCGATCGCCGCCACCATGTTGGTGCCGAGGGCCATTCCCCGCTGGGTGCTGGGAAAGGCGTCGGTCAGGATGGCGCTGGAATTGGCCCAGAGCATGGCGCCGCCGACGCCCTGCAGCACCCGCATCACGATCAGGTAGAGCGCCGCTCCCGAGCCGTCCAACCAGGTGATCGAGAGCAGGATCGAGAAGACGGTGAAGACCAGGAAGCCCAGGTTGTACATCCGAACCCGGCCGTACATGTCGCCGATCCGGCCCAGGGTGACCACCAGTACCGCGGTCACCACCATGTAGCCCATCAGGAGCCAAAGGAAGAAGGGGGTGTTTCCGGGCGCCAGCGGGTTGAGCTTGATGCCTCGGAAGATGTCGGGCAGGGCGATCAAGACGATCGAGGCGTTGATCGTCGCCATCAGCATCCCGACGGTGGTGTTGGAGAGGGCGACCCACTTGTAGTGGGGTCCCACCGGGCGCGGAGAACGCCGGACCTCCGCCAATCCGCTGCCGATGCTCAAGCTCCACTCCTGGAGTCCGATTTGGTACTTGGTTTGATCTTACCAAATACTTTGACTGATCAGACCACCGCGCGGTGAGAGCGCGGTCCCAGATCGCACAGCTTCACCCTTTCGGCTTGGGAGGCCGCCTAACATGGCTGCCAAGGTGAAGGGACCCGAGAGCCGGTTCGAAGCGGTCAACCTGTTGGCCGATCCGCTCTATCAGTACTGCAGCATCACCAAGCAGCGGGGCGAGGGGACGGGGTCGGAGGAGGCCCTGCTCGACCATCCCTGGCTCCAGCGCCAGCGGCGCATCCACCAGCTTCAGTCCGCCTGGTGGGTCTTCCATACCGCGGAGCACTCCCGCTTCCAGCATGCAGTGGGGGCGATGCACCTGACCGGCAGCTTCGCCGAGCACCTCTATCCGAGCTTGGTCGAAAGCTGCCCCGACGCGCCTTCGCGCGAACTGGTCGTCGAGACTATGAGGATCGCCGGACTGCTCCACGACGTCGGGCATGGGCCGTTCGGCCACTTCTTCGACGTGGAGGTGCTGGCCCAGTACGGCATCGATCACGAGGACATCGGCCGCCAGCTGGTGCTGGGTCCCCTGGCGGAACTGATCGCGAACATCCGCCGCAGCCCTGATGGCGACTTCGCCCCGGGGGAGGAGATCCTCCCTGAATGGGTCGCCTGGGTGATGGCGCCCCGCGAACTGCCCGGGTTCCAGCCGCCCCAATGGCTGGAGGCCCTCAAACCCGTGCTCTGCGGCCCGGCCAGCACCGACAACATGGACTACGTACCCCGGGACGCATACATGTGCGGGGTGGCGGTGGGTCCGGTCGACCTGGCCCGGCTGCGCCACTACATGTTCATCAAGGACGGCAATCTGGTCCTGCACCAGCACGGTGCCCCGGCCCTGGAGATGTTTCTCTCTGCCAGGCTCTACATGTACAACCACGTCTACTTCCACCGGACCGTCCGGCGGATCGACCTCCATTTGCGCCCGGTCTTCGCCAAGACCTGTCAGAGGCTGATGCCTCCCGGCAATCCCCTGGACCACCTGGATCAGTACCTGCTGCTCACCGATTGGTCGTTGATGGCTGAGGTGGAGCGGCTCCAGCGGGCGCCCAGGAACCTGCAGGAGCAGGAGCTGGGGCAGCACTGGGAGGCGGTGACCAGCAGGCGGCTGCCCTGGAAGCTCGCCTTTGAGGCCTACCGGGAGCTGAGCCAGCCCACTGCGCCGGTTGGGCTGGACGACTCGCACCAGATCGAGGAGTTGATCCGTTCGGCACTGCCCACCAAGTTTCACGACGTCGGTTTGGAGGTCGATCTGGCCAGCACTGCACCGCGGCCCGATAACCCCGCCCGCGACGATCAGATGCTGAGACTGTTCGACCCGATCTCAGGGCGGGTCGAGGTGGAGGCGGCCCCCGAGCTGCTGGCCAGACTGCTGCCGGTCAGGACGGTCTGGCTCCGGGTCTACAGCGACAGCCTGGAAGCCAGGGAAGCGATTCGCGACGCCGCTGTTCGCGCCATGCCAGGGGTTCTCTCCTGAACGGCTGACGGCGTGCGGCCGCCCTAACTACTCGGAGTGTGCCGGACAGTCAGAGCCAGCGCCTGGCGAATCTTTCGCTAGCGCCTTCGGCCGCTGAGGAAACGCCGCAGCAGCACCACCCCGAGTCCCAGCACCAGCGCCAGGATGATCGCCGCTTCGATCACCGCCACCGCTCACTCCCTCGCCGAACGAGTTCTCTCACTGGTGAGGGATCCTGGGACCCGTCGGCATCTCGGGTGACCGCACCGACTGGAAGTTGACCTGACTGATCTGTCCCGCCAGCGAGGACGCGACCTGTTCAAAAAGCTGGGCCTGGGGAGACTCAGGCTTGGCCATCACCAAGGGCTGGCCCTCGCCGCCGCCCACCCGGATCAGGAGATCCAGGGGGATCTCGCCCAGGAAGGGGAGCTCCCGCGCCTCAGCGAGCTCGCGACCACCACCCCGGCTGAAGATGTCGGTGATCTCGCCGCAGTGTGGGCAAGCGAAGCCGCTCATGTTCTCGATGATCCCTAGGATCGCCACCCGGAGCTGCTGGAACATGGCGATCCCCCGGCCCACGTCCAGCAGGGAGACGTCCTGCGGGGTGGTAACGATCACCGCCCCGGTCAAGGGGATGGACTGGGCCAGGGTCAGCTGCACGTCGCCGGTCCCCGGCGGCAGGTCGCAGACCAGGTAGTCGAGCTCGCCCCAGTTCACCTCGAAGAGGAACTGCTTGAGCGCTCCCGCCAGCATCGGTCCCCGCCAGACCACGGGACGATCGGGATCGATGATCGATCCGATCGAGACCACCTTGAGCTCGCCCTTATGAAGAGGCACCATCCGGCCTTCGATCGCGGAGGGGCGCTCGGTGAGCCCTAGCATGATGGGGACGTTGGGGCCGTAGATATCGGCATCCAGGAGCCCGACGCGGGCTCCGGTCCGGAGCAGGGCGAAGGCCAGGTTGACCGCGACCGTGGTCTTGCCCACCCCACCCTTGCTGGCGCTGACCGCAATCGTGTTCCTTACCCCGGGAATCTCCTGGCGGCCGATCACGCCCCTGGTCCGGCTGACATCGGCATCCCATTCCAACTCGATCCGGTCGATGCCGGTCACGGTCCCGATCACCGCCGCCTCGATCTCCGACTGGATCCGGTCCTTCAGGGGGCAGGCGGGGGTGGTCAGGATGACCCGCAACTTGGCGGTACTGCCATCGACCCGGAGGTTCTTCAACATCCCGAGGTGCATCAGAGGACGATGCAGCTCTGGATCCTCGACCTTGGCGAGAGCGTCCTCCAGCGCGGCGAGGATGTTTGGTGCCGGGGTGGTGGCCACTTGGCCCCGATCATAGCTCGGCACCTTTGGCCGATCGGTTTGTGAAATCAGCCGACTGTTGCAATAGTGTGCAACAGGTATATTGAGTAGGTGGTGAATGGTCTCGAGTCACTGAGGCAGCAGGGGAGAAGACTCACTCCCCAGCGACGGTTGGTCTACGGCGCACTCCTGGAGCACCCCGGGCACGCCACGGCCGATGAGCTCTGTACCAGCATCGGGCGGAAATTGCCCGGCTTCCAGCGGACGACGGTATATCGGACCTTGGATCTGCTGGTGGAGCTGGGGCTGGCCAGGAAGGTTCAGCTCGGCCATGCCAATACCTACGAGGCGGTGATGGCCGGAAGCGAGTCCCACCAGCACTTGGTCTGCGACCGCTGCGGCGGTACCTTTGACGTCAGCTGCCCGGAGGTGCCCCAGTGGGTCGACAGTGCGGCCAAGCCTCTTGGATTTGAGCTCGAGCGGGTAGAACTCCTGGGCCATGGCACCTGCCGGTCCTGCGCCATGTCTCGCTGACGTTGGGCCTGTGGCGTGCCCACACTTCGGCCCGCGAGGGCTACACCGTAAGCAGGTATCGGTCGCAAGCCGCGGTGCCGACCAACGTCGGCACCGCAGCTACTCGCTGCTAAGAGGTTACCGCTTTTGTGAGGCTCCACCCGACAGTCAAGCCTTCGCTCGGCGACAGGTGGCCAAACGGATAAAGGTTTCCCCCGGATGCTGTGGGCGTCCAAGAGGTGGCGTTGTCAAACGGGATCGGGCAATTCCCGACCGCGATATCGTTATTGGAATCGAAGGAGGTACCCCAGCCCACCCGCGGCTGATCTGGACTCTGATAACCCCAGGGGACTCCGTCCTGGTTGGGATCCACGATTCCTGGTGAGCAGGTGAGTAGAGAGTTGTCATATGCCTGCACCGCGTGCATCGTGATTGAGATCGTTGCCTGAGAATCCTGGTAGACGTTCTGGTCGGCGCTATCGACCTGCGGCCAATACACGTAGATGCGATAAAGCACGGTGTACCCCTTCATGACGGGACAGTCTTGACCGGTACTCTTGTTGCAGGTGGCGGTAGAGTCGCTGTCCGACGTGTAGCCGAGATCGACGAGCTTAGAATTGGTTCCCGGCTGCGAAATGGTCTGGTCGTTTCCGATCCCTAGAGCAGAAACCCCAGCGGGAGTCTTCTCAGTACCCCAAACCTGAAGGTCTGCATCGGCGTTAAAGTTCGGTGAATAGAGTCCCTGACAGGGGGAACCAGTTTCATCTCCACCAGTGCAGGCGCCCGGGTCAATCGTCTGGATCGGCGATGAGACGCTCACGTCTGTCGCCAAATATGCGTCCATGGTACCCGTGTATTTCACGCCGAAGGTGCAATCGGTGCCAGACTCGTCGCCCAGCGGTCCGGGGTAGCCGTGAGTGCTGTAGCCGGGCGCAACAGTTGTTGTCGCGCTGAGCGATCCACCGGTGCCGGTTTGCAACGAAGTCTCGCTAGCGTTGCAGCTGAAGCTAAAGGGCTGGCCGACGGTGACCGTGCCGGTGGCAAACGTCTGCGATACCGGGGCAGGCGGGTCGTAAAACAGAGCGAAGCTAGCCGCGGTGGCGAGTGCCGCAATGGCACCCATCGCTCCGATCGAGGCTAGAACTATGGTCGAACGTTTTCTCAGAAACTTCAAGCGGTTTTCCTCCTGGTCGATGTGATTAATGCGGATAACATTTGATTCGGAATCTCTCCCGGTTGTATGGGAATAAACTTTCGGCTCGCCTAATTACTCGATCCTCCTGAGTTGTTTTGGCTGGGGCCAACCGCCTTCCAGCGCCTGGTTGCCTCGCTCGCAATGAGCAGCAGAAATGGCGAGCTCACCAGCAGGATGAAAACGATCGGTTGGTGCAACACGTTGAGCAGATAGCCGGCAAACGGAACTCGATACTCGTACACGCCTAGAATCTGGTCCGGATGAAGCGTGTTGCCGTCGGGGGAAATGTTGGCGTCGCCTTTGGTCTCATACACGGGGTTCTGCTTGTACGTCTGGGGATTCTGAACAGAGCTGACCTTGTAGATGCGGTGGGTGATCAGCACCGAGGCGGGCGCTGAGGCTGGTCCCGCCTCGAACGTGATCACTTGGCCCTTGTGGAGGTGGGCGGCTTGACTGGCGGTCAGGGTGCGGTCCAGGATGACATCGCCCGCGTCGAGGGTGGGGGTCATGGAACCACTAAGGATCACCAAGAAGGTCTGACCGAAGACCCGGGGGACGCCCCGGTCACTGGTCCGGGACACGACCGCCAGGAAGATGGCCGTCAGCAACACCAGGACCACAAGGCCCCCGCCCAGGGTGCCCAGCGCCACTCTGAAGGTGTGCCACCCCCGGCGCGCGGGCGCGGGCGCGCGCGGGCCCGGAACCACCGCCGAGGTGCCGACCTCTTCCCCCTCCCTCACGGCCGCCGATACTGCCACTGATGGACCCCTACGTCTGGATTCCAAACCCTCTCGCCACCCCTGGAGGCCAGATCCCCCGGGCGAAGTTCCCCGCCCCGCAGGGATTCTGCGGGAGGAGATAGCTCGCCGTCCAGCGGTACATTGTGACAAGTTCGTTAGTCAGGTGTCACCAGGACGGGACAAATTCCGCGAATCTGGGGCCCCCGCCGCGTCTCGGCGCCCGAAACCTTTTCTCGCGGCCGCCCGTATGCCATCCGGATGAAGCTCTCAATTCCGGGCGACGGCTTGAACGACATCGCTCCGCTCCGAGCGCTCATCCAGGCGGGCAGGAGCCGGATGGGAGCCACGCTGACAGTGAGCATCGTCGCCGCTTCGTTGCTGGCTCTGACCGTATTCAACTCAGGGGTCGCTCGAACCATGGCGACAGGTCCAGACGAGCTGCTCGCCGCGACCGCCGACTGCCAGGCCAGCCTACCCGCCAGCTGGCAGTCTGCTGTCGCGTCGGCCCCCACCGCCACCATCGCGGCTGACCCCGACTACCCAAGCCCAGCACCGGGATTCGCGCTAACAGGGGACGGGAAGGACTACTTCGCCACCGAGTACTCGGACAAGTGGTCGGGAATCACCGAAATCGATGCAACGACTGAGAGAACTCGGAAGTTGTACAAATTTCCCAGCGGCGGAAGCGATCAAGTACTCAGCAGTGGCATGGAGGGGAGTTGGCTCGTGTTCTTGGAATGGAACCTCGACGGGCGAGAGCAGCTGCTGGCATGGGACGCATCAACCGGATCGACCCAAACGATCGCGGCCACACCCGCGCTGGATGCCGAGGGCCAGATCACCTTCGCGCTGGACCCCGATTCCAATTCGGATGACGTGGCGTGGTCGCTGGCGGCGGGCAGTCCGAAAGGTGGTCCCCAGACTCCCGAATCCCTTCACCTCCTCTCCTTGACGAGCGGCAACCAGCACCTGGTGCACAGCGGCCCAGTGGGGAACATCTTCTTCTGGCATAACCAGCTGGACTACTCGATCGCGTCCTCGGATGACGCGCCGAGCTCTGTTGACCACCTCCACTTGCACGCGGTCTCCTCCACCTCGGGGCAGCAGGTGGCGGTGGCACAGCTCCTCTCCCAGGCGGGGCTCGGCCGCGCGAGCTCGGTCTGGGATTTCCCACAGGGAATCGCCTGGCAGGAGGGCCGTGCGATCGGAGAGTCCTCGGGTACCGTCTGGATCCTGGGCCGGGACGCCCGCCATCCGGAGCTCGTCTTACCTGGCAGCCAGTTGGGGCCGCCCAGCAGCGTCTTCTGGGCGGATGGCTACTTCTTCTGGAATTACCTGGCCACACTTCCGGACAGCGGGATCCCCAGTATTCCGTCGACCATGATCGTGGTGCTCGGGTCCGGTTCTTCGTTCAAGCTGCCGGACTCCGGCGATGAAGCGGTCGCCCAGGGCAGCTCACTCATCTACTCCTGGGTTGACCAATTCCCCCCCACCAAGACTGCGGCAGTCTGGAACAATGTGGTGCTGCACCTGAATCAGCTGGCGAGGCTCCCGGGCTGCTGAAGGCTGCGGAGCTCCAGCACTGCCCAATCCACCTCTGCGTAGCTAACTGGCTCGACGCGGCCCTCAGCCGGCCAGAAGTTGGGCGAAATCGGTGTCGCGAATAGCCTGAGCGTATTCCGAGCCGGCCAACTCGATCTCCAAGGCTCGCTCATAAACAAAGGCGTACAGGTCCTGGAACCGGTCCGCCTGGAAGCCGCCTGAGAGCAGGTTCTCTCCCAGGTCGGGTCGCAGCTCGATCTTCTCCCGCAGCCGCAGGGCCGCGTCCAGGAGGGCAGTGAGGATCTGGACCTCGGATGAGTACTCTTCGATCAGCCCCGCGGCGGCCTCGTTCTCCTGGAGCTCGACCAGTTTGCGCTGAAGCTCAGCGATCTCAACTTGGTATTCGGCGATGTGAGCGTCTTGCATGGGGCTCCCGGAGTGATCTCGCCTCGACCCGGCTGCCCGCAGCTGGGGCCTTTCCTCTTTCAGTGGATCAGAAAATGGGTGGCGACCAAGGGGGCGATCAGGATGGCGATGATGTTGACCACCTTGATCATGGGATTGATCGCCGGACCGGCGGTGTCCTTGTAGGGATCACCGACGGTGTCGCCGGTGACCGCGGCGGCGTGGGCGTCAGAACCCTTGCCGCCGTAGTTACCCTCCTCGATGAACTTCTTGGCGTTGTCCCAGGCACCGCCGCCGGAGGTCATCTGCAGGGCCAGGAAGAGTCCCACCACGATGGTCCCGATCAGGAGCCCACCCAGGGCGACCGGACCCAGCAGGAAGCCCACCAGGAGCGGGGCCGCGACCGGAATCAGGCCCGGCAGGATCATCTCCCGCTGGGCGGCCCTGGTGACGATGGCGACGCAGCGGCCGTAGAGCGGGCGACCGGTGCCCTCCATGATCCCGGGGATCTCTTTGAACTGGCGGCGCACTTCCTCGACCACTTCGCCCGCGGCGCGACCCACCGCCTGCATCGAGAGCGAGGCGAAGAGGACGGGCAGGATCCCCCCGAACAAGAGTCCGACGATCACCCGCGGGTTGTTGAGGCTGAAGTCGAAGTGGTGGTGGCCCAGGGTCTGGGTGTAGCCGGCGAAGAGCACCAGGGCCGCCAGCGCCGCCGACCCGATCGCGTAGCCCTTGGTGACCGCCTTGGTGGTGTTGCCCACCGCGTCCAGAGGATCGGTGATGGCCCTGACCGCCTCAGGCAGGTCGGCCATCTCAGCGATCCCACCGGCGTTGTCGGTAATCGGCCCGTAGGCGTCGATGGCGACCACGATGCCCACCATGCTGAGCAGGCTCATGGCGGCGATGGCGATGCCGTAGAGCCCAGCCAGCGCGTAGGCGCCCAGGATTCCGATTCCTATCACCAGGACTGGAAGGGCGGCCGCCTCCAGCCCCACCGCCAGCCCGGAGATGATGTTGGTGGCGTGGCCGGTCTGGGAGGCTCGGGCGACGCTCTTGACCGGGTTGAACTGACCTCCGGTGAAGTATTCGGTGATGGCCACGATCAGGATCGTGATCACTACCCCGATCACCCCCGCCCAGACCAGGTTCAGGACCGGGTGGCCAAGCACCTTGGACGAGAGGCCACCGTTGCTCTTCAGCACCAGGGTCACGATCAGGAAGCCGACGATCGAGAAGATCCCCGCTCCCACCAGTCCCCGATAGAGAGCACCCATGATCCAGCCGCCCTTTCCGATTCGCACGAATAAAGTGCCGAAGATGGACGCCAGCACTCCAACCGCTCCCAACAGCAGTGGGTAGATGGTGAAGCCGAAGTTGTGGAACTCGAGACCACCCAGGAGCATCGCCGCCACCGCGGTAACGGCGTAGGTCTCGAACAGGTCCGCGGCCATACCGGCGCAGTCACCGACGTTGTCACCCACGTTGTCCGCGATCACCGCAGGGTTTCGCGGGTCATCCTCGGGAATGCCGACTTCGATCTTGCCGACCAGGTCCGCCCCGACGTCGGCGGCCTTGGTGTAGATGCCGCCCCCCAGCCTGGCGAAAACGGAGATCAGGGATGCTCCAAGGGCCAGCCCCACGATCGCCGACGGCTGGTCGAGGATCCAGAAGGCGATGGTGACTCCCAAGAGGCCAAAGCCGACCACGAAGAATCCGGTCACAGCGCCCCCGTTGAAGGCCACCTTGAGAGCGGGCCCCAGCCCCCGGCGGGCCGCCTCTGCGGTCCGGTAGTTGCTGCGTACCGAGACGTTCATCCCCACGTACCCGGCGCTGGCCGATAGGGTGGCTCCGAAGAGGAAGAGAAGAGCGGTCTTCCAGCCCAAGGCGGAGTTGATGAAACCGCCCAGGTACAGCACAATGGCCAGCACCAGGCCGATCGCCGCGATGATCGTGTACTGCCGGTTGAGGTAGGCCGAGGCGCCCTCGCGGATCGCCTGGCCGATCTCCTGCATGCGTTCGTTGCCGGGCGACTGGCGCATCACCCCGACGGCCAGATAGGCGCCGTAAGCCAAGGCCAGGAGTCCGGCGATCAGCACCGGAATCAGCACGGTTCGGGTCATAGCGGGGTGATCCTCCGGCCGCGCGCGGCGGCATGTGAGCAGAAAAGTGAGGTGCTCCGCCCTTCCCTTCCTAAAGGAGCGACGTTGACCGGAGCCGCCGAATTATATCGGCGAGGGATCCTCCGCGACCATCCCGTCCCCTGAGTGGAGTCGGCGCCGGAGCTAGAGGGCGGGAGACGCAGCCTCTTCCTTGACGTGCCCCAGTGCCGTCACCGGAGAACGGGTGCTCAGGCTGACCGGCGCTGGTGGCTGGTGGACTCGGCGCTGGGGCGGAAAGCAAGATCCCGGGAAGCAGTTCATTCCGAGCGGTGGGTCCAGCGAAGAACCGTGGATGAGTGCCAATGCCGAGATCGAACAGCCTGCTGAAAATGCCCTGCGTAGGCTAGCTGGGGCTACCGCCCAGCTTCTCCCGCGTTCAGGTGGGCCAGCGGCGGAGTGGCGAGCGATCGCCGACTGACCAGTTGTGGCCGAACGGGTCAGAGAAGCCACCCTGGCGATGGGTCCCCCACGGCATCTCATGGTCCACCACCTCGGAGCCAGGGGAGGCGCCATGGTCGATCGCCTGTCGGACCAGGCGATCAGGATCGTCCACGAATAGCTCGATACGTGTGCTCGTGGCTCCGACGCGATCGGGGCTGAGCTCGGTCGGGTTGGCCGGGTTGGCCTCGTGAAGGAAAAAGGGGGCGCCGGCGATCTCCAGGCCGGCAACGCCACCGAGATTCCAGAGCTCGCGGGCCCCGAGCGCCTCCCGGTACCAAGCGAGCGCGGCCTCCGCATCCGCCACGATGAGCATCACAGAGATCGAGGTCGGTGTGGACGCGTTGTCGTAATCCTTCAATGCCGTCCCATCCTGATGGAGAGTTCTGACGAATTCACCAGGCTACCAATGATGCCCTAGCGGTTGAGAAGCCCCCGGGGAGTCTGATCGGGACGCCAGTTCCTAAAAGAGACCCGGTGTGGGTTGCAGCACCCCCTCCTCGGCAGCGCTCCTGGTATCCACGGCTCCCGGCCAGGTCGCCCGCGGAGATCATCCGATCCGGCCGATCAACGTCATCGCCAGAACAGCGCCGACCATCCCTTGCACTGACCTCGGTGCCGGGTACGACCGGAACGACGAAGAACTGCGGCCAAGGTGGCACCACTGGTAACTGGTCCTGCCCTGGACAAGGAGCCAGGCGCGCCGAAGGTAGCCTCCGGATGGACCGCCTGGCCGGCCACAGATAGAGTCCTTTCGCGGCCACGGCGTGGCCAAGAACGGGAAGCGGCACCACCAACGATCGAGGACGCGGGCGATGATTGGCGTGGGAGGGCGACCATCGGCTCCGGCGCTTCAACAAATGGAGGCAATTTGCTCAGCTGGATCGTCGCGGTGGGGGATGAGCTCCTCTCCGGTCACACCCAGGACTCCAACTCGACCTGGCTCGCCCACCGGCTCGCGGAGAGCCCATACCCCTGCGCTCGGATCGTGGTGGTGCCGGACCAGGTCGTGGCGATCGCCGAGGAGCTGCGCACCGCCGCCTCCTCAGGAGCTGAGAGGGTCTTCTGCTGTGGCGGTCTAGGCCCGACTCCGGACGACCGCACGATGGCGGCGGTGGCGCTGATGCTGGGGGTGAAACTGGTTGAGGATCCGACGGTCCTGGCGAAGGTCAGAGATCGAGTCGCCCGCCGCTTTCGGGAGGGGAGGGCGACCAGTCTCGAGCCCAATCCCGGCACTCTGAAGATGGCCTACATCCCGGAAGGATCCGCCGTGCTGCCAAATCCAGTGGGAGGCGCTCCGCCGTTGGCGATCCCGCTCTCCGGGCCGGGAGAGAGGCGCTGGCTCTTCGTGCTGCCTGGGGTCCCGGCTGAGCTGCGCGCCATCTTCGATCAGGAGATCGAGCCCGCCTACCTCAGCGGCGGGGGCGGTCGGCGGTACCAGGAGTTATATTTTCCCGATCTGGCCGAGTCGACCTTCTTTCCTGTGTTGACCGAGTTGGAGCAGAGCCACCCGCAGGTGAGCTTCGGCTCCTATCCGCAGCCCCAGGGGGGTGTCATCATCCGCGCCAGCGCGGTTGACAAGGAGGCGCTCGAGGTCGGCTTCAGGGAGTTGCAGCGGCTGGCAGCGCCGCTCGGCCGTTAGCGCGCGGCCCGGTGGTTCTCGAAGCAGTTGCTGCAGTAAACCGGGCGGTCGTACTTGGGCTGGAACGGCACCTGAGTCATGTTGCCGCAGTCGGCGCAGACCACGTCGAACATCTGCCGTGGGGGCCTGGGCCCAGCTGAGGCGTAACCATTCGATCCCTGGCGGGAAGCCTTGGCCAGTTGGCGGCACGGCTGACACCTGGTGGGCTGATTTACCAGTCCCTTGGACTGATAGAACTGCTGCTCTCCGGCAGTGAAGATGAACTCCGAGCCGCACTCGCGGCAGGTTAGGGTAACGTCGGCGAGGCTCAATCCGAGCATCCTCCAAATCGCGTTCTGGCCAGGACTGCTCGGTCGTGCCTTGAATCGCCGCCCGGGACTTCGTCTGGCGGGCGCAACTATAGCAGGGGCGCCAGGAATATGCGCCCAATTTGGTAGGCAGGCTCACCTCAAAAGGTGAAGAGTTCGATCCCACCCGCCACCGGCAGGCTCACCCCGGTGATATATCCCGCTTCGGGACTGGCTAAAAAGCAAATTGCGTGGGCAACGTCCTCAGGCTTCCCCGCGGCCCGCATGGCCGTTCGCAGCACCATCCGCTCTCGCATGCCGGGCGGACTGGTGTTGAAGGCCTCGGTGGCGATTACCCCCGGCACGATGGCGTTGCTGGTGATCCCGTGGCGGGCTCCCTCCAGCGCGGCGGAGCGCATCAGCCCCAGCAATCCAGCCTTGGTGGTGCTGTAGCTGGACTGTCCGAATCCCCCCAGCGTGCCGGCTACCGAGGACATGTAGATGAGCCGCCCAAAGCCGCCCTCGCGCAGGTAGGGCCAAGCTGCCTGGGTGCAGTTGAAGGCGCCGCTCAGGTTGACGTTAAGGTCCCTCTCCCAGAGCTCGGGGGACTGGTCACTCAGCTGGCCCAAGTGGTCGAGCGTGCCGGCGTTGTTCACCAGGATGTCGATTCCGCCGAACTCTCCCGCCGCCTGCTCCATCACCGCCTGTACCTGCTGGCGGTTGGTCACATCCATCTGAAATGCGCGCGAACGCCGCCCCAGCTCACGGATCTCCGCAGCGGTCTGCTCGGAATACACCACTTTCTCGGCAGCCATCACCTGCGCCAGCACGCTCGCGCTCCGTTCCGCGACCTGGACCAAGTCGGGATCGGACTCGATGAGGATGTCGGTCACCACCACGTCCGCTCCAGCCCGCGCCAGCGCCAGGCAGTCCGCCCGGCCCAGACCCCGCGAGGCACCGGTCACCAGGGCCACCTTGCCGGAGAGGTCGAACATCGCCATCGGCCGAGTTTAGCCATCTAGGCAGTGCGCCTCCGGCGACCCATACCCCCCCGGCGGGCGGTGCATAGCGCGAGCTCCGGAAGCCGTGCGCTCCGGTAGGATTCAGCCGGTGGCCGCAGCGAGCAACCGCCTTCGGCCATCCCTTCAGCCCTGAGGAGTCAAGGCGGCGCCGCTCTGATCCTGCAAAGCACCACGTTGATCCAGATCTCATCAGTCGTCGGCCGGTCGCCCCGCTCGAGGTTGCGTCGCCTGTCCTTGAGCTCAAGCGCCATCGCGGCGACCCTCGTCATCGCCTCTTGTGCAGCCGCTGCCAACGGAGTCCAACACAAGTCCGCTCCCGCCATCCTGCGGGCCGCCGCCCAGGCGCTCGGATCGGCTCGGTCCTTTGAGATCGTGGCCACCTCCACGGCTCCGAGTGGCCCGGGTACACTCAATTTCGAGTTCGAGGGGGCGAACGAAGGGGAGGGGACCTTCACCTCCCCTTCGGTCACGTTTCAAGCGGAGGAGCTGGGGGGAATCGACTACTTCCGAAGCAAAACTCTCTGGACCCAGGTCGGCGGAGCCAGTCTGCAGTCGGCCCTGGGCGACCGCTGGGTGTACATCTCCGCCAAGAGTGCCACCGCCGCCCAGCTGACCCTGGCCTTCGGCGAGCTGACCTCACCAAAAGAGCTGGCTCTGAGCCTCAGCAAGAGCGCTCCGGACGCCGTCCGGGGAAAGCAGAGCAACTTCCAGGGCCACCCGGTGATCGCCGTCGACGAGCCCCCGCACGGAGCGCTCTACGTCGCCACCACCGGCTCCCCTTATCCCCTGCGCTGGGTGCAGACCCCCACCGCCCAAGTCGACTTCACGGAGTTCGGGAAGAAGTTCCACCTGAGGGCGCCCAAGAAGCCTCTCAACCTAGCGGCCATCATCTCGGGCTGAACTCCCTCTATCCTCCCCGGTATGGACCTCCCCCGGGTGCTCGCCTTCGCGGCCATCGCCCTGGTGGTGATGGTCATACCGGGCCCCAGTGTGCTGTTCGTCGTCAGCCGGGCTGTCTCGATGGGGCGGCAGGCGGCGCTAGGCGCGGTGGTCGGCAATGCGGCTGGTGAATTCGTTCTGGTGTTGGTGGTGGCCTTGGGTCTGGGCCAGCTCTTGGAGCGTTCCGCGCTCGCCTTCACAGTCGTCAAGCTACTGGGAGCGGGCTACCTCTGCTACCTGGGAGTGCTGGCCTGGCGCAGGAGGCGATCCGTCGCCGCCGAGCTGTCCGCCACCGCCACCCCGAGCAGCCGGATAAGGATCCTGCGCGACGGCCTGGTGGTGGGAATCAGCAACCCGAAGTCGATGGTGTTCTTCGCCGCCGTGCTGCCGCAGTTCGCCGATCGCTCGCTGGGCCATGTTCCGCTCCAGCTTCTGGTGCTGGGGCTGGTTTGGGTAGCGATCGCCCTCGCCTCAGATAGCACCTGGGCACTGGCTGCCGGGACGGCCCGGAGCTGGCTGACCCAGCGGCCACGACAACTGGAGCGCGCTCAGGGTGCGAGCGCGGTGGTGATGCTCGGGCTCGGGGTCGGGCTGGCGGTCAGCAGCCGTACCAACTGAGCCGACCCTCCGACCGACGAGTATCTCCACTCCGGTCAGTTGTATGGTTCGAAAGTGGTGACCACGGAGGATATCCGGCGTTGGGCGATAGCGCACCCTGAGGTCGCCGAGTCGAGCCATTTCCTGTTCCATTCGCCGGTCTTCAAAGTCCGAGGACGGTCTTTCCTCGGCCTGGGCAGGGGCGAGAAGATGGCCGTGTTCCTCATCAGCCAAGAGGACACCGATGAAGAGGCAGCTGGCGATCCTTCCCATTGCAGATCCGTCCGTCGCCAGGACGCGACCAGGAGCTTGCTCGGTCTCGAGGTGGAGTTCGCCCATGTCTCCTCCAAACGCATCGAGCGCTTGGTCGAGCAGGCGTGGCGTCAGCAAGCACCCAAGCGGCTGGTGGCGGCCCGGGACCGGGGCGAGTCAGCAGGTAGCCTCAGATAATTTTCAGCCCTAAAATCGACCGTGAGATCAGCAACCTCTGTATCTCGGCAGTTCCCTCCCAGATCTGATAGATCTTGGCGTCCCGCATCCAGCGTTCCACCGGGTAATCCTTGGTGTAGCCGTAGCCGCCCAGGATCTGCACCGCCTCAACTGTCACCCGCATCGCCACATCACCCGCCATCAGCTTGGCCATGCTTCCCTCGGCGTGGGCGAAGCCGCGGCCCTCTCTCGCCAACCACCCCGCTCTCCAGACCAGCAGTCGGGTGGCATCGATCTCGGTGGCCATGTCAGCCAGCTTGAATGCGATCGCCTGGTGGCCGGCGATCGGCTTTCCGAACTGCTGCCGTTCCAAGGAGTAGTCCCGGGCGAACTCGTAGGCGGCCCGGGCGATCCCGAGCGCCCCAGCCGCCACCCCGGGCCGGGTCGTCTCCAGCATTGCCATCGCCCCGCCGGCGCCCGGTCCCTGGCTTTCACCGGCAGCGTCAAAGCCGAGACGGGCCTCAGGTAGCACCAGGCAGTCGTCCAGGATCACCTGTGCTGTGAGAGGCCCTCACCCCGAGCTTCCGTTCCTTGCGCCCTTGACGCATGCCGGGATTGCCTTTTTCCACCACGAACGCCGCCACCCCGGCCGAGCCGAGGCTGCGATCCAGAGTGGCGAAGATCACCTGGATGTCGGCGATCCCACCGTTGGTGCAGAACTGCTTGGTGCCGTTGAGGAGATAGCCGCCCGCAACCCGAGTTGCCGTGGTTCGGAGCGCCATCGCGTCCGAGCCGGATTCAGGATCGGTGAGCCCCATCGCTCCCAGATGGACCTCCTGGGAGTCGCAGAGAACGCTCAGGTAGCGCTCCTTCTGCTGGTCGGTGCCCATGGCCAGGATCCCTGCGGCGGCCAGCGAGCTGCCGGAGATGCTGACCGCGATGCCCGCATCCCCCCAGGCGAGCTCCTCGGTGACCAGCAGCTGGGTCAGGTGGTCCAGGCCGCCCCCGCCGTACTGGGTTGGCATGCTGGCCGCCGCGCCCAATCCCAGCTCCTGGGCCTTGCGGATGACTTCCCAGGGAGTCTCCTCCCGCTCGTCGAAGTCGGCTGCCACCGGCCGGATCTCCCGTTCGGCGAACTGGTGAGCCAGGGCCTGGATCTCCTCCTGCTCCGAGCTGAGCGAGAAGTCCAGCGTCAAGGCACGACTCTCCTCAGCCGGCCCGCAGCTCGACCTTGGCCCTGGTCAGGGCGCGCTCGCCGGTCGAGATCAGCACCGCCACCTCAAGGCAGGCTGAATCCTCGCTGGTGGCGCTCACCTCAGCCGCCACGGTCAACTCCTCGCCGGCTGGCACCGGGGTCGCGAAGCGGCAGGATACCCGAGCCGTCCAAGCCTGCTCTCCCGCCCATCCCTCGATCTCGGCTGAGGCGATACCCATGGTGAGCAGCCCGTGCGCGATGGTGGCTGGCAGTCCGGCCCGGCGCGCGTACTCCAAGTCGAGATGAATCGGGTTGTGGTCCCCAGAAGCCGCCGCATAGGCCGAGATCGCCTCCTGGGTCAGCACCCGCTTGCGCTCCGGCAACCGCTGGCCCAGCGAAGGAGGGAAGTGGGCCAGCGCCTCGGGGACGCTCAGGGGTTCTCCTTCACCACGAACAGGCTGCGGGAGTTCGTCACCACCTCACCCGCCTGATCTTTAGCGGTGCAGCGGAAATCCAAGAAAACCATCCCCCGGCGTCGATCCACCTGTGCGATGACTCCCGTGGGGTTGATCGACTCGTCGAAGCTGAGCTTGCGCGTGAAGGAAAACTCCTGCTCTCCGTGGAGCAGGTGCTCGAGGTCGAGTCCCACCTTGGGGTCCTGAAAGAGCTGGGGCACGATCGGGCCGAGGAGGTAGACGGCGGCAAAGCAGGCCAGCGGCCGGTCAAAGTTACGGCCCTCTGCCCGACTCGCACCGACTGCGTCCGCGTATGCGTCGTGGCGGGGCCGATCCAGGACCTCAGGAGCGGCGCGGTAACTCCTGCCCGCGCAATCCAGGTTGAACGTCATGGCAGCTCCCAGGATAGTTAGGCGAGGGATCAGGGAATCGCCCCTGGAGGCAGTCCGGCAATCTCAAAATGGTGGCGCCTCTCCCCGCCGGCGACTTGCCCCCTAGCTCCGCCCGGCCCTCTCGGCCGCGGCCTCAACCTTGGTGCGGTAAACCTCCCACCACCCTTGGGCGACCTCGGGCAGGTTGTCGTCGCCAGCCTCCCAGCCGACGGACCCGTCGATCAGCTCGCGAACTATGTCGGCGTGGCCGCTGTGGCGGTTGGTCTCGGCGACCATATGTACCAGGATCAGGTTCAGGGTGACCTCGCTGTTTTCCGGCGGCCACCAGGGCACCCGCCCGGTGCTGTCCAGAGCCAGTGCCTCGATGGTGGCGTCCGAGTGCGTCCACACCCTGTGGTAGAGCCCGACGATCTGCTCTCGCGACTCCTCGGGAGTCGCCCAGAGATCGGCGTTCGGCTCGGCGCCGTCCTCGATCCACGGCAGCGGCTCTCCGAAAGGACGACCGAAGGTGGCCCCGAAGTAGCCAGCTTCCACACTCGCCACGTGCTTGACCAGTCCCAGGAGGTTGGTGGCGGTCGGGACCAAGGGCCGCCTGACGTCGTACTCGGAGAGCCCGTCCAGCTTCCAGACCAGGTTCTCTCGGGCCTGCTGTAGGTAGCGGTGCAGGTCGGCCTTGGGGTCAGAGGGAGTCATCAGCAAGAGTCTGCCACTGACCGTCTACCATCTGCCGCCGGCAGATGGCCCCAGGTTCAGCGGCGCAGCCGATGCCAGCGGCGGTGTTGGTCCACCCGACTGCCCGGTTCCGGGCTGATCGGGATCGGGCCTACGGCGTCCGGCTCAGCCCCGATAACGCTCGTCCCGCCGCTGCCGTGTCTGGCCTGTGGCCGCGGCTGCTACACCCCCACCCCATCTCACCATGCTTTGACACTCCGTCGAACTCTCTGGTAGGGTCGGGGCGGGGGCGCGCCGCTTGAGGGAGTGAGGGCGCCGCCGATCGATGTCCGTCCGCCCAAGGCAGCTGGGGAGAAGTTCTGCCGGGTCCTGATCGTCGTTTTACCCATGTCGCCGTGGTACTCGCCGCCTGCGCCCTGCTGCTGGCGGGCTGGGTTTCGGCGTCCCGCAACGGGATCCAGACGGTCTCCACCTCCGCCTCGGTCTGGCCGACTCCCTCGTCGGCTCAGGCGGGCCAGTACTACGACAAGCCGGCGGCGGTGCCAGGGTCGATCCAGGTGGCCCCGGCGCCGGTGGTCAGTGCCCCCCTCGGAGCCACCCTGGCCTCGCTGGCGGCCAAGTACCAGACCTCCCCTGAGGAGCTCTCCTGGAGCAACCGGCTCACGGCGAGCTCGGTGATCGAGGCGGGACAGGACCTGCTGATCCCGCCCGCCGGACAGACGGTGCTGGTGAGGGTGCTTCCCGGTGAGACCCTGAGTTCGTTTGCCGCCCGCTTCCGGGTCAGCCCCGCGGTGGTCCTCAACTACAACGCCTTGACCTCTGGAACCATGCTCGCCCCCAACAGCTTCCTCTTGATGCCCAGCGCCGCCTCCCCGACCTCCCTGCCGGTCCAGTACTTCGTGCCCAAGCAGGTCGGAGATCCCGAAGTTACCCCGAGCACCCCGACGGCGGTCGACCCCTTCCCCTGGGGGGAGTGCACCTACTGGGTGGCGAGCCAGCGCTACGTCCCCTGGTCCGGCAATGCCGTGAACTGGTGGGCCAACGCCCGGGCCTACGGCGAACCCGAGGGCCAGGTGCCGGTGGTGGGGGCGATTGCCGTCTTCGACAACAGCTACGACGGCCACGTCGGCTTCGTAACCAGGGTGCTGCCCAACGGCAGCTGGGTGCAGTCCGAGATGAATGTCGACGGGTTGGGGGTGGAGGACAGCCGGACCATCAGCCCGACCCTGGGCTACTTCCTGGGCTTCATCTACTGAGCTGACCGCCCCGGGTCCGGCTCGGTGCTAGCCCGCGAAGCGGTAGCCGATTCCCGGCACCGAGTGGATGTAGGAGGGCCGGTCCGCCGATGGCTCGATCTTCCGCCGCAGCCGGTAGACGTGGGCGTCAACCGTGCGGGTCTCGATCTCCACCTCGTACCCCCAGACTCGCCTCAGGAGCTCGGCCCGGCTCATCACCTGGCCCGGGCGGCTGGCCAGCAGCGCCAGCAGGTTGAACTCGGTCAGGGTCAGCTGGATCTCCTCGCCGTCCCGGTAGACCTGGCGGCGACGAAGGTCGATGGTCAGGCCGGGGAACTCGAAACGCTCCTTTAGCTGATCGGTTGGGGCCACGTCTGAGCGGCGCAGGTGCGCCCCCACCCTGGCCACCAGCTCGCGGACCTCGAAGGGCTTGACAACGTAGTCATCGGCACCCAGCTCCAGCCCCACCACCACGTCGATGGTGTCGCTCTTGGCGGTGAGCATGATGATCGGCACCTTGTAGCCGTCAGCTCTCAGCTTTCGGCAGACGTCGAGCCCGCTCATCCCGGGCAGATTGATGTCGAGGATGATCAGGTCCGGCGACGTCTGCTGGGCCATGTCGAGACCCTCCAGGCCGGTCCCGGTTTCCACCACCGTGTAGTGCTGCGGCTCGCAGGCAAGCCTGACGATGTCGCGAGTGGCCTGATCGTCCTCCACCAGCAGGATGGTCTTGTTACCGCCGCTCATGCACCCTGTGCCTCCAGGTATTCGGTGACCGTCGACACGAAGTTCTTCACCTCGATCGGCTTGGTAATGTAACCAGAGCAGCCCGCCTCCATGGCCTCTTTCTCGTCGCCAACCATGGCTCGCGCACTGAGCGCCACGATAGGCGTCTGGGCCGTCCGCGGATCGGCCTTCAGCAACCGGGTCACGGTGAGGCCGTCGATGCCGGGCAGCTGAATGTCCATCAGGATCAGGTCGTAGGCATGCGACTTGGCTTTCTGCAGACCTTGCTGACCGTCGGTAGCGGTGTCAACTTTGAAGCCCTGACCTCGCAGTACCAAGGTGGAAAGTTCCAAACTACTCGGATTGTCCTCGATTACGAGGATCCGGTTGCGCATCTGGCCATCAGGCCGCAATCCGTGCAGCGGCAGGGTCACCGTCATGGTCGTGCCCCGTTCCAGTTGACTGTCTACTTTGATGGTTCCGCCATGGAGGCCGACCAAGCGGCGCACCAGAGCCAGCCCCAGACCGGTTCCCTCGAACTGGCGGTCATCGGACGCCTGAACCTGGAAGAATTCGCTGAAAATCTGGTCGTGGTGCTGCGGATCGATGCCGATTCCGCTGTCCTTGACCTGCAAAACCAGCTGCCCGGCCCGCGGCCGCGCCTTGGCTTTGATGGTCGCCAGGCCGCCCTCAGGGGTGAACTTGATGGAGTTGCTGAGCAGGTTGTAGAGCACCTGCTTGAACTTGCCTTTGTCGGCGCGAAGGAGGACGGTGTCGTTGTCGATCTCCACCTCGAGGGTGACCCCACTCCGCTCGGCGAGCGGGCGGACCACGGTCAGGACCTCCGAAATGCTAGCCCCCAAGGGGAATTCCTCGTACTGCAGCTCCAGCCGCCCGGCTTCAATCTTGCTCAGGTCGAGCACGTCATTTACCAGATTTAGCAGGTGGCGTCCACTGGTGTGGATGTTCTCCAGGCACTCGTGCTGCTGGGCGGCGCTCATCTTGCCGGCCAGGTTGTCCTTCAGGATTTCGCTGAAACCCAAGATGGCGTTGAGCGGGGTGCGCAGTTCGTGACTCATGTTGGCCAGGAACTCGCTCTTGAGCCGGCTGTTCTCCCGGATCTGGGCGTTGGCCACCTCCAACTCGTGCTTCTGGAGGGCGATTTCCTGCAGCTGGCGCTGCACCGCGGCATGCAGGGCCGCGTTGTCAATGCTGATCGCGGCCTGGTTGGAGATGACTCGCACCAGCGCCTGCTCGAGCTCGGTGAAGGGCTTGACCCGCTTGCGGGTGAGCGTCAGCGCGCCGACGACTCGGTTGGGGGACTCCAGGGGCATGACCAAGGAGCTCCGCGGTGCGTGGGCCGCCGCCAGGGCCTTGAAACGCGGGTCCACGGTGGCGTCGTCGACCCGTACCGCCTTGCGTTCGGCGACCGCCCAGCCGACGATCCCCTCACCCAAGCCGAACGAGGCGACGCTGCTCACCTGCTCGGTGTAGGGGAAGGTGACCATGGCGGTGAGGCGGGTCTCGTCCTCGTCCAACAGGAAAACGGTGGCCCCGTCGCAGGCCACCAGCTGCGAGAGCGCTCGCAGTGTGAAGTCGATATTGACCTTGAGATCCAAGCTGGACGTGAAAAGGTTGCCAACCCGCTCGAGCAGGTCGACCATGACCTTGTCGTCCATCCGGCTTGAAGTATAGGCAGGGGTCAAGGGTTTAACTCCGGCCCCAAGAGGGCGGTGGGGAGAGTAACGCACCGCCGGTCCAGAGAGTAGATTCCGCCGACTCGAAGCCGGCTCCGGGTGCTTGCACTGGAGCCATGATTGCAGGCCGACCCACCTGATGGGGCGATCGGCCCCTGTTGGGGCGCGAATTTGCGCCGCAAGACCGGTGCTCCGGAGGCGGCATCGCCGGGAGCCGAGGGCGACCGGCGCGGACCCCGCCGACGCCTTTGCCCCGGCCCCAGGCGGATCCCCGGGGAGAGAGCCGCTGGGCCGGGGTGGGTGGGCTCAGCCCCGGCGGATCGCGCTCGTGAGCAACCGGCGCGCGGCGTCCGCACGGCGCTGTCGCATCTCGTCGGACTGGCGCGCCCACTGGCGGGCAGGTCGGTTCCTGAGGGCCGCGTCCTGGAGTTCGCGCTCGTGATCCTTGACGAGGAGGTATAGAGATCCGTCAAACATTGTCTGCCTCCTTCGTGTAACTGGTGATACTGCTGTCGCCTGTAACAGTGTACCATGCTCCTGGTACCGATCAAAATGAAGTTCGAAAGTTACGCGGATCGTGGGGTGGAATCAGCCGTCGAGTTGGTCAACCGGCTCAGTCCGGGCTGGGCCAGAGGGCGCAGCTGGGAGCTGCCCCAGGAGCCCTCCTCCCGTCGCCAGCTGGCTCAGGAGGTGGAGGCGAAGATCAGCGGCAAGGCGGTCTCGCTGAAGGGCCAGGCCGGAGAGGAGCTGATCCGGCTGGCGGCCGACCTGCGCTCTGTGTTCGAGCTGATGGCTCAGGGCCGCCCGGATCGAGCGGCAGCACTGGTGAATTCCCTGCTCACCAGATACCAGGCGGCTCCCCAGCTCGCCCGCCACGATGGGGAGTCCTGGCACCTGCATTTCCACAGCCAGGACAAAGAAGCGGGTCGGGCGGTGGCGCGAGGAGCCATGTGCGTGATCGCCCTCGCAGTGGTGATCGGCTCTCCCGGCGGGGCGAGGCTAGGACTCTGCGGTTCAGCGCACTGCGAACGCGCCTTCATCGACACCTCCAAAAATGGCTCACGGCGCTTCTGCTCCTCCACCTGCCTGAGTAGGACCAAGGTCGCGGCCTTCCGGGCCCGGCGGGCGGACCTGAAGGGGTCGTTGGCGGCACCGCTGCCGACGCCGATCCCGGTCGAGCTACCCGGAGGCCGGGTTCTTGCCCAGCTCGAGGCCCGAGGTAGACTCCGGGCCAGATGAGCCTGGAGGTCGCTCTAGCGGAGCCCGTCTTCTTCACCGAGGTGGGACCGCGCGACGGGCTTCAGAACCTGCCAGAGGAGCTCTCCACCGAGCAGAAGCTGGAGTTGATCAAGGGAGTCCTTGACAGTGGCGTGGACCAGGTCGAGGCGACCTCCTTCGTCTCACCCAAGTGGGTGCCGAAGCTAGCCGATGCCGAAGTGGTGCTGACTGAACTGGTTGAGGAGCGCGGCACCGAGGTGCTGGACCGGGTCCGGGTGCTGGTGCCCAATCGGCAGGGTCTGGAGCGGGCTCTGAAAGTCGGGGCTCGGCGGGTACTGGTCAACGTGGGTGCGACTGACACCTTCAACCGCCACAACCTCAATCGCTCGGTGCGGGAGACGGTGGCGGAGATCGCGGAGCTCGCCCGGGAAGCAAGCGCAGCAGGCTTCCGGTGGGACGCCAGCCTGAGCGTGGCCTTCGGCTGTCCCTACGAGGGTCGCGTCGAGCCTCTGGTGGTGGTGGAACTGGCCCAAGAGCTGGTGGGCATGGGTGCATCCGAAATCAGTGTCGCCGACACCATTGGAGTGGCGGACCCGGGGCAGGTGGCGCAGCTGGTGGCACTTCTGGCTGAGCGAGTTCCCTACCCCCAGATAGGTCTACATCTGCACGACACCCGGGGCATGGGATTGGCCAACGCCGTCTTCGGGTACCAAGCAGGAGTGCGCCGATTTGAGGGCTCAGTGGCAGGCATCGGCGGATGTCCCTTCGCTCCCCGCTCCACGGGCAACGTCTGCAGTGAAGACCTCCTGTATCTGCTGCAGCGGCTGGGGGCTTGCCTGACTGTCGATGTGGAGCGGCTCTGCGCGGTGGCGCAGCGATTGGGGAAGGCCCTCGGTCGCGAGTTGCCCGGGCGGCTCCACCGGGCTGGGATCTGGGAGCCTGCCGCGCCGGTCTGACCAAAGCCCGGGGAGGCGTTGCCTCGGCCGTTGAATAGGTTGGAACAGTTGGCCCCGCCGGAGCGCAATGTGTAGTGATCCAAATTAGACCCGTTACCGGGCGCCCTCGAGCGAGACTCGTCTGGCGTCTATCAAGGCGGTCGTGTATTAGCCGTGATTCGGTAGCCTCGTGCCTCCGAATTGGCCGAACCTCTGCGAATTGGCCGAGGTGACAGGCTTGGACCTGACGTTGCGCACTAAAACCACACGCAGGGTTCGCCTAGCCGCCTCACAGGTACCCGCTGCCTGCCGGGCCACGCGACGTCCCCGCCCCATGGAAGTGGGTCCGGCTGCGGCTCACCGCCTCGGTGTGCCGTGAACCGGCGTCACACCATGTCCGCTCTGGAACCTTGGAAGTTCGACCCACTAGATCGGCGCTCCTGGCCCCGTACAGCTGTAGCAGCCGGAGCGGCAATATACCTCCCGCACGGCCACCCGCGATTGGCCGTGCGAGAGGTCCGAACAATGCCTACTTCTCGAAGCTCCAAGTCTCTGGGTACACATTCAACGACGGATCCTGGGGGAGCACACCGCGCAGCTCCGACTTGTAGACGGTGATCTGATAGGCCGGCGTGGGCAGGTAGATCACCGGAACGTTTTTGGCGATGAAGTCCTCGTACTTGAACATAGGACCCAAGCCCGACTGGGTGAGTGTAGCGTTGATCAAGCTGTCGGCGGTCGGATCGCTGTATCCGCCACTATTTCCCGATCCGCCAGTTTTGAACAGTTGCTCGCCACTTGGATAGGCGTAGTACTCCCACCCGGAGTCGGCGCCCATCTCCCAGTTGCACCCTGCCCCGGTACTGGCATCGCATCCGTATATCGTTGTCGTGACGGTGCTGAATGGCTGCTGCACGATCGTCAGGTCGATGCCGGCCTGGGACGCGCTCGAGCGAAAGGCAGCCATCTCGTCCGCCGTGGCGACCGATCCCGTTGCGAAGATCAACTTAAACGCCAGTTGACTCCCGCGACTTATGCCGCCCCCGCATTTCCGCGCCCCTGAGCCTGGATCGACGCACGTGCTGGTACCGTTGGGTCGCACCTCCCAGCCATGGGCGCTTAATAGGTGTTTGGCAGCGCCGACGCTGTAGGGATAGGGATTGTTGCGGGCTTGCGGTGACACGAAGGCATTGCTCACCGTAGTCGGGACGGGACCATAGGTAGGCTTTGCAAATCCTTTGTAGATATTCTTGACGTAGCTCGGCTGATCGACGAGACTCTGAAGGGCTTGCCGGAAATACAGTTGTTTGAAGATTGGCCCCGTCTGAGGATTATTGAAGTTGATGCTGATGTAGTTGAAATTCCACTCCCACCACGGACTAACGGAATACCCGTGAGCTTTCAGATAGCTAATCTGCGAGAGGTCTGACGGGGGTAGGTAGCCGACATCGAGCGTGCCGTGTCGCAGCGCATCAAACTCGGCGGCGTCGCTGGTGTACGGCTCCTCCTCGAATGTGGACACTTTGCCTGCGGAAGGCCCCGGATAGCGCGGGTTTCTAGCCAGGACGGTATAGCCGGTCGACGATGCGTACGCCTTCAGCATCCAGGGGCCGTCGACAACCTTCCACAACGGGTTCGATCCATAGGTCGACACATTGTGAGATTGCGTGTCGAGGTACTTATAGACGTCGTGAGCCCCCGCTGTGGTTTCATCATAATTGCCGATAGCGCCCGAAGAAGACGTCTTGTCCCAGGTCTGCTGGGGAAGCGGGAATATTTGACTCATCTCGTTCTCGAAGAGCCAATCCGTGTTGAACTTCCCGGTGAAGGTGATGGCGAACTGGCTCGAGGTCGAGTATGTGATGGACTTGATGATGTCGGGCCATGCTCCGGGCACATAGACGCCCCAGTCGTCCTTGTTCGCCTCTAGCAGGTTCATCCAAAACTCCACGTCGCGAGTGGTGACTGGCTGACCATCGGACCACGTCCAGTGCTTCAGGGTGACCGACGCGACGGTGTCGCCTTGAGCGTTAACAGAAAAAGCCGGGTAGTCAGCCAGGCTCTCCTTTGCGCTGAAAGCGGTTGTCCCACTCTGTCCAAACCAGTACAGTGGGCGGTACATGATCCATTCAAACTGGTCTTCGTTGACCAGGGTGAAGTATTGGGCGCTCACCAGCGGGAAAACGTAGGTGGGGAAGTTATTCGGCTGGAGCGCGAATGAGATTGTGTCACCACCCACCGAGCGTGCAGCGGTACGAACCACCGGTGTAAGGTTTGCGCAGGCGGTCAGTCCGAGCGCCAATCCCAGGCAAACTGCAAGGGTCGCGGGAAGTCGGCGGCTCACGGGCAATTGTCGTGGCATCGAGGTGTCCTCCTGGCAGCGTGTAAGTTCCCGCGCATTGGCGTGGGCTGTCCCACAGTGACCGGTCGCCCGGCCCGTCGACCGAGCGCACTCTGCAGTTTGCGGCGAGTCTCCCCGTTCATCCCGTGCCGAGCGGTCCTACGGCTTTTACCCTCAGCCGGACAGCCGGCGTCGTCAAGTACGCGAGGGGGATCTCCTCGACCTCTACGATTTCCACCGCGCGGGGATCGGCCCCAGCCAGGATCGCTTGCTGGCGCGATTCCTCGCCGGCCTCATCCAGGACCGCCTGGCGCCCACCGGCTCCAATGTGGAAGATGCGGTCGATCTGGCCGCTGACCGCCGCGATGGTGGCTCCGATCGCGTTGGCGACGTCGAAATGCGGTGGTCTGTGGATCGTACTGACGCCGGGAAGGTGGTCAGGGAGAAGGATGCTGCCTCCCCCGACCGCGATCAAGGTGCAGTCCGCCCGAGAGGTCTTGACTCGATCTATCGCCTCGGCTAGGACGCGGTCGGAGATCCTTAGGGCCTCCGTAGCTAGCAAGTGCACCGAGTCCGGGACTCCGCGATCGCCGAGACTTGCCCGTCCGGTGGCGGTAGCGGCGTCGGTGAGCGTCAGCGTCGAGCCACCAAATATGAGGGCCTCAGTTTGGAGGCGGAAACCGACACTATCCGGCCCCAAGCGTGCCCCGCCTGGATTCCCGCGGACGACCGTCCCGCCTCCGATCGCCACCGTGACAAGGTCGGGCATCCGGAAATTGGTGCGGACCCCGCCGACCTCGATCCCCTGCGACGAGTCACGCGGGAAACCGCCGATCAGTGCCCCGATGTCGCTGGAAGTACCTCCCACGTCGAGGACTACAGCATCTGTGGCGCGAGTGAGGAACCCTGCTCCGCGGATGCTATTCGCGGGCCCGCTACCGATGGTGAGCACCGGGTACTGCATCGCATAGTCCAGGGCCATTAGCGTGCCGTCGTTCTGGGTGAAATAGGTGGCTGGCTGCAGGTTCCGGCCACTCAGCGATCGCAGTACCGCGCCGGTTACTTCCCGAGCGACTCCGACCAGCGCCGCGTTTAGTACGGTTGCGTTCTCTCGTTCTAGCAAGCCGATCGAGCCGATCTGGTGGCTGAGGGAGACATGAATCGGCCCGAGCTCGCGCCTCACGATTTCCAGGGCCATAAGCTCATGCCGCGGAGATACGGGAGAAAAGACACTTGCGATCGCAATTCCTTGCGCCGAAGGTCCAACGTCCGCCAGGAACCGCTTGACGGCTTCCCCGTCGAAAGGCGCCAGATCACGCCCATCAAATTCAATGCCCCCGCCGACAATGGTTTCACCGACCGAGATGGCCCGCCGAAGATCTTCCGGCCAGCCAAACAATGGGCGCACCGCGTGAGTAGCGGGACTGCCAATGCGTATGTACCCCACCTTGCCCAACTTGCGGCGCTCGAGAATAGCGTTGGTTGCGTGCGTGGTTCCCAGCATCACATGGGTGATCCGGGCTGGGTCGACATCGGCCGCTGCGAGCACGCTCGCGATTGCCTCGTCGATGCCCCTGGAGACGTCGGAGGTTCCGGGGACCTTGCTTTTGGCCACCAACTGGTCGTCAGGATCCATGATTACGGCATCGGTGTTCGTACCGCCGACATCAATACCGAGGCGAAGGTCAATCCCGGCCACGGGACAGCTCCTCGACTGGAACGTAGTCAAAGTCATAGCCGAATGGCCGGGGCCCTGCAAGAGCAAGCCCCGCGCTGGTGCGCCAAACCGAGGCGCATGCGAAACCAACCACCGTGACCCGCTGGCCGTAGCGCAGGCGCTCTGTGGGAACCGCCTGGCCCGTGACCGAGTCGAGCACGGTGATGAGATCTGGGACCGATGCCAAGACTGTCCCTGCCTCTAGAACGACGAGGTTCTCATTCTGGATTTCTATTCGGATCACGCGTCCGCGGTCCGAACCCAGGCCACCAATCACCGCCGAGCCTCGGACGAACCCCTGGGCTGTCCGTCGCTCCACGTCCACTACCTTCCCCACGATCAGCCTGAACGCTGGAAGCGCTTCGATGAGCGCCGAGACCGGATCCTCCTCCGCCTCGCTGATGACCGTACCGATGTGAATCGCCAAGGAGACCGAGCCGAGGACAGTGGCACCTCGCGCTTGGGCAGCAGTCAGGGAATATTCCGTCGACGAGGCTGACCCCCCAAATGCGACCGTAGCTGCCCGGGCCAAGCGCTCCAGCCAGACGCCGGTGTCGGTGCGGAACTCCACGACGTTTCCCCGTTCATCAGTCATCACGCCCGGGGTGGGCGAGATCCCCGCTAGCTCCAATGTCGAGTGCTGCAGCTCTGGAAACGCCCGGCCTATGCAATCTGCGTCCACGACGGGGAGACCCTGATGGGCCGCCCAGACGATCGGGATCAATCCGTTGGATCCCCCGATCTCAGACGACATCAGGGCGGCAACCGGGCGGCCCCAAATTGCCTCAAGCCGAGCCCGGAGGCGGTCACCCTCATCGCCGTTGTCGATCTTCTCGATGCCGACGGTCGGCGCGCCTACTGAGCCGCACGGCATGATCAGCGCGTCGTCGCTGAGCTCGGAAAGGTCCACCAAGGGAACAGGGCCATAATCGCCCACCGCCTGCAGGGCCATCATCAGTCCCACAGATGAGTCCCCGCCTCCGCCAGTGCCTAGGATCCCGCAGCCCTGCGCCAGGGACGGGAGCACATTCTCGTCGAGCCACAACTTCACCGCGCCCAACTTAGTCGGGTCACTCCGGGACCACAATGGGCGGGTTGCACCATCCTTGGTGCCTGATAGGGCACAATGCACAACTAGGCTTGGACTGAACCCAAGTGCCAGGCAGACTTGGCCTGCGGGCAGGGAGCGAATCTCGGGGGCATGGCTACTGAACCCGGTTCTGGGACCCTCGAGAGCATCCTTCTCAATCCGACGATGCCCGTGCTACGACGCTGGACGAATGGCGGGGACCAGAGTCGGGTCAGCCGCACATTCCTCGCCGAGTCGCTCCGAGATGTCGAAGGTGCTCCGGCCGAGAGTCTGATCGTCGTCTCCCGACGTGGCTCTCGCGATGCGGGAGACTACCGCTTGGATGTGGCGATAAGGTGGGCATCGTTGCGAGGGGCGGTGGCGATAGCCTTGTTCGGCTCCACCGCAATCCATCAATCGATCACTGCGCTCGACCTGGCCGAACGGTCCCAACTGAGTCTGATCACCATTCCGCCTGATACCGACCTAGAAATGCTGCTTCGAGCAGCCAGCCGAGCGATTGAGGGCGGAGCGGATTTGGCGCTCGCGCGAGCCGAGCTGGCGCTTAACTCGATCTCCACCGCCGCCGACTCGAGCGCGGACTCCGGTCGCCTGGCGGAGTCCGCCTCAGCTGCGCTTGGAGTGAGGATTGAAGCCCGCAGTCCCGGCGCGGGCGACTACGGAGTGCCGCCCGCCGTCCTTGACTCCCCCGCCGCCTTCTCCTGCGTGCTTCCGGAGGAGTGGGCGCTCGGCATAGCGACTCGATTGATCGTCCAGACCGTTGCGGGCACAGCCGCCCGACTCGAAGCCAATAGACGAAGGGAGTCGGAATCGTCGACTAGGGCGCAGAGCGAGCTGTTTGGAGAACTGTTGGTGTCGGATGAGGTTCATGCCTTCGAACTTTGTGACAGGGCAAGGAGCCTGGGGCTTCCCATCGACGAGTGGCACGCAGTGGTGCGATTTGAGATCATTAATCTCCCCGCGCTCCAGCAAGATGAAATGGGTCGCTTGGATCTGCTCGAGGTCGCGGCACGCGACGCCCTACTAACGCTGACGACTGCCGGACCGGGGTGGTGCCTCGCCCGCTCGGTTGGGGCCATCGCTCTAGTACACACAACTCACGTCGATCCCGGCCCCAGAGCGAGCATCGTCGATGTCCGATCGGTGCGCCGCGCGCTCGAGGTGCTGGTCGGTCGTCGATCCGACCTGCAGTTGAGGGCCGGAATCGGTGCTCCTCATAAGGGCCTGGCTGGACTCAGAACCTCAGCGATGGAGGCACGGGCGGCTCTTAGGGCGATAGGACGAGTTGGTCGCGAACCTTATACGGTCACGGCATTCGATGCGGTCGGTGTCCGGAGAATGCTGCTGGAGTGGTACTCGTCCGCCAGCGCGCGAGTGGCTGTGCAAGAACAGCTGGCTCCCTTGGAAATGCTGGGGTCGCCTAGATCGGATGTCGCGATCCGGACCCTGGGTACCTATCTCGACCAGCAGGGCTCTGTCGTGAAAACCGCAAAAGAGCTGCATCTACACCGAAACGCGGTCGCCTACAGACTACAGAGGATATTCGAGGTCCTTGACATTGATGCTTCCGATCCGGACCAACGCCTGGCACTTCAGCTGGCTTGTCGCACCCGATTACTGTGGTAGCCCGCCACCCGCGAGGCGTTCATGCGCGGGGGTACTTTGAGCGTGGTGGTGTTCCCACCTTGCCCAGGTGTGGCGGTGAGTCGACCGCTCGCCACAGCGGAACGATCGGATACCAGTACCGAGTCGCTCGTCAGCCCCTCGTGAGCTAGCCGCTCCCGCCCCTTCTCGGGTCAGTGCTCCAGGGACCCAGGGCGGCGTCGAGTGCCCGCGAGTCGTCGGCAGGCTGCTCCGGCTCGCCTTCTAGGACCACCGCGAAGCCCACCACTGTGATCTGGGCCAGGAGGAAGACGTACGCCAGGATCAGAAAGAAAAGGCTGAAGGTGGTGCCGTAGGTGCTGAAGCCGTGGGCAAGTTTGAAGTAAAGGGGAAACAGCAAGCTGAGCACTTCGAAGAGGATGCCCGCCGCCAGCGCCCCCGGCAGCACTGCTCGGGGGGCCCGCCGCTTTTTCGGGACCAGGAAGTAGATGGCGCTGAAGAGCAGCGTCCCCGCGACGATCGAGACACAGATCTGGAGGATTAGCCCGACCGGCCCGTGACTGATCAACGTCGGGATCCCGGGAACCGACTTGAGCACCGCCAGAAGGCTGGAGCTCAATACCACCGGCACCACCAAAACTGCGAAGAGCACGATCATCCCGAAGGACATCAGTTTCTGGGGGATGAAGGACCTGGTTGGACTCTCGCTCAGGCTGGCGAAGGCCTGGTCCATAGCCCCGAAGAGCGAGGAGCCGCCCCACAGCAATCCTACCGCTCCCACGATCGCCAGCAGCCCCGAGTGATGGTGGAAGGCGTTGAGCGCTTTCACCACGGCCGCCCCCTTGCCCCCAGGCAGGGCGCTGGCGATCGCCTGGGTCAGCCCCCGGCCGACGCCGGCGCTGTGGGGGATCAGGCCGGCCAGAGTCGCGGCCAGGACCATGATCGGAAAGAAGGAGAACAGCATGTTCCAGGCGACCAGGGTGGCCAGGTTGGGACCGCTGCGGTTCAGATAGCGGGCGCCGACCCGGACCGGGTACCAGCGCCGTAGCCGCCGCCGGAGCGCCCTCATCACCGGGAAGGTAACCCAGCTCATCTCGCCTCGGCTGCGCCGACCTCAGTGGGGTGGAGCCGCTGGGCTGAGATGTGATTGAGGGGGCTGGTACCCTGAGCGCGCCAGGGTGCCCGGCACCACCAGCAAATGGAGGATCGGGGACATTCCGGACGGAACCGAAGGGTCGGTCGCCCCGGAGCTCGGCCCGGCCGTGTCAGTGCGCGGCCTCCACAAGAGCTACGGTGCGGTCGAGGCGGTGCGGGGCATCGACCTGGAAATCCAGCGAGGCCAGATCGTGGCCCTGCTCGGCCCGAACGGAGCGGGCAAGACGACCACGATGGAGATCATCGAAGGGCTTCGGCGGCCAGATTCCGGCGAGGTCGTGGTGCTGGGTCAGACCCCGGAGCAGGCGCGCCGGCGGGTGGGGGTGCAGCTCCAGGAGGGCGCTCTCTTCGCGGACCTCACCTGCGCCGAGACTCTGACCCTCTTCGGGCGGCTCTACGGCTGGGAATCTGACCCAAAGGCGCTCCTGGCGCTGGTCGATCTCAGCGAGGTCGCCGAGCGCCGAACCGACCGGCTCTCCGGCGGCCAGAAGAGGCGGCTGCAGTTGGCGCTCACCCTCTGCAACGAACCGGAGCTGGTGATCCTTGACGAGCCCACCACCGGCCTCGATCCGCTCAGCCGGCGGCAAACCTGGGCGATGATCGAGGACCTCCACCGCCGGGGGCGGACGGTGCTGCTCACCACCCACTACATCGAGGAGGCGGAACAGCTGGCGGAGTTGGTGTACATCATCGACGGCGGCCTGGTGGTGGCCCAGGGTGCGCCTACCACCTTGATCACCGAGCTGGGGGCGTCCGCCAGCATCAGCGTCGCCGCCGCCGCGGACTCGAAACTCCATGAGCTTCCCGGCGTGCTCCGGGCCGAGTATTCAGAGGGGCGCTGGGAGCTGCAGGGCAAGGAGGTGGGGGTCATCCTGGCCGCCCTCAATCAGCGCCTTGGAGAGGGGGCTCTGCGCGATGTCTCAGTCCGCCCGCCCAGCCTGGAGGACGTCTTTTTGGCTCGAACCGGCCGTCACATTGCCGCGGAGGATGGGGCGTGAGCGACGAGCGCCGCCGGCTCGCCACGTTCCGCACCAACTCCCCCTTGCTCCCCTTGGTCGCCCTGACGATGGCCAACCTGA
Organism: Candidatus Dormibacteria bacterium; assembly: GCA_050734135.1. Taxonomy (GTDB): domain Bacteria; phylum Chloroflexota; class Dormibacteria; order Aeolococcales; family Bog-877; genus Bog-877. The sequence goes on from JBOHUG010000054.1 coordinate 108,946, forward strand.
GGCTGCTGGCGCGGAATCGGCAGGTGATGGTGTTCAACATCCTGGTTCCTCTGCTCCTGATCGTCATCTTCGGGGGTCTGTTCCAGAGCAGCAAAACCAGCGTCGACATCGTGGCACCCCAGGCCGAGGCGGCGATCCTCAAGCTGGCCCTGCCCCACACGTCCTTCCAGGTTCGAGGGGTGTCATCCGGGACAGCCCGGAGCCAGGTGCTGGACAACACGGCAGACTTCGCGCTCGTAATCACCGGCTCCAGTCCCCCATTCCAGGCGAAGATTGAGGAGAACGCCGGGAACATCACCGAGAATGCCGCCTTCGCGGCGGCGGCCCAGGGGGCCCTCTTCGGCCTCAACCAGGCGTTGCTGCGCACGGCCCCCGCGGTGGTTCCCAGCGTGGATCAGCTGCACCCCAAGGGCGGTCTGAGCGCCGGCTCCCTGGCCAACGCGAATTACATCAATTTCCTGGCCCCAGGAATCCTCGCCTACGCGGTGCTCACGGCTGGCCTCAGCGCCGGCATTCGTTTGGTGGGAGATCGAGAGCGCGGGACCCTGCGCCGGGTGCGCGCGACTCCCATCCCGGTCTGGGCGTTTTTGGCCAGCAGCGTCTTCTCGCAGTTGGTCCTGGTCGCTGTCCAGGTGGTGGTGCTGCTGGGGGTTGGTCACGTGATGTACGGGGTGGGTATCGGTCCCTCACCGGCCCTGGTGGTGCTGATGCTCCTGGTCGGATCGCTCTGTTTCCTCGGGGGTGGTTTCCTGGTCGCTGGCATCGCCAACCGAGACCAGTCGGCGATCGTGCTGATGAACCTGATCACCCTTCCCCAACTGTTCATCGCCGGCATCTTCTACCCCGTCTCTGGGGCCCCCGCCTGGCTCCGCGAGCTCTCGGTGATCATGCCCCTCAAGTACTTTGCGGACGGGCTGAGGGGACTGATGGCTCAGGCCCAGAGCCTCGCTCAGGTCACGCCGGACCTGCTGGTGCTGGTGGGAGTCGGGGTCGCCGTGCTGGCGGTCGCGACCCGCATCTTCCGATTCGACCCTGCGGCTGCCGGGTCCTAACCAACCCCACTCCCTGACCGCTTCGAGGTGACGTCCCACGGGGTCTCAACCCAGCCCGCGCCATGGTCACTTGGGCTCGGCGACACTCGCCTTCCAGCTGGGGACTGCCGCACCCGACTTTCCTCTGGGACCGGGCACCCCGGCGCGGGGAGGCTTGCCAGGGATCAGCTTCACTCGGGGCAGCCAGGCGTCGGGCCGGGCCAGCAGCTCCCGCACCACGTCTGGCAGCTGACCGGTGCAGATGTCGGCGACGGTGACCGTGTCGAGCACGTCCCGGATGCCTACCCGCACCGCCACCCAGACATCGCGGAGCGGGGCGGTGGGGCCGGTGTAGGCCAGCTCGTCCGGACGGAATTCGCCGACCCGTGCCAGGGGACCACCGTCTGCCACTCTGATGATGTCTCCGAGGGAGATCAGGGCTGGGTCCTGCCCCAGGGCGAAACCCCCGGCGGCGCCCCGGTGGCTCTTGACGATGCCCTCGCGCTTCAGCTCAGCCAGGATGTTGTGCAGAAACTTGAGGGGGATGTCCTGGAGGCTGGCGATGTGCTCCGCGGCGACCGGACCACAGTCCCCCGCCGCAGCCAGTTCCACCACCGCTCTCACTGCGTAATCGGCTTTGGCTGAAACCCGCATGGGGCACATTGTGACGTGGCAAAAGGCGCCTCATGCAACGCCGGGTCGGGTTCCGGTGGTTGAGCCTCGCGACGAGGGGCAGTAGAAGGTGAAGGTCGAATGAGCTCCACCGCCGTGCCAGCTCGGGATCGGCATAGCCCTGGTCACTTGGTCGTCCAGGGGATAGTCGAGTGGAGGGGTGGAGGCCCCTAATGGGATATCCGACCGGGGGGTCAGAAGCTCATGCGAGGGCATTGGAGAGAGGGGAGTGGTATCCTTTTCTAATCTTGAGAGATGACCAGATTCGGGAGCGCTTGGTCGACGAGAACCCCTGGTGGAGAGGGGTCGCCAGAGACGGCGAGTATCAATCGTGGCAGGAATCCGACCCGGTGCTCAGAGCTCGCGCTCGGCTCGACCTGGGATACCGCGCCGGCACCCTCGACGACATCGCAAGGGGGGTGATTGACGACAAGCTCGTGGTGCTGCGGGGGCCACGGCGGATCGGCAAGTCGGTTCTGCTCAAGGACACCATCGCCGCGCTCTGTTCCAGAACGGACGTGGATCCCCGCCAGGTCATCTACCTGCCGTGCGATGGCATGCGCTCGCTTGACCTGAACCGCGCCCACAAGCTCGGTCGCGATCTGACCAGGTCGGTTGGCGACAAGAGGAGGGTCTGGCTTCTCGATGAAGTGACAGGCATCCCGGGATGGAGCGAGGCGCTCAAATATCTGCGCGACAACACGCTCTTGGGCCAAGACACGGTGGTCAGCACCGGCTCCTCCTGGGACGAGGACGCAGATGTCGAGCGCAACCTGCTGGCTGGGCGTGCCGGAGCCAGCTCCACAGATCGTTCGCGACTGGTCCTGCCGATGACCTTCAGAGAGTTCCTGACAGCATCGCTAGCCAGCGTGCCGCTGCCGGTCTCGTTGCCGCTATGGCAGATCCAGAGCCCCGAAGCAAAGCGGACGGCCGCGGATCTCGAGCTATACATCTCTGACCTGGATCTCCGCTGGCAGGCGTACCTCACCTCGGGCGGCTACCCCAGGGCGGTCGCCGAGTTCGATGCCCAAGGCATGGTTAGTGACGCGTTTATCGCCGATCTCGCCGCGTGGTTGCACCAGGACGTCGACCCAACCTCCACGGCTGACTCTCTGCCACAGTTGCTGAGCCAGATTCAAGAACGATCGGTCGCGCCTCTCGACGTCGCGGACCTCTCCAGCTCACTCGGCTTCAGCAAGCGCAATGCCGCTGAGCTCCGGATAGATCGACTAATTAGTTCCTTTGCAGCTCTCAGATGCCCGCAGTTCGACGGAGAGGGAAACCGGGTGGGGCGGACGCAATCCAAGCTCTACCTGGTTGATCCCCTGCTCAGTTGGATTCCCTCGCGCATGCGGAGCGGCTTATCCAGGCCGGACTTCACCCACCTGACTGAGGCCGCTCTCGGAGTTGCCCTGGCGCGCGCAGTCGACTCCGCTCAGCCGGGCCGCTGGCAGTCCGGCGACACGATCGGCTATCTGCGGACTGGGGGAGGACGCGAGATCGACTTCGCCCCGATCTCGGTTCCCAGCGGGCACTCTCCGATGTTCACAGTTCCGATCGAAGCTACCTGGGTGACCAGCAAGTGGCGACAGGGGGCTCGCTCCATTGAGGGCCGATTCAAGCGCGGCATTATCGCAACTCGGACGATTCTTGATACGGAGAATCCGGCCTGGGCGATCCCAGTCCCAATTCTGGTCCTGCTGCTGGAGTGACGCTGGTCGGGCCTGGGGATGGTCGGGGCGCTCCCCCGAGCGAAAACGGCGGCGTCTGTCGTTCGGCCGGCCTCGTGAACGGCAGGCGGCGCGACGCGTCCCAGACTGGCGCTCGCCGTAGCGGCTGGAACGCTTATCGAATGCGGCGAACTCCATAGCTGAGGGCCGGTTCCTCAGTGTGCCTCCAGTTGGCGATCCCTCACGGCTTGCTCTCCAGCGGTCGCAGCGGGCGCGTAGGCAGAGACGAAGCCTTGCCGCCAGCTGGGATAGCGCAAGCTCCAGCCGAGCTCCCGCTTGGCCTTGGCGTTGGAGGCACCGCGGGACTTGGTGGCCCCGATCACGGCGTCTTCACCCAGGACGATCCGGATGAGCCAACCGGGGACGTGGCGGGGCGGTTTGGCGCCCAGCGCACTCGCAAGCACGGGGAGCCAATCGCGGGTCGCCGCGGGATCGTCGTCAACAATGTTGTAGATGCTGGCTCCCCCGTGCTCCAGTGCCAGGACAGTCGCCGCCGCGGCATCTTCCAGGTGAATCCACGAAGTCAGGCCTTGGCCATTTCCGATGATCGGAAACCACCGTTTGCGGACCAGCTTGGTCAGTTGGTCAACTGGGGCGCCGTAGAAGCCGCCGTAGCGGAGCGCGATCCCGCCAGCTTCGGTGACCGTCTTGTCGAGGTGGGACATCGCCGCGTTGGTCTGCTCCGCCCCGGCCGGCGCAGTTGGGTCCAGCCGGTCTTCTTCGGTTTTGATCAATCCCCCCTCCATGGCGTAGCGGTAGGGGGCGAAGCTCTGGGCGACAAAGCGTTCCACGCCCACCTCCTGCGCCACCGCCAGCAGGATGTCCGTTCCGGTGGTGCGGAGCCGGTTGGTCTGGGCAAAGGTTCGGTCGAGCTTTCTCGAGAATCCCCCTTCGGATAGAGCTGTCGCCTGGTGGACAATCGCCCCTGGCCTGGCCGCGGAGACGGCTTTGCGCACGGCAGCGGCGTCGAGCACGTCGAGCGCAATCGCCTCGGCCCCGAGGGCCCGAATCCGCTCCGCCTTCTCGGGAGCAGCTCTGTAGGTGCCGATCACCTCATGACTCCGCTCGATCAATTGGGGTATGAGCTGGGTCCCGATCGCTCCACTCGCCCCTACCAGGAAGACTCGCATCGTGTTCTCCTTTGGGTGTGCCCGCTTGGCTCGTCACATCGGCCGTCGGCTCCGGGTCATTGGTACTGACACCCGAGAACCGGAGGATGTGACCGATGAACGACGAAGAGTGGCTGGCGGCCCGTTTCGAGGAGCACCGCGCCCATCTCCGGGCGGTGGCATACCGGATGCTCGGCTCCCTCAGCGAGGCTGACGACGCGGTCCAGGACGCCTGGCTGCGGCTCAGCAGATCTGGGGCGGGCCAAGTCGAGAACTTGGGCGGATGGCTGACGACGGTCGTGGCCCGCGTCTGCCTGAACATGCTCCGCTCGCGCCATCATCGAGGTGAGCACTCCGTCGTCTCGGGCCTACCAGACCCGGTCGTCAGCCGAGACGGAGAACTCCAGCCTGAGGATGAGGCTCTCCTGGCGGACTCGGTCGGCCTGGCACTTCTAGTGGTGCTCGATACCATGGCCCCACCCGAACGGCTGGCCTTCGTACTCCATGACGTGTTCGGCTTGCCGTTCGAGGAGATTGCCGAAATGGCGGGCAGAACCCCTGCCGCCGCGCGGCAGCTCGCGAGCCGGGCTCGCCGCCGGGTGAAGGGCGCCGAGCTACCGGAACCTGAGCCGGACCTGGCCCGTCAGCGAGCGGCTGTGGATGCCTTCTTCGCTGCTGCCCGGGGAGGCGACTTCGATGCGCTCGTCGGTCTGCTCGATCCGGGGGTTGTGCTGCGAGCCGACTTTGGTACCACTCGCCCGGTGGCGGTGATCCAGGGCGCCGAGAGCGTGGCCCGGCAGGCCCTCCTTGGTGCGATCCCAGACGCCCGCCTGTACCCGGCGCTGGTGAATGGAGCCGCGGGAGTCGTCATCACGGTGCGCGGTCGGCCATTTGCCGTGATGGGCTTCAGCGTCGCCGGAGGAAAGATCGTCGAGATTGACGCCATCGCCGGGCCGGACCGCGTCCGCAAGCTGGCGTCGGCGGTCCTCGCCGAGGCGCACTCATAAGGAATGCTGGATGCCTCCCGGCGGGAGCTGAGTGGCGCTCCGGAGCCCGGATTCGAACCGTGAACCTTGCGGTTAAAAGCCGCCGCGCTGGACCACCGTCTCGTCCCGTGCGGTCCCGCGGCGTGCCCAGGGGGATACTGGATAACCCGGAATCTTACCTTTCAGTCCCCGGGGGTCCCGGTCAATACCCGGGAATCTGTGAGCATCGGGTGAGCAGCGCCGAACCGTGCTATGGGACCAACGAGGCGACTTCCGAAATCACCACCTGCGGCGCCACGACGCGCCATGCGGGGGTTGAGGGGGCCCTTGCCCGCCGTATCGCCAGCCCAGAGTAATCACCGCTAGGAGGAGGACCAGACCAACCACGAGGGCCGCAGTGGCCCCCCAGCCGGCGCCCGCCTTGACGCGTTCCGCGGCGGTCGTAGCGGCGGCTGGAACCGACGTAGCTGGTAGGCGCTCCTGGGCCGCGCTGGGGGCGGACTGCCCGGGTGCGCCTATCGGAGTGTCGCGAACTGACACAGCGTCGCTCCTGAGCTGCCGCCGACACCGCTGGGCTCGGACCCGCAGCGCCTGTGCCCCCTGGCACTTGGGGCACCGACAGCCTCGTCTCTAGCCTGCTCCCGAGCCGTGGGCGACCGCCAGTGTGGCGCGATCGAAGTGGGACATGATGCAAGTGTGCGCGACAACCGCCAATGCGGAGGGCAAGCGGCGCTACTTGTTCCCGCGGAACGGCGCTACGGGGGACTCGTGCGTGAGGTCCGCCGCGCGCTAACTACTTGTTGGGTACGGTCACCGGCACTATGAGCCAAGATCGGACTCGCCGAGCGCCAGCTCGAGCGGGTTCGCGCAGCAACTGTGACTTATCCCGATCGACGAGCGCGATAGTGAACCTTCTCCTGTCACAGTCAGGGCCCCGGGCTCTTCTCCTGCGGGAGATCCGCGCTTGGTCCGCGGTCCGCACCCGGACTCCGGTGCTATCGGTGACTCGGGCAGTCCGCAATGGGGTTGCCCCTGTCCCCGGCATTGGCGAGATCGAGCCCGGCGGCTGAGGGTCGGCCCCAAAGGTAATCATTGGGGACCTGGCGCTTCGGTGTGCACGTAGGCCACGTGGAGTTTCTGGGGACCCGGCTTCTCGGCCCGCTGCGAATCTTGAGATAGGTCCGTGATGGTTTGGTGACGGCCAAACTCCGAACGTGGGCGCAAGCTGGCCGGATGGGCAGCTTGACCCAGCTCCCGGAACCACTCGACCTGCGCAGCCGGGCTTCCCTCGGTCGGCCAGGGAAAATGGCCGGGGTGCCTCATCGGAATCCGACCCGAGCGCACCCACCAAGCTGCGGGGCGTCCACCCCAAACCCCAGGGTTAGCACAGCCCCCCGTGGGATGATGGTCAACCAAACCAAAGACGCGATCCTTCTGGTTGACAAGAAGACCCGTCGCGTCCTCGATCTCAACACCAGCGCGCTCCTGCTCACCGGGTACGAGCGCGCCGAACTTATCGGAGCCTTACTCTCCAAGCTCATCTTCCCGTCTGACGGAGGAGCCGAGCGGAGTCGCCTTGTTGCCGCGACAAGTGGGGCCACTGTAATCGCCCGGCGACGCTGTCTTCGCCAGGACGGATCGTCAATCGAAGTCGAGATCGAACAGCGAGGGCTCGAGGATGGAAGGATCCTCGCGGTAGTCCGAAGCGCGCGCCAGCTCGGACGAGCGGTAGGGCAGCTCAGCCAGACGCTGACTCGCTTCGACCTGTTCGTGGCCACCGTCGATCGCGGGGGGCGGATCTCGCACGCGAATCCGGCACTGTGCGCCCTGACCGGCTGGGGCGTCGACGACCTGGTCGGGCGGCGACTCGATGACCTGCTACCCAGTGGCGCCGGCCCTGGGCCGAACCAGCCACTGTCGGAAGATTTCCTGGTCGGCGACCTAGAGCACCCGATAACCACCGAGATGGTGACCCAGACCGGCGAGCGTCGGTCTGTGGTGGTCACTACCCTCCTGGTTCGGGACGGGGCTGGGTCCACGCTGGGAGCTGCCATCTTGGGCCAGGACATGACTCAAGAGCGGGCCGCCCACTGGGAGCTGGAGCAGAAGTTGCGAGAACGGGAGGACGTGGCGGCTGCGATCTCGCGGCTGCAGCCCGGGGAGAGTTCGGAGGCAACCGCTCGGTCGCTCTGCGGGGAACTCCGCGGCTTGAACGGCGTGGACTTCTCCGTACTTGTGGCGTTCGGTGCCAAGGGTACCGCCACCGTGCTGGCCATCGATGCTCCGAAAAGCCTCCCGGTGTCGGCCGGGGAGTTTTTACCTTCTGCCCGGGCCGCCTATCTCATCGAGCGGTCCGCCATGGGACCGTGGGTCGAGCGCTGGCGGCAGAGAGTGGAGGACGGTCCGTACGGAGCGGCGATGACCCGGGCCAACGTGCAAGCAGCCTCGTACGCGCCTATCCGGTACGGGCACAACACTCTAGGAGTGCTCTTGGTCGGGTCGCTCCGCTCTGACTCCGCGATGATTGAAAACCTGCCCGCAATTGCCGAGTTTGGCTCCGCTGCCAGCGCGCTCCTGGCCCTCGACTTGGAGTCGGACCGGCTCTTCACCGAACGCCGCACCGCGATCCAGGAGATCGTCGACGCAAATGCATTCCATCCCCTCTTCCAACCCATCGTGGACGTCAGCACGCGCCAGGTTGTCGGATACGAGGCTCTGACTCGCTTTGCCGACGGAGAGTCCCCCGATACCCGTTTCTCCACCGCTTGGAGCGTCGGGTTGGGCCTGGAACTGGAATTCACCACTTTGGATCGGGCGATTCGGGTTGGTCAAGACCTGCCCCCCGACCACTGGTTGAACGTCAACATCTCTCCAAGGCTCCTGGATCACCCGAAGGAGCTCCGGACCGTCCTGCGCGAGGCCAATCGGCCCTTGGTCCTAGAAATCACCGAGCACGAAGTGATAACAGATTACCGCGCGGTGCGGGAGGCACTCCAGCAACTCAGGCCGATGCGAGTCGCGGTCGATGATGCCGGGGCTGGCATCGCTAACTTCGGGCACATCGTGGAACTTCGGCCCGACTTTATCAAGGTGGATATTGGTTTGGTGCGGGGTGTCGATGCCGATCCTGCTCGGCAAGCTATGATCGTGGCGCTCTCTCATTTCGCGCGAGTCACCGGCTGCCAGCTGATCTCCGAGGGCGTTGAGACCCGCGGCGAAGCCAGGACCCTAAAGTCGTTGGGCGGCGTCGACTTCGCCCAAGGTTACTGGTATGGGCGTCCCATGGACTTGGAGAGCATCATCGCTGCACCCAAGAGAGAGCTGGCCATTCTCGCCAGCTGAGACGCGGTCCCAAAGGGAATCCTTGGGGACTGTCATAATCACCAAAGGAGGGGTTCAGGGATCCGCTGAAGAGAACCCTGGTAAGGCATGTCGCCGCACTCTACAGCGGACCAACCACGTTCTCTGAATCCATGTTAGCCGCCTGGGGGGAAGGCTCAGCGCCGCCAGGACTGTATCCACGGAGTTTCGGGCCAGTCCTCCTGAGTTGCCATTAGCGGAAGTGCGGTGGCACCGTCGATCGCCTCGCGCACTATGTCGGCATGGCGAGCGGCCTCTTCGATCAGATGCAGAAGCACCCAGCGCACCGACCACGCCGTGGGCTTGACCCGATAAGACGGACCGCCATGATGTGGGGCGAACCCCACAGAGGAGGTCCAGATGGGTCGACGAGAGCGGCGGCGGTTCACCGACGAGTTCAAGGCCGAGGTGGTCGGGCTGGTGC
>JBOHUG010000055.1:0-1698 GCA_050734135.1 Candidatus Dormibacteria bacterium
GATCCGACTCGGAGTCGAGGACCCCGGTCGAGCTGAAGCCGTAGGTGGTGTGGTCGTTCTCGTCCACATAGGTCCAGGTGCCGCCCCCGTTCTGGGTGAGGCTGGCCTGGGCCCAGCTGGGCGCGGCGTAGGTGCTGCCCGACTGGGTGAAGGTGATAGCCGAGCCATTGGCCGAGGTGATGGTCACCGAGCTGCCGCTCTGGGTCAGGGTCATTCCATAGCTCGAGATCCAGCCGTAGCCGATGTCGGATCCCTGGGCGGCCAACGCGCTGTTATAGGTGATGGAGAAGCCCAGCGGAATGCCCCGGCCGGGGACCCCCAGCAGGCTGTACGTCTGATAGAAGTCGCCGTCAGAGCAGACGACCGGGTCAGCTGCGCTGCACACGCCCAGGTTGGGGATGACCGGATTGAAGCCCCCGTAGCTGGCTGACTGGGGAAGGGGATCGGTGGGCGGGGTCTGCGACCCGGAGGCGAGCGCCAGGTCCAGACGCATCGACGGGGTCACCGCCAGCAAGAGCCCGGCCAGGGCCACTGAGCAGAGCAGCCGGTGTTGGATCCGGGCAAACCACGAGCGGTACGGCGAGGACTCCGGCTGGGCCATCGCAGAGGCTCCCAATCCACCCCGAAATGAGGGAGCCGGCCTGCCGTCCCCGGACAGGCCCCCGGTGAAACATCACGCTAGTCCGCCTTCAGGCACTCCGTGTCCGGACCGGCGAAACTGCGACCTGGGCGTGCATCCCCGTGTACCCCGGTATCGGGATCGACAACCCAGCCATGCGCTGCGGGTCTCTCCCACGGGCCACGTCGAGGCGCGCCGCCCAGGCCGCAAGACCGTCGGATGTCGATCAAGCGGGTCCAGCGCCGGTGGCCCTTCCTTGGGAGAGTAACCGCAGATCAGCTCGGGCATCCGCAGCGAACAGGGGTTCGCTCAGGTAGAATTGCTCGCCCGTGCCTCCCTTCTCCCCAGCGTCGGGCGCGCCCGCGATCGAGGTTTCCGAGCTTCGTCGCAACTACCGGACCACCACCGGATACCTGCGCCGTCATCGGCTGGAGATCGAGGCAGTCCGTGGCATCTCCTTCGAAGTGGGCCAGGGGGAGCTGTTCGGGCTCCTGGGTCCCAACGGCGCCGGCAAGACCACCACCATCCGAGTCCTGTGCACGCTGCTGCTGCCAACCGCGGGCACGGTGCGGGTGCTGGGCCTGGACGTGGTGGCCTCGGCCGCGGCGGTGCGCCGTCGCATCGGCTACGTGTTCGGGGGCGACCGGGGCCTCTACGACCGCCTGAGCGCCTTGGACAATCTGCGCTACTTCGCCGACCTCTACGCCCTCGAACCTCGGCGCCAGCGGGCGCGGATCGAGGAGGTGCTGGGGCTGGTCGGGCTTCAGGACCGCGCCCGAGAGCGCGTGGAGGGGTTCTCCCGCGGAATGCGTCAGCGCCTCCACCTGGCCCGCGGGCTGCTCCACGACCCGCCGGTGCTGTTCTTCGACGAGCCCACGATCGGGGTGGACCCAGTCGGAGCCCGGGAGGTGCGCCAGCTGGTGGCGAGCCTCGCCGCGGCGGGCAAGACCATCCTGCTCACCACCCACTACATGTTCGAGGCGGACAGCCTCTGCCAGCGCATCGCCGTGATCTCCAAGGGGGAGATCGTGGCCCACGGCACGCCCCAGCAGCTCAAGGCCGGGGTCACCGAGCGCACG
>JBOHUG010000056.1:0-16196 GCA_050734135.1 Candidatus Dormibacteria bacterium
GATCAGCGTTGTGCACGGACAGGTACTCTCTGATGGCGGCCGTGAGGGCAGCCACGCTGACGAATGAGCCGCGCCGGATCCGCTTGGTGGTCAACGCGCTGAACCAGCATTCGACGAGGTTCAGCCAAGACGACGATGTCGGCGTGAAATGAAGGTGGAAGCGCGGATGCGCGATGAGCCACGTCCTGACCTTGGGGTGCTTGTGGGTGCCGTAGGTGTCGACGATAAGGTGGAGGTCGAGAGAAGCGGGAAACTCCCGGTCGAGCCGCCGGAGGAAGCGCATGAACTCCTGGTGGCGGTGCCGTGGCATGCATTCACCGACGACGGTGCCGTGGAGCACGTCGAGGGCGGCAAACAGGGTCGTGGTTCCGTTGCGCTTGTAGTCGTGGGTCATGGTGGCGGCTCGGCCCCGCTTCATGGGAAGCCCGGGCTGGGTGCGATCGAGTGCCTGGATCTGCGACTTCTCGTCGACACAGAGGACGATCGCCTTGTCCGGCGGGTTGAGATACAGACCGACCACATCGGTCAGCTTCTCGATGAACTGCGGATCGTTCGACAGCTTGAAAGTCTCAACGCGATGGGGACGCAGGCCGTGATCGCGCCAGATTCGGTGCACCGTGTCGGGGCTCACGTCCGCGACCTTTGCCATCGTTCGACAACTCCACTGGGTGGCACCCGGGGGTGCGGTCTCGATGGTTGCTTTGACGATGCTGGCTACCTTGTCGGACATGATCGACGGCTTTCGGCCGCGTCCGGGCGCGATCTCGGTAAGCGCGGCCGTGCCACCGGCAAGGTAGCGGTCGCGCCAGAGGATCACCGTGGTGCGCGTGGTCCCGACATCCTTGGCGATCTGGTTGTTGGAAACCCCGTCGGCGGCAGCGAGCACGATGGCCGAGCGGACCGCAACGGACTGTGGGGTGTTGTGTGCTCGCACCCACGTTTCGAGCACCCGGCGATCGTCACTGGGGAGACGGAGTGCTGATGCTTGAGACCACATGGAAGCACAATACTCCACCGGTGATCTCTTGTCTAGCTATTTCTCGGACATACCACTAGCGATCATCCACGTCCCTGACCTCGCGGGCTTGCGAGGACCCGACGACCGGCGGGACTTCTGCAGCGACTGGACCGTCGCTACCTGGCCGAACAACGGCGAGCCGTTGACACTGTCACAGACCGTCGCTCCCTAAGAGCCCCACCACGGACAATGGCTACGACAGCCAAGATGTACATGAGCCGCCCCGGTTTTGTGGAGCCTCGGAATAGTGAGTACTGGCCAGCTTCCCCGACGCGATTCCCCAAGCCTCTGAGCTGTTGCCGGGTGTCGGTTTCGCTCAGGTGCGGCTACAACCACAGCGCACCTTGACGCATCCTGGCCAGGGCTATACGGTGAGCCGAGCTCAGTCGAGCTAGGCCACAATCGGTCGGGGAGAGCATCCGATGCGCATCGAGTCCTCAGTCACCTCCATCAGCTGGATCCCGTCTGAGTCGATCACGGGATTGTCAGCGAGACTTCCCTTCCGGTGGGGGGTGGCCCACTACGACCAGCCCCCGCCGGATGTGCTGACCGACCTAGAGGAGTTGCGGGCGGCGGATCGCTTCCGATTCGCCAATACGCTTCGCGGCTGGATCGAGGTTGAGAAGGGACGAGTCGTACGCTGGGGTCAGTCCGGTGGCGGGATGATCGGGGGAACCACGCTCCGGGTGGGCAACCGCGAGCTGGTGTTCCAGGCAACCTCGCTACCGGACCTGCGCCCTGAGCCCAAGTCCTCCGAATCTGAGGTCGTCTTCACCCAGACCTGCGGAGGCAGGACCGGGGTGCCAGCACCCCGAAGGGTTCGCAGGGCGCCGTTCGTGCAGATCTCGGCTCCCCTCGCCTGGACCACCCTGAGTCTGACGATCCGAGCGGACGGAACCTCGAGCCATGCCATCAGCGGAGCCAGCCCGTTCCCGCGCCACTGGGTCTACGGTGAGACAGGTCAGCTCGCGACGAAGAGCAGTGTCATCGACTTTTCCAGCTGGTACTCGAAGGCCTTCGGCCGCCATAGCCCCTGGGGCGATACCGATTCGGAGGCTCTGACCAGCGCCGTCGAGTCGGCCCTGGAGCGCCAGCTTGCAGTGCTGGTTATGCAGGGTGAGACCGCGCCCGTGATCCGGACCGTCGCCGCCGGACAGGTGATCACCGAGCAGGGTGCCAAGGAGGACGACCTGATCCTGGTCCTAGACGGGGTGGTCCGAGTGGAGCGCGACGGCAAGCGGCTGACCGAGCTTGGTCCCGGCGCGCTCGTGGGAGAGCGAGCGATCCTGGAAGGGGGAGCCAGGACCGCGACGCTGCGGGCGGTGAGTCGCTGCAAGCTGGCGGTAGTGCCCAAGGATCGGGTCGATCGGCAGGCGCTATCCGAGGTCAGCAAGGCTCACCGGCGCGAGAGCGAGCCCGACTGACGACGTCCGGTTCCCGTATTTGGCGTCCAAGAGCGTGTGGCCGGCCGACCGGGACCGTCCCAGGGTGCCCCCACCAGCTACCTTCTCAGCGCTCTCGGGCGTCACCCAGCTGCGGCCCTCTCCAAGACTCACGATCGCCAGCGAATCTGGTTGAGTCCTGGATCAGTTCAAAGGGGGTCCGCTCAGCTAATTTGGGCTTGTGCAACTCCGTGCCTTGGATCAGGTGCAGGCTGGCCTTCGATACTTCCGCCCAACCACCCTTTGATGGAGTCCGGCCAATTCAGCCACCTGCAGCTGCGGGATTGCGCCCCCCCGACCGATTCGGCGGTGCCAAGCCAAGGTCGGGTTTCAGGACGGCGACCCGCCACCCCCTCAGAGAGCTGACCAGGGCGATCTGCTGGGCCCGGCGCAGATCCTCAATGTAGAGCGCGCGCTCTTTGAGAGTTCCCTCCGCTATTAGCCGCCCCCGTTGGACCCCAGGCAGGCAGCCGGCTTCGTGGCTGGGAGTCAGCCACTTGCCGTCCAGGTGGAGAGCCAGGTTGGCGACAGTCGTCTCGGTGAGCTCACCGCGCTCGTTCACCATGACCACGTCATCCACGTCCCGGTGGCGGGCCTTTCGGCTCTCGTAGGTCGTCCTTTTGGTCGTTTTGTGGTAGAGCCAGATTTCCGCCGACTGTACCGGCTTCCGGTCGACGGTCAGTCGCACCGGCTCCGTGCTCGGCGGTGGCATTGACGCCAACTCGATGGTGGCCACGCCGTCCCGGTCAACCAGCAACCGAACCCGGGCCGCCTCGGACGCCCCTCGAGTTGCCTCAGACAGTCGCGTCCGCACCGAAGCGAGGTCTAGTTGGAAGCCGAAGTACTCCGCGGACGCGGCCAGCCGGCGCAGATGGTCTTCGCAGTTACGGAGACCCGGGCCAGGTTGGTAGGCCATGGTCTCGATCAGCTGGAACCGCACGGGGTAGCGGTGGAGGATGGCCGACTTGGTGACCAGTTCACGATGCTCCGCGGCGGCATTTGAATCCCAGGTGATACCTCCACCAGTCCCGTAAACGGCATCTCCGGTCAGCCGGTCCACCACCGCGGTGCGAATGGGCACGCTGAATCGGGCTCGAAACGATGCTCCTGGAGGCGCCACCATCCCGATCGCCCCGCAGTACACCCCACGGCGGCTCACCTCCAACTCAGAGATGAGTGCCATGGTCCGGGGCTTGGGGGCACCGGTGACCGAACCGCTCGGGAACAACGCCCGGAGAAGCTCCGTTAAGCCGGTCGTCGGGGGCACCCGGGCCCTCACGGTCGAGGTTAGCTGCCAGAGGGTCTCGAAGCGTTCAAGATGGAAGAGGTCGCTGACCTCGACCGTCCCTGGCCGGCCGACCTTACCCAGGTCGTTGCGGAGAAGGTCGACGATCATCACGTTCTCCGCCTGCTCCTTGGGGGACTGGAGTAGCTCATGGGCTCGGGCGCAGTCTTCCTCCGGCCACCGCCCCCGGGGCGCGGTCCCCTTCATGGGCCGGGCCTCGACCCGGTCCGCGGTCCAATCGAAGAAGAGTTCCGGGGAAGCGCTCGCTATGACGTGGCGGCCAGTGTCCAGGTAGGCGTTATAGGCACCGCGCTGAGCCAGGGCCAGCTGGCGGTAGAAGTCGAACAGATCTCCTTCGATCCGACTCCGGATGGGCAAGGTGAGGTTGCACTGGTACGTCTCGCCTGCCTCGATCGCAGCGCGAACCGTCTCGACCTTGCTTTGATACTCGGCCTCCCCGATGGCCGGATGCCAGCCGGAGACGCGAAAACTGGGCTCCAGTCGTTCGGACTCTTGGAGCTGCTCAACCGCCCTGGGGGCGCTGAAGAGACCGAACCAAGCGAGTGGCAGCGTTGGGAGCGGTTCACCGTCCGACAGCTGGCGAGTACTGAGGTTCGGGTCCAGACCGGTGACCGCTTCGTAGGCCAGAAAACCGATTGCCCAGCGGCCCTCAGCAACAGCCTCCTCGACCGCTCGGAGCGTGGGAACCACCTCTTCTGTACCGCCCGCCACCAGTATTTGTTCGGGATCGGAGAACTCAATCGAGGATCCGCCCGAGGTGAGGTCATCGAACCTGGCGATTGGCGCGCTGCCCCCCTTCATTTGGCCCGGTGGCGCCATTTCCATCGCGCGGTCAACCGGCCAGGAGGAGCACGCAGGGAACCCCGACGGCTAGTCCCGGGCGAGTGGATGACTTCAGACAGTTCAAGGCTGGTGCCCCATCCCAGGACAGACTGAGACTGGGCCGACTACTCGGATAACCGGGGAGCGTGTGCCGCCGACGACGGGATTTGCCGGCTCGGAGACGCCATGATATGGGCCAGCCTCTGCTCCGGAACTCTCGCTGGCTGACTCGTTTGCTGGAGCCAAGAGATCTGTTCAGGCTAAATCCCGCCTTGTCGAACATCGACGCGGTACCACTCCACCGGAACGAACAGGAGGCCGGTCTCCCTCCGGTCTCATTCGGATAGGCGTCGATTGTCCCGCCACCCCTGGCAGCGATCATGCCGAGGGCGGCCGCCGATTCCGACTTGGCAATCCCCCCCGCCGGTCCTCTCTGTCGGCGAAGAAGCAAGTGATTCTCCACTCGGGTTGGCCCACGCCCAGATTGGGGCAAGCCGTCCTTCGGTCCGGGAGCTCGATGGGGGTACCGAACTGAAACCAGCCAGCTATGTCAGTCCCGTCGTAGACCGAGGCCGCGTGGGACAGATTCGATCGGACCAGCTCCCCCTTCCCCGCCCGATTCTGCGCAAGCGTGCGGTCCGCGCTGCGGGTCTGGAGATCGAAGGTGAGGAAGCAGCATCCGCCCCAGATTCCGGGGTGCTTCTCTACGACCCGCTCGAAGGCAGCCCAGGTTTCCTGTCCGAGTTCCTTGACCAAAAGCGTCGTCATAAGTCCACTGGAGCCCCTCGCCTGGGATCTTGCCCGACCGCCCGAGTCTACGACCGCATTTCAAGCGGCTGGATCTCGACCTGCGCTACGCCACTGTCCAGTCCGCTGCAGCTGGCTGCTCACTCTTCACGAGCGTCTTTGGAATCTCCGACGGAGGTGGTTGCCTCCAGGAACATGGTCGACCCAGAAGAAGCCCGCAGAGAGCAGACCGCAATCAGAAATCCGGCACGAAGAAGGACACTCCCGCAAAAGAAGCCAGATTGCCGACACCAGCAAGGGACTGCGACCCAGATCCGCCAGCAGACCGGGGGGGCGGGCCCGGGCTGGTTGGGGAGCTCCTGCAGATCAAGGTAGAACCAACGCTCGGAGGTGAGACGAGGTCGTATGCGGCGCAGAAAAGGCGGTCGCAGGAAGCCATTCGAATCTCGTCTCCTCATCCGAGATTGCCGGTCTGCTGTTTGCCGGGAGCTCGACGAGGGTCGTAGACTCCCGTCACCGTGCGACTCCCTCCGTTCTCCGGCGAGCGGCTACCACGCGCCGCGCGTCACCAGGCGGGGAGAAGCGGCGGTGATGCATGAGTCCTGATCCCGTCCACCGCGGCGCAGGGTTCCTGCCGCGGCTTGTCCCGTCGGGCCTGTTGGTGGTCGTGGCGCTCGCAATGTCAGGAGCCGCCGCGCCAACCCCTTCTCCGACGTCGGGCGGATTGGCGCCGCCCGAGATCGCGGCTAACGCGGCGACCGGGTGGCCGGCACACAATTTCGATCTCTCTAATACCCGAGCGGATTTCAACACTGCGATCAACGCCAGCAACGTTTCCTCGCTCAAGCGGCTCTGGACGTTCAAGCTCGCCAGCGCCGGGATCTATGGAGCTTTCACCTCGAACCCAATCGTGATCGACGGGCAGGTCTACTTCGAGAACCCGGAATCCGATGTGTTCGACCTCGACCAGAGCACAGGGGCTTTGATCTGGGAGCACAAGTACAACTCGGCGACCCCATCCGGCGGGCCTAACGGAGTCGCCATCGGCTATGGGTTGCTGTTCGGTGAAACCGAGAACTCCGCCTTCGCACTCAACCCCAAGACCGGATCGCAAGTCTGGATCCACCAGCTGACCCACAGCAGCAAAGAGGGGATCGACATGGCGCCGCAGGTATACAGCGGCAAGGTGCTGATCTCCACCATCCCCGGAAGCGATACCTCCTACTACGCAGGGGGTGCCTACGGCATCGTCTACGCGCTCGACGCCAAGACTGGAAAGACCATCTGGAGCTTCTCGACCGTCAAGGGTGGCAAGAAGCTGTGGGGCGATCCCCAGCTGAATGGAGGCGGGGGGTTGTGGTACCCACCGGCGGTTGACAGCAGCGGGCGCATCTTCCTCGGGGTGGGCAACCCCTCGCCGGTGTATCCGACGAATAGTGATCCCAATGCCAAGAGCCGTCCCGGCCCCAACCTCTACACCGACTCGCTGGTCGCGCTGAACGGCACCACCGGAAAGTTGCTTTGGTACCAGCAGGTAACGCCGCACGACATCCGTGACTACGACTTCGAAGACTCGCCGATCATCAGCACCCAAGAGATCAACGG
Organism: Candidatus Dormibacteria bacterium; assembly: GCA_050734135.1. Taxonomy (GTDB): domain Bacteria; phylum Chloroflexota; class Dormibacteria; order Aeolococcales; family Bog-877; genus Bog-877. Next base: position 6,941 of record JBOHUG010000056.1, read on the forward strand.
GGTTGCCACCGAGATCGTGATCGGCGCGGGCAAGTCCGGCAAGGTCGTGGCGTTCCTGGCCAGCAGTGGCCAGCGGATCTGGACCCTCAACATCGGCGAGCACAACCGGTACCAGTACGGTGGGCTGCCGGCCAAATCGGTCACCTACTGCCCGGGCTCGTTGGGAGGGGTCGTAACTCCCATGGCCCAATCCGGCACCACCCTCTATGTCCCCTGGATCGACTGGTGTTTCAAAGGTAAGTCGACAGGGCTAAGCGGATACTCGAAATCGGCGACCGGGGGACTCGCAGCTGTCAACCCGGCCACTGGCGCCATCGAGTGGACGCACTCCTTCGGCCACCTGCCGTTGGGGGCCGCGACCGTGGCCAACGACGTGGTCTTCACGTCCACAATCAATGGCGCCATGTATGCCCTCTCGACCACTTCCGGTTCAGACCTGTGGTCTGCTCAGTCACCGGCTGGCATCAATTCCTTCCCGGCAGTCACCGCGAACATGCTCATCGTCGGAGCCGGAGCTCCGACCAGTGCGAAGAAGCAGACCAAGGGCGAGATGATTGCGTACTCCCTGGGGGGCACTGCGACCCCCTAGCCTCGGGCAACGATGCGCCGCACCGTCTCGGCGGTGCGGCGGGTAGCACGGTGCTCGACCCGATCTGTTGGCTGCGACGCAGCTTGATGTCGAGAGCCAGCCGAGAGTTTGGAGGCGTTGGCTTCGTCGTCTCGGTTGGGATTGGCTATCCCAGACCGTCTCCGCGCAGGACTTCATAGCGGACCCCCCGCAGCGCCAGCGCTGCCGTCACGGCCGCGGCGCCGAGTAGGAGCAGTGCCGAGACAACCGCCAATAGAAGCACCGGACCGACGGGAAGATAGGTGGTCGGCGGAGGGGCGCCGAAGTTATTCACAAATTGGGGAGTTGACGAGAGCGCCAGGTCGGCACCCACGATTCCAGCCAGGATTCCCAGGCAGATTCCCGGAATGATCACCAAGCTCTGTTCGCCCGCCAGCGAAAGTATCAGTGCACGCCGCGAAACGCCAATGGAACGGAGGAGCGCCAACTCAAAGCGACGGCCGGGGCCACTCATAAAGGTGGTGGCGGCACCGAGTCCGATCGCCAGAAACGTGGCCGCGCCACCAGCCATAAGGAAGAAAAGATAGGCATACGCAATCCCGCCGTGGTTGTAGCGGTAGAGCCTCGGCGCGGGGGATTGCGACTCTGTGATCTTCAGTCCCGCCGCCCGCAGCGCGCTGATGATCCGAGACGGCGCGTGCGGGGCCAGCCAGACCTGATCTGACGTTGCAAATTGGGGTCCCGTCTCGGCTCGCGCCGCCAGAGGCAGGTCGAGCAGGAATCCGTAGCCACCCAGGCGCGGCAGCGCTGTCACCTGCATTCGCGCATCAAGCGTGACTGGGGTACCGTCGAAGTCGAGGATCGGGAGCGCGGCTGGATCACGGCCCTGACTGGCGACGGTGGTGATCCCTCGAATCGTCGGCGGAAGATCTCTGGGCACTAGTCCCGGGAGCACGAAGTCGTCCGCGGTATCTGTGAACTCAGTGACTAAATGCCCGTTCGCGGTCGACTGGGCCGCCGCGCCTCCGATTGCATCCTGCCAGAAATCCACCTTGGAGAAACCGCCGAACGCTCGGCTCCACCGCCCCTGCGCTCGGCTCCGATCCTGAAGTCGGGAGAGGGTCAAGGAATAGATCACCTGCTGTGGCCCCCCTAGGTTGGGGCTCCAGTAGGGGATCAACTCAGTGACTCGGCAGCCACCAAGGCAATCGCTGGGAAGTGGCGCGAGGTAACTGTGGATCCCTGGTCGAATGGCTCCAAAGTCGACAAGTGTCAGATTGCTGGCGGGATCCAAAAGATTGAATTGAAGACGCGGTTCAGGAGTGGTCGCTGCCGCCAGACCCACGGTGATCCGCGCCTCGCTACCGGAGAGGACCACCGCCTTTCCGACTGGTTCCAGCAGCCACTTCGCGAACTGCCGCCGGGCGGCGCGACGATCCGAATTCGGCCAGTAGCCGACCCGCCCCAGCCGGGACGCATCGACAGCTAGGAGGTTTTGATTCTCGGTGATCGACTCCTCCACTGCCATCGCAAACTTCGCGGACGGGTCAGCGTGTCGTACCGCGGCCACGAAGTTCACCGAAGGCGGAACTTCGACATGGATCACCCGGGCGGCCCCGGTCTGAAAATCCGCCCTCGCCACCCGATTGCTGGCGGCCACCGTCCAGCCGATGACGGCGAATGTCGAGAGCCCGGTGGCGAGGCAAACGACAAAGATCTGACGCAGATTCGTGGGCCGTCGCAGCACTTGCCGCAGCGCCAAGTGCAAGCCGAGCAGACGGGGACCGGGGATGCTCCTGATGAACTGAGAGCCCGGGAGCGGCAGGAGACGCGTAGCTACGATTCCCACTGAGATCGCCACCAGACCCGGCGCGAAAAGTGCCAGTGGGTTTGGCTCGCCTCCACTGAGGACACCAGAGACCCGCATCTCCACCAAGGCGCCGAGCGCGACCGCTAGCGTGGCGGCCTCGAATCCGACCCGGGCTCCGCCTCCGGGCGCGGTCTCCGCCCCCACCAGCTCCTCCGAGACCGGCTGGCGCAGGGTTCGGCGAGTAACCAAAACCATGGCGAACAACCCCCCAGCGAAGGCCAGCAGAGCCGCATAGATGGCGGTGGGCAATACCACGACCGGGGCAGCGCTCAGCAGCAGACCGGAGAAGAGAGAAATTGCGCCAAAGGCGAGGAGTAATCCGGTCGGAACGGAGACCATCAGGATGACCAATGGTTCCAGCAGCCCAAGGGAAACGACCGACCGAGACTGGAAGCCCCTCAGCCTGGCGAGAGCGATCTCACGTTGCCGCACTTCGAGGGAGCGCGAGAACAGAACGAAGAGCACAAACAGGGTGAGCAGGACCAACTCCAGGGTCATCACCACCACAATCACCAACATCAGGGAATCCTGCTGGCCAACCGCCCTCAGCGCCCCGACCAGGTCGGTGCTGATCGGAGCTTGGTAGCGAGTAGTCGAGGCGTACGCGAATTCATGCTCTGCCCCGAGCAAGGTGCTCACGCTGTTGATCCCGATCCGATCGCGGCGCAGGCGGAGCTGCACCAGCGCGGAAAGCGGCAGGTTCCGAACCGTCGCTGGCACGGTGAAGAAGGCATCCAGCTGGGGGAGCTGCGGGCTCGTCCGTGGCTGATCCAGGAACTTGTTGATGCCGAGCGGGTTGGTCGGTAGTCCGGCATAGTCGAAGTAGATGTCCCCCATCCAGTAGGGTGCCCTGCCGCTTCCTGCTCGGACAAGGCCCACGACGGTAACTGCGCGAGGTTTGGTCACACCGCGGGAGTGAACTTCGACGTGGCTTCCTACCTGAACGTGCAACACCCGGGCCGACCGCGGGGTTATCGCGACCTGGTTCGCGCGCAGAGGACAGCTGCCTGACAGGAAGGTGAGGTGGTGGCACACATCAGTGCGCGCCACCAAGTCGGTGGCAAAGGAAAGTCTCACGGGTCCCGTGGTCAGGCTCACGCCAGCGTCTAAGGTCAGGATCGGGGGGTCATACCATCGGCCCAAGCGAAAGTGCCGTGCCAGGGCCTCCACCGCATCGGCACGCGCCGGCATCTTCATCAGGGCCGGGCTCGGCACCGCGGTCAGGCCATCGAACGCGGCGCTGTTGTCCACCACGGTGGAATGGAGGACACTGCTGGAGACGGCGCTGTAGTAGAGCGGTCCCGACGCAGCCGCCGTGACCGCAGCGGTGGCCACCACCCATAGTCCCACCGTCCCACCGGCTCGCCACCTCAGGGCTCGGAGCAGAAGACGGAGCTGGCTCGTGATCAGGTCGACCTCGGGTGAACTCTCGGTCCGAGACGGCTGAAAGCGGCCGGAACACCATTCCGTACTCCACTCCGCCGCCCAACCATGCGAGCCATGATGCCCACCTTGAATTACCTTGGCTGGACAGATTCGGCCAGAGCCGGACCGGCCCACCTGCGCTCATCACGGAGCGGTCTCACTTCTTGCGGTTGAGAGCTTCGCGGCGGACCACATCGCTCAGTCGGGCGGTTCTGCGATGCGCCCGGGACGATGTGTAGTCGGTCGGTTTTGCGGTCACTCCGCTGCCGCGATGGCGCTGCTCAGTGCGACTTGCCGAATCGGGGCCAGCTGGGCGCCATGGCGCCCAGCTGTTTGCGGTCCATCCCCTGAACTGAAGAAATGGGGCGAGGCTCGCCCCCGGTCTACAGCTATTTAGTGACCTCATGAGCACGAGCCAGGGGCGGCCGTCAATAAGCGCGCGGACAGCGTCACCGTGGCCGGCATGAAAGACAGTCTCGGGGACCACATGCAGGAGAGTCTGCCCTTGATCGCGCAGCCGCCAGTTGAGTCAACTGTCTGCGGGCCACCAGACCGGTGGGGCTAGGATCCGCGCCCGGGTCCACGGGTTGATACTGCCAAGCGCCCGGGTAGTCGCGGGGCTGGCGCCGTTCGGCCCCGCCACTGCGTCGAAGGTGAGTCGCCAACCTCGTTCTCCAATCACCCCGGACACGGGCCGTGCGAGCTATGCGCCGCACCATTGCTGGCACCTCGAATCCGTTGCTGCCGGAGTCCGGCGAGGCCGCCAGACTTCGATCCGCACAAACGCGCGGTTCTGCGGCGCAGCTAGGCTCGCTCGCCAGCTGGAGCGGAGTCCGAGTGGGTCTTCCTCGATCCGCCACATCTTGGGTGGCGGTCGCCACTCCGCTGACGTACCGCCCCCCGGTTATGCGGGCTCGGCGCCGGAGCCGGTGAGCGCAGGGCTCCGCTCTCTTTAGTTCGAAGGTTGAACTATTGCTCTAAGATTCATGATGTGTCCCCTCAACCACCAGGCAATGGCCAGCTCGCACGTCATGAGCTCGGTCCAGCGGTCGAGACACTGACCCGGGTCGCCAGGATCCTGGAGCGCGCCTCCGGCGAGCTGAGTCTCTCGCACTACCGGGTACTGACCATGGTGGCCGCCGGAGATGGCCGCGCCTCTCGGCTGGCCGAACGGCTGGCGCTGGGAAAGCCAGCAATCAGCGCGGCCGTCGACTCGCTCGTCAAGCGCGGCATGCTGTCCCGTTCAGGTGAAGATCCCGATCGCCGAGCCACCCGACTCGAGATCACCACCTCGGGGCGAGGCGCTCTCGCCGCCTGCGAGTCGGCGATGGCGGACGCGCTCGCCGAACTTCTCCGCCATACCGAGGACGTCCCGCCGATTCTGAGAGCCCTGGAGGATCTGTCGCTGGCGCTCAGCCGCCGCCAGCGGAATCGGGAGACCGAGGCTTCGGCCGCGACCCATCCAACCGCCGCGCAACAGTGAAGCTGGCTTTTTGGAGGGCCCGACCCGCGGGCTGGATCCGCCGCCTCCTGCCCTACCTGCGGCCGCATCGACGCGCCATCGCTATCTCGTTGGGCGCGGCTGTGGTGGGCAGCGCCTGCCAAGCGGCGGCGCCCCTGATCGCCCGTCAGATCCTGGACAACGTGATCCTTCATCACCGCTCCCCCATGGCACCTTGGCTGGCCGCCCTGATCGGGATCGGGCTGTTGACCTTCCTGGCCGCCCATCTGCGGCGCTACCAGGGTGGACGAGTGGCGTTGGACGTGCAGTACGACCTCCGCAGCGCCATGTACGACCGACTGCTGGAACTCGATTTCGCCAGCCACGACCGGATGCCCACCGGGCAGCTGGTCTCACGGGCCAATTCCGACTCCACCTTGGTGCAGGGGCTGCTGGCCTTTTTCCCAAATGTGAGCGGGAACCTGCTGCTGCTGGGCAGTTCGCTGGTGATCATGGTGGTGCTCTCGCCCCTGCTGGCGATCGTCAGCCTGATCGTGGCCCCGGCCTTGCTGCTGGTCTCCTACCGGATGCGCTCCCAGATCTTCCCCGCCACCTGGGACGGCCAGCAGAACGAGGGCGACGTCGCCCAGATCGTCGACGAGGACGTCAACGGGGTCCGGATCGTCAAGGCCTTCGGCCAGGAGCGCCGCGAACTCCTGCGACTGACGGCGGCAGCCCAGCGGCTTTACGGCTCGCACATGCGGGCGGTTCGCCTGCAGGCGCGCTATCAGCCGGTGCTGCAGGCGCTGCCCACCCTGGGGCAGGTGGCGGTGCTGGGACTGGGTGGCTGGCTGGCTCTCCACCACCAGATCACCCTGGGGACCTTCCTGGCCTTCTCGACCTACCTCACTTCCATGATGTCGCCCGCCCGAATGCTGGCCGGAATGCTGACCATCGCACAGCAGGCGCGAGCCGGGATGGAGCGGATATTTGACCTGCTGGACTCCCGGCCCTCGATCCAGAATGCGGCGGACGCAGGCCCGATGCCGCGGATCCAGGGCGGGATCCATTTCCAACAGGTGGAATTCGGATACCAAGGGGACGCCCAAGTACTGCGGGGCTTCGAGCTCTCGGTCGCCCCTGGGGAGACGGTGGCGCTGGTGGGGCCTTCAGGCGGCGGAAAATCGACGGTGGCGGCACTCATCCCTCGCTTCTACGACCTGGACCGGGGAGCGCTGCTGATCGACGGACACGACGTGCGCACGGTGTCGCTGAGGTCGCTCCGGAGCCAGATCGGGGTGGCCTTCGAGGAGAGCTTCCTCTTCTCCGCCACCATCCGCCAGAACATTGCCTACGGGCAGCCGAACGCCACCCAGGCGGAGGTCGAGGCGGCGGCCGAGACCGCTCAGGCCCACGAGTTCATCCTTAAACTTCCCGCCGGGTACGACACCGTGGTCGGGGAGCGCGGCCTCAGCCTCTCTGGTGGGCAGCGCCAACGGGTGGCCCTGGCCAGAGCCCTCCTCAGCGATCCACGGATCCTCATCCTCGACGACGCCACCAGCGCCGTCGACTCCAAGGTCGAGGAGGCGATTCACCAACGGTTGCGGGGGGTCATGGCCGGCCGGACCACCATCCTGGTGGCCCATCGCCAGTCGACCCTCGGGTTGGCGGATCGGATCGTGGTTGTCGACAAGGGCACCGTTGTCGACCAGGGTTCGCACCGCGATTTGATGGAGCGCTCTCCGCTTTATCGCCTCCTGCTCGCCGGCCCGGGAGACGAGCCTGGTCCCAGCAGGGCCGCGGGTCTGGTGGGCGTCCCCAGCAGCGCGCCCAGCGCGCCCTCACCATGGCGGGGAGCGCGCCGTCAGCTGCCCGCAGCTGGCGGCCGTCGGGCTGCCTCCCTCAGTTTCTCAGCGGCTTCTCTCGGGCCCGGACTGGGCGGCAGCGGTGGCGGCCGTGGCTGGCGGAGCTCGCTTACGCCCACGCCCGAGCTGCTAGCCAAGGTCGCCGGGCTGAGACCGATCCGGGATCAGGCTCGCTTCGACATCGACGCCGAGGCCCAGCCCGATCAGGGCTTCTCCTTGTGGAGCTTCATCAAGACCTACCGCCGCCCCCTGGGGCTCGGCCTGGCTCTGGTGATCCTCGACGCGGTGGCCAGCTTGGCGGGACCACTCCTGATCGAGAAGGGCATCAATCAGGGTGTGGTGGCGGGCTCGCTGACCGCAATTGTCATCGCGACCGCGCTCTTCTTGGTGGTCACCGTGGCCGACCTGGTCGATTCCATCGCCGAGACCTTCATCACCGGGCGGACCGCGGAGCGGCTGATGCTGTCTCTTCGAATCAAGATCTTCGCCCAGCTGCAACGGCTGTCGATCGACTACTACGAACGCGAAATGGCCGGACGAATCATGACTCGAATGACTACCGACGTTGACTCCCTGGAGTCCCTCCTGGAGAGCGGTCTGATCACCGCGGTGGTGAGCATCTGCACCTTCCTCGGGGTTGGGGTCGCCCTCTTCTTCATCAACTGGCGACTGGCCGCCGCCAGCCTGCTGGTGATCGTGCCCCTGGGGATCGCCACCGCCATCTTTCGCCGTCGGGCGGCGAAAATCTACGACCGGGCCCGGGAGCGGATCGCCATCGTGAATGCCGATTTTCAGGAGAGCCTGGCGGGCGTTCGCGAAGTGCAGGCCTTCGGGCATGAGCAGCTCAGCCAGATGGAATTCCATCGCCTTGGGGGTCGGTATCTGGACGCCCGGCTCGCGGCCCAGCGACTGGTCTCCTTGTACTTCCCATTCGTGCAGTTCCTCTCCGACGCCGCCGACGCTGTCATCCTGGGTTTTGGTGGCTATCTGATTGCCCAGGGGCAGCTCACCAGCGGCGCCCTGATCGCCTTTCTCCTCTACATCGACATGTTCTTCTCGCCGATCCAACAGCTCTCCCAGGTCTTCGACTCCTGGCAGCAGGCTGGGGCATCGATGCGACGGATCCGCGAACTGATGGCCCGCCAGAGCCTCACTCCCGCTCCCCTCAGTCCGATTCGGGCCGACATCCGCCAGGGCGCGCTGAGCCTGCGGGGTATCCACTTTCGGTATCCCGCCCGAGACCAGTTCGAACTGGGACCCGATCGGGCGCCGGCCCCAGAGGCCCTGGACGGGATCGACCTCGACATCCCAGCGGGGCAGACCGTGGCCCTGGTTGGCGAGACGGGAGCTGGCAAGTCGACCTTGGCTAAGCTGATCGTTCGGTTCTACGACCCGCAACAGGGGCGGATCACCGTCGATGGCAAAGACCTGCGCTCCTTCGAGCCAGGCGACTACCGCCGGCGGCTCGGCTACGTGCCCCAGGAACCGTTCCTGTTCTCCGGCACCCTGCGGGACAACATCGCCTACGGACGGCCCGAGGCCACGGACCAAGAGGTGGCGGCCGCCGCTCAGGCGGTCGGCGCCGACTACTTCATCGAGGAGCTGCCCGGTGGCTACCACCACGAGCTTCTGGAGCGCGGTCGATCTCTCTCGACCGGACAGCGGCAGCTGATCGCACTGGCCAGAGCCCAGCTGATCGAACCGAAGATCCTGGTGCTTGACGAGGCAACCTCCAACCTCGACCTGGCAACCGAAGCTCGCGTGGGATCTGCCATGAGCCGGCTCGCCTCGGGTCGCACCACGATCCTCATCGCCCACCGCCTCCAGACCGCGCGTACGGCGGACCGAATAGTCGTGCTGGCGAACGGTCGCATCACCGAGGATGGGACGCATTACGAGCTGCTGGCAGGTGAAGGTGCCTACACTTCAATGTGGGAGACATTCGAACCAGCAGGCGTGGGCTAGTGTCCTGGAAGGGAAGTTCGTAGACAAAAGCGGCGGATGCTGTCGAGGATCTGGTCGGCGGATTTCACCCAGACGAAGGGCTTTGGGTTCTCGTTGTACACGGCGAGGTAGAGCCGGATCGC
>JBOHUG010000057.1:0-9077 GCA_050734135.1 Candidatus Dormibacteria bacterium
GCGATCCGGCTCTACCTCGCCGTGTACAACGAGAACCCAAAGCCCTTCGTCTGGGTGAAATCCGCCGACCAGATCCTCGACAGCATCCGCCGCTTTTGTCTACGAACTTCCCTTCCAGGACACTAGCAGGGTGTTGAAATTCGACCCTGACCCAGGCGGCTGGGTGAGGTAACCTGGCGGAGGGAGATCAGTGCGGCGGAGTCATCTCGGGAGAATCCTGAATGCGTGGCACCACCGCTCGCCAGGTGACAATGCTGGGGGTGATCGACCCCGAGCAGCTGATCTCTGCCGAGCATCCCATCCGCCGGATCCGACCACTGGTGGAGGCGGCGCTGGCGGAGCTGGAGCCGACCTTCCGAAAGATGTATGCGGAGATTGGCCGGCCCTCGATCCCGCCCGAGCACCTGCTGAAGAGTTGTCTTCTGATGGCGCTCTACTCGATCCGAAGCGAGCGCCAGTTCTGCGAGCGGTTGCGCTATGACCTGCTCTTCAAGTGGTTCCTGGGTCTGAATGTGGAAGATGAGCCCTTCGACCACTCGAGCTTCGCCAAAAACCGCCAGCGGCTGCTGCAGCACCGGGTGAGCCGGGAGTTCTTCGAGGCAGTGGTGTCCCAGGCCAAGCGGCGCCATCTGCTCTCCTCGCAGCACTTCACGGTGGACGGCACTTTGCTCGAGTCCTGGGCCTCGATGAAGAGCCTGCGACCGCGCCAGGGTGATGGTCCTGGTCCATTGACGGGTGGTGGTGGAAAGAACTCTGACGTGGACTTCCGGGGCCAGCGACGGAGCAACGACACCCATGTCTCCGGTACCGATCCCGAGGCCCGGATGGCCCGCAAGGGTCTGGGCAAGGAGACCCGATTATGTTTCCAGGGCCACGTCCTGATGGAGAACCGGCACGGGCTGGCGGTGGACGTGGAGCTGACCCAGGCAACCGGCACCAGCGAGCGTGAGGCGGCGCTGCGGATGTTGCGGCGGACCAGGAAGGGCCGCCGGCTCTGCACGTTGGGGGCCGACAAAGGCTATGACACCCGGGACTTCGTGAACCAGTTGCGAGCGACTAATGTGGCGCCCCACATTGCCATGCGCGAGAGCTGGTGGGCCAACGGATACCTGGCCCGCCTGCAGGGCACCCCGGGCTACCTGATGAGCCAGCGGCGCCGCAAACGGGTGGAGGAGATCTTCGGCTGGGCCAAGACCGTGGGTGGTGGCAGAAAGCTGCGCTATCTGGGGGTGGAACGCAACCGGCACTGGGTGGAGCTCACCGCAGCGGCCTTCAATCTGGTCCGGTTGAGCAAGCTGCTGGCGGTACCCACCTGAAACCCCGGCAACGCGGCGGAAACCGGCCCTCCCGACCGCCGGACCCTAGTCCCAACCTCCGGTCCGGGCGCCAAAACCGCTCATAAATTCCTGCCAAAACCACCGCCCAAACACCGGAACCCCACTTCGGTCCTAGTTCAACACCCTGCTAGGAGGGGCGGGCCGGAGCTATCTCGCGCTCCGCCCAGGCCCACCGTGCCAGCTCCTGGATCGCTTCGCGCGCCCTCGCTTGATCGGAGAACCCCTCGGTACACACCACCAGGCAGAAAGGAGCGGCATCCGGTGGCCAGACCAGCGCGGCGTCGTGGAGAACGCCCTCCACCCAACCGTTCTTGTTCGCGACCAGCGTGCCTGGCGGAAGGCCAGCCGGGATCTCATCCCGATACTGCTGGCCGGCGAGTATGGCAGTCATCGCGCTGCAGCTGCCGGGACTGGCGGCCCGCCCAGAACCGATCGCGGTCAGGAGTCGACTCAGGTCAGCTGGGGTAACTTCATTGGTGGTACCCGCCTGTTTGGCCGCCAGGTCCCCGATCAGCCGGTGCACTGCACTGTGGGTCGCCCCCAGGTCGCTGAGCACCGCGCCCACCCGGGCGAAACCGACCAACCCGAGGAGCAGGTTGCTCGCCTCGTTACTGGAAACGGTGATCATCCGCTCTGCGAGCTCCGCCAGCGGGACGGACTTTCCGGATCGCTGCGCCAGCTCCGCGTCGACGTCGTCCGGGTCCAGCCGAAATGAGCAACCCGGAACCGCGGAGTGGTAGGTCGTCTCAACCGTGATCGGCTGGTGGAGATTGAGGGTCCGCTGGTCGACCAGACGGAAGAGAGTGATCAGGACGGCCACCTTCATGGTGCTGGCGGCGTAGAAGACGGCGTCGGCGTCACGCTGCTGGCGCACCTCGCCGTCAAGCGCGGTCAGGATCCAGGCAACCCGGCCGCCGGACAACTGCTCCGGAGGTCCGGTCATCGCGTCCGGCCAGGTGGTGAGCAGCCGCGGTCCTTGACCGCAGCTCCCGGGCGGTGGCAGGCGCCGTGGGGCGGGGCGTGGTGAGCGCGGCGGGACATCCGCCCGATGCTAGCAGCGGCCTCGCGAACCGACTCCCCGGCGGCCGAGTCACGTTGGTCCGCCCGCGTGCTGTCACCCGGCCGAAGGTTCTCACCCTGGTAACATCTCGTTCCCGGGGAAAGTCAGGACGGTTCTCGACACCAGGCCCGCGTCGAGGTCACCGACTCCCGCATTCGAAGAGTGACTGGAGGGACAGGGAATGCCGCGAGCCAAGGCGTTGAGCAGGGGCCGACTCGCCCTCGCCGGACTCCTGGGAGTGACGATGGCCGCGGTACTGGCGGGACCGACCGTGATCCAGGCCGGTGCCAAGTCATCAGCTGGCGGAACGGTCACTTATGCCCAGCAGCCGGGCAATATTCCGAATTACATTTTCCCCATCACTGCCGCCAACTCCTACGTCTCCGGAAACCTGGCCCTCTTCCAGCCCCTCATGTGGCGCCCCCTGTACTGGCTGGGCAGCGGCACCAAGCCGGTTATCAGCACCTCACTGAGCCTGGCTGATCCACCGACTTTCACCGACGGCGGCCGGACCGTCAATGTGACCCTCAAACATTACAACTGGTCCGACGGCCAGCCGGTGACCAGCCGCGATGTGGAATTCTTCATGAATGTCCTCAAGGCGGGAAAGAGCAACTGGGGCGGCTACAACCCGGGCGACTTTCCCGACAACGTGACCAACTTCGCGGTAACTGGTACCCGCACCTTCAGCATCACCTTCAATAACGTCTACGCCCAAGAATGGCTGGAGAACAATGAACTGGCGTCGATCGTCCCCTTGCCGCAGCAGACGTGGGACAAGACCTCTGCCACGGGGGCGGTCGGCGACTACGACCTGACCGCGAGCGGGGCCACCGCCGTCTTCAACTATCTCAACCAACAGGCGTTGTCCCTGTCCACCTACGCGAGCAACCCCATCTGGCAGGTGGTCGACGGACCTTTCCACCTCACCGCCTACTCGGCGGAGACCAGCTACGCCGCCCTCGCGCCCAACTCCCATTATTCGGGGCCGGTCAAGCCGACCATCAGCAAGCTGATCGAAGAGCCGTTCACCAGCGAGACCGCCGAGTACGACGCGCTCCGTTCGGGACAGCTCGACTACGGCTATCTCCCGAGCAGTGATCTGCACCAGGCGAGTTACTTCAAGAGCAAGGGCGACACGGTCTCCCCGCTGCCGAGTTGGGGCATCAACTACATGGTCATCAACTTCACCAACCCCAAGCTGAAGCCATTCTTCCAGCAGCTCTACATCCGCCAGGCGCTGCAGTTGACGGTCGATCAGCCGGCGATCATCAAGGACACCTTGGGTGGGTACGGGCAACCGATCGACGGACCCATCCCGCTGCAGCCGAAGGGTCCCTTGGTGAGCCCGTTGGAGTCGAGGAATCCCTACCCCTATGACATCAGCAAGGCGGAGGCGCTGCTCAAGAGCCATGGCTGGAAGATCGTCAAAGATGGAACTGACACCTGTGCCAAAGCGGGCAGCGGTAGGAACGAGTGCGGCGCCGGCATTGCGCGCGGCGCGGCGCTGACCTTTCCGGTCATCTATCCCTCCGGCGTCACCTCGATCCAGGACGGGATGGAGGCCTGGAAATCGTGGGCTTCCGCGGTCGGAATCGACCTCGCCATCCGGGAGCTGCCGCTGCAGCAGATCGGCGACATCGCCAACATTTGCACCACCGGAGCGACCTGCACCTGGGGGCTGGCCAACTGGGAAGGCTGGGGGTATCAGAGCCCCTATCCCACTGGTGAAGAGACTTTCTCTCCGATTCAGACCGGGGGCTACAGCAGTTCGGTCAACCAGGCAAACATCACCGCTACCCAGCGCAGCAGCAGCCCGCAGGCGATGTTCAACTACGAGGACTACCTGGCTAAGAATCTGCCCGTGATCTGGTGGCCCAATTCCCCGAGCCAAATCTCGGTGATCTCCGGCAAACTGCACGCTGTCGAGCAGAACGCGCTCGGATCCTTCACCCCCGAGGACTGGCGCCTGAGTGGCTAACCAGCTCCGGGAACCCCAGTTTTGGGTCACCGATTCGCCGAGCTAGGGAGTCCCCGGTGGTTCGACAACCGCCAGGGAGGTCGATGACCGGCGGAGTCACCTCGGAGGGCCTCCGAGCGTGACTGCCAGCCGGCTGCGGCCGCGACGGCTGGTCGCGGGAATGCGGATCGGGGTCGTGGCCCCCAGCGGTTCGACCCTGGAACCGTCTCAGACCGAGCGAGGATTGACGACGCTGCGGGAGATGGGCTTCGCCGTCGAGTTGGCACCCCACTGCGGCGATATTTACGGTCATCTCTCCGGCGCCGACCAGGATCGCGCCGACGATCTTCTGGCCATGCTGGAGCGCTCCGACATCGACGCCGTCATGTGCCTGAAGGGTGGCGCTGGGGCGATGCGCACCGCCTTGGCATTGGCCCCGGACCGATTGGCCCGGCTGGCAGCCCTTCCAGCCAAGGTCTTCATTGGCTACTCGGACATCACGGTGATCCACGCCATCCTCGAGAAGGTCGCCGGGTGGGTCACCTTCTACGGCCCGATGGTGATCTCGCTGGTCAACCCCAGTGACTACGTACTCCAGGGCCTGCGCCGGGGGGTGATGGAGTCCGAGCCCTTTGCGGTCGCCAGGGACCCGGACGATCCCTATGTGGCCACGCTCGTCCCGGGAGTCGCCGAAGGCGATCTGGTGGGCGGCTGCTTGACCCTGCTGGCCACCCTGGTGGGCACCCCCTGGCAGCTGGATTTCCGGGGCCGAATTCTCTGCTTTGAGGACGTGGACGAGGAGCCCTACGAAATCGAGCGCTACCTGACCCAGCTTCTCGCGGCGGGCCTACTCGACAAGTGTGCGGGGATCGTGATTGGAGAACATGCCAACTGCGTTCCCCGGCGGGCCGGTCCCACCCTCGGTCTGGAGCAGGTCTTCCGGGATCTGCTAGTGCCCCTGGGGGTACCGACGGTCTATCACCTCCCAATCGGCCACGGGCAGCACCTCGCCACCCTGCCCTTGGGAGTGCGGGCGCGCCTGGACGCCGACCGGGGAACTTTGGAGACGCTGGAGAGCGCCGTCTCTTGACTGAGTCCGCCCCGGACCCAGTCGCGTTGAGGGGGCCCACAGCGCTCCTGCTGGAGCAGGCGGCCAGCCGGTTTGGCACCCCCTGCTACGTGTCCGATTTCCGAGAGGTTGATCGCCGCGCGGCGGAGCTCCGAGCGGCATTCCCGGATCCCTGGGTGCGGCAGTACTCTCTCAAGGCGAACCCACTCCCGGCAATCGTGGCACGGCTTGGGGCGGCCGGGTTCGGGGCTAACGTGGTCTCGGCAGGGGAGTGGGCGGCCGCTCGCGCCGCTGGTCTGGGCAATGACCAGATCACCCTGGAGGGAATCGGCAAAACCGATGCTGACCTGGAGGCGGCGGTCAAGGCGGCCGCCGGAGGGGACCCTCTGCGCTGGGTCACCCTTGAATCGGCCGATGAGGCGAGCCGACTCGTCCAGCTCGCGGAATCCAGCCAGCTGGGTCGAGGACGGCCTGGCTTGGACGTCCTGTTGCGCCTCAATCCAGAGGTCCAGCCGGAGACGATAGCTGAACTACGCGTCGGCGCTGGGTCCAGCAAATTCGGGATGGGGGAGGCTGAACTCCGGGAATGGACGCGGTCTCCGCGGCTGGCCGAGTCGGGGCTCCGCCTGCGGGGCATTCACGTCCATGTCGGCTCGCAGCTGAGCGGGACCGCAGCCTGGACCGAGGCTGCCACCCGGGCCTGTCAGCTGGTGCGTGAATTGGAGTCGGACGACCTTCCCCTGGACACAGTAGACCTAGGCGGTGGCTTCCCCTCCGGCGAGCGGTCGAGCCCGGTCCCGGCCGAGTTCGCCGGCGAGCTGGTGGAGGCACTCTCCCGGGTTGCGGTCGACCTGCCGGCGCGGGCGGCGGTCGAACCGGGCCGGTTTCTAGTTGCGACTGCGGGCTGGATCGTCGCCCGGGTCCTCCATGTCCGGCAGCGCCCAGAAGGCCAGCGGATCGTGATCGATGCCAGTTTTGCGGAGCTTGTGAGACCAGCGCTATACGGCGCTCGCCATCCGGTGCTCGCGCTCAAGGATGACGCTCGATCTGACCAACCGGAGCGGGGGAGTACCCTGGTTGAGGGAGCACTCTGCGAGAGCACCGACACGTTTGGATTGCATTCTCTGCCCCATCTCACGCGCGGTGAAATGATCGCGATCGCCGCCGCGGGAGCGTACGCCTCGTCAATGTTCTCCCATTACAACGGACGTCCACGGCCGCCGGAGGTCGTGATCGACCGCGACGGCAGCCTGTCCCTGGCGCGAGCTGCCAGCGCCTTCGCTCCTTGAACTCCTCTGCGTCGCGCGTTGAAAAGAGACGGCGCCAATCGCAGGGCGAGTTCGAGATTCCTCGGGTCGCCTTCGCATGGACCACGCTCGAAGGGGTACCACTCGCTGCCGACCAAGCGGAAGCGCAGTTCCCGGCAGCCAGCACGATGAAGATCCTGGTGATGATCGGGATCTATCGCGAGTGCGATCGGGGACGCCTCGATCTGGACCGCGAGGTCGTGGTGGCGACCGAGTTCCGATCCGTCCAAAAGGACCAGTCCTTCGGCCTCACAGCCGATGAAGCCGACGAAGAACTAGCGCTCGTGGCTGGCCGCCCGGCCCCCGTCCGCGACCTCTTGGAGCGGATGATCACCCGCTCCAGCAATCACGCCACCAACCTCCTGATGGAACTGACCGGAGTTCCGCCTCTGGGCACCATTCTCCGGGATCTGGGAGCCACCGGGAGCCGACTCGAACGGTCGATCGGGGACTACCAGGCCGAAGCCAGTGGGATCTCCAACGTAGTCACGCCTCTCGACCTCTGCCGCGTGCTGGCCGGAATCGCCAGCGGCCGGGCGGCATCCCCCTCCAGCTGCCACGACATGATCGCGCTCCTCTGCCGTCAAAAAGACCGCGCTGGCATTCCAGCTGGGATTGGCGCAGGGGCGCGGGTGGCCAACAAGACCGGGTGGGACCCGGGACTTCGCCACGATGCCGCTCTGGTCTGGCCCAATGACGGACCGGGTTACTGTCTCGCGGTCTGCACCAGTGGCTTCGACTCAGACGCCGCCGCAAAAATCGAGATTCAGGCCCGCTCGCGCGCATGCTACGAGGAGCGTCAGCTGGTGGCAGAGCGCCAAAGCTAGTCCCTCCGGTGAAAACCGGAGGTTGCCTCAGTCACTCCAGAGTGACGCGCCCGCGGTACTGGAGAGCACTCTAGGAGAGCGCACCCTCGGAGTTTGTGGGCAGGCGCTCCGAGAGAACCCGCTGCGTGGACTGCCAGGGACATTCTCTCAGAGTTCGGGAGCGCTCAGAAGGTTGGCGCCAACGCTGGCGGGTCCGGGGAAGAGAGGATTCCGCAAACGGGAACCGGAAAAGCTGGTATCCGCGAACGGACGGCTGGCTGCGACTATCCTGATCCCACGGCGATGGGGGACTCGAGATGCCGGGTAGCGAACCGTGCGGCTTCTCAGCTGGCGACAGCCGGTACGCCATACAACCGGCAAACGGTCCCATAAAAGCTGCGAAAATGGTGTGTTACGCACCGCGAGCTATGCCCTTCGCGTCGCCGGCTCGGAGCTTGATGGACTCATGGAGTCCCTGCCGGCCGTAGCCTCTCGTCAGATGGCGGCGTTCATTGCTGCTCACGGAAGGCGCGATGTCCGATCACCGAACCCCATCTTCTACAGCTCGCAAATTGCAGGGGTGGCGTTAGAAAGGCCCTGTTTTCCGGCCAGACCGGGCACAGCCCTGGCCGCGATCAGGAGTCTGACCAGAGGCCCGAACCGTTCGAGTGCCAGCCACAGGGATACGCTGTCGGGCGGCACCTCTTCGCATCGGCACTTACCACACTAGCCCACCGAGTCGTTGCCCGATGGCGTCAAGTCCGAGCTCGCCCAGGCGCGTGCACATGGTCAGAGCAGGCGCAGGTAGCGTCAGGCACGTCGCGGCTATCGGCCATTAGATGTATTAGCAGGTCTAGTCACGCCTACCGGTTCGACTGGTTTCATAGGCGTCGTCTCCAGAACACAGTGAGCCGCTCGGCGAGGGCTCTCCCCTGATCGTAACCGGCGCGAGCGGCGGGCGCACGCGTCGACGGATCCATCACATTGATGCCGAATGCGTTGCGGGAGCGGCTATCCGGTACGATGGTCTCGACTCTGCTGCCGCGTGCGCGTAGTTCGTCGACCTGCGTGGCAAGATGCATGCTCCACTCCGGCGGATGCCGTGAACTGCCGCCAAAAGGGGACAGCACCAGCACCCGACCGTAGCCGACTGCGAGATCGGCATTCTCGTTGCATCGGTAGCCGCCGTCGAGGTATCGGTTGTCGCCGATGCTGTATGGCGGGACACCGAAGCCGTTGGCAGTGCTGGCGGCGACAGCGTCCACCAGGTCGACTCCGCTGTGGTGGTCGAACACGACCGGTTCACCGGTCCGGGCGTCGACTGCGGTGATGAGTATCCTTCGTTCCGGCCAACGCTGACTGGGCAGCCGGGCCGCGACGGTAGCGCGCCACTGCTTTTGCGCGGTGTCGTCCGACGCCGCATCCATTTCGAGCGCCGCCGCACCCATTCTGCGGCGCATGTCGGCCGCATCCTCAGCGGCGGCAATGATTCGGCTCGTTCTCTCCATGTGGTCGGCCACCGGCCCAATGGGAACGCG
>JBOHUG010000058.1:0-4253 GCA_050734135.1 Candidatus Dormibacteria bacterium
GCCCAGGACGTCGCGTTGCCGATTGCGCCCACCCCGACCAGGGTCAGATCATTTACCGCTATCGCTTCGAGTTCGGGGCCGGCTCCGGAGGCAAGACGCCAGGTGGAGAGCGCTGCCTCACGGTCGAGGGTATCTGGCGACCGGTCGGCGAAGATGAAGCGAAAGGCATTGCCAGCCGCGACACACGCAGCCGCGCCGGCCCCGAAGGGGTTGCGGCTGTGCCCTGTCGGCTGGGCAGCGTCTGCCGACACCAGGGCGATCCAGCCGTTGCTTCCGGCGTAAACCCCTCGTCCCTCCGGGACCAGCGCATCACCACCGACGCCGATCCAGAACGATGCTTCGTCGTCGCCCTCGGCGAGCTCGATTGCGGGATTGATCCTCGAAGCTAGCTGAACTAGCTCAGAGGCCAGCGGGGACTGCCGGTCTGGAGCCTGCAGCACCAACTTCGGGTACAGCCGAGCGGTGAGCCGAACCAGCAGGTCAAGCAGGGCACGGCCCTCCGGCGAGTCGCCCGCCTCCTGGCTGAAGCGGATGCCCAGGGCGGTCTCCTCCAGGCGGCGGACGAACTCGGAGTGGTCGAAGTCGGCCAGCACCTGTGCCGCCGCCATCGCCCAGCGTGAGTAGTAGTCGGCGAGGCTCATCGGCCGGTCAGCATAGGGACGAGATCAAGGGGGAGCCGCGAATCCAGCTCTTCCCAGCCCCGGTCCGTGAGCCGGTAGACGGCGACCTTCGCGGTCGCCAATCCATGGCGGCAAAAGTCCGGGATAACGATGGAGAGGCCGCCGAGGGTGGTGACGATGGGGTACGTGTCGTCGGTCTCCGAGTGGTAGGCCTCCTTGGGGTGAGTGTGCAGTTGTACGGCAAGGGTCTGGCCATGCTGGAAGAGCCAGCAGTTGAGCTTGTGCAGCTCGTCGGCCTCAACACGGACGCACACGCCCTTGCGCACGCGGAACGAACGCTGCTCAGGCACGTAGCAGTGCTCGACGGTGAAGACGTCGCCAATCAACCGTCCGGTCCATAGGACAAACAGTTCGTAGCCGTCCTTGCCCGCCGCACGCAGGGCCCGCTCGGTCTCACGGAGGATGTCGTCGTTTGCCTGGAACTGGCGGGAGTGCGTCAGATTCATGCCGGCACCTGCTGTATGTTGATCTCGAGTCCGATCACCTGAGGCTGAACTTGGTAGCGGGCGATCGGCTCCACCCCATACTTGTGGATCACTTCGAGGATGCGGACCAACTGGCCGGCGCCGGTGGTGCGGTGGAGTTCCCAGGAGTCGCCGGAATGGCCCGGGTGATTGTGGTACTCGCGGACCCCTGAGATACAAAGGAATGGCACCTCGTCGGGTCCGTGGGACACCATCAACGGTTGCACGTGCAGACGGAGGGCCATTGGGGCAGGACCCATCGCGAGCTGCTCAAGTTGCCCGACGTTGCGGAGGAGCTGGGTCGGCAGGTCCTTGGCCAAGTACGGCACGCCGGAGAAGGGATTGACGAGGCGGACCGAGGGCGGCTCGGCGTCGTAGTTGGTGTAATCGAGCTCGACGCCGGTGACGATCGACGGCGGGCGGAGTTGAAGGGCGGCGAGGGCAACTAGAACGTGGGGGAAGCGAGCCTCGAGGAGCAACCACCCTCGTGCCCGGTAGTCGCGCTCGAGCGTGCGGTAGTTACCGACCTCGCGGGCGAACTTCGCCTGAGAGACAGCGGAGTCCACGTACCCGGGCATCGATCAGTGAAGCCGCGTCTGGCCGCCGATCCCCGCTCTGAGGTTGAGGAAGAGCTTGGTCATGCGGGGGAAGTGGAAGCTGTCGATCTTCCTATCCAGCGGGAGAATCTTACCCTCGGCGTTCCGTAGCTCCCAGTTCTCCGGCGGCTGGCCAGCGTTGCCGGTTTGCTGCAGAGCCCGGGGAATGATGGAACCCAGGTCCTCGTGGAGGTTGGCCTCCACTTCGGTGGGCTGCCCGTTGACCACGACTGTCAGCTCGATTTGCTCGCTCACCGCGATTCACTCCGTTCCTCGATCGACAGCGAGATTGTAACCCCATATGCACCACTCTGTCAAGTGGGTAGAGTGGTGGTCGCTTTCAAAGCGTGGTACGATCGACCAGCTGTGACGGTAAGCTATGCGCTGTGGCGCCTAGATGCTGGCCGCCTTGGGGTCCCGATGCTGGTTGACCCTCCTGTGGTGGTGGTCTATCCGCGGACCCGGGGCTTCTGGGTGGACCGTCCACTGGCGGAAGAGGTGCGACGGGACTGGCTGCCTCCCACCGCTTCGGAGAGCCCGACCTTGCGGGTCCTCGATCTGAACAGTGTCTGGCCGTCGTCGGACGTCCTGACGGACCTTTTGGTGCCAGCAGGGCAAGCGGTCAGAGCCGGGGGCCACGGCTTCGTTGCCCTACAAGTGGCGGCGGGCAACGTCGGCCTTCGGCGACTAATCGAGGCACTGGCCACCCAGGAGCAACTGCCCCTGTACATCTCCTGGTCAGCGGCGCCGAAGCAGGTCGCGGAAGCGGTGCCAGCTGGGGATCTAACCGCTACCGAGCGCGAAACTCTGGACACTGTGGTCTCGATGGGTGGCCGGGTAGCAGCATCAGACCTGGCCCGCCGTCTGGACCTCAACTCGACGGCGGCCGGTAACCGCTTGGTCAAGTTAGTGGCCAAAGGGTACCTCCGGCGCCAGTCGCGCCCCGGGCGTGGGGGTGACCTCTTTATCGACCCCCGCTTCGCGAGCCCCGCTCAGTCCCTAGAGGGCGTCCTGGCCGCCGCCAGAGATGCACTGCCGCCGGAAGCCTTGGCCGCCACCGAGCAGCTCTTGCGCCGCGCGGCCGACGAGGTCGATGCCGAGCCTGCCAGTCTGCCGTCTAGCTCTGCAGTTGGAGCACGATAGCGCGGCGGTTCCGTCGCTGTACTGGGTGGTCGCGGGCCAGCCTCCGGAACCCGAAGTCTTGGCGAGCTTGCAATGCCGCCGCTTCTTGGTGGACGACCCAATAGAGGCAATCTGACCCGAGGCATCGTGCCACCTCTAGGGCACAGGCCAGCAGCAGAGCATGGATCAAGTGGATGTCCGTCCCATGCTTGAATCGCACCGTGCCAAGCGCAGTGAGCAGGACTCGAGTGCGGTCCAGGTGATAGGCGAGGGCACCGACGGTGGCGGATTCGATGAGGGGTCCCTCTGACTGCACGCAGTACAGGATCCTGCCCTTTTCAGTCCCACCGTGCCCTGACCGCGTCCCGATCAGCCCGCGTAGATGGGCGGGCCACTCAGCGTCCGCAGGGATCGTGGCCTTGTTGGACGACTCGACGCGATATGGAGACGAGGGCCCCGGCCACGCAGTGACGAACACCTCGGTGGCGTGTTCTGTTCGACGCAGCTGGACGTGCGCGCTGTCCACAAGCCACCATTATCCGCTTCCTGTCCAGCGCCAGGTTCCAGCCATGGGAGCGGAGGACTCGCAAACTCATCCCAACTTTTCGGACGCAATGGACGCCTCCTCAGGCGGGGGCTAGACACCCGACCCGAGTCAGGGACCTCCTCTTCTGTTTCCCGCAGCGCTCTGGTCCTGCCGCTGCCCTCTGTTCCTTTGGTGAGCAACTCGTTGCCTTATTCGTGATCACCTACACCCCCGCCTCAGCGGTCATTCATGCGCAGGTAGGAGTAGGTGGCCCCCCGCATGACACCGAAGGCCGCGGCGCAGGCCCCCACCAAGAGCGCCACGGCGAGTCCAGCCACGAGCAAGGCCAAGGGGATGATCGGCATCGCAAGTTGCAGCGGTGGGCCGCCCGCCAGGCTAGGGAACTCGGGAATCGATCTCAACGCCAAGGCAGCACCCAGGAGGCCGGTACCGACGCCTAGGACCGCGCCGGGCACGAGAACCACGAGCTGTTCCCCGATCAAGGACCGAAGAAGGGTCCCACGGCTGATCCCTGTCATCCTCAGGGCAGCCAGTTCATAGCTCCTGCGGCCGGCGTCCAAAAGCGCAAAGACGATGGTGCCCGCGATCACGAGGACCGCAGCTGCGACCGCAGTGAGCAGAAAGAACGTGTATCCCAGAGCCACGCCTTGGCGGTTGAGCAGAGTTAGGGCCCGTGATGGTGTCTGCTGGCCCTGGATAGTGACCCCGAGCCGGGACAGAGCCTTGACCACTCGGGCCGGCGTGCCGCTCGCCAGCCAAACGTACTCAGTCATTTGAGGCTGCGGACTGGATTCGGCTCGCAAGGCAGCCGGCAGGTCCATCAGGTAGCCATATTCGCCCAAGC
>JBOHUG010000059.1:0-55497 GCA_050734135.1 Candidatus Dormibacteria bacterium
ATGCCTGATGGCTCTCTGCTTTCTGCAAGGCCCTCCGCCTGAGGTCCCTCATACACCACACCCTTGGACGCTAACCGCTGGGGGGAAGCGCCGACTGTCCGCGAGGCGACTCTCTCGACCTCCCTCCCAGCCAGCGCCCAGCCACGTGCGACACTGCGTTGGTGACCGAATTCATCCATCAGGACTTGTCCGGATCTCGGTTCGACGATGTCTACCTCACGGGCGGGCAGTTCCATGACGTGGACTTCACCAATGCGCGTTTCCGCCTTGTCGACATGACTGGGGTGGTGATCCGCGGGTCCGCCCTCGAGCATGTGGAGATCAGCGGGAACATCGCGGACGTCCGGATCAACGGAGTCGATGTCACCCCCTTGGTGGAGGCGGAGCTCAACCGCCGGTATCCGGAGCGCGCCATGATGCGCCCGGTCGACGCCGACGGATTCCGTGCCGCGTGGGACGTCCTCGAGCGCCTGTGGGAAGAGACCGTCGAACGCGCGCGGCGAGTGTCTCCAGGGGCGCTGCACGAATCAGTCGACGGAGAGTGGTCTTTCATCGAAACGCAGCGTCATCTCGTCTTCGTCACGGATTCATGGGTGCGGCGTGCAACGCTGGGAGAACCGTCGCCGTGGAGCCCACTGGACCTTCCGTCCGATGAGCTGCGAGACATTCCTACCGTCCCCTGCGACCGGGACGCCCGGCCCTCGCTGGACGAGGTCCTCTTGCTGAGGGCCGATCGGATGGCGACCGTTCGCCAGGTGTTTCAGGAGCTGAGCGATGCATGCTTGGCCAGCACAACCGAGGCGGTACCTGCTCCCGGCTACCCGGAGTCGGTGAGTTTTCCAGTGCGCCGGTGCCTACAGGCAGTGCTGAGCGAGGAGTGGATTCACCGGCTCTACGCGGAGCGCGACCTGGAGGTCTTAGCCGCGCGCTCCTGACACCTGACACGCCGGATCTCGACTGCCCGGGGGAGGGACGGTGCGGGGATCCAGCTGAGAGCTCCCGGCCCGGCCCACATCAGCCGTCGGGAGGTGTTGCAGAACGTGAGGCAGGCGGACGCCTCAGATCCCAGGCCAGGACAACAGTGATAGGCGGATCCGCCACCGCTCCGGCGCGCCGGTAGGTGGCGATGGCTGCGAGATTCTCGGGCTCAGTGGCCACCCACATTCCGTAGCAGTTCAGCTGTCGCGCGAGCTCCGCCAGCCGATTGACCAGGGCCACCGCGATCCCCTGCCGGCGGTGGGCGTCGGCGACCGCCAGCTCGTAGAGGAACATCTCCGTTCCCTTATCGGGGTGGGTCATCTCGACCCCGGACACATAACCAACTGGGATCCCGTCGACGTACGCGATAAGGAGGTGGTGGCCGGGCTCGTCGAGGAAACGGGTGGTGGCTTCCAGCTGAAGCTCGCCATCGAAGAGGTATCCGGCGGCAGTGACGCGGTCCAAATCGCCCTTCCCGAGGACCACGATTTCCACAAGTAATAAATAGCATTGGGACCGGCTCCCGAGGCGACCGCTCTCGGTGAATATGCTAGGGGGGAGTTGTCCGGAGCCACTTGCGCGGGAGGAAGTCAGTGCGGGTCTTGATCTCGGTCGACATGGAAGGGATCGCTGGAATAGCCACCCCGGACGATGTTTCACCAGGCAGCCGCGAATATGAGCGAGGCCGCCATCTGATGACCAACGAGGCGAACGCCGCAGTTCGGGGGGTGCTGCAGCACGACCCGCAAGCGGAGGTGGTGATCACCGACTCCCACGGTCCCTTCACCAATCTGGTCCCGGACGAGCTGGACCGACGGGCGCTCCTGGTCCGGGGACGGCCCCGGCCACTCGGCATGGTCACCGGCATGGATCGCGCCCAGGCCGCCATCTTCATCGGTTACCACGGCCGAGTGGGAACGTCAGAATCAGTGCTGTCGCACACCGTAAGTGGAGCCTCTCTCCACGGGGTACGCTGCCAGGGCAAACCCCTTGGGGAGCTCGGGTTGAACTCGGCGCTAGGTGCCCATTTCGGGGTCCCAACGGTTCTGGTCGCCGGCGACGACACCGTAGCTCGAGAGGCCCAGCAGCTGATTGAGGGGGTCGCGACCGTGACCGTCAAGCGAGCCCTGGGCAACCGGGCCGCCGAATCTCTCCATCCTGAGGAGGCTTGCCGGCTGATTGAGGAGTCGATCCCAGGCGCTCTCCTCGCCAGGAACCGGATCCGGCCGACCAAGTTCGAGGGCGAGGTGGAGTTGGAGGTGGACTTCCACCGCGAGGCGATGGTGGAACCGGGACTGCTGGTTCCGGGCGTGCGCCGGACCGGTGCCGTGACGCTCGCCTACCTGGCTCCCGACTTCCCGGGTGCCTTCGAGATGGTCAGGCTGTTGGCGGTGCTGGCCGGGACCGTCTAGTCGGGGGAAGCGCGGCCGACATCCTCTACGGCCACCGCATCCGTCCGGCAGAGGATCACCGAACCGGTGGCGTGCCGCTTGGCTCACCTCCAAAGCACTGCCGGACAGTAAGAGCCGGGACAGCTTCTCGCCGGATGGAGGAGGGTGGCCAACTGCTGCGCTCAAGGAGTGTGGGCCGCTGGTGGGCAACCAGCCGGTTGACGACACGGACGACACGAGGATGCGGCGGGAGTTGCGTGCTTTCCTCCCCGACGATGCAGCGTGCCTGGCCCATCTCGAGCGCTTCTGGTGGCCGATCGGGTTCCGGTGCCCGCGATGCGGCGGGGCCGGCTGTCCGTGCCAAGGGACGCACTGATCCGCTGGTCAAGCAGCGCTTATGCTCCAACTGGCTCTCAGCAGACGAACACCGACCAGCAAATCTCATTTCGCAACCGCTGATCGTCGAGTACGAGTTCGCGAATCGCCTCCGGGAGCTGGTCGCGCTGCCACCGGCACTCGAGTCGCCCTGCACTCTCGCCCTCTCCTTCCGGCGCGCCAGCGCGTGCGGCCTTGATCGCGTAGGCGGCAGCACCGAGCTCGTGCGCGGCGACATGTGCGACCGCCGCGGCCCGGCCGGCAGCGTGCGCGGCATTCCGTGCCGCCCCCTTCAGGTCTCTGGCCGCGGCCATCGCGTGGCCGGCCGCCGTGCGTGCCTGGGTCATGGTGATCTCGCCGCACGCCCAGGCCCGACCGAGTTCGATCGCCCGACCCGGTCGCGGGTCTTCAGGCTGAGCTGACTCGAACAGGTCAAGGACTTGCTCCGCGCACGAGGCCGCCCACTGGGCGAGGAGCTGGTGATCCGAATCGGTGAGCGTCCCACCGCGCCGGATCGTCACTAAACGAGGGTCACGCACTTTCGGGAGGATCACGCCGAGAACCCCTTCTGCTGGCATCTGCCCAACGTCCCACCCGATGCCGCCGCTACTTCATTCTCGCCGAAGTGAACCAAGCAGACAAGCGTCTGGTGGTTCTACCAGCGGACGCAGCTCGGACCGGTCGGCGCGCTGCAGACGGCGAGCTCGGCTTCCAAGTGCATCCCAAATGTGGATCTATCACGGACCCAACTGGACGTCCGGGACACGCTCCCAGACACCCTCCTTCCCCATTCCGACTGTGCGGTTCCGGAATGGTCTGGAACCAACCGAGGAGATGGCGGATGCCGGTCGGTCCGTGGCCAACAAGCTGCTCTAGGCCCCCGCGAACTCGGTCACATTCTCCCGGAGCGAGGTGTCTCATAGGTAGGCGCAGGAACAACTGCGAACCCGACAGGCCCATCAGAAGGAGGGCGACCATGCAGACAACAACCATCCAGCCGCGGATGACCAACCCCGCGATGCTTATCCCGGAGGCGTTGCGAGCGCTCCTGGCGCTGAGCAAGTCGGTCAAGTCCAGCGGTGTACCGCCGCAGACAGCCGCTCTGGTTCAACTGCGCGCCAGCCAAATCAACGGCTGCAGTTGGTGCGTCGAGGCACACTCTCGCGAGCTGAAGCAGGCCGGCGAGACAGACGAGCGGATCTTCGCGGTCGCAGCCTGGCGCGAGGCGCCGTACTTCACCGAGTCCGAGCGCGCCGCGCTCGCGCTCGCCGAGGCTGAGACCCGGCTCAGTGACCGGCCAGACCCCGTACCGGACGATGTCTGGACCGAGGCCGCCCGGCACTACGACGAAACGGCTCTCGCCGCCCTGATCATCGAGATCGCCCTGATTAACGCCTTCAACCGCCTCAACGTCACCATCCGGCAGCCCGCGGGCGCAATGCCCAGTTAATCCAGAATCGGGCCGTCCGGTTCACCATGATTGCGCCGGGACAGCAGTGGCCGTCTCCGGCGGATCAGGTGACCACCGGACGGCCAGTCCGAGACGTCGTTTAGCCCGGGCGTCGGGACTGCCACCGTGGCGCCCACCGGCGTTGGACTACCGCCGGACCCTCACCCGGGCAGATGCGCGAAACTTTCGTGTATGGCCCGACCGTCGATCTTCGAATTCGCCGGCGGCGAAGCCGCTTTCCTGGCACTGGCAACCGCGCACCACCGGCGCTGCCTCGACGATCCGCTTTTGAATCACCCCTTCTCTCACACTGGAAACCCCCAACACGTGGCGCGCCTGACAGCGTACTGGGCGGAGGTGTTCGGAGGTCCACCCCGCTTCACAAGGGGGTACGGCGGCCATTCGGCGATGCTCGAGTTGCACGCGGGTCAAGATGCCGAGGCAGAGTACGGCTCACGCTTCGTGAGTTGCTTCGCGCAGGCGGCCGACGATGCCGGACTGCCCACTGACCCCGACTTTCGAGCCAGCCTGCGCCAATACATGGAGTGGGCGGTCGGTGAAGTACTCTCGTACTCGCCACCTGGTTCCGTCGTTGCCACCGGACTTCCGGTTCCCCATTGGGGTTGGGACGGTCTCGAGTAGCGCCCCAGTACTGGCCCGGCCCTCGGCTGGCTCCCCAGCCGTGAGCCCCAGCCGCGGTCCCAGGAGTAAACCTCCCAGTGCATGATCCTCTGCTCCTGCTGGCGGTAGCCGCCGCTGGCTTCGCGGCGGGTGCGCTCAACGCCGTGGCGGGATCGGGCTCGCTGCTCACCTTTCCGCTGCTTCTCGCGATCGGGTACTCGCCGCTGGTGGCGAACGTCAGCAACACCGTCGGTATGTTCGTCGGAAACGTCAGCGGGGCAGTCGGCTACCGGCGCGAACTGACCGGTCAGCGGCGCGCTGGGCTGACCCTCGGCGCCTGCGCCTTGGTCGGCGGAATAGGAGGCGCAGTGCTCTTGTTGGCCCTGCCCCCGGGGGTCTTCAAAGTGGTGGTGCCGGCGCTCATCGTCCTAGCGGTGGTGTTGCTACTGCTACAGCCCCGGCTGGCGCGCTGGCGCGAGGCACGAGGACCCACCCGCAGCTCGCGGGTCGCCCTTCCCCTGTCGATCCTGGCAACCGCCGTCTACGGGGGCTACTTCGGGGCGGCGCAAGGTGTCATTTTCATGGCCACGTTGGGGGTCTTCCTGGACGAGTCGTTGCAGCGGCTGACAGGACTGAAGAACGTGCTGGCCGCAGCTGCCAACGGCGCCGCGGCTGTGGTCTTCATCGCTTACGGTCCGGTCGCTTGGGAACCGGCTTTGGTGTTGGCCGGTTCCAGCCTGTTGGGAGGACAGCTGGGAGCGGGCTTCGGTCGGCGGCTGCCGGCCCCCGTCCTGCGGGTGATCATCATCGTCGGCGGCCTGGCAGCGGTAGCGAAGCTGCTCGCCTAAGGGACCCCTCAACCCCAGGTCAAGAATCAGCTGGCGACCCTACACTTCGCCCACTTCGACACTCACTTATACCGTCGGGCCGCAGGCCTGCGGCAAGCGCATCTTCGGTAGCGGTTCCTCAAATCCGCTACCGCTGAGCTAAGCCACTTCGGCCTCGACACCCGACTCTCCCCTGGCTCGCTGCCAGGTCACGTCTTCGCTGTCGGTCAGAGGCGCTCGGCCACGCACTGCCCCTGCACAAAGAAGAGGAGGTAGTCAGGTCCACCAGCCTTGGTGTCGGTGCCACTCATGTTGAAGCCACCGAAGGGGTGGACTCCCATGTAAGCGCCGGTGGAGCGTCGATTGAGGTAGAGGTTGCCCACATGGAACCGGTCCCTGGCCGCCGCCAGCCGCCTGGGATCGCGGCTGAAGTAGGAACCGGACAAGCCGTACTCCGTGCCATTGGCAATCTCCAGCCCGTGCTCGTAGTCCCTGGCTCTAATCACAGCCAGGACCGGCCCGAAGATCTCCTCCTGGGCGATCCGGGCGTCGGGGGCCACACGACCGAAGATGGTCGGCTCAATGAGGTGGCCATCCCCGGGCCCGTGGCCGCCCCCCAGCAGCAAGTCCCCCTCTCCCCTTCCCAGTTGGAGGTAGTCGAGGATCTTCTCCTCCGCCGACCCGTCGATCACCGGACCGACGCTCACCTCGGGATCGACGGGATCACCCACCTTGAGCTTTCCCGCCAGGTCCAGCACTCGGCTGACAACCTCGTCATAGGCGGACTCCACCACCACCGCCCTCGACCCGGCGGAGCATTTTTGCCCCTGGTATCCGAAGGCGGAGGTCGTGATCCCGTGGGCGGCGAGCTCCAGGTCCGCTGTCTCATCCACAACCACCGCGTTCTTGCCACCCATCTCCAGCTGTACCCGCTTCAACCAGCGCTGGCCCGGGTGGACCTTAGAGGCGCGCTCGTAGATCCGCACCCCGACCTCCCGGGAGCCGGTGAAGGCCACGAAACGAATCTGCGGATGGTCGACCAGCGCCTCCCCGATCACCTCGCCGCGCCCGGTGAGCAGGTTGATCACGCCGGGCGGCAGACCGAGCTGATAGAAGATCTCAACCAGCCAGGCTGCGGTCGTGCTCGAGGTCTCAGCCGGTTTGAGGATGACGCAGTTTCCGGCCACCACCGCCGCCGTCATCATGCCGGTCGCCAGCGCCAAAGGGAAGTTCCAGGGGGAGATCACCGCCCCCACCCCGAGCGGCAGATAGCGGAATTGGGTCAGCTCCCCGGGCCAGGGCGCTTGCTGGTCCCGATCACTCAGCTGGAGCGCCTGGCGGGCGTACCACTCCATCAGGTCGATCACCTCGGAGACCTCTCCGTCGGCCTCGTCCCAGGCCTTGCCGATCTCGTAGACCATCAGAGCGGAGAGCTCTCCGCGGCGGCGGCGCACCACCTGGGCCGCGCGCAGGAGCAGGGCGACCCGCTCCTCGACCGGGGTCCTCGACCACTCGGGAAAGGCCTCCCAACCAGACACGACCGCCCACTCGACATCCTCCTTGCGACCGGCGGCGTGGCGGCCGATCACCTGCTCCGGATGCGCCGGGTTGTAGGACTCGAACACCTCCCCGGTCTCCACCCGCTTGCCGCCGATCACCAGTGGGTAGTCCCGTCCCAGCCGGTCGCGGACCTCGCTCAGGGACGCGGCAAAGGCGGTGCGATTCGCCGGCAGGGAGAAGTCAAGTGTCGGCTCGGTGCGGAACGGTGCCAGGGACATGGAGGTCCTCCTAATCGAAGTGGGCTGGGCGAGTGGGGCTGAAGCCTCCGGAGCGGCCCGGCTCAGGCGCCGGGAGTCAGCGTCGAACCATGTTGCGAAGCAAGAAGAGCAGGTTTGCGGGCCGCTCGGCCAGCCGCCGCATGAAGAACGGGTACCAATGGGTGCCGTAGGAGGTTGCGACCAGCACCGTGAAGCCGCGCTGAAGCAGGTCGCGCTGGAGCTGGGGTCGGACCCCATAGAGCATCTGGAATTCGAAGCGATCGCGGGGAATCTGGCGAGCCTCGGTGAAGGAGATGGCGTGCTCGATCATCCGCTCGTCATGGGTGGCGATCGCGGTATAACCTCCGGCCTCGAGCGCTCGCTCCATCAATTGAATGTAGCTCCGATCCACAGCGGCCTTGTCGGGGAAGGCCACCTCCTTGCTCTCCAGGTAGGCCCCCTTCACCAGTCGCAGATTGGGGCGGAGGGGCAGCAGGGACTCAAGGTCGGCTTGGGTGCGGCGGAGGCAGGACTGGAGCACGGCCCCGACGTTGTCAAACCCTCTTTCCCGCAGTTCGCTGTAGGCGCGGAGGGTGGCCTCCACGTGGGTTGAGTCCTCCATATCCAACCGCATGAAGAGGCCCAGCCTGCGGGCGACCTCCAACAGCTTCGCCATGTTGGTGAGGGCCAGGTCTGGGTCGAGGTCAGCGCCCACCAGGGTCAGCTTGATGGCAGCGTTCGCGTTCAGCTGCTCTTTGGCAAGGCGCCCCAGCAGCGTCTCGTAGGACTGGACCGCCGCCTGGGCCTCCGCCGCGGTGGTCACCGACTCCCCCAGCTCGGTGGCGTTGCATTTGAAGCCCTGGGCGTTCAGCCGGCGGATCAACTCCACGTCCTGGTCCAGGGTTTCGCCGGCCACGAACCGGGAAGCTCCGAGGCGCATCGCGTAGCGCCTCATGAAGCGCTCGGTAAGCCGATTCTGGGCAGCCGCCAAGATCGCTG
This sequence comes from Candidatus Dormibacteria bacterium, assembly GCA_050734135.1. Taxonomy (GTDB): domain Bacteria; phylum Chloroflexota; class Dormibacteria; order Aeolococcales; family Bog-877; genus Bog-877. The sequence goes on from JBOHUG010000059.1 coordinate 8,399, forward strand.
TCCGAGCAATGCTGTTCAGGGAAGGCAGGGTCAGGAGCCTCCCGAATTGGATCTCAGCGCCAGGTCCGCTTCTCCCGAGTTCATTTCCGGCGAGCCGCCGGAGTCCCGGCCAAGCTCACCTGGCGCGCTCCCCGAGTGGGGGCTCAGAGCCAGCCACGGTGAGCATCCTCGCCGGCGCACCGACGGCCTGGTTCAGGAGGCGGCGGAAATTTCCACCCATCACCGCCTCCACGTAGGCCGGCGAGAGGCCTCGCCGGGTCAGCGTCTCGGCCAGGGCCGGGAATCCAGCTGGGCCCTCCAGGCCCGGGACCGCGTCCGCCAGATCGAGGCCCTCCTCCAGATGACTGCCGCCATAGAGCGCCTCGCCGACCTCCTTGGTGAAGTCTGGTCCCAAGCCTACGTAGTCAGCTCCGGCCACCTCAACCGCGTGCTCGATGTGCTCCGCCACCCGGGCGATCGAAGCCGGTCCTTCACCGAGGAAACCGGGATAGAAGTTGATCCCAATCACTCCTCCTGTCGCGGCGATCGCCCTTAGCTCGGAGTCAGGCAGGTTGCGATGGTGGTGATGGAGGGCGTCGCAGGAGGAGTGACTGGCCATCACAGCCCCCCGAGTCATGCCCAGCACCTGCCGGGTGCCGACCAACGAGAGATGGGAGATGTCAACCACCATGCCCAGCTCCTGCATCAACTCGACGGCGGCGACGCCCAGGCGAGTGAGCCGACTCTCGGTTGACTCCTCGGCGCTGCCATCGGCGAGGCTGTTGCGTCCGAAGTGGGTGAGGGAGGCGACCCGGATCCCGAGCCGGTAGAGCAACTGCAGGATCTCCAGGTCGGAGCCCACCGCCGGGCATCCCTCAAGGGCCAGCACGACCGCCAGGCGGTCAGACGCCAGGGCTACCTCCACATCCCCCGGCTGAAGACAGAGGGAGAGGGTGTCCGCGTTCCGCTCGATCATGCGCCGGGCGGTCTCGACCACCAAGAGGGTCTGGCGCAGGGATGATTCGGGGAACCAGCTCGCCTCGACGAAGACCGGAAGCACCTGAACGGCGACTTGGCCCGCTCGGAGTTGCGGGAGCCAGACCCGGCGGAAGTAGTCCTGGTCCGTCGCGAAGTGGCGCACCGACATCAGAAGGTCGTTGTGAGTGTCAGCGACATACGGCCGAGAACCCACTCCGCCTGCCTCCACTCTGTCCCCCTTGCTGCGGTCAGTGTCAGCGTTCGACGCCCAGCGCCAGATTACCGCTCGCAGCTCCCTGAAGTCGAACGCCGGGCGTCCGCTCCCACCGGGTGGTCCCAGCACTGGCGGATGAGTTCGACCCCAATCTCGCCTCCGAGTGGTGATTAAAATTCGAAGCCGTGGCCGAGCAAGAGATCCCGACCCGGAGACTCGGCGACCAGGGACTCGTGGTCTCGGCGGTCGGTCTCGGTTGCATGAGCATGTCCCCGGTTTACGGGCCCACCGACGATGCCGAGTCGATCGCGACTATCAAGCGGGCTCTGGAGCTCGGCGTCTTCTTCCTTGACACCGCCAACGCCTACGGCGACGGAGAGAATGAGCGCCTTTTAGGCCAGGCCATCAGGGGCCGCCGGGACCGTTTCGTGGTGGCAACCAAGTTCGGGATTGACAGAGATGGCCCCATGGGAGGTGCCGTAAGCGGCCGACCCGAATACGTCAAGGCCTGCTGCGAGGCGTCCTTGGAGCGACTCGGCACCGACCACATCGACCTGTACTACCAGCACCGGGTCGACCCCACAGTTCCGATCGAGGACACCGTCGGGGCGATGGCTGAGTTGGTCAACGCGGGCAAGGTGCGCTACCTCGGACTCTCGGAGGCGAGCACGGACTCGCTGGAGCGAGCGGCGGCCACCTATCCCATCAGCGCCCTCCAGAGCGAGTGGTCGCTCTGGACCCGGGACATTGAGGCGGAGGTGCTCGGCACGGCGCGCCGCCTCGGAATTGGAGTGGTCCCTTACAGCCCTCTGGGCCGGGGCTTCCTGACTGGGAAGGTCGCGACTCCCCAGGACTTCGGAAACGACGACTTCCGCAAGGAGAACCCCCGCTTTCTTGCCGAGAACTTCGAGCGCAACCTGGAGCTGGTACGGCTGGTCCGGGGGCTGGCGGTCGAACATGAGATCACACCGGCCCAGCTGGCCCTGGCGTGGCTTCTTTGGCAGGGTCCTGACATCGTGCCCATCCCCGGAACCAAGCGGCGCTCCAACCTGGTTGAGAACTCAGGCGCGGCGGCGGTTCGGCTCTCAGCTGACGAACTGGCCAGGCTGAGCGACCTGGTCCCTCCGGGGGCGTTCGCTGGAACTCGCTACGCCGATGGCGGTTACGCCTACGGTTCCAGCCCCGCCCGCAGCTAGAGGTCAGCCGAAGCTGCGGTCAGGCACGAGGCGGCTGCTCACCTCTCATAGACGACGAACGAGGTGGGGTGGCCGAACTGGTCGTAGAGGGAGCGCGCAGCCGAGTTGTACTCCTGGGTCTCCCAGTAGATGCGGCCCGCTCCTCGGAGATCAGCCTCGGCGAAGGCGGCTTCCAGCAGCTCTCTAGCTACCCCGGTTCCCCTGGCCTCGCGGATCACGAACAGGTCCTCCACGTAGCAGCAGGCCGCAGTGGACCAGGTGGAGGGGTGAAAGACCAGTTGGACGATGCCGAGGAGACGGCCCTTCGCGTCGTCGGCCACCAGTCCCACCAGCGGGCCCGAGCCGGCACAGAGCCGGTCGAAGGTTGACTTGGTGACGGCCTCGTCGAGCTGCTCCCGGTAGAAGCGCTGATAGGCGATCCAGAGCGAGCGCCATCTCTCGAAGTCCGTCGGCGCAAGCCGTCTCACCATGCGCGCTCGCTCGCCGGGATCAGAAATGTTCCAGCAGCCATTGGTGCATCTGCGGTACCTGCTCCACTAGGAGGGTGAGGTGGCCGGAGTCAGGCAAGTCGTGCCAGTCGGCTGTGGGCAGGCGTCCGGCCAGCCACTTGCCGTGCCCTGGCGGCACCATCAAATCCTGCTCACCCTGCCAGAGCTGAAGCGGCACGCGGATCTCGGTGAGGTCAAAGCCCCAGGGATTGACGAAGGCCAGGTCATCGTCGATCCACCCGTTCGCCCCGTGTGAGACAGCGTCGGCCGACAGGGTGATGAACCACGCCCCCAGATGGTTGGAGATTGCGGCCCGGTCGGGGGGCGAGAGGAGCGATCCCAACTGCCGCAGAGTGGCCTCGACCGTGGTCGGCATGGACGCCGCCGCCGCCTCGTGGAGCGGGCGAGTCACTGCCTCGCCCTGCAGAACGGCGCCGAACTCCTCGACATTTCCCTCTCCCATCCCTGCGAGGTAGTCGAGGCCCTCGGCATCGTAGGGAGCAACACAGGCGATGGTCGCCGCCGCGACCACGAGATCGGGCAGCCGGGCGGCACAGCTCAGGGCGTGGGGTCCACCCCCGGAGTAACCCCAGGTGGCCAGCTTCTCCAGCCGCAACTGGTTCGCGATGGCCACCACATCAGCGGCCGCGTCGGAGACCGACCTCCCCCGGTACCGGGTGGAGTCGCCATATCCCGGCCGGGAGTAGCCGATCAACCGAATTCTCTGCCGCTCCGCGTCGTTCAGCCACCCTCGGAAGAGCCCCCTGGCGCCGGGAGTTCCGTGATGGACGACGACGGGGCGGTCTCCGACGTTCCCTGTGTCAAGGACGTCGAGCATCCGCCCGCCAGCGCTCTCGATCTGAAGCGCCCGCAACTGCATCCCACTCTCCTCTCGACCGGCTAACAAGACCTCAACTCTGCCATGATCCTCGACCCCACTGGCCGTCCCCACGAGGAGTCGCGCGCGGGGAGTCTCTCGGGCGTCTGAAGGAGAGGGACCTGAGCTCAGGCCCGGGGAGGCTGCCCGCCCCGGTTCTGGTTGGTCGTGCCCCAGTTCTGGAGGTGCCGATCAAGGAGCCTGGCACATGCGTAAAGCGTCTCCAGGTGAGGGGCCGGCAGTGCCATTCGACCGGCCAGCTCGACGAGGGCCCCGACCGTCGCCCCCAGCTCCAGCGGGCGTCCCGACTCGACATCCTGAAGCATCGAGGTCTTGTGGCCACCGACCTTGGCTGCCCCCTGAATTCGCCGGTCGATCCCGACCGGGATCGCAATCCCCAAGGTCCTGCCAATAAGCTCCACCTCCTCCATCACCGATCGCACCAGCGCCACCGACACTTCATCGGAGGTGATCCGGTCCAGAGTCGCGCCGGTCAAAGCCGAGATCGGATTGAGGCTGGCGTTGCCGAGCAGCTTGAGCCAGAGCTCGGGCCGGATGCGCGACTGCACAGGGGCCTTGAATCCGGCCCGGCCGAGTGCCGCGGACGTCTGTTCGGTCCGCTCCGACGGTCGCCCGTCCAGCTCGCCCAAGCTGATGCGGTTACCCTCCAGGTGCTCGACCACACCTGGTTCCAGGACCCGGGCCGCGGGGTAGACGATGCAGCCGACGACCCGGCCCAGGTCGATGTTGCGAGAGATCACCCCGGCGGGGTCCACCGTCTGCAGCCGGGTGCCCTCCCAGAGTCCGCCAAACCGATCGAAGAACCACCAGGGGATTCCGTTCTGGGCGCTGAACAGGCTGGTCTGGGGTCCCAGCGCTGCGGCCACCCGCTCAGCCAGGGGAGTCAGACCGTGAGCCTTCACCGTGAGGAAGACCACGTCAGCGGAGGCGAGGGGGTCAAGTGCCTCGGTGCAGTTCGGGTGCACGACGAAGTCGCCGGACACACCCACGATCCGAAGACCGTTGGACTGCATGGCCGACAGGTGGGGCCCGCGGGCGATCAGGGTGACCTCCTCCCCGACTCGGGCGAGGTGCGCGCCGAGGAGCCCGCCGGTGGCGCCGGCCCCCAGGACGACGAATTTCACAGCCGGATCACGAGGCGGCGATGGCCTCGGCCACGAAGCGACGCTGCACCTTGCCGGTGGCGGTGCGGGGGATCGACTCCACGATATACAGGCGGCTCGGGACTTTGAAATCGGCCAGGTGCTCCCGGCAGTAGGCGAGCAGCGCCTTCTCGTCGGTGGCCGTGCTGAGCACCACAGCTGCTGCCACCTCCTCGCCCCAGGTCGGATGAGGCACCCCGAACGAGACCGCTTCCGATACCGCTGGATGGGCCTCCAGCACTTCATCTACCTCTACGGGAGCGATCTTCTCCCCGCCGCGATTGATCAGCTCCTTGAGCCGGCCCACCAGGGTGAGGTATCCGGTTTGATCCAGGACCCCGAGATCACCGGTGCGAAACCAACCGGCGGTGAACGAGGCCCGGTTGACCTCGGGATCAGCCTCGTAGGCGTCGATCACGTTGTCACCCCGGATTACCACCTCGCCGGCTCGGCCGCTGGGAAGCAGCTCGCCGTCATCGGCCATCGTGGCGATCTCGACTCCAGTGCCCTGACCGACCGACCCGGGTCGCCGCTCCCGCGGGGGAAGGGGATTGGATGCCATCTGGTGGCTGGCTTCGGTCATCCCGTAGGCCTCAAGCACCGGCACTCCGTAGCGCGCCTCCATCTCCGCCATCTGTCCGGGGCTGAGCGCCGAACTGCAACTGCGAACAAAGCGCAGCCGCTCGCTGCCGGGCGTACGATCACCCGATCTCCGCATCAGGATCATTCGGTGAGGCGTTGGCGAAGCGCTGAACCAGGTCGGGCGCTGATCACGCAGAAGCGCCCCGAAAGCAACCGGAGAGAACCGTCGGGGAGTGACCACCGTGCCCCCGGCGGCGATCGCGGCCAGCGCGGAGGCCACCAACCCATGAACATGGAAGAGCGGCATCAGACAGAGAGAGACATCCTCCTCGGTCAGCTGATAGTGAGTGGCGATGTGCTCCACGGAGGCCACCAGGTTGCGGTGCCGCAGCGGCACGCGCTTCGGTCGGCTGGTGGTCCCGCTGGTGTGGAGCACCAGCGCCACATCATCTGGAGCAGGAGCCGCCGCACTCCGGGTTCGGCTGCCAGACCGGGCGCTCTCCAAGCGGAGGCTCCCGTTTGGGTCGATCTCTGCCTCGATCACGACCCCGCCTTTGGCGAGAGCGCGCCGGGCCGCCTCTCCACCTCCTTTGGGCACCAGCAGGACTCGGGCGCCCGTGTCCTCCAGGTAGAAGCGGAACTCCTCCTCTTTATAGGAGGGGTTCAGCGGGCAGGCCGTGGAACCCACGGCTGCTGCCAGGAACAGCACGATCGCCTCTGAACCGTTAGGCATGGCCATGGCGACCCGGTCGCCCGGAGAGACACCCAGGCCCGCCAGCTGGTCTGCACCAGCGGCCACCAGCTGGCGAAGCGCTCCGTGCGTGAGTACCGGACCCTCCGGGGTGACGATGGCAGGGCGATCTTCGGCGCCACAGTTCAGCAGCTCGGTAAGGGTCTTGCTCAACCGATGGGTCCTCGACTCGCGGCTGCGAGAGCCAGTCGATGGGACGGCCCCCGGGGTGCCCGGCATCCGGCTCCGGTCCCACCCGGTCGGCAGTGTAGCCCCACAGTCGCTTACTCCGGCTGGAGGAGAGACGGTCTGAGAGCGATCTTCGGTGAGGTGGTGCAAACGAATGCACCAACCCCTTGACTCGGGTCCCCCCTTCGTGTAGGTTCCACTTCCATATCGGGGCTCGGCCCGGAAGTCGAGGCGCGGGTGCGCCAGCGAGCCGGGTCGGTAGCCGTCGTGGAAGGGCGCAACCACCCCAAGGTGGAGTTGCGCAGTGCCGACTCCGGCGGAACACCGCCAGAACAGGGAGGTTGACTGTCTTATGAGGCTCGCGACAATCAGGACCGCCGAGGGCCCTCGACTGCACGTCCGGGGGCTCTCTGGCTATGTCGACGCGGCTTCTGAGACCGGCAATGCCGAACTCGCGAGCCTCGACAGGGTGCTCACCTCCCAAATGTCGGCCTGGGATGAGCTGCGGTCTCTTGAATCTCAAGATGGGCGCTCGATAGAGGAGTCCGAGTTCGAAGCGGCGGTGCCGCTACCGCGGCGCATCCTCTGCCTGGGCGTCAACTACAGCGAGCACGCACTGGAGACCGGGCGCGTGGTTCCCAACTGGCCGGAGTGCTTCGTCCGGGGGGCTCCCAGTGTGACCGGGCCCTACGCCGACCTGATCCACCCAGCCCTCAGTGAACGCTTCGACTACGAGGGCGAGCTGGGGATTGTGATCGGCCGTGGAGGTCGGTACATTCCGGCTGATCAGGCTCTGGAGGCGGTGGCGGGATTCGTCGTCTGCAACGACGCTTCAGCAAGGGACTGGCAGCGAGCCGGCACCCAATGGACGCCCGGTAAGAATTTCGATGGCACCATGCCGCTCGGTCCGGAGTTGGTCACAGTTGATGAAGTTGACGTGGCCGACGTCCAGCTCACCACCAAGGTGAATGGCGAGGTGCGGCAGTCCGCTCGTACCTCGCAGATGCTGGTGAACGTACCGCGAGCCATCGAGTTCTTCTCGTCATTCACAACGCTCCAACCAGGAGACGTGATCGCTACCGGCACCCCGGGGGGGGTGGGGTTGGGCCACCAGCCACCGCTGTGGTTGGTGCCCGGCGATGTCGTCGAAGTCACGGTCGAGGGAGTCGGGACCATCCGCAATCGGGTGGTGGCCGAGGATCTCGAGAGAGTCTCACGCACGTGGGTCCCGGCGGTTTCGACCAGCCGGGGCCTCTAGAAACGGCAGCACCGTAATCGGGGAGGGCTCAAATGCGTTGGTTCCGCCGTCGACCTAACCGCATCGGATTGTCCACGCCAGCCGCGGGCACTGATGCGAGGGGCAGGCTACTGCCAGCCACCAGCAGGCGGTTTGGGGCCGCCGCCATCGCGCTCGCCCTGGGGGTGGGTGCCGGAGCCACCATCTCCTTGGCCCCGGTATCAGCGGCCAGCGGATCGTTGGTGATCGCCGATCTGGCTCCGTTCACAGGGCCGGACGCTGCCCTGGGGGGCTATTACGCCGCCTCCTGCCTGGCAGCGGCCACCGCCATGAACAATGACGGCGGAGTACTAGGGCACCAGCTCAGCTGCGCCAACTTCGACACCAGAGGCGACCCAGCCGATGCCGTGCCGGCCACCAATCAGATGTTTGCGACCACGCCCAATTTAGCAATGGTGATCGGCTGCACGTCGGACGAGGCGGCTTCGGTCGTCCCGATCATGAACGCTCACAAGATGGTGTCCTTCTGCATGACCGGGCAGTCGGAGTTCGACCACGTTAAGTACCCATACTTCTTCCGCTTAGTCCCGCCGGACCTGGCGGAGTCCTACGCCATGGTCGCGATCGCCAAATACACCAAGCACTACAAGAAGGTCGCGCTGGCATTTGGGAATGACATCGGTTCCCAGACTTTCGTGAATCCGGCCATCAAGTCGCTCAAGGCAGCTGGCTTGAAGATGACCGCCAACGTCACCTTGGACCTCACCGCCAGCACCTTCCGCACCGAGGCGGAGACTGTGGTGCAGAGCCACCCGGACGTGATCCTCACCGAAGCCCTGGGTTCAGCTGACGCCACGTTCCTTTCCGAGGTCAAGCAGCTCAATGGCGGCAAGATGATCCCGGTCATCGGTACCTCCGCGACCATCGATCCCTCGTGGTTTTCGTCGGTGGGAGCGGCAATTGGTAAGTCGACTCTCGCCAAGTACTACGTCGCCGACAACTTGGTCACCGCCACCAGCGGACCAGAATACACACCCTTCAACGACGCCATGCAGGCGGTCAAGTCGCAGGTCACTGGCGATGACGCCGGCAGCCTGCAGACTCTCCTCTCGGGCCCGGGTGCCGTCCACCTCTTTGACGGCATGAATCTCGCCGCCCTGGCAATGATCATGACCAAGAGTACGGTGCCAAGCGTGTACAAGGCCGACATCCTGAAGATTGGCGACGGGGTGAAGGGCGCAGTTGTGGTGAACAGCTTCGCCCAAGGCAAGGCGGACCTCGCCAAGGGCAAGGCGGTTCGCTATATCGGACCGGGTGGTCCGACGAGTTTCGACAGCTACCACGACTCGCCAGGTATTTTCCAGATCGACGGCTATAAAGCCAGCGGCGCAGTCACGGTGGTCGGCGGGATCTCCACCGCTGATTACCGGGCGGTCCAGTAGCACAGACCTCAGGATAAATCGCGATCGGGTGGGGCGAGCGTCGCCCCACCCGATCCAACGCGGGCCAGGAAACCGTTCGCCCAAATGAGTCTCTTCATCGCCTCCATTGGATTCGGACTAGTCACCGCGTCCGTGCTGGCGATCGCCGCAGTCGGCTTTACTGTGGAGTTCGGCGTCACCGACGTGCTGAATCTCGCCTATGCCTCGGTGATGATCGCCTGCGCCTATATCGCCTACCTGATCAATCAAACCGGGCAGTCTGTGTGGCTCTCGATGGTCGGCGCGGCCATCGCTGGCGCGCTCATCTCATTGGTGATCAACAAGTATGTCTACGCGCCGTTCCAGCGCCGCGGTACTGGAGCCACCGCAGTGGTCATCGTCTCCCTGGGCATCCTGCTCATCATCGAATTCACCGTTCAGGCAATAGAGGGTCCCGCTAACGTCTCATACACGATGTCGCAGGGTGCGACTGTGATGGTTGGCGGACTGATCCTGACCGTCGTCCAACTGGTGATCATCGGCCTCAGCATCGCCTTCATGATCGGGCTCCACCTGCTCTTGCGGTATACCCGATTCGGCAAGGCCATGCGTGCCACCGCGGCGGACCGCACCTTGGCCCGCAACTGCGGCATTCGGACTGATCGAATCGTGACTCTGGCCTGTCTGATCACAGGTGCCCTCTGCGGGGTGGCGGGCACTGTTTTTGGCATCAACTCGGGCAGCTTCGGGGCGACCAGCGCCGACCTCTTCCTGGTGCTGATCCTCGCTGCGGTTTTTCTCGGCGGACCGGGCCAGCCGTATGGCGCCATGCTGGGCGCACTGGTGATCGGAGTCGCCACGGAGGTCAGCGCTGTCTTCATCACCTCCGACTACAAGTACGTGACCGCCTTCGTCATCCTCTTGGTGATCCTGGCAGTCCGGCCCCGAGGGCTCTTCAACGCCGGAGCAATCGGATGATCGGTGAGCGCTCATTCAGCTGGCGAGAGAAGCTGGCTCCGGGTCCAAGATCCCCGGCGCGGGCAGAGGGCCGGCGGTGAGTCAGTCCACCCTCTTCTATCTGGCGAATCTTCTTGTCTATGGCGGCGTGGATGCGATCGCCTGCCTGGGGCTCTCGATGCAGTTCGGTGTCTCTGGGGTGAGCAACTTCGGTTACATCATTTTTCAGGCGGCCGGCGCCTACACCGCAGCCGTGCTCGCGCTGCCTCCCGACACCGCCAATGGTGGGTTCCAGACCTACATCGGCGGATTCGGACTACCTTTCCCTTTGCCCTGGATCGGAGCCGCCGTCGTGGGTGGTCTGGTGGCCTTGCCCTTCTCGCTGTTGGTGGGGCGGAGGCTCACCGGCCAGGTCGCCGCAATCGGTCTCTTGGTCACAGCGGTGATGGCCAACCTGCTGGTGAACAACTTCGTACCGCTCTTTAACGGAGCGGCCGGGCTCTCGATCGTGCCCTCACCACTCCACAATTTGTTCAATCCGCAGAGCCAGGGCTACCAGTGGGGATACGGGGTGGTGGCCGCGGTACTCGCGGTGGCGATCTACTTCCTCTGCCGCCGCTTGACCGAGTCCCCCTACGGACGCAGCCTGCGCGCGATGCGCGACAACAGCCCGGTTGCCGACGCCCTGGGCAAGGACCTGCTCAGCATGCGCACGGCGATGCTGGTGCTGGGGGGTATGGTGGCGGGACTCTCGGGGGGAATGTTGGTGGGGTTCATCACCCTCTGGTCACCGGGAGCGTGGGGCTATGCCGAAACTATCGTGTTGTTCGCGGCGGTGATCATCGGGGGACTTGGCAACCACAAGGGGGCGATCCTGGGGGCGATCCTGGTGCCACTCGGGTTCGAAGAGGCAACCCGCTTCATCCCCGCCATCGGAGAGCCGGGATTGATACCCGCGGTGCAGTGGGTGGCCATTGGGCTGCTGATCGTGGCCTTCCTCTGGTTCAGGCCACAGGGCATCATTCCTGAGCCGCGGCGGCGCATCTTTGCCAAGGCCGAGGCGGCTCGGCGAAAGGGCAAAGGGGTGGACGTGTCGACCAGGTCCAGCCCTCGCCTGCGGGACCTCACCGACGGTCGCGCTCCGGAGTCGGACCCGATCCTCACCACCGAACGGTTGGTTGTCAGCTTCAGCGGTGTGCGAGCGGTCGACGATGTCAGCATCAGCGTCCAGCGGGGCCGGCTCACCGGCCTGATCGGCCCCAACGGAGCTGGCAAGTCGACGCTTCTCTCCGCGCTGGCGGGAACGGTCACCCCCAGCGAAGGGACGATTCGGTACCAGGGCCGGGATGTGACCCACCAGCCCACCTACCGACGTGCGCGCGCCGGCTTGGTGCGAACCTTTCAGCTGGCCAGCGAATTCAAGCGCCTGACGGTCGTCGAGAACCTGCTGGCAGCCGCGCCCGGTCAGCGCGGTGACACCTTCCGGGGAGCCCTGAGGGGTCGTGGGTACTGGGGGGCTGAGGAGCTCGAAGCGGTGAACGAGGCCAGAGAGTTGATGGACCAGTTTGGACTCACCGAATACGCCGATACCTACGCCGGCAATCTCTCCGGTGGTCAGCGTCGCCTGGTGGAGATCATGAGAGCACTGATGGCCCGTCCCCGAATGCTGCTCCTGGACGAGCCGATGGCCGGAATCCATCCCACCCTGGCCCGCAAGATCGGCAAGAGCCTGCAGGAGCTCTGCAGCAGCGGCATGACCATCCTCCTAGTGGAGCACGAGCTGGCGTTCATGGATGAGTTCTGCGAGCCGGTGATCGTTTTGGCGGAGAGCCGGGTGCTGGCGGAGGGGACCATGGCGGAGTTGCGCGGACAGACCGAGGTGGTTGAGGCCTACCTTGTCGGCTGAAACTACCGCCACTCCGACTCCGCTCAAAGGAGCGGCGCTTACGACCGAGCTGCTCTCAGCCGGGTACTCGGGCCGCCCGGTCGTGCAGGAGATATCCATCACAGTGGCACCGGGAGAGGTGGTCTCGATTGTCGGGCCCAACGGCTCCGGCAAGAGCACTCTCTTAAAGGCGCTGGTCGGCGTGGTTCAGGTGCTTTCCGGCAAGGTGTTCTGGGACGGTTCGGAGATCACCAACTGGGGCCCGGACGCGGCCGCCCGCGCCGGGCTGGGCTACGTTCCCCAGGTCGACGACGTCTTCTCACCGCTGACCGTACGTGAGAACCTGGAGATGGGCGGATACCTTCTCCCAGTTCGGCACGTTCCGGGCCGGATTGCCCACGTCCTGGAGGTGTTCCCCCAGCTGGCGAAGATGCTCACCAGGAAGGCCGGCCGACTCTCCGGGGGTGAGCGCAAGATGCTGGCCATGGGTCGGGTCCTGATGCTGGAACCACGTGCTTTTGTCCTCGACGAGCCGACCGCCAACCTGGCTCCGGCGCTGGCCCAGGCTCTACTGGATGACCACATCCGGCAGCTCAGCGCCACCGGGGCCTCGGTCCTCGTGGTCGAACAGCGGGCCAGGGCGGTGTTGGCCATCTCGGATCGGACGTACGTTATGACTGGTGGTCGCTGCCAGATGGAAGGGTTACCGGCCGATCTGATCGCCAGCCCAGAGTTCGTCGACACCTTCCTGGGCGGTACGCGCCGGGTGGGGGCTCCAGAGGAGAAGTAGTCGGCGACCTCCCTTGGCCGAGTGGGTTCGAAACGATCTCGCCCTCCACGGCCGGACAGAATCGCTGAACAACTGGGGGCGGTCACTTTCGCTGAACAACAACACGACCACACCCCGCCTTTGACAAGTTGCGGGCGACCACACCTGCTGCGGCGTGGCCAGGCTGGCGCTGATCGGGGGCCGCATCATCACCTCCGGCCGGAGGCTGGACGGATTCACCTGGTACGGCGGAGAGGTTGGTCAAATGCAGGTGAGCCCGGACGGTCGGGCCCGCCACTGCGGAGCCCGGGGATGCTCGGAGTCGGAGGTCGGGGAGGATGCCCTGGTTCGGCGGGCCGGGCCGCCCGGGAGGCCGAGCGCCGGCGGACCAGGTCGTCCGACGCGTCCGGGAGGGCGATCTCGAGTCCCTGGCGGCGGTGCAAGCCACAGCCCGGTGGATCGGCGTGGGCATGATTGACTTGGTCAACAGCCTGACCCCCGAGATGCTGATCCTGGGAGGCATGTTCGAGGAGCTCCTCGACGTCCCCCGACCGACGATCTCCGAGCAGCTGCAGCACGGCATCTACGACGCCGAGCATCAACGGGTGGAGTTGGTCAAGCCCCGGTTCGGCCGTGATGCCGTGCTGATCGGAGCTGCGGAGATGGCCTTGCAAGTCATCCTCAACGACCCGGCCTCGGTCCGAGTCTCCGACCAAGAGCCACCAGATGGGCTCGTTCCGCTTCCGCTCCAGATGGAGTCATTCGGCCTCAGCATGCCCGAGTCACTCCCAGCTCTGGACCGGCGCTGAGCTCCCGGACAGGCACTGCCGCACCGGCGCGGCTCAGCGCGTCCGCGGCCAGTAGCCCGAGAGCAAATGAGTCGAAGACCGGAATGTGCGCCTCTCTGAGCAGCCGGAATGCCGACTCGCAAGCCACCTCGGGCAGGCTCCACGTGACCACCAGCGGCTTGCTCCCTTCGGAAACCACCCGGATGAGGTCCTCCGCCACTGAGCTGGCCGAGTCGCCGAGGATGGTCGAGAGCGAGACCAGAATCACATCGACGTCGGGCGAGGTCACGACGCACCTGGCGGTCCGGCCCAGCAGCGCGGGATCCCGGAGAACGGTGGCGGTCGTGTCGATGGGGTTGCCAACCGAGGCGAAGTCCGGGAGCAGCTGAGCCAGCGCAGCTGTGGTGGCCTCACTCCAGGGCGTGATCTCGAGGCCGAGCTCTAAGGCACCGTCGGCGAGCAGGCTGCAGGCAGCCCCGGAAGTTGCGACGATGCCGAGCCGGCGGCCCCTCGCCCGGGGCTGCCAGTCGAGTGCCTCACAGACCGCGATCAGCTCCGGCAGGTCGGTGACCCGAATGGCGTCACTCTCGGCGATCACCTGATCGTAGAGTTGGTCGCGACCAGCCAGAATGCCGGTGTGGGACCGCGCCGCCAGCGAGCCCGCCTCGGTCACCCCCGTTCGGAGCACGACCAGGCCCTTGCCGGTCGCGGTCAACGCCTGCGCGGCCCGGGCGAAGTCTCGCCCTGACTCTAGTCCTTCAACAAAGAGCCCGACCGTCCGCGTGACCGGATCCTGGGCCAGGAACTGGAGATAGTCGGGGATAGTCAGGTCGGTCTGATTACCAACGCAGAAAAAGCGCGCCGTCCCCAGCAGATGGGCCCAGGAGCGGACCAGCAGACCACCGCCCATGGCCCCGCTCTGGGTCACGAAAGAGACCGAGCCGGCGACCGGCGCAGCGTAGTCGAGGGCCCGGCTGAAGGTGAGCGGACGCTCCCCGACCACCCCGATCGAGTTGACTCCGCAGACCCGGATGCCCCGGGACCGAGCCACCTGGCGGACCTCCGCCTCGAGGGCCTCCCGACCGGCCTCCTTGAACCCGCTGGCGAACACGATCGCCGCCTCGATGCCCTGGTCAGCGCACTCGCGGAGAATGCCGGCGACCGCCTCAGCTGAGGTCGCAACCACCGCCACGTCGACGTCTGCCGGCAGGCCGGCCACCGTCGACACGGTCAGCAGATCGCCGATCTGGTCAGTGCGGGAGTTGACCAGGTGCACCCCGTCGGTTTGGCCGCGTTCTTGGAGGTAGTGCAGCACCCGGCCGCCCGCCTTGCTCACGTCGGTGCTGGCTCCAATCAGCGCGACTGACCGCGGCGACACCATCCGGCGAATCGCAAGCTCGGCACCGGCAACCGGTCCGGGACCTGTGCCGCTGGTCGCTTCAGTTCCCGGTGCAGCGACGCTCGACCGCAGATCGACCACCACTGGCCCGGCATCGGTGAGGATGACCGGGTCCAGCTCCAGCAGCTCGACCTCCGGGTGATCCGCGATCAACTGGGAGGCAGCCATAGCGAGCTCCGCCAGCTGAGAGTCGACCGTCCCCAGAACGTCCTGGGTCATCCGGTTCGCCTCAGCCTTAGTGATCGGAGCCAACCGGACGGGCCGCCTCGGCGGCGATTCACCGGGAAGCTCCAGCCGGCCGAGACGGACGATCGGCCCGAAAACGGAGTCCTGGCTGCCCCTCAGCGTCAGCTCGACGCCGGGACGGACCTGCTCCTGCACCAGCAGGGCGGGTCCCAATCCCAGCTCCCGCGACCTGGCCGAGAGCCGGTCCCAGGCCGCGGTCAGGGCGGCCTCCGAATCGAGGTTCAGGGCGACTAATCCGAGGGCCGACTTGGGCTGGTTGGTGATCCCTTTGAGGCACACCGCTGGCCGCGACTGAGCGCGCCAAAAATCGAGCGCCGCGCTGAGACTGGCGCAGTGCGCGTAACCCGGATGCAGGAACCCGTATGCGGCGGTGTGCTCCCAGCTGATGCCCTGGTCCGGTGCCCCGAACTGAGCAGCGTCGCCTTCCGTGGATGGCATGGCGAGAGTGGGACTCCCAGATGCGGCGAGCGGCCAGGTGGGCGCGTCTGAGCCAGGGTAGCAACCGCTCCCAGGGCTCGGGACAGGCGACACCGGCTGACGCCGGCGCCGCCTCCACCCTTAGCCGCTCGCCGGTGCCGAGACCTCGTTCAAACGCCCGGATTTGACGTCGTAGACGAAGCCCCTGATGCGGTCCTTGTGGGCGACGAACGGGCTTCCCTGGAGCCGCCGGATGGACTGGAGGACATCCGCCTCCGCGTCCGGAAACGCCTCCAGTGCGAAGCTGGGGCGCACTCCCGTCTCCTCTTCGATCTGGCGCTTGACGCTGTCGTCCTGGAAGGTGAGCATGCCGCACTCGGTGTGGTGGATGAGGATGGTCTCCTCGGTGCCCAGCAGCCGCTGCGAAATCAACAGCGAGCGGAGGGCGTCGTCGGTGACGACTCCTCCGGCGTTGCGGATGACATGGGCATCGCCCTCCTCCAAGCCCAGGATTCGACTGACCACGAGACGCGCGTCCATGCAGGCCAGAACCGCCACTTTTTTGGCTGGCGGAACCGGCAGAGCGCCACGGTCAAAGGTCGCCGCATAACGGGCGCTGTTGTCCAAGAGTTGGTTGGTTGCGGACACAGAAACTCCTTTTTGGTAAGGAAAAGTTTGTCAGAGCAAGGCGCGCCGCCGCTTTTCTTCTCGCCGCTTCTGGGAGCTTGCTTCAGCCTCTACAGCGCATGCTGTGATAGCGCCCCTGGTCCAGCGCCAGCCGTTCTGTCAGGGCACCCGGTGATCCACCCACGTCGACAAGTCTACCGAGCGGGGACCCCGCGCTCAGCGGTCGAATCCGCGCTGCCGGCCAGCTGCCCAGAGGCGAGTACCGTCCTGATCGCCTCGGCCAACGCCAGCGCTGATTCCGCGTTCAGCTCCACTGCCACCCGGGCTCCAGGACCCATTGCCGGGTTGAGGAAATCCAAATTTACGGTGTGCTCTTCGGAGGCGTGAACGGGGTGGTCGAAGTAGACGCTCGCATTGGTTAGAGCGAACCAACCCTGCGCCCCCTTGCCACTCCCACGGAGGCGGAGCGACTCGGTCCGGTACGTGCACATCTCAGGCGCCACCGCTGCCGAGGAGACGGCCGTAGAACTCCCAGATCTCCTCCCAGCCGGCCTGAGCGGCCCCGTGCCGGAAGCTCGGCCGGTCGGGGGAAAAGAACGCGTGGCCAGCATCTGGGTAGCTGTGAAACTCGAAGTCGGCACCGTGATCTTCAAGTGCCCTCTCCAGCTCCGCCACCTGCTCCGGCGAGGGGAATTTGTCCTCGGCGCCAAACAGCCCCAGGATCGGGCAGTGGAGCTGTGGCACGAGGTGAAGCAAGGGGGTCACCTTTAGGGGCATGCCCTCGGGGGGATCACCCACGATGAAGGCCCCGTAACAGACGACGGCGGCGTCGAGCGGCAGGCTGCCGGCGGCGAGAAACGACTGCCGACCGCCGGAGCAGTACCCGATTACCCCCACCTTGCCGTTGCTGGTCGGCAGCGACTTGAGGTGGGCGCTGGCGCCGGCGACATCCCCGACCAGGCGCTGGTCCGGTACCCCACCCTTGGCCCGGGCCGCCGCCGCGGCATCGTCGGGACTGGCTCCCGGGGCATCCCGGGAGTACAGGTTCGGGCAGATCGCCAGGTAGCCGTGAGCAGCGAACGTCCGAGTGACCTCCTTGCTCCAGTCGTCATAGCCCGGCATGTGATGGATCACCACGACCGACCCCACCTTGTCTCGGTCCAGGGGCTGGGCCAGGTACGCTTCGATCTGATCGTCGCCGTGGCCCGGAATGCTCACCGTCTCAGCTCTAATGTCGTCCCGCATGGTGCTGGTCCTCCCGGCAAGCCGTGATTGGGAAAAGTAGCTGGTGCTCCTCATCGAAGTCGAGGAACTCCTCAATTGTGCCAGCTCGGTAGCTCACGCTTCCACCGCTTGAAGCGATCAAGCACCGGTCTGCTGCCCGTCACGGGTGAGCCGGTCAAGTCGAGAATGGCGAGATGTCGGACCGACTCGGCATTCGGCGAGCGGGCGTGGGAGAGGACCATCCGGTGATCGAGGTGTTGGCCGAGGCAGGCGCCTTCGCGGCGGCGCGCGGATTCGCCCAGTGGCCCGCCCGATTCAGCCCCAGCTTCGTTCGGGGCGGGATCGAGCGGGGAGAGGTCTATCTGGCCTTCCTCGACGACGTCGCGGTCGCGACCTGCTGGCTGCTCTGGTCCGATCCCCAGTTCTGGGGGGTGGACGACGGACTGGCCGGCTATCTACATCGGCTGGCGGTCACTGATCGATTCCGCGGCCAGAGGCTGGGTCAGCAGGTTCTGGACTGGGCCGGAGCCCAGGTGCGTCAGAGCGGACGTCGACTCCTGCGGCTTGACTGTCTGGCCGCCAATCGTCCCCTCCGCTCCTGGTACGAGAGATACGGATTTGTCCACCAGCGCGATCAGGTTTTAGCGGCGGCCGCGGTCGGCAGCGGCACGGTCTCGATGACCGTCAGTCTGTACCAGTTGGCGCTTGGGCCGTCTTTCGAGAGCCGGACCCCTGCCACCCCTCAGTGATCGGAGGTGGACCGTGGGAAGCGCTGCGTTCCCAGTCGGGGCGCTCCTGTGCCGGTGCTGGTGTGGCAACCTAGCGGCTACCCATGAGCGAAGACCCCATTTCGCCAAAGCGCCAAGCCGATCTCAACGGCCGTTGCCTCGGCGTGGTCGGAACCGGGGTCATGGCCGAGGCCATGATTGCCGGCCTGCTCCATCAGGGCGTGGTGAGCCGCCAGGACGTGATCTGCAGTCATCCGCGCGCCGAGCGCGCCCGCGATTTGGCGGACCGTTTCGAAGTGACTGCGGTAGCCGACAACACCGAGGTGGCGGCCAGGGCCGACATCCTGCTCCTGGCGGTCAAGCCCCAGGTGCTGCCCCGGGTGCTCCCCCAGCTGTCAGGAGCAGTACGGGCCGAGACCCTGGTGATCAGCATTGTGGCTGGGGCCAACACCGCAACCATCAGTTCTGGGCTGGGGCACCGAGCGGTCGTTCGGGTCATGCCCAATACTCCGGCCCAGATCGGCGCCGGGATCAGCGTGTGGTTCGCCACCACTGAGGTCACCTCTCGGGCCAAGTTGCAGGTCCGCGCCTTACTGTCGGCGCTGGGATCGGAGCTGGAGGTGGAGGACGAACTTCAGGTGGCCATGGCCACCGCGGTCAGTGGCACCGGACCAACCTATGCATTCCTCTTCACCGAGTCACTGGTGGAGGCGGCAGTTCACTTGGGCTTCCCCCGACATCTGGCTCGCCGACTGGTGTTGGAGACGGTACGCGGATCTATCGAATTCGCCATTCAGAGTGGCGAACACCCGGCTCAGCTGCGGGACATGGTGACATCGCCAGGTGGCACCTCGGCCGAGGCCCTGGCGGCTCTGGAACGGGGCCGCTTCCGAACCGTGATCAGTGACGCTGTCTGGGCTGCGTTTCGGCGCACGCTCCAGCTGGAGACCTCTCTGGAGGAGGCGGGGTCACCGGCCTCGCCTCCCGACCATGAGGCACTCACCTAGCCGCAAATCGGATCTCGCGGTCCGGGCACATCCCCTCGCGGGCCTAGCGGGGCGCAGCTAGGTGGCGCTGCTGCCGGTCCCGCTGCTCTGGGAGCCAGCCATGTTGGGACAGTTCCGGGGATTGGTTCCCGATCCGGGACCAGCCTTGGGCGTCGATGTGGCCGGGGTCGCAGAGGCGGCCAACTGGGCGGCGGGTATACCGGAGGCGCTGGCCGCGGCTGCCGTCAGGGACGAGATGCCGAGGCCGAGTCCTGCAAGACCGGCGACGGTGGCCGCCAGCAGAAGTAGCCTCTTTGGGGTTCGATTCATGGGGAAGTCCTCGTTGGCGGCGCGCCCCGATCGGGTGGCGGTCGGGCGGGTTGGCCGCCCCACTAGTGAACCGCAGGCGACTGAGCGAACCCTGAATCCCGACTGGCAGTCTGCCGAGAAGAATGGCAGTTTTTGGCCGGTCGCTAACCCAGCGCCAGCGCCGTTCTTCGACGAACCGCAGAACCCGTGGTCAACTCAGCTGAGCTGGCGCTTCAGCTCGCCGGCCGCGGCCAGTAGCTCGGGGGAGCTGAGGTTGGGGTTGCCAAAGGTGAAGCCTCCGATTCCGGCGTCCAGATACGACCGGAGCACCTCGACGGCCTGTCCCGGCAAAACCGGATCGCCCATGATCGCCAGCCGCTCGGCGGGAATGTGCTCTTTGAGCCGCCGCGCATCGGCTTCGTCCAGGGCTAGGAGGCAGGGCTGGCTGACGGTTTTCAGTATGGTCGCCGGATCGCGCCCCTCCTCCTCGCAATAGCGCTCCAGGACCTCGATCTTGTGCTTGGTGTCCTCGAGCCCGGGAAACCAATTGGAGATATCCGCGTATTTGGCGACGATTCGGAGCGTTCGCTTTTCCCCCGCTCCCCCGATCAGGAGCTTCGGACCGCCCACCTGAATGGGTCGGGGAACATTGAGCGCGCGGTCGATGTGGAAGTACTTCCCAGTGAAGGTCGGGCGCTCTTCGGTGAACATCAGCTTGACGATGTGGGCGGCCTCGTCGAGCCGGTCCATGCGATTGCCGATCGATGGAAAATCGAATCCATATCCGGCGTGCTCATCTTCATTCCAGGCCGCCCCAAGACCGAGGATGGCGCGCCCTTTGGAGAGCACATCTAAGGTGGTTACCATCTTCGCCACAAGCGCCGGATTGCGGTAGGTCACCCCGGTCACCAGGGCACTGAGTCGCACGGTCGTGGTCCGCTGCGAGAGCGCCGCCAGGGTGGAGTACGACTCCAGCATCGGCTCGGTTTCCGCACCTACACCCCGGATTTGGTAGAAGTGGTCCATCACCGTGACCATGTCGAAACCGGCCTCTTCGGCCGCCACCACCAATCCCGCGACATGATCGAATAACGCCCCTTCAGCCGTGCCCGGAAAGCTGTAGTTCGGCAGGTGGTAACCGAAGAGCGGTGTGGTCATCGCGGGTGCCTCCTCGATGCGCATTGTCCCGTCCCCAAGCCGGGCGGGGAGAACTCGGGATGCAACTTCAATCCCGCACCCTCGAGGCTTTGGTTCCCCTCCGGCTTAGGCGCTGTCCGGTTGGGACTCCGGAATGACGGAATCCGGTCGCGGGGATGTCGAGAGCGAAGGACAGGGGTGGGCTGAAGCCCACCCCTGTCACTAAATCCTAGAAGTAACCGCGGAAATCGGTGATTAGCGCCGACATGTTGGGAGTCCCGATTCCGGTCGCCTCGTCGTATCCCGGGGTCACCGGGTAGAAGCCGTTCTGGTTGGTGGTCTGGTGGAACCCGGTGATGTCGTGGAAGTTGGAGCCCTGGGAGTAGCTGTTGTAGTTGTCGTTGTAAAGCGCGTAGAGGAGATAGTTGGCATTGCCCGAGCGATAGCCCTGGAAGGCATCGCGGTCAGCGAAGATGGCGGCCCACAGTGGGGAGCTGAGGCTGGTGCCTCCGATCTGGAACCAATGAGGCGCCGCGGGGTCGCTGATCCCGTAGCAGGCGCTGTCGTACGTGCCACCCGGGTACGGGTAGTTGAGGTCGTTCCCAGTGCAGTACTCGGCGTATCCGGTCAGTTCATCGGCATTGGCGGAAACGTCGGGCACCTCCCGGCACGCCTCTCCCCTCGCTGCAAGGGAGCAGTTGGCGGGGCCCGACACGGTGTCGGCGTTGTTCACTCCTGGACCGCGCTGATACGCGGGCCGACCCCAGAAGATGCTGTGGCCGCCGCCTCCAGCGCCGTAGGTCGCGCAGTCGTCTGACTCGGGAGCGCCCGTCGAGGTTGAGCCGGTCTGCGACAGGCTGCAGAGATTCAACTCATTCCACACCGACTCGACGCCGGTCGGGTAGCTGGGACTGGGATTGCTCCCGGGATTGTCGGTCTCCAGCGAGGTGCCGCCGACGCTGGTCACCCAGGGCTGGCTCGCAGGATCGTCCACCTGCTGCTGGTGCGTCGCGTAGAGACTTTCTGTGCCATCGCGGATGCAGTCGAAAGCGCCTGTGTCTCCAGCCGAGGAGAACATGCTCTGGCCTTGGGTCGCCATCTGCTCGAAGATGATGTTCTCGGCCTCCGCGTAGCTCTGACCGACGTCCGGCTCGCACTCACCCCAGCTGGAGCTGATCGATTCGGCTGTGTCCTGGTCGGCGATCGCCGTGTACTGGTCGAGCTCGGTTTGGCCGGTGAAGTCGTTGGGAGAGTTGTAGACCTCCAGATTGCTGATATCCGGGGAGATGGACAGCTCCTGCTCGACATCGGCCTCGACCTCAATGTCGCCACCGTAGCCGTCGACGCAGGTGTCGCCGGTGGGACAGTCGGCATCGGTCAGAGGACCGCCGTCAACGTTGATGTTGCTGATTCGGGGGAAGTAGCGGTTTCCGTAGAAGGTGCGAGCCCAGGTGTAGACATCCGACTCGGTGTACCCGGACAGCTCGAACACAGCCAGGGTCGCCCCTGCGCCCTGAGCTCGCGAGCCAGCCCTGGGGGCGTTGTAGATGCTGTTGGTCTGTGACGGGGTGAGACCGGTGCAGTTGGGTCCGGCGCCGTAGCCGTAGGCCCCGCCCGCGAAGATCGCCTCGAGCTGGGTCACGTTGGCCGGATACGGGCTCTCGCAGCTGGGCTGCCGGCCGTGGCGCGTCTGCGGGACCTGGACTGAGCTGTGCAGACGCACCGTGTTGGTGAGTCCCACCACCCCCAGGACGCTCGGCACCACACTGCTCGGCAGCGAGGCAGGAGACGTGTTGGAGAAGAAGTTGGTGCCACTCGCGTTGCGATAGGTGTCAATCGTGGTGGCAAATGCCGCCTGGATCTGAGCGCTGCTCCCGATCGCCCGGATTAGGAACGGGGAGCTGGTGGCCTGCACCGTCAGCCCCTTGCTTGCCAGGTAGGCGCTCACCGATGCCGCAGTCGCTGCCGGCGGGGCAAAGTCCCGGTCGAACTGCCCGGCTGCCAGCCACTGTCCGTACTGCGCCGAACCCGGGGTGTACTGGTTCGCCAGCAAGGTGCTGAGCCCCGCCGAATTGCCCGGCTGGAGCACCACCTCGACGCTCATGGTCGGGCTCTGAAGCTGACCGGTCACCGTCGAATTGGCGGGCAGGTAACTGCCGGGGATGGTCGCCATGCTGGTCGAGGTGGTGGCTGCCGCGACTCCGATCCCGCCCATGGTTCCGGCGGTCAGCGCGGCCACCACCGCCGCGCAAACGGTTGCCCAACGAAGTCTAGGTCGGCGCATGTATCTCCTCCCCAGGAATACCGCGAATATCGGGCGCCGCCCTCGCCCGCCACCCCACAGTGGCCTATCAAAGTGGAATTTAGTTCGGCGGCGAACTCACGTCAAGTCGCAGATCGAAAACGCGCCCGCCAGCTGGCCGCGACAGCGCGGCCTCAGCCCTTGCTGGGCAGATACTCCCCGACCTCGGCCGCCAGCTTGATGATGGTTAGCGACTGGAGCAGAACCGTGCCCGGACCGCTCAGCCGAACCAGGAAGATCCCGTCACCGCCAAAGATCTTGTTGGCGATCCCCGGCACGGTGGTGATCTCGAACGGCATGCTCGCGGGAAAGAGGCCGATGTGACCCGGGTGGACCAGGAGTTGCTCCCCTTGGGAGAGGTCCTTCTGGACGACCTCTCCTGAAAGCTCCACGAAGAACTGCCCCGTCCCGGTGACCTTCTGGAGCCGGAAGCCGTCGCCGCCGAAGAGCCCGGACCCAAACCGGCGCTGGAAGCCGAGCGAGAGCTCGACGTCGCCGGTGGCGCAGAGGAAGCCGTGCCGCTGCACCAGGAAGCCGTCCGGGATCACATTGATCGGCAGGATCGAGCCCGGCAGCTTGGTGGCGAAGGCCACCTGGCCCACACCTCCCTGGGCCGTGTACTCAGTGAGGAAGATGCTGGAGCCGCTGGCGGCCCGCTTGAGCGCCCCGAGGACCCCTGCCTGTCCCAGCGCCGAGGTCGTCGTGTGCAGGTTGATGTTGGGAGACATCCAGGAGAGCTCACCCCCTTCGGCGACCAGCTTCTCGCCCGCCTGGAGAGTGACCTCCAAGACCGGAAGCGTCGTCCCGTGAATCTTGGTTTCCATGCGCTCCTCCCTCCTCCAGCTGCTGCTGGCTCGATGCTGGTCCGAAGGTTATTCGATGGGAACGGCGCAGTGGTCAAGTTCCCCAGCACTCGCTTTTATCTGGCCCGAACGTCAGGCGGCCCCAATCCAAGATGTTGTGTCTGCCACCTTGACAACCCACTACATGTAGGAGAGAATCTCGCCCATCGGAATCGGTCTGTTGGCCCTTCCGAAGGTGGGATTCCGATGGGATCGCAAGCGGGAGGAGGTGCCATGACCCAGAGCGTTGCTAGCCCGGGACATCTGTACAAGGACGAGGTCCTTGAGATCGAGCCCCACGGCCTAGAGCACATCACCCAGGTCCAGCGGCATGGGAAGCCGTTCCAGATGTTCACCCTCTGGATGGCGGCCAACCTTGTCCTCGCCACCTGGGTGATCGGCAACCTCGCCGTGGGAACCTTCGGCGTGAGCATGGTCGGGGCCTTCGTGGCGCTGGCCATGGGCAACCTGCTGGGTGCCCTTCTGCTCGGCCTGCTCAGCACCTTCGGACCGCGGCTGGGCGTACCCCAGATGATTCAGTCCCGTGCCCCCTTCGGGCTGCTCGGCAACTTCGGCCCCGCCGGACTGAACTACCTGGCCGGGATCGGGTGGTTCGCGGTGAACACCGTCTATGGAACCTTCGCTCTGGCGGAGCTCGCCCACCTCAATTACTTCATCGCACTGGCGATCATGGTGGTGGGCCAGGTGGTGCTCGCGGTCTACGGCCACAACATGATCCACGCCTTCGAGAAGTGGATGAGCGTCGCCCTGGTGGTGGTCTTTCTGATCCTGGCTTTCTACACCTTCAAAGCCGGCCACTACAGCCTGCCCTTCAATCCCAAGGCTCCTGTGCCCTACGGCGGGCAGACGGGCGGATTCATCATCACGATCGGTCTGGCGCTCTCCTACGCCATGGGCTGGATGCCGTTCGCATCCGACTACTCGCGCTATCTGCCGAAGGCCACCAAGCCGTCCAGCATCATCTGGTGGACCGCCCTCGGCATGTTCATTCCCTGTCTGGTGTTGGAGTGGATGGGCGCCCTCACGGTTTCGATCGCGATGCCGGTGGCGACTGCGGCCAACCCGGCCAACGCGATCGCCTTCCTCATGCCCGGGGCACTGGCTCAGGTCGCGCTCCTGGCGATCGCCGTGGGAACTGCCTGTGCCAACGCACTGAATATCTACAGCGGCTCCATGTCCGCTCTGGTGATCAAGGTGGAGCGATCACCCTTGATTCGAGCCGGAGTCGCGGCCCTGATCTTCGGAGGGGTGACGGCGGGAGTGTTGATCGTCGCCAACTCAACTCTGATCACCGACAAGGAATCCGTGATCGCCACCCCGATCGTGGCAGGCACTGCCATCCTGGTGGCCCTGGTGGTAGCGGCGGCAGTGCGCTTCCGTTTCCGGCGCTGGCAGGCGGCGGTTGTGGTCGGGGTCCTGGGCGGGCTGCTCGCCACCGGCGGCAGCAACGCCAACCAGGCGGCCAGTCAGTACAGCGACTTCTTGCTCCTTCTCTCCTACTGGATCGGCCCCTGGGTCGCCGTGGTCCTGGTCGACTGGTTCTTCAAGCACAAGGGCTCGTACGAGCTGCGCGCCTTGTACTCCCAGAGCTCCACTGTCCGGGTGGGGACCATCGCCTGGATCGTCGGGCTGGCCGCGTCGGTGCCCTTCATGAATCAAACCTGGTACGTCGGACCAATCCCCTCGGCCTACCCCCAGCTGGGTGACGTCTCCTACTTGGTGAGCTTCGTGGTCGCCGGGTCCATCTTCGCGATCTTCGGCCGGCCCCACGCAGGCCCAGTCGGAGAGGGTCGGGTGGAGGTGGTCGGCGAGGTCACCAGCTCATCGGAACCAGCCCTGGCCGCTGAGCTGGGGTACGCCAGCCACGAGGTCTGATAGCCGGCGGCTGACCCGGGAATTGGGTCTGGATCTCATCCCGGCAGGAACCGTCAGGGTTCCTGCCGGGACCGCCCCCGGCTCAGTCCTGGCGCCGGAGCCACTCGCTGATCACGGCCAGATAGGAATCCGGATCCTCCCAAAACGGTAGGTGGGAGCAGTTCTGGAAGATCACCTGCTCGCTACCAGGGATTCCCAGTACGAGCGTCTCCTGAACCGCCGGGGTGGCCTCGTCAAACTGGCCGGAGGCGATCAGGGTGGGAACCTTGATCAGTGGCAGCCGGTCGACCACGGACCAGTCCTTGATCGACCCGATGACGTGAAACTCGGATGGGCCATTCATGGTGTGGTAGACCGTGGGATCCACCTCGATCTGGCCCAAGGCATCGCTGACCGCCTCCGGCCAGGGGTCGAGCCGGCACAGATGACGGTGATAGAAGACCTGGCAGGCGGCGACGTACTCCGGGGCGTCGGTGGTCCCCGCCGCCTCGTGTCGGCGCAGTGCTGACTCCACCTCGGGCGGCAGGTCAGCCCGAAGCCGGTTGCACTCCCGGACAAAATCCGGAAACGAGGCCGCGGAGTTGGCGATGACCAGCGAGCGCAGTCCGGGCGGTTGGGTGAGAGCGTGTTCCTGGGCCAAGAATCCACCCCAGGACTGGCCCAGGATGTGGTACCGCCCGGCGATGCCGAGATTGCTCAGGAGATTGGCCAGCTCGTCGACGAAGAGTTGTACGGTCCAGAACTCCGCCCCGCGCGAGGGAAGGTGGGTGGACTTGCCGTTCCCGAGCTGGTCGTAGAAAACGACCGCACGACCGGCGGTCGCCAGCTCCGCCAGTGGGCTCAGGTAGTCGTGGGTGGCGCCCGGCCCGCCGTGCAGCAGGACCAGGGGAGCTGGTCCGGCTGGCGACCCCGAATGGAGATCACCGAACACCTGATACCAGGTCTCGAACTCGCCGAACGGCGCACGGCCTTCGAGGGAAGAAACAGCCACCGGCGGAAGTCTACTGACCTACCCCGGGATACCAGAGCCTAGTTGACGGTCGGCTGGGCCGGTGCGGGGGGAGCAACGTCGTGGACCCGGAAGTCGACCACCCGGGGCGGCTGGTCGACCAGGGTGGCCACCACCCGATACTCCCCCGACTTGGGGAATACCACATTCAGGGTCAGTGCCAGGACAGTCCTGAGGTCGGACCCTGTCGGCAATCCGGGGGGTCGGGTGGCGTTGAGCTGGGTGGCGACGCTGGTGATCCGGACCCCGATGGCATCGTCGATGCTGACCTGGAGTCGATACGGCTGGCCGCTGGAGGTCCAGGGCACCACCACCGTGACCGCAACTCCGATCTGGCTCACAACCGGCTGACCATTGGGCAGGGAAGCCTGGCGCCAGTGGTCGGTCCAGCCTCCCCCCGAGATGTAGAGCATCCCGTTGACCGCCTCGACGTGATTGGCGAGCATCAGGTTCTCGATTCGGGGCTGTTCCATCGGCGGGTCAGTTTGCGGCAAGCAGGTTCACCGACGAGCTAGAGCGACCTCGAGGCCGGCGGATGCGACGAGGGCGCTGTCAACCTCGCTCAGCTGGCACCGGGTCCGGGCGCGGTTCCAGCATCTCCTCCCGGAGCTGCTGCAGCCCGACGCTGCCCAGGTTGAGGGCCTGGCGGTGAAAGTCCTTGAGATTGAACTCGGGCCAGGATCGCCGCGCCTCCTCGCGCACCTCCAGCCATACCCGCTCCCCCAGTTTGTAGGAGATCGCCTGGGCGGGGACACCCAGGTAGCGGTCCACCTCACCGGTGCAGAACTCAGCCGACCGCTCCGCAGTCTGGATCATGAATGCCACCGCCAGCTCCCGGGACCAGCCCTCGCCGGGGTGAAACCGCTGCCCTGACGGCAGTCGCAGTCCCAGATGGAGACCGATGTCGACCACTACCCGAGCCGCCCGGAAGGCCTGGTTGGCCAGCATGCCCAGGTAGTAATCGGGGTTCTCGAGGTAGCCGAGCTCCCCCATCAACCGCTCCGCATAGAGGGCCCAGCCCTCCGCGTGACCCGAGATCAAACCAAGCATGCCCTGAAATGGATTCAGCCGGTCACTCAACCAGCAGACCTGGCCCAGTTGGAGGTGGTGTCCAGGCACCCCTTCGTGGTACGCAGTGGCAATCTCGGTCCAGAGGGGGAAGTGGGTCCGGCCCATGGTCGGATACCAGGTGCGCCCGGGTCGGCTGAAATCCTGAGCCGGGGGGGTGTAGTACATGGCGGGGCTGCCTCCGGGGGGAGCCAGCATCGCCTCCACCCGCCGGACCGGTCCCGGGATGTCGAAGTGGACGCCGTTGAGCGCGGCCACGGACTGGTCCAGGAACTCCTGGTTCCAGCGGCGAAAGTTCTCCTCGCCTTCCACGGCGCGTTCCGGGTCGGTGTCCAGCATCTCGATCACCTGAGCCAGGGTGGCCCCGGGCAGGATCCGCGCTGCGGTCCGGACCATCTCGTCCTGAATTCGCGCCAGCTCCTCCCAGCCCCACTGGTAGGTCTGGTCAAAGTCGATCTCGATGCCGTTGTAGACCCGGCAGTTCAACTGGTAGAGCTCGGGCCCGCAACCCTCCTCGGCTTGGGCCCGGGCGAGGTAGCTGCTCTCCACGAAGTCGGCGAACTCGAGGTAGGACTGGTCGGCTGCCTCAGCTGCCGGCGCCAGCCACGCCCGCAGCTGCTGGGTCGGGCCCCGGTAGCCCGCCGCCATCCCCCGGAAGAATCCCGGCTGGGAGTTGGTTCCCGCCCAGGCCCGCGCCCGTTTGGCAGTTAGCTCCGCCTGGTGGCGAGCAGAGACCACGCCCCGGCTGGCACCTAAGGCCAGGGTCTCCCTGACCCCATCCAGACAGGCGGGGATTTTCTCCATCCGGGTGGCGATCAACTCCCAGTCCTGATCGTCTGCCTGGGCCATCAGGTCGAACACCCGGCTGGCGCTGGTCACCGGCCCGAACACGCTGAGTGCGCGCATCCAGTCTCCGGATTCGTGAACGTCCAGCTCGATCTGGAGCCGGTCGCGCATGACCACGGTCGCCAGCCGGTCGCGATCCGACTCCGGGGTCAGCCCCTCGAGCTGTTGGAGAGCGGAGCGGGCCAGCTCGACGCGGGCCGCCTCGCCCTCTGGGGAGTAGTCGGTGAGGTCCGCGTCGTGTCCTAACGTCCCCCGGCTGGAGGCGGAGATCGGATCCATCTCGGAGACCTGGGTGAGGTAGTCATGCGCAATCTCGTCGACCTTGGACATTCGCTGCCTCTCCTTCAACCGCTCGGGCGACTCTTTCTCTTGGGCCGACGGAGGCAAGCTCCTGTTCAGTGGAGGTTTTCCACCACCACCGCGATGCCCTGCCCCACCCCAATGCACATGGTGGCGAGGCCGAACTGGAGTTGCTGCCGCCGCAGCTCGTGGATGAGTGTCACCAGGATCCTACTGCCCGAGCACCCCAGCGGATGTCCGAGGGCGATGGCCCCGCCGTTGGGATTGACCCGCTCATCGTGGGCCTCCAGGCCCAGCTCCTGGAGCACGGCCAGAGATTGGGCCGCGAAAGCCTCGTTCAACTCGATCAGATTGATGTCAGCGAGCGACAGGTGGGCACGCTCCAGCGCCTTCCTCGTCGCGGGAACGGGCCCGATCCCCATCAGCCGGGGCGGGACCCCAGCGACGGCCATGCTCCGGATCGCCGCCAGCGGGCGGAAGCCCCGGTCGGCGGCGAACTCCGGTGAGGTCAGGAGCAGCGCCGCGGCCCCGTCGTTCAAAGGGCTCGAGTTGCCGGCGGTGACAGAACCGCCCGGGGCGAACGCCGGCTTGAGCTGAGCGAGCCGCTCGAGGGTGGAGTCCGCCCGCGGGCATTCGTCCCGCTCGACTGGTCCCCGGGCTGTCGGCACCGGAATCAGCTCATCTCCGAACGTTCCCCGCTCCTGGGCGGCCAGGGCGCGCCGGTGACTCTCGTAGGCGAACCTGTCCTGGTCGGTCCGATCGATGGAGAACATCTGGGCAACGTTCTCGGCGGTTTGGCCCATGGACTCCGTGCCGTAGAGAGCCTCCAGCCGGGGATTGATAAAGCGCCAGCCGAGGGCAGTGTCGTGCAGCACCCTCTCTCCCCGGGCGTAGCCCCGGTCCGGCTTGGCGGTCACCCAAGGGGCCCGGCTCATCGACTCCACCCCGCCGCCGATGATGGCGTGGCCGTCACCGTGGGAGATCGCCCGGGCGGCATCCACCACCGCCTCCAGGCCGCTGCCGCAGAGCCGGTTGACCGTGCAGCCACCAGCCTCGACCGGAAACCCGGCCAGCAGCACGGCCATCCTGGCGACATCGCGGTTGTCCTCACCGGCCTGGTTGGCACAGCCGAGATAGACGTCTTCCAGCTCCTGGGGATCGAGTCCGACCCGGTCGACGAGTGCCCGCATGACCAGCGCCGCAAGGTCGTCGGGACGCTCTCCCGCCAGCGCTCCGCCGTAGCGCCCGATCGGGGTCCTAACCCCGTCGAGGATCACCGCCTCAGCCACACTCCGCCTCCCATCTCCCGGCAGGGTCGCGCCCGGTGGGGCCGATGTTGGCGCGATGCCGAATAGCTGTCCTCGCTGGCCGCCCCTGATCAAGCTTAGACCGGGCCCAGAAACTGCTGGTCCAGCAGCGGCCTCCGGTCAGAAGGAGAAGTCGTCGTAGATCGACTGCCGGCGCCGGTCTCCGGGCTGCACCATCTCGGTCACCCGGCGTGGATGGGTGCCGGCTGCCCGACCGCGCCACTCCCGGGGAGGACGCCTGGGCCGGGTCGGCCGGCTGCGTCCGGGCCGCTTGGTCCCCCGTCCCGGGACCGGTCGGGGTCGGGCCCGGGTGACAACCCTCCAGACCGCATCCAGCCCGGAGCCGCCGGCCGCCGCCAGAGCGGCGGCCACTGTGAGCAGGAGTCCCGCGACTCCCGGCGCGCGGCCGCGCAGCCCCCGCCAGAGCAGGTCCTTGTAGAGAACCACCATCAGCAGTCCATCGAGCAAGAGCAGGGTCGGCGCCCAGCTCGCCATCTGCCGGAGCGTTGCCTGGCGCTGGGTGGCCGCCCGGCGAGCGACCATCAGCTTGGCCTCCGCCCGCCGATAGGCGATCAGCTGGGTGTCGATCCGGGGAATCTGGGGCGCGTAGGCGAGCATGCCCTTGGCGAGCCCGCTCGCCACCAGCGCCCGGAAGGAGGGCTCCGCCAGCAACACCGAATCCTGCTGGTTGCTCATGAATCCCACCTCGATCGTGACCGCCGGCATCGGCGCGTGCACCCAGAGCTGCGGCAGCAACTGGGTGCCCCGGTCGCCCATCCCGGCTGGCGCGATTGCGGTCGCCAGACTGGCGCTGAGCTTCTTGGCCAAAGGCATGTCCGTGGAGTGAGGCATGAACACGGTGGCACCTTCCAACGAGTCGGTGGTCCAGTCATTCACCCAGAGGCTGAGAAGGGCCTGGGCGTGGCTGTCCCGGGCGATCTGCTCCGCCTTGCTGATGGTGACATCGGTGTCGGTGGTCCTGGTCATCACCACCTTTACCCCTTCCGCCTCCAGGTCCTTGCGGAGATCGAGGCCCATCGAGAGGGTGACGTTCTTCTCCTTCAGACCGTTGAAAGGAGAGATGGCCCCTGGGTCGTAACCGCCATGACCGGGCATGATCGCCACCACGTATTGGTGGGGGGCTCTGAGATGCTGGGCCACCAGCGCCGGGGCGCGCACCGATGCAAGGACTGTCCCTGTGACGAGACCGCCGCCCAAGGCGGTGATCCCGAGGGCCAGGGCTAGGACGTAGAGAGAACGGGTTGGCCCCTTTCGCATCGCGACCGGGCCAGTATATGCACCCGGTCCGATCTCGTCCACCGGGGCAATCGGGTGGTGCCGAACCGGGGTGCTGCGCCGCCGAATTTCGAGGCCGAGCCGCATTGACAGCCCGCCGCTCCCGCCCCCACGCTGAAGGCCGGGCTGGGGTGGGTTCACCCCTGGAGGAAGGTGATGCCAGACTCGTGGACGGCCCCGGAGCGGCTGCTCGACCCACTCGAGCTGCTGTTCCAGGCGACTCAGTTGCCCCGGTACGACCTTCCGTCCGAACTTGAGGGCCTGTACGGAGGTCCGTTCGGCCTGCCGGCCGACGCGGTCTACTCCAACTTCGTTTCCTCTCTCGACGGGGTGGCCGTGGTCGGGCCCTCGTCCGGCTCGCAGCTGAGCGGCAAGAATGCTGCCGACCGCTTCGTCATGGGGCTGCTGCGGGCCTGCGCGGACGCGATCCTGATCGGAGCTGGGACCCTGAAGGGCAGTCCAGGCCACGTGTGGACAGCTGCACATGTCTTCCCTCCCCAGGCGACCGCCTACCGTGAGCTCCGGCGGCGGTTGGGACTGCGGGAGCAGCCCACGCTGGTGGTCGCGAGCGGGTCCGGAAAGCTCGATCTCGATCACCCCGGGCTGGCCCGGCCGGCACTGCTGCTGACCTCCGAGTCCGGCCGGGACCGCTTGGCTCGATCAGGCCACCAGGTGGTCGCGATTGGCAACGGCCCAGAACTGGATCCGGTCCCGCTGATCGAGACGATCCGCCAGGCTGGGTATCGGCTCATCCTCACCGAGGGCGGTCCCACCCTGATGGGACAGCTGCTGGGCGCGGGCCAGGTCGACCAGCTTTTCCTTACCGTCTCGCCGATCCTGGTGGGTCGGCCGCTGGGGGAGCGGCGCCCCGGTTTCGTGGATGGGCTCGACCTGCTCGCCGGGGAGCGGCCACCCTGGCTGGAGTTGCTGACGGTCCGGCGCCATCGATCCCACCTCTTCCTGCACTACCTGGCGAAGACCCGGCAGAACCGCTCGGATTAGTGGTTCCCACTTCCGGCGGGCGCTATCATCGGAGGGGGCCAAGCTTGCTGGAGAAAGGCACATGAGCGAGACCGTGGAAGAGACAAAAACACTCAGCGACGCCGAGTGGCGCGCCCGCCTGAGCCCCGACGAGTACCGCGTTTTGCGGGAAAAGGGCACCGATCCCGCCTTCCAGGGAGAGTTCACTCACCCCGGAAGGCAGGGGCTCTTCCGCTGCGCAGCCTGCGGCTACGAGCTCTTTCTCTCTGACACCCAGTTCGACTCCGGGTCGGGGTGGCCCAGCTTCACTGCTCCGGTGGACCCGAGCCATGTCGCCACGGAGGAGGATCGCAGCCTCATGCGCAAGCGCACCGAGGTAATGTGCAGCCGCTGCGGCGGCCACCTGGGGCACGTGTTCGACGACGGTCCTAACCCGACCGGCCAGCGCTGGTGCATCAACTCCACCAGCATCAAGTTGGACCCACGGCAGCTCGGCTGACCGCACCTACCTCGAGCGGTCAGCGGTCGCCTCACCACTCGACGAGGGCCCAGATCTCGGGCCGGATCGGGCCGCCAGCATCCACCCCGGCGAAGAGCCGCGCCGACTCTTTGACGTGATCTCGGGCGGCCTGGTGCTGGCCGCTGGCCTGGAGCAGGTCCGCCAGATTGGTGTGTAGGGCGGCGACCCGGTGCCGATCGCCGTGCTCCTGTCCCAGCGCCAAGGCCCGCGCTGCCTCGACCAGCGCCTCGTCTGGTCGACCGACCTCCGCCAGGAGCCGGGAGAGGTTGTTGAGCGCAGCCACCGCCGCACTGGGATCGGCGAGTCCCTTCGCATGGTCGCGGAGTCACGCTCGAAGCGGCGGACAAGTACATCGGCGGCGCGGCCGTGGATCAAGCGGCGGCGGGCCAGACTGGTGGCGTCGTAGGCGACCCGGCGCAGCGCTTCATAGGGGAAGTCGTAGGTGGGATCCCCAGCCGTCTCTCGCGGGGGAGCCTCCACCAGCAGCAGGTGCGCCAGCGCGACCTCCAGACCATCCACAACCTCCGCCTCCCCCCGGCCACTGACCGAGCGCAGCAGCTCCGCGTCGAAGCCACGGCCCAGAACCGCGGCAGCGGAGATCAGCTGGGCGGTCGGCTGGCCGACAGCCGAGAGACGCCGGGAGAGGACTTCCCGGGCGGAGGTGGGGGTCTCTCCGCCGCTGTCCCCACCTACCAGGGCGTCTCCGTAGGCGCGGACCAAGAGAGGCAGTCCCCTCGTCTCATCCAGCAGCTTCTCCAGGTCGGCGTCGGGCGCTCCTATCACCGCCAACAGTTCTCGAACCGCGGACTCTCCAAACGGCTCCAGGAAGACCGTCCTGCCGCGGCCGGACTCGGTGGCGCTGGCAATGGCGCTGACCACGCCCCGCAATCGCTCGGGGTTCTCCGCCGACCAGCTGACAACCAACAGAAGTGGCAGCTCGGGCAGGCGCCGCACCAGGTACCCGAGCACGTCGAGAGAGCGCTGATCCACCTGTTGCAGGTCCTCCAGCACCACCACCCCCGGCTCGTCGACAAATATCTCACGCAGGGTCGCGGCGATCGCCGAGAAGAGGCGGGCCTGCCCGGCCGGGCTGGCGACGGCCGGAGGCGTGGTCGAGGCGCTGGGCACCAGCTCGGGGGCAAAGCGGCTCACCTCCAGTGCCACCCCCGGGCTCAGCCGATCCGTCAGACCCGCCCGGATCGGCACCGCCGCCCGGAGGAGGTCGGCGATCACGATGTAGGGAAGACCCAGCTCGCCCTCATGACCCCGCGCGACGACCACCGCGACCCCTTCTGCCTCCGCGGTTTGGGCGAACTTCGTGATCAGAGAGCTCTTGCCGGAGCCGGGTTCTGCCACCAGCGCCACAACCTGCCCCTGGGGCCCCACGGCGCGCCAGGCGGCTCGAAGTTGAGCCAGCTCCCTCACCCGATCGACGAACGGAGCCCCCGGCAAATGCTCCCCGAGCGCGACTGCGCCGCCCCGCCGAATCTTGGCCGATCCTTCCCAGCGCTCCCCGGGGTCGCAGGCCAAGTGAAGGACCTGGCGGCGGGAGGTCACCGGCCAGGACCTGTTCATAGAGCGCGGTGGTCAGCGGCAGCGGAGCGACTCCCAACTCCCGGTCGAGGACTCCCACGCAGGCCCGGTACTGCCTGAGTGCCGATGAGCGCTGGCCGGTCCACCCGTAGAGACGGATCAGTGCCTGGTGGGCTGGCTCGTGGAGGGAGTCCAGGGCCAGCCAACGGCGCGCCTGCTCGAGCGCCGTGCCCAGGTCACCGGCGGCGACCTGGGCCTCCACCAACTCCTCGAGGGCGCCCGCCAATCGCTGGCGCAGATCGTCCGCGGTCTGCATCTGCCAATCGTCAAATTCGGGGCTGTCGCGGAGCCCGAAGCCTGCCATGAAGTCGTCCCGATACAGCCGGACCGCACGGTCCAACGCTCCCGGATCACCGCTTCCGAGGAGGCGCTGAAAGTCCCAGACGTCGACCCGGATCGCTTCTGATACCAGCCGCACCGCCTGACGGGTCACCAGTAGAGACTCGCCCACCTCGGCGACCGTCACCGAGAGGGTGCGGCGCAGGGCGGCACGAGCCCTCAGATCATCCGATTCCGGCCAGAGGATCGCCGCCAGCCGAGCCCGGCTGTGGTCCCCAGGAGTGACAGCGAGAAGGGCCAGCAGTGCCAGCGCCTTGCGCGTGTCGAATGACACCGGCCGACCATCGCGCTCCACCAGGGGGGGTCCCAGGAGCGCCAAACGCAGGTCGCTCACACTTCCTCCAGCTCTATCAGCTGCCCCGCTTGGGGGATCCGCGTGAAATTTAGTCGCTTATAGGCCGGTGCCGTAACGATTTCCAGACGGAACGCTGCCAGAGTCGCGGCGTGGAGAGCAACCGTCCCATCCCTGTCGATCCGATGATCGGTCTGGTCGGAGTGCCCCTGGCAAACCGGGTGGCATTCCCATGAATCCACTGGCCAGCCAGCTGGCCGGACCCGACGAATTCGACCTCGAGCGACGGGAAGCCGAGCTGGACCTCCAGCCGCCCGCATCGACTGAGCGCGGATCCAAAAGGTGGGCGTGGCGGCGCCGCAGGTCGGTGCCGAAGGCGCCCAGCGCTCCCAGCGAGCCGACTCCGGCGCTCGCGCCGACGACTTTTGAGTTGGCGCCCAACGACCCGATCATCGGCTATCTACAGAGCTCGGTTGGCGCAGTCGACATCACCACCTTGACCTTCGACTCCCCCGCCCTGACCCAGATGCGGGCGGGCGGCGTGGTCCTGGTGGTGCCACTGGTCTCGTCCGGTGAGCTGATCGGCTTGCTGAGCCTGGGTCCCCGCCTCTCTGAGGCGGGATACTCCACCGACGACCGCCATCTCCTGGGCACCCTGGCCGGCTACGCAGCGCCGGCGATTAGGGTGGGTCAGCTGGTGAACCAGCAGGCTTCCGAGGCCCGCGACCGGGAGCGGCTGGACCAGGAGCTGAAGGTCGCCCAGTTGATCCAGCAGCAGTTTCTCCCTAAGGAGGTGCCCCAGCTGCCTGGCTGGGGGGTGGCCGCCTACTACCAGCCAGCACGGACGGTCGGCGGTGATTTCTACGACTTCATCGAGCTCCCCGACGGCCGGATCATGGTGGTGGTGGGGGATGTCACTGATAAGGGGGTCCCGGCAGCCCTGGTTATGGCTAGCACCCATGCCCTGTTGCGCTCATCCGCGCCGCGCCTGATATCCCCGGGCCAAGTCCTCGCCCGCATCAATGACCTACTCGTCGTGGATATCCCCGCCCACATGTTCGTGACCTGTTTGGCGCTGGTACTGGACCCCGCCACCGGGCACATCGAGTACGCCAATGCCGGCCATGACCTGCCCTACCTGCGCACTTCGGACGGGGTGGTGGAGCTTCGGGCCACCGGCATGCCGCTCGGGTTGATGCCCGGGATGGAGTACGAGGTCAAGGGTCGGCAACTGGCCCCGGGCGACTGCGTGCTGCTTCACAGCGACGGACTGGCCGAGGCGCACAACCAGAGCCGCGAGATGTTCGGCTTCCCCCGGGTCTCCGAGGTGACCGGCCGGGGACGATCGGGCGACGAGCTGATCCAACTCTGTCTGGCCGAGCTGGCGGCGTTTACTGGGCCCAACCACGAGCAGGAGGACGACATCACCCTGGTCTCGCTGCAGCGGCTACCAGGGGCCAGTCCCGAGGCGGGAAGACGATGAGTGAGTCGGTGACCCGGGAGTTGGCCGCGTTCGTGTTGCCGAGCGAGCCCGGGAACGAGCGCCAGGCGTTGGCGCTGGTGACGCAGGCCGTGGCGGGGTCGGGACTGTCGGCCAACCAGCTGGAGCGGCTCAAGACGGCGGTTGCCGAGGCCACCATGAACGCCATCGAACACGGCAACCACGATCTCGCTGAGCTGCCTGTCGAGGTGGCGGTATTCGAGGAGCGGGGTGCGGTGGTGGTGACCATCAGCGACCGCGGCGCGGTCGCCAGTCCCCAACCCACGCCGGAGCTGCCTGACCTCGACGAAAAGTTGGCCGGCCTCCAGACGCCACGGGGATGGGGACTCTTTCTGATCCGGCACATGGTCGATGCGGTGGACGAGATTCGCGATGGCGACCGCCACACCGTGCGCCTCACCGTTCGCCCGGGTTCACCGCCGACTGGTTCACGGAGCCAATCATGAACACCACTTTCGGGGTCGAGGTTCGCGTCATCCAGGGCGGAGTCGTGCTCGAGCTGTGCGGTGACATCGACGGTACCGCCAGCTCGGGATTGAACGACGCCTACGAGCGGGCCGTGGAGGAGTGCAACCCGCAGCAGGTGCTGCTGGATTTCAGCTTCGCAGAGTACATGAATTCCAGTGGCATCGCACTGATCGTCAGCGTCCTGGCCAGGGCCCGCGCCGAGCACCGGCAGGTGCGCGCCAGCGGCCTCTCCGAGCACTACCGAGAGATTTTCGAAATAACCCGCCTCTCGAACTTCATCCAACTGCACAGCGACCTCGATGAGGCGGTGAGCCAGATCGCGGAGGCGGCGCGATGAGAGCGCCGTACCAGTTGAGGGAGGTGACCCAGTGAACGCACCCATGGTGACGATGGACGTGCGCCAGGGACCGAATGGATCCGCGATCGTCGACATCAAAGGGGAGGTGACCTCCGCCTGCGAATCGGTGCTGATGTCGGCCTATGAGAGCGCTGGCGGCGCTGACGCCAAGCGGTTGGTACTGAACTTCAGCGGTCTCGACTACATGAACAGCGGCGGAATCGGAATGCTGGTGACCCTACTGGTGCGGGCCAACCGGCAGCACCAGCAGCTGGCGGCCTACGGCCTCAGCGAGCACTACCGCCAGATCTTTGAACTGACCCGCCTCGACGAGGCGATCGCGATCTACCTGGACGAACAGTCAGCGCTCGCGGGCGCCGCGGGCTGAAGGACCAGAGATGAAAGATTCCAGCGACCCGCAGGAGTCCCAGACCGGCAGCGCACTCGAAGACCGGGCGACCGACGGGCCGACGCTCCCCCGCAACGCCGCCAGCTGGGCCACCAAGGTGGACCGACTCCAGGTCCAGCAGCGAGAGGGGATGCGCGGCACCAATGTCGCCGGGCGGCGGTTGACCAGCCCGATTCAGGGGTTCGGCAAGATGTGGCAGAAGACCTACTCCACCAACCTGGGCAGCACCGCGAGCCCAAAGGAGGTGATCGCCACCTGGAAGGCTCACTTCCCGGAGTTCTGGCCCAACGGCAATCGCTTCGCCGGCGCCCTCGCCGGGATCAGCCCGGGCGACCTTGCCCTGCTCGACCTCTCGATGGGAGGGGTGAAGCTCACCACCGGAGTCTTCGTCCTCTACGCCGACGCGGAGTCATTCACGATGGTGACGCCCGAGGGTCACATGTTTGCCGGCTGGATCTCATTTTCGTCCGAGGACATCGGAGCGGGAACCATCGCCCGGGCCGAGGTGCTGATGCGGGCGAACGACCCGCTCTACGAGGTGGGCCTAACGTTCGGCGGCCAGCGCAAAGAGGATCGCTTCTGGTCTCAGACGCTGACCAACCTGGCCCAGAAGTTCGGAGTCCAGAATCCTGTGGTCGCGACCAAGAGCGTGTGCCTGGATCGCAAGCGTCAGTGGCGTAACGCGCGCAACACCTGGCAGAACGCGATGATTCGCAGTGTGTTTCAGACCTTGATCCACCCCTTCGGTGGGAACCGTCGCCAGCCTGGGGGAGGCAAGATCTCGCCCCATGAGTGAGTCCGCCGACGCCATCGTGGTGGGCAGTGGGCC
The DNA here is from genome assembly GCA_050734135.1 of Candidatus Dormibacteria bacterium. Lineage (GTDB taxonomy): Bacteria > Chloroflexota > Dormibacteria > Aeolococcales > Bog-877 > Bog-877. Next base: position 47,060 of record JBOHUG010000059.1, read on the forward strand.
TAACGGGTTGGCGGCGGCGGTCACCCTGGCGGCGGCGGGGCTGAAGGTACAGGTGATCGAGGGCGCCTCCACCCCGGGCGGTGGCTGTCGGACGGAGGAGCTGACCCTCCCCGGCTACCACCACGATCTCTGCTCGACCGCCCACCCCCTGGCGGTCGCGTCGACGTTTTTCCGGCGCTTCGACCTGGAGTCTCGCGGGGTGCGCCTGGTGCAGCCCGAGGCGGTCTTCGCCCACCCTCTCGACGGGGGGCGGGCGGCGATCGCCTACCGCTCGGTGATCGAGACGGCAGCCGGGCTGGGCCGTGACCGGCGCGCCTATCGCCGGCTGATGCGACCCCTGGTTCGGCACGCCGACCAGATCGCCAGCTGGGTCTTCTCCGCCGAGCGCCGGCCCCCGGCCAACCCGTTAGCACTGGCCGGGTACGGGCTCCTCGGAATGCGGCCCGCCACGTTCGTCGCCCGCCGCTTCCGCAGCCAGGAGGCCCGCGGCTTGCTGGCCGGGGTCTCGGCGCACGGCATGCGGCCCCTCAACACCGCCCCCACCGCCGGAGTGGGCCTGCTTCTGACCCTGCTTGGCCACTCGTTTGGCTGGCCCTTCATCGAAGGTGGCAGCGGGCGGATCACCGATGCCTTGATTACTGCCCTAGAGTCCGGCGGTGGTTCGGTCCAGACTGACTGGTGGGTCCGCTCCCTGGAGGAACTGCCGAGAGCCAAGGCGGTGCTTCTGGACGTCACGCCCCGCCAGCTCCTGGAGCTGGGGGGAGACCGTCTCACGGGTCGGTACCGGCGCCAGCTGGAGCGCTTCCACTACGGCTCCGGGGTGTGCAAGGTCGACTTCGCGCTCTCGGGCCCGGTGCCGTGGAGCAATCCCGGTTGCCGTAAGGCGGGTACCGTCCACGTCGGCGGCACTCTGGAGGAGATCGCCCGCGCCGAGGCCGATGTCGCGGCGGGTCGACATCCGATCTTCCCCTACGTGCTGGTCGTCCAGGCGAGCGTCGCCGACTCGACGCGGGCACCTGGGGGTGGCCAGACCCTCTGGGCCTATTGCCATGTGCCGCCCGGCTCCAACGTCGACATGACCCGCCCGATCGAGGCTCAGATCGAGCGGTTCGCCCCGGGTTTTCGGGATCTGATCGAAGCCAAGGTCCACCGCACGGCCCAGCAGCAGGAACTCCACAACCCCAACTGTGTCGGCGGGGACATCGCCTTTGGCGCCCAGGACTTCCGGCAGACGTTTCTGCGGCCGGCACTGCGCTGGGATCCCTACCGCACCTCCCTCCCAGGGACGTACCTCTGCTCGTCGTCAACCACCCCGGGCCCGGGAGTCCACGGACGGTGCGGGGAGCTGGCCGCACTCTCCGCCCTCCGCCATAGCTTCGGAATCAGGGAGCGACCCGATCTACGACGCCTCCAGCCCACCCCGGTGGCGGTGCCAACCCCTAGCTGACCCCCGGGCCACCTTCGGATTCTGGGCTTCGCTCGCCCCGGTGCGGGAGCAGGGAGAAAGGCCGGACTACCCGATAGCGACCACCGCCGAGGTCGAATCACGGGTCGGCTCCATGGCTGCTGCGAGACCGCGCCGGGGAGCCAGCACCTCGTCGATGAGCCCGTAGTCGAGCGCCTCGGAGGCGGTGAGGTAGTAGTCCCGGTCGATATCCCGCTCCACCTGCTCGAGAGGACGGCCCGAGTGATGGGCCAGGACCGCCGCCATCCGCTGGGTGTTGGCGAGCACCTCGCGCAGCTGGATCTCCATATCCCGGGGTGCGCCTCGAGCTCCCGCCGAACCCTGGTGGATCATGATCTTCGAACTAGGCAGTGCCATCCGCTTGCCGGAGGCACCGCCGCAGAGGATCATCGCCGCGGCCGACATCGCCATCCCGATGCACAGGGTCGAGACCTCGCACTTGACGTGCTGCATGACATCGTAGATGGCCATCCCCGAGTAGGCCAGCCCTCCCGGCGAGTTGATGTAGAGGTGGATGTCACGGTCGGGGTCCTGCCCCTCCAGGTACAGGATCTCGGCGACCAGCAGATTGGCGATCTGGTCGTCAACCTCCTGGCCTAGGAAGACGATCCGCTCCTTGAGCAGGAGCGAATAGATGTCGTAGGCCCTCTCTCCCCGCATTGACTGGTCCAGAACCGTGGGGATGACTGCGGCCATCAGGGGTTCGCTGCCGCTGTTCTCGCAGTACATCAGTCTTACCTCGTCCCGCTGCCATCTCACCGCAGGTATCTCCGATGTAAGATATCAGATAGGAGATAGCGACCTGAAACCAACCTCGAAATCGGGAGTCCAGATGGGCAACCGCTCGCATCAGTCCGTGTTCCCCGGCTTCCGCGAGATGGCGAGCCGTCGGCAGAGTTTGGCGTCCGAGCTGACCAAGCGCCGGGTCCGCCTCGGGCTCTCCCAGACCGAGGTCGCCGCGAGGATGGGGACCTCACAGTCGGCGGTGGCGCGCCTGGAGTCGGGATCCTCCGATCTCCGGCTCTCCACCCTGGAGCGCTACGCGGCCGCGGTGGATCGGGAGCTGGATTGGCGACTGCAGGCCCCTGGACCGGACCACGACGGCTGAGTTGGGCGGCCCCAGCTTCGGGAAGGAAGTGCCCCCTCTCCCGACCCATCCATCAATCGGTCGCCCGGCGGAGTCACCGCTGGCGGGCTGGCTGGAATCTCGGATGTTCGAACAGCGGGTGGTTTGGATCCGGGGAAGTCTGAACGATCTCTCGGCGACCGCCGCGGCGAGCCAGCTGATGACTCTCGACTCAACTGGGGATGAGCCCATTCAACTCTTCATCAACTCTGGCGACGGCACGCTCACCGCGGCCCTGACCGTGATGGACACCATGGCCGCGTTGGGAGTGCCGGTGGAAGCAGTGTGCACCGGCCGTGCCGAAGGTCCGGCGCTGGGGGTGTTGGCCGTGGCCGACCGTCGACTCGCGGCCAGGCACGCGCGCCTGCGCCTCCACCAGGAGGACATCGCCACTGCTGGAACCGCTGCCGCGATCACCCAGGAGCTAGCCCAACTACAGCGCCAAATCGAGACCTTCATCCGCTGGGTCTCGCGGGCCACGCAGCAACCCGCAGAACGAGTGGAAATTGACCTCGCCAGCGGCCGTTACTTTGAACTGGACGAGGCCCTCGAGTACCACCTCATCGACGAGGTCTGGCGCGGGGGCGTCGCCGGAGCCGCCTGAAGGAACGCTCGGCTGGTGTTCGCAAATCGCCTCTTTTCCTGGGCTAATTGCAGTCCAAGGGGCGCATCAAGTGCTGTCGTCTCAATCGGGCCCAACACTTTTGGGAATGCGGTTCAACGCCCTTGGATTCTCGTCCGGGGCTATCACTCGGCGACCGTGCTCGGAATAACGGATGCGAGCTGCAGACTGAAGCCTCCGCCCACCTGCACGAATCCGAGACGGCGATAGAAATGCTGTGGCCAGTCGTCCGCATCTGCCAGCAGGAAGATCAGGTCGCAGCCTCCGCTACGGGCGACTTCGATCGCGTTGAGCACCACTGCCGTGGCATAGCCGCGGTTTTGCCAGTCGGGTTCAGTCTCGACATTCTCGATCTGCGCGATAGGAGGTATTCGGTAGAGGTCTGCTCGGGCCACGATACCCTCGGGACACCGCACGACGTGATGAGTGACCGCGCAAGCGCGGGATGTCGCATTGCGTCGGTTCACCAGCTCGGCGATGGTTCGCGGCGACGCCAAGGGTAGCGATCGCCTCCAACCGGTCTCCACCACAGGCTTCAGCTCGTCGTAGGACACGCGCGCGACGGGCGTGGTTGACTCCCGCCCTGGGGGATGGCGCAGTGCCATCGTCACTGTCGGCAGCACGGCAAAGCCTCGCGCGCGGAACTGCGCTGTCCAGTCGGGATCCACCTGCTCCAGCTCCACCTCCAGCGTGCGATGCAGCAGACCGGCCCCGCCTTGGACCCGCTCCGCCTCCTGCATCAGCAGTGACGGTTCGACCGCCTCCTCGACCACCAGGCAATTGTGTTCATAGGAGGCCGGAAAGTCGCGGTTCAGCACCGCGAAACCCCCCCGGGTCGGAACCACCTGGGTGGCTGAGCCGCGCATCACGCGATGGATGAACTCTCGGATCCGCGCCAGGTCCTCTCGGTCGGCAAAGCGCTGCTCCGGCGGGGCGTTCGAGCTCACCACCAGATCATCGCAGGCAGCTCGGGAACAGGCGGACACGGTCCCATCGCAAGCGCTGCGGGGCCCGCGCCCGCCTCAGGGCCCCAGCGCCAGTCGCGCGCTGAGTAGTGGTACCGTGCGGCGCAGACGGTCAGACTGAAGGGGGCGGTGGCGGCTCTGGATGGCTCCGGCGGCTGCCGGGGCCAGGAGGACGGGACTTGCGAGCGATCGTCTACGAGCGCCACGGGGGGCCTGAGGTACTGCACTTGGTCGACCGCTCCGAGCCGGTACCAGCTCCGGGCGAGGTCTTGGTACGAGTGGCGTTCTCGGGAGTCAATCCAACCGACTGGAAAACTCGCCGTGGCCCAGCGCGAGTTGAATCTGAGGCGCCGGTTTCCTTCCCCGAGCTCGTCCCCAACCAGGACGGCTCGGGAACGATCATCGCAGTTGGCGATGGGGTGGATTCGCACAGGGTGGGGGAGCGAGTGTGGCTGTGGGAGGCAGCCTGGCAGCGCTCCGGGGGTACCGCCCAGGAGCTGGTGGCTCTTCCGGAGAGACAAGCGATCCCTCTGCCGGCGAACGCCTCTTTCGAGCTCGGCGCGAGCTTGGGGATCCCCGCGCTGACCGCCCATCGCTGCCTGACGGTCGGAGAGGAAGGACCAGATCATCTAGCTCCGGGAGCGCTGGACGGTAGGGCGGTTCTGGTGGCGGGCGGCGCTGGTGCGGTGGGACATGCCGCCATCGAACTCGCCATCTGGTCCGGCGCCCGGGTCGCGACCACGGTCAGCTCCGCAGAGAAGGCCGAGCTGGCCCGGGCTGGCGGCGCCCACCACGTGATCAACTACCGGACGGGAGAGGCGGCGCGGGAGGTGCGGCAGCACTTCCCCGACGGCGTTGACCTGATCGTTGAGGTGGCGCCAGGGGCAAACCTCGGGCTGGACCAAGCCGTGCTCGGCCGCCACGGCTCGGTGGTCTCGTATGCCAGTGATCGCGAGTCCCTCTCTTTGCCGATCAGACCCAGCATGGCTCTCAATGCTCGGTATCAGTTCGTGCTGGTCTACACGGAGCCGGCGGCCGCCAAGGACCGGGCGCTGGCCGACGTCCAGGTGGCCGTGGCCGCCGGTGCCGTCCGAGTCGGCGCTGAGGTCGGCATGCCACTGCACCGCTTCCCTCTTGCACGCGCCGCCGACGCCCATGCCGCGGTGGAGCAAAACGTCGTCGGCAAGGTTCTAATCGAGATCTGACTGGTGCGAGTCCAGATAGTCGCCGATACCGGGGTGGAGGGCAACTCTCCGGCAATCTACCCCCGACGGTTCGGCGGTTGGGAAGCGGAGCTCGGAATGTCTGGTAGCGAAACCGCCCCGTAATCCCGGGCCATCCGGGAGCGAACCGCGACGCACTCGGCGACAGGTCCCGTACGCTGATCGAGTGCGGACATCACCGGGACTGAGACCAGCGCCCAGGCCCCCCGGACAACTCGGGCTCGTGAGCGACCTTCGGACTGCCAAGTGGCGCTCGCGACTGAAAGCCGCCCTCCCTTACCTGATCGCGCTGGGAGTGGTTGTGGCCCTGGTGTTGGCCGTCGATCCACAGCGCTTCGCCGCCGCCGCCAGTCGGTTCAACCCCGCCTACGCACCGATCGTAGCCGCCTTCTCCTTCGGCTACTACCTGCTGCAGGGAGTCCGTTGGCAGCCGCTCCTACTGGCGGTGGGAGCGAGGCTCCGTCTGCGCGACACTGTGATTCTCAATTTCGCCGGTCAGGCAGCCGGGCTGCTCCCCGGCGGCGAGTTGACCCGGGCAGTGCTAGTCAGCGAGGTCGCTCACGTGAAGGTAGGCGCGGCGATCGCCACCATCACCGTGCAGGAGCTGATCTACACCGTGCTCCTGATCGCGGCCGCCGTTCCCGGGGCGCTCCACCACACCGTGGCGGCGATCGGGGTTTCGATCGCCTTGGCCGGGGTGCTCGTCATCACCGGCATCCTCACCGTCCAGCCCGTGTTCGAAAAGGTCGTGGCGCTGGTGCGACGGATCCCACTGCTTCAGCGCTTCGTGCCCGATTTGATGGAGCTCCAACGGGACACGGTGCGCCTGCTCGGCCGCTGGGACACCCTGAGCTGGACCGCGGTGAGCGCGCTCCAAGCGGTGGGGACAATCACCATGTTCTGGCTGGTGATCCAGGCGATTGACCCGGGTCGTGTCAGCTGGCCTAACGCCGCCTTCGCCTACACCGTCGCTGCGATCGCGGGTGCGCTTTCGCTGGCCCCGGGGGGGCTGGGCGGGTTCGAGGCGGTCGGGGTGGGAATGCTCATCGTGGTAGGGGTCCCCTTCCAGATCGCGGTCGCCGCCACTGTGCTCCAGCGCGCTGCCGACAAGGGGTTGGGAACCATCTACGGAGCGGTCGCCTACGTGTATGCCCGCCAGCACTACGGCCTCAGGAAGGCTCGGGTGATCCGCCATGGACAGCGACGGGGACGCCCGCCAGCGGGGCGTCCGGACGCGGCCTAGAACGGGAGAGCACTTGGCGGGGAGCACCTCCCAGTGCCGGAGATCAGGGGCTGAAGTCGCGCTGAGTTCGATCGGGCCAGAGGGAGCACCGACGGGTATCCGGGGACGCTGCGGAAGGGGTTGGGGTACGGTGCGGAGAGCTGTCGATTGCGCCACGAAACGCTGGAGAACTTGCCGTTCCCGCTCGGTACGGAACCGGACCGACACCCGCGAACAGCGCGGCTATTCTGCCAATGTGGGAGTTCTCTCGCCTCCCGCGACCTCCTTCCCCGGCAGGTCCCGGGCCGCAGGGCTCGTGACCTGCCAACGCGACACCGGCTGCGACGAGTCCACAGCGACGGCCGCCTCCCCCCAAACCGGCGGGCTGCTGCTGTGGACTCAACCGAAAACTGTGGTCTGACCGCTGGTCACGGACGCAGGCGGTGCCGCTACCCTCGCACCGTGACGAGGCCAGGGTGAGCGGTTACCTTGTCCAACTCGTTTCTGATCACCCGGTAGCACTCGCAGGAGACACTCTCCAACCCGGCCCGGTCGACGATCTCAACATGTCCCCTGTGGTATCGGATCAGACCAGCCTTTTGAAGCACCCCGGCGGAGAGTGTCACCGTTGCCCGCCTCGAGCCAAGCATCTGGGCCAGGAACTCCTGGGTGATCAGGAATTTATCGGCTCCAATCCGGTCATGGCTCATAAGCAGCCACCGGCTCAGCCGTTCCTCATTGGTGTGCAACCGGTTACAAGCAGCTGCCTGCGAGATCTGACCGAACAAAGCCAGGACGTAGGTCTGCACCAGTTGACTGATCGGGTGGCTGGCGCTGCATGCCTCCAGGAAGGCCTCGGACGACATGGTCAGGCACCGACCGGCCACCTGGGAGATCGCGCGCACCGCCAAGGCTCCGCCGAGGATGAGCGGCACACCGACCATCCCTTCATTGCCGACGGTGGCCACCTCGACGATCGCACCATCTTCCAAGGGGGTCACCAGCGAGATCACCCCGTCGAGGGGGAAGTAGACGGCGTCCACCAGTTGGCCTGGCTCGAAAAGCACCGTCTTGACTCGCAGGAAAACGGGAGCCAGCTTGCTGAGGAGCCGCTCCCGAGCCTCGGTTGGCAGGCAAGCCAAAATGCGGTTCTCGTGGAAATCTTCGATCCGACCGTCTTCCCAGTCGTTCGTCGGTCCAACTCCGGTAAGTCAGCGCAACCCGATTCGCCCGGCAGCGTCTGCCAGCTGACCAACGCCGCGGTGCTTGAGCCGGAGTATAGCCCGGCAAGCGGGCCGAGCCAAGGATCAAATAGGCAAACATTTCCCGAGCGGCATCGGGACCCAGGGCGGGCTAATCGCCTCAGTCCGACCACGACGAAGCTGTCGTCCCGGGAGGACGGCTTCCTCACGTGCCGAGAGCACGATTGCGCTCGCGCCCGACCCCAACCCCGGCCCCGACCGCAAGAACAGTCTCCGACGCGGACATCGGCCGCCCAACTCCAGCACCGTGCAGCCGCGTGGTGCCGGCTACGGCTTGCTCTTCTCCCCAATCATCCTGAGGAGTTCCGGTCCGACCCGGGGCCACTCGTCAGCCAGAAGACTGTAGTAGAGGGAGTCGCGGCGGCTGTCATCTGGCCGCCGCTGGTGGCTGCGCAGCTTGCCCTCGTAGACGAAACCCATCCGCTCGAGGGAGTTCTTAGCCTGGATCCACCGATGGGCCTCGGCTGAGGCGGTGCACCGGTTGTGGCGACAGAGGCAGGCGAGTGCCAGAAGGCATCGAGAGGGACAGACCGCAGGGTGAGCTGGTCGCGGA
>JBOHUG010000060.1:0-3850 GCA_050734135.1 Candidatus Dormibacteria bacterium
ATGGGTCGACGAGAGCGGCGGCGGTTCACCGACGAGTTCAAGGCCGAGGTGGTCGGGCTGGTGCGGTCCGGTCAGAACGTAGCAGAGGTTAGTCGGGACCTCGATCTGACCCAGAGCGCAGTCCGCAACTGGGTGCAGCGGGCGGAGAGCAACGGCAGTCGAGCCAGCGTCTTCAGCACCACGGAGCGAGAGGAGCTGGGGCGACTGCGGCGCCAGGTGCGGGTGCTGGAGGAGGAGCGCACCATCCTCAAGAAGGCAGCAGCTTTCTTCGCCAAGGAGACCCGGTGAGCCGGTATCGGTTCATCGAGGTGGAGAAGGTGAATCACGCGGTCAGAACTCTCTGTCGCGTGCTGCAGGTCTCCCGCGCCGCCTACTACCAGTGGAGTCACCAGCCGCTCTCCGAGCGGGCCCGGGCTGATGTCCAGCTAACCACCAAGATCACTGCGATTCACGCCCGGAGCCGGCAGACCTATGGCGCACCGCGCATTCAGGCCGAGCTCCGGACCCTGGGTCAGTCCCACTCACGCAAGCGGGTGGCCCGGCTGATGCGCCTGGCCAATCTGGCTGGGCGCTATCCGCGGCGCTTCCGTCGCACCACGATTGCTGATCCCTTGACCGTGATCCCCGACCTGGTCCAGCGCAACTTCGCGCCCACCGCTCCCAACCAACTCTGGGTCGGCGACATCACCTACATCCGTACCTGGGAAGGCTGGCTGTATCTGGCGGTCCTGCTGGACTGCTACTCCCGGCGGGTGGTGGGCTGGTCCATGGCTGATCACCTCCGCACCGAGCTGCCCCTGGACGCCCTGCGCATGGCCCTGGCCCGCCGCGGTCCAGCACCCCAGCTGATCCACCACACCGACAGAGGGTGTCAATACACCTCGGACGCCTACACCAAGGTGGTGAAGGCTCACCGCATCCGATCCAGCCTCAGCCGCCCCCACAATTGCTGGGACAACGCCGTCGCCGAGAGCTTCTTCGCCACCCTGAAGGCGGACCTGGTGTACCGCCATCCCTGGCCCACCCGAGCCGCTGCCAGGGGGGCGATCTTCGAGTACATCGAAGCCTTCTACAATCCTCGCCGCCTCCACTCCACACTCGGCAACCTCAGCCCGATAACCTACGAACAGCGCCACTCCCTGGTGGCCAAATCCGCTTAGCAAAAGTGTCCGTCAAAACGGGTCAAGTCCAGACATGGCCGGTCCTCAGACAGGGCTTGCCGGAAAGTGCGCCACTTTGTGACGTGGCCACAACTGCAAACCCCCCGTATCCGCGCGGTCTTCCCCCCAGGTCCGAGCCTAATCGAGCCAACGTGCTCGAAACGCAATCAGTGTTGAGGATAACCTGTCGCGAAGACGCCCTCCACGCGTGCCTTCTGGCGGATGCCTCAAAGAACAGATGAATCCGGACGGCGGCCAACGTCGGCATCAGTCGGTTACTCATCGGCGACGCCCAAAGTGCGCTCTCTAGACGCCCCGATCTGGATGTTCACTGTCCGCTCGACACTCCGAGACTGCCTCGCCGAACGAGCCGCTGGGCCAGCATCGACTTTGCGGACTACGGACTAATTCTACGGACTAACAGGGTGTAGCGACTGCAAGCCGCTGCAATCCTAGGGCACTATTTACGATCAAGAAGTGGTCGGCCCGCTGGGACTCGAACCCAGGACCTGGGCTTTATAAGAGCCCTGCTCTAACCAGCTGAGCTACGGGCCGACGCTCACTCGCCGCGACGCAACCGGGATCGGTAGGCAATCGTGGTGCAGATCCTAACTCGTCGTGTGCTCGTGCTCCTCCGCCACCGGGGTCCACGGTTAGTCTGGACGCAGCTTAGCCTTTATTTTTCACTATCAGTCCGGGACTCCTGGAGAATCGGGTGGGGACGCAGTTTGGGTTAGCCAGTCAACTCGGGAGCCGGAGTTTGCCCAGGGAGGCTCAGGTGGTCAGTGGGAGCGCGCGGAGTTGGGCGACAGCGGTGGTCAGCTCCCTTGCCCAGTGCCAGCGGGCGCTGAGCCCGGGATCGTGCCGCCGCCGCCTGGCCACTGGCGCCGGTGCCTTCGAGAACTCCCCCTCCAGCCCAGTCCGCGCGGCCAACTCACGCAGGCACCGGCCCCCCGAGTGACCCACGAGCCCCCCTCAATCTGCACCCTCAAGGGGATCCCGTGAGGGTGGGAATGGTGGGCGCTTACGCCCACATTCTCCCCGTCCAGGAGCGCATTTCCCCAACGGGGGCATCCGGCTGCTCAGCTCTTTACTGCAATACCCAAGTCGGGTCAGGTTTGGGGTGTTTCAGCGGGACGGATGCGGTTCCCGACAACCGCAGCATCCGGATGTGGACATCCTTGGTAGGTAGCGGTGTCCGCCAAGAGCCGGACGGTCGGTTCTGGTAGCGTAACGCCATGGGCACCCTGCCCAGGCCGGCCGCGGTTCCCCCGCCCACCCAGACGCGGGAGCTCTGGGTGCTCGTCGGTTTCGCGGTCGCCCAGGGCTTGTTCGGAGCGTTCGCCAGCTTGATTTGCCTGGGGGTAATCAAGTTTGGGGGTGGCTGGTACACCGATTTTCGTCCGGGCTGGTTCGGCGGCCACTGGTGGTGGGTGGCAGTCACCGCGGCGGCGGGAGTCATCGTTGGCCTGTTGCGGTGGCTCACCCGCCTGCCCGTCGAAGTCCCGGGACTGTTCGATGACCTGCGAGCCCAGCGCGTCGACACGGGACTAGTGCCCGGGACCATTGTGGTCTCGGTGATGTCGCTGATCGGTGGCTCCAGCGTCGGCCCGGAGAAGGTGCTGGGTACCATCGGCGGCGGCGTCGGCAGCTGGATTGCCCAGCGGAGACGGATGGGCCAAGAGTAATCCCAGGTGAACGCGCTAGCGGGCATCGCCGGCATCTTCGGCGGACTGTTCTCCAGCCCGGTGATCGTGGTGATGCTGATCCTGGAGGTCGTCCGCCCGGGGGGACGACAGTTCAGCAAGACTCTGGTCACCGATATTGCGGCAGCCAGCGTCTCCTTCGGGATCTACTTCGCCATCGCCGGCGCGGTGTTTCTGGGCGCTTACCAGGTGCCGCGGTACACGTTCGAGGACTGGCAGTTACTCGCCGGCATACCCTTTGGTTTGTTCGCTGCCGTGGTGACGACCCTGTTGGCTGGACTCATCATGCTAGCGTCCCAGGCGTTTGGCCGGCTGACGGTCGCAGCCATCGTGAAATCAACGCTAGGCGGCATTATCTTCGGCGCGGTCGGTGTGGTATTGCCGTTGACCATGTTCTCCGGCGCCGACCAGCTCAGTTCCGTGTTGCGAGGCGCAGGGACTCTTGGCCTGGGCCTGTGCATCGCGATCCTGATCGCCAAGATGCTCACTTACGCGGTCAGCCAGGGCAGCGGATTCGTGGGAGGGCCGATCTTCCCGTCGCTGTTCATGGGCGGAACCGCCGGGGTGATCATCCACCAGGCCATCCCTGGCGTTCTGCTGGGACTTGCGTTCAGTTGTTTGCTCCCCGCCGTACTGGGGTCGCTCGCCGCCGCGCCTTTCGCGATGGTGCTGATGGCGGCGTTTCTGACCCGCGGAGGGGCGCTGCAGACTGCGCCCATCCTGATCACCGTCGTCACCGCCTTCCTCAGCGTAGAGGGCCTGAATCCATCCTGGCAAGCTTGAGGCAGGGTGACGGTCACCAGCGCTGCACGCGCCCGGGGTCCTGAGCCGTGGGAGTCGGCAGTGTGGCTAGCCTCAAAATCTCGTGTGCCCAGTGAAGGGCCGATCGACCAGCGGGTGTGAGTCCCGTCCGGGCAAGCCACCAGAGGAGCCCGGTAGTCAACCTCCGGCGTTTGGCGAGATCCGGATGTCGAAGCGAGGAGA
>JBOHUG010000061.1:0-46943 GCA_050734135.1 Candidatus Dormibacteria bacterium
CCTACCAGCTGGCGGGCGCCCGCCAGCTGGCCGGTAAATTGCAGGTCAAGGACACCACGATCGGGACCGGGGCCACCGCCAAGTCCGGCGACAAGATCAAGGTGAGCTACACCGGTACTCTCGCTGACGGTACTGTCTTCGACAGCAGCGCCAAGGACAACAACGGCAAACCGGTCAGCTTCACGCTTTCCGCCGGCAAGGTGATCGCCGGTTGGGTGGAGGGGATCCCGGGGATGAAGGTCGGCGGCACCAGAGAGTTGGTGATCCCGGCCGCGCTGGGGTACGCCTGCACCGCAGAGGGCTCGATCCCCGCCGACTCCACTTTGATCTTCTCAGTTCAACTGGTCGGGGTTGGTTAGCGGCCGATACCGCTCAGGGAGCAGTTGAGCGACAGCCTTCTGGATCTCCTGGCTGACGGCGACGGAGTCATCCGCCGACGGTCGGAACGGGGCTCCGAGCCGCACCGACACCGGGCCCCGGCGCGGCCGCAGCTTGTGCTTGGGGAGAACGCGCTCGGTGCCCCAGATGGCACACGGAAGCACGGTGGCGCCCGATCGGAGCGCCAGGTAACCCGCGCCGGCCTCGAATCCCAGCATGCCTCCTGGCGCGGACCGGTGTCCCTCCGGGAAAAGCAGGAGCGCTCCTCCGCTCCGCAGAACCGCCAGCGCGCCACGGAGGGCGAGCCGGTCGGCGACCCCTCGCCGAACGGGTATGCAGTTGCAGCGCAGCAGGAATGCCCGCAGGACCGGGTTGTCGAAGAGCTCCGCCTTGGTCAGGGCGTGAAGAACCCGCGGAAGGATGGCGGCATACACCAGCGGATCGAAGTTGGAGACATGGTTGGAGCAGATTAGAAGGGAGCCCTCGGGAGGTACGTTGGGCAGTCCCTCTAACCGAACCCCTCCCACCGCCGAGAGCCGGACCGTGATCCGCAGCACAGCTCGAGTCAAGTTCAGGAGCTGGGACTGCCGCCCATCCAGCCGAACCCCAGGAGTTGGCGCCTGGCCGACTGGCGGATTCCTCCCAGGCGCCGGATCGCGGGTCGGAGCCGGGCTCAACGCCATGCCGAACTCTCCAGTGCCAGCTACCGCGGACCAATGCCCCCTGGTGGGTTCGAACCACCGACCGTCGCCTTAGAAGGGCGCCGCTCTAATCCACTGAGCTAAGGGGGCGTCGCTCCGGGCCATTTTGACGGCTCGACGGTGCGATCTCCCTGATCCGGGCCGACCCTGGCTCGCGCCCGATCTGAGGTGGAGCGCCAACTCCTTACGATGACCGAGTGACCGCCACTACGCTCACGGCGCCGATCACTCGCTGCTTCCTGGCCCGGCACTGCGATGTCGCCAATCCGGACGGAATCCTCTACGGCCACCTGCCCAACTTCGGCCTGAGCGACAAGGGCCAGCGACAGGGCGCCGTTCTCGGACGCTACCTGGCCAGGGCGGGGGTCAGGGCCATCTACTCCAGTCCCCTCCAGCGGGCGCAGGAGACCGCTGGCCTGCTGGCCCTCGAGCTCTCGCCGCAGCCTCCGATCCTCCTGCGCCAGGAGCTGATCGAAGCGGAGTTCGGTCGCTACCTGCAAGGCACGCGTTACCGGGACGTCATCTGGCGCAAACCTCGCTGGTGGGTGCATATGGTCTGGCCCGGGTTGGTTCCCGGCGATGAGTCGATGGCAGCGATGGCGCAACGGGTGGACGCGGTCATCGGCGAAGGCCTCCGGGAGTACCCGGGGGAGGCCTTCGTCTGCGTCAGCCACGGTGATCCTGTTCAGGCGTTCTGGGCCACCAGCGAAAAGCGAATGCCCTGGGCACTGCACCGACTGCAGTGCTCCAAAGGGGGACTTCTGGAGCTGAGGTATCAGGGTGACACCCTAACGGCCAAGGCCTACTGGTCGCCTCAGGAGCTGGAGACCACGGTGGCTCGTGGCGAGACCGCCCGGCCGGCTCAGGTCGTTCCGCGGCCCAGTTGAGCGAGGCCTAAAAATCGGGCTACAGCTGAGTCAGTCGTCTTCAGCTGCGGCAGAAGCGCCCGGCGCCGGCCAGTTCCGCCCAGGCCGCAGCAGCGACAAGGCGCCCCGGATCGGGTCGAAGTGCCGATCTGCCACCCGTTCCTTCATCGGGATGATGGAGTTGTCGGTGATCTTGATGTGCTCCGGGCAGACCTCGGTGCAGCACTTGGTGATGTTGCAGAGGGCGATGCCGGCCTCCCCGCGAAGCTGGGGAATCCGGTTGGCAACGTCCTTGGGATGCATCTCCAGGGAAGCCAGCCGAACCATGAAGCGGGGTCCAAAGAAGCGCCCGGCACCGTCATGTTCCCGGAGCACGTGGCAGACGTCCTGGCAGAGAAAGCACTCAATGCAGCGCCGTTGCTCACTGACCCGCTCAATATCCTGCTGCTGCATTAGAAATGGAGCGTGATCGCCGGGAGCCGGGGTGAATGGCTTAATCCTCCGGTTTACCTCGTAGTTCCAGCGGACGTCGGTGACTAGGTCCTCGAGCTTGGGGAAGACCTGCATCGGCCGAACCGAGATGACGGTTGCCGCCGCCAGCGCCTCGTCGACCCGGGTCTTGCACATCAACGCTGGTCGACCGTTGATCTCCGCGCTGCAGGAACCGCACTTCCCGGCTTTGCAGTTCCAGCGGCAGGCGAGGTCACTGGTTCCGTTGGCCTGGATCCAGTGGATGGCGTCCAGCACCACCATCCCCTCCACCTGTGGCACTGAGAACTCCTGGAAGTCGCCGCCGTCGGCGTTCCCCCGCCACACCCTGAGTTTCACCTTGCGATCGGTGGCACCGTCCTGGTACTCGATCCGCAATTTGGTTGGCCGCTCGTCCTCCGGCGAGGTCTCCACCTGTGGCTGCGGCTGGCCCTTCAGCTTCGACTGCAGCCTGGCCTCCGCCGCATCGGCGATCGCAGTTGCCGCCACCCGGGTCTCGCCCTCGGTGAGCTGGCGGAGATGCTCCGGCATCGGCACCAGTGGAACTCGAACCACCTCCATGCGACCATCCCGGCCCAGCCGAGTGACCAGGTTTACCTTCTCGAGCTCGGGGTCCCGCTCCAGAAAGTCGAGCCGCCACTGGGAACCCCGGCTCTCGCGCCGCTCAAGGCCGGAACGAACGATGGCTTCGCTGATGGTGAGCATGAAGAGGTCGTCTCGAGCCCCGCTGAAGCCGGGGTTGTAGGCCGGGGTACCCGGCACCCGGATTCGCTTGGCCCGCTCCTGAAGCTCGAGTATCTCCTCCAGGGTGTCCCGGAGCGACGCCTCGGTACGCGCGATCGCGGCCCCCGACTGCATGGCGTTCTGAAGCGCTCGGTGCAGCTGGAAAGGATCCTCTCCCTTGCCACCGGACAGGGGCCGCAGCAACAGCGCCTTCTCGGCTTCGATCTCCGATTCGCGAATCTTCGGGATCAGGTTCCGGGAGCGGGCGTACTCGGCTGCCGCCTCCCCTGCCCGCCTGCCGAAGACCAGAATGTCGCCAAGGGAGTTTCCACCCAAGCGATTCGCCCCATGGAGGCCCGCGGCGACCTCACCCGCCGCGTACAGCCCAGGAACGGTCGTGGCAGCGGTCTCGGCCTCGACATTGACCCCGCCCATCGTGTAGTGGATGGTTGGGGCCACCTCCATGGCCTCCTTGGTGATGTCCACTCCAGCCAGGCTGTGAAATTGCTCGTACATGGACGGCAGCCGGCGCCTGATGGTCTCAGCGCCGATATGGGTCACATCCAGGAAGGCGCCCCCGTGGGGTGATCCGCGGCCGGCCTGCACCTCCTTGAATATGGAGCGGGCCACCACGTCTCTGGAGGAGAGGTCCTTCTTGACAGGGTCGTAGCGGGCCATGAAGCGCTCCCCGAGCCGGTTCCGCAGGATGCCACCCTCGCCTCTAACTCCCTCGGTCACCAGGATTCCCCTGGCCCCAGGAGGCCAGACCATCCCAGTTGGGTGGAACTGGACGAACTCCATGTCCTTAAGCTCGGCGCCTGCCTGGTAGGCCATGGCGGCTCCATCCCCAGTGCCCTCCCAGGAGTTGGAGGTGATCAGGAACATCCGTCCCCAGCCGCCGGTAGCCAGCACCACCGCCTTCGCCTTGAAGAGCAGAAACTCCCCGGTCGCCCGGTCGTACCCAAAGGCACCGGCGATCCGGTCACCATCCTTGAGCAGGCGGGTGAGGGTAGTTTCCATGTGGACGGTGACCCCGCTGGTGTGCACCAGCCGGTCCTGACAGGTGCGAATCAGCTCCAATCCGGTGCGATCGCCAATGTGGGCCAGCCGCCGCCAGGAGTGGGCCCCAAAAGCCCGCTGACTGATGCGCCCCGCCTTGGTGCGGTCGAACACCCCGCCCCACTCCTCCAGCTCGATGACCCGGTCGATCACCTCGTGCGCGTAGAGCTCGACCATCCGCCAGTTGTTGAGCATCGCTCCGCCTCGCAGGGTGTCACCGAAGTGCACCTCCCAGGAGTCAGCTCTGTCCAGGTTTCCCAGCGCTGCGGCGATTCCCCCTTCTGCCATCACCGTGTGGGCCTTGCCGAGGAGAGACTTGCACACCACCCCCACCTGGCAGCCCTCCTCGGCGGCGGCGATGGCGGCGCGCATCCCGGCTCCGCCGGCGCCCAGCACCAGAACGTCGTAATTGGCCTCGATGGTCAAGTTGGGCGCAACTCAGAAGCCCAGGTGGGGATCATGGATGACCCCGTATTGGAGCAGCCGGATGTAGACGTCGGTGATGATCAAACTGAAGAGGCTGAGCCAGGCAAACGTGGAATGCCTGGCGTTGAGCCAGCTGGTCCCGTTCCAAAGCTGGCGGCGCTGGGCGCCGGCCAGAACGCAGGAGAAGCAGTCGACGCTGCCTCCCACCAGGTGGCGCAGGGAGTGGCAGCCGAAGGTGTAGCCGGTCAGGAACACGATGTTCACCAGCATGATCGCGGTCCCGAGTCCGAAGCCCAGGTGGCCGTGGTAGGAGAAGGCCCGGATCGCGTCGATCCAGAGCACAACCACAAATCCCACCGCCAAGTACATGAAAAACCGGTGCAAGTTGTTCAGCACGAAGGGCAGCTTGGCTTCCCCGCGGTAGGCCGGTCCCCGCCCGGTCGGTGTCACCGCAGCCAGCAGCGAGGGCTCGCCTTTGGCGCAGGCGGGGGGATCGGCGAAAAAGGAGCGGTAGTAGGCCTTGCGGTAGTAGTAGCAGGTGGCCCGGAATCCCAGGGGGATGTAGAAGATGAAAAGTGCCGGGGAGACCGGGGTCCGTCCCAACGCCACCTGGGGCGAGTAGAACGGCGACAAGTACTGGTGGAACTGATCGCCGTGGAAGAAGACGATGGTCCAGAGGCTGTAGAGACCAAAGGCGCTGAGCCAGCCCACCACATTGGCCGGGTAGAGCCACCACAACTGCTTGAGCTGGGCTCGGCCCACGCGACCGAGGCGCAGGCTGGCCGCCATCAGCCTAGGACCGCGATGGTCTCACGCACGGCGGCCGCCGAGCTGACCAGCTCCGCCCGCTCGGCGGCTGTCAGTTCCACCTCGATCACCTCCTTGACCCCTTCTAGGCCCAGCTTCACCGGGACCCCCACCACCACTCCGTCGAGGCCGTACTCCCCTTCCAACCGAATGGCGCAGGGGAGAATCTGGCCCCGATCCCGAAGGATCGCCTCCACCATCTGGGCCGCCGAGGCAGACGGGGCGTAGAAGGCGCTGCCGGTCTTGAGGAGCCGGACTACCTCCGCCCCACCATCCCGGGTGCGCTGCACGATCTCCTCCAGCCGGGGGGCGGGAATCAGGCGGCCGACCGGCACCCCGGCCACCGTGGTCACCCCCCGCAGCGGCACCATCGAGTCACCGTGTCCGCCGAGCACATGGGCCTCGACACTGCGCACCGAGACGCCAAGTTCGGCCGCCAGGAAGCTCCGGAAGCGCCCGCTGTCGAGGACCCCAGCCATCCCGATCACCCGGTTTCGAGGCAGTCCGCTGACCCGCAGGGCCAGCTCGGTCATCACGTCTAGAGGATTGGTGACGATGATCAGGATCGCCTCAGATGACTGTTGCATCACCTGTGTCGTCACCTCGCCGACGATCTTGGCATTGGCGGTGACCAGATCATCTCGGCTCATTCCCGGCTTGCGCGCCAACCCCGAGGTGATCACCACCACCCGCGAGTTCTTGGTGATCGAGTAGTCAGTGCCGCCCGCCACCTGACTGTCGTACCCCACCACCGGGCCCGCCTCCAGCAGGTCGAGGGCCTTCCCCTCAGCTAGACCCTCCACGACGTCGACCAGAGCCACATCAACTAGGTCGAGCTCCGCCAAGCGTTGCGCCAGGGTTGCTCCCACATTCCCAGCACCGATGACCGAGACCTTGTCCCTCATGGAACCTCCCCGACGTGGGCGTGGCTGACCCACATAAAACCTGTTCCCATCACATGATAGGGACCCTCGTCACTTCGGCCCAGCTCAGGCGCCCGGTTTCAGGAGGGCTCGCTGACGGCAGCTTTCGATGGCCGCCATCGCTGCCGACCGCCCCTCCCAACCACCCACAGAGACCTCCTTCTGGTCCTCCAGCTGCTTATAGGTCTCGAAGAAGATTTCAATCTCGCGCAGCCAATGCGGAGCCAGGTCCGCCAGCTCCCGGATGGTGTCGAAGCGGGGGTCCCCGGCAGCCACGCAGAGCAGTTTCACGTCAGTGCCATGCTCGTCCGCCATGTGGAGCAGGCCAATCGGCCGGGCGGGAACTTCACAGCCGGGGAAGGTCCCCTCTTCCACAATCACCAAGGCGTCCAGGGGATCCCCGTCCTCAGCCAAGGTGTCCGGCACGAAGCCGTAATCGGTGGGGTAGTGGACCGAGGAATGCAGCACGCGATCCAGCCGGATCCGGTGGGCGTCGTGATCCATCTCGTACTTGTTGCGACTGCCCTTGGGGATCTCAACAACCACCTCGATAACCGAAGCCTGGTCTGCCACGCTCTCAGAACCTCATGAATTCGGATCAGCCTCCAGGGTAGGTCAGACTGTCTCGTCCGCGCAGGTGGGGGGCGCCAACTGGGTCGCTGTTTCAGGGTGGGAGCGGTCCGAGCGACCGAGACCTCACGCCGACCACAGGGACCAACCGGGCCTCGCACCGACGGCGAGGGGCGACAGCCTAGCTTGCCGTGACCACCTCCGAGCTGCTCAGGACTTGTCCGTGGGCGCCCAGCGCCACCACCTGAACCACGGCCTGCGCGCTGGAGAGGTGGATGGCGGTCTGGAACCCAGCGCTCTTCACCGTCGCCAGGGTGGTCAGGTTGGCCGCGTCGGGGCCACCCAAGACTCGCCAGCTGCGGGTCTGGGTTGACCCATTCCAACTGGCGTACACGTTGAGGTCGCCGGCCGGATCTGTGGACGTCGCCAGCGAGGGCGGGGTGGTCGGCGTTCCCACCCAGCGGTAGAAGTAGGCTCGGTAGCTGGTGAATGTGGTGCCGTAGTGGGCATCAAAAAGCAACTTGCCGCTCTTGGTGTAGGCCGAGGTGTAGTTGCCCGAGCCCCAACCGACGAAGACGTCTCCGTTCGTCAGGATCTGAACACTTCCCTGGGCCGGAACCAGCAAACCGTGATGCGAGTAGGCGCGTTCCAGAGTCGCCCGGCCCGCCGGGAAGTTCAGACGGAGCACGATTGCCCGCCCGGGGGCCATGGAGGGGTTCGCATCCTCGTCATCGAAGATGGAGATTGTGTCGGAACTCTCCATGACCGCGTTGTGCTGCTGGGCGAACTTGGCGCCGGGGCCCATCTGGAAGCTGCTCCTCTTGCCCCCCAGCCGCCAGAGCACCTTCCCGGTTGCGGTGGCGACGCCGTACACCGTGCTGGTATTGCGGGAAGAGATCAGCACCAGTCCGGAGCTGAGAGGGTCGATCGAGTTCACGTGGAAGTAGTCATAGACCGCGGTGTCGGCATAGGTCTGGTTGGAGAGTGAGAGAGGTGCGTGGTCCAGGCTGTGCCACTCGAAGAGGACGTTGCCGGTGCTCACGTCCACTTCCTGGACGATCCCGTCCAGCACGGCTCCCCTCTGCGTGCCTCCCTCCGAGTTGACGTCCCAGCCGATCGTGTTGAAGGCGGTGATCCAGGCGGTGTCACCCGAGAAGGAGAGGAGGAACTCGTGCAGGTCTGCGGAGTAGCCGTTGCCAGCCTGGATCGTTTTGATGACCTGGTATGAGGAGTTCATAACGATGTCCTCCCCAGCGCCGTGGCCGTCGGTGATCTTGCCCTCCCAGAAGGTGAGCACCGGCTTACCCTGGTACCGCTGAACCCGAAAATCGGTGGCCACCACCGTCGGCGGCAAGGGCGCGAACCACACCAGCTGGCCCTGGCCGTTCACGATCATCGGCCCTCCCAGGACGGTCCCGCCCTGGGGAGATTCGAAGATATAGCCGCTACCGAAGGAAGCCGGGACCGTCACCTTGAGCTTGGGCACCTTGACCCCAGGTATAGAGGCGTAGCTGACGGTCGGTTGGTCAAGCGCCGGGGTCGGGGCTGCGGCGACCGTGGGAGGTTTGGCCAGGGTCGGTGGCGGCACGGCGATGCCGAAGCTGAAGAAGGTCCCCCGACTGCCACAAATCTGCAGCTCGGTGGACACACTCACGGTCTCGCCGGCGGCGAACTCCTGCGCCGGGTAGAAGCTGGCCCCGTCGTGGTCGGAATCGGATAACCAACTGCCCGTGTGGGGTCCGCTCTTGGACCCGGTGATCTGGACCTGGCCTTCGTGGAGGCTGGCCGGAACGATGTTCCGGAAGCTGATCTGCGTGGTCTGCGCCGCAGTCCGGGTGCCCGGACTCGGATAGACACTCACCCCAGGGCAGGACGCGGACGTCGCCAGCGACCGGCCGGCGGGCCGCGCCGGGGTAGCGGCACAGGAGACCACGAGAGGCAGTACTCCCAGCAGCAAAACTGGCACCATCTGGCGACCCCGCGTCCCCGTCCGAGGAGCGCTCCTCCCTCGCGCGCCAGCCGCCATCATCGAGGGGTGAGGCTACCAGCCCTGCCTGGGTTTTCGACGAGCGACGCCCGGTCAGCCACCGCCACCACGTTCCGCCGACGCCAGCACCCGGGTAGCCACGTCGGAGCGGATCCAGAGCTCGCTGACGGAGGTGACCTCCACCTCGGTGTAGCTGGCCGTCAAGATCGGAGAGATCGGTCCGTACTGGGTGTAGGAGTTCTGCGTCAAGAAGATCACCACCGGGCGGTCTGCTCGGACCCGGCGCAGCACGGTCTGATTGCCTAACAGCTGGCTGTTCTCATAGATCGTCGGTTCGGGCAGGATGGCTCGCAATCCAGCCAGCAAGTAGTCCCACGAGTTCGGAGACCAGATCACGGCCGTTGCTCCGGTCAAGTGGTTCGTCCTAATCCAGACCGCCGCCTCGTACTCGGCTGTGATCGTGGGACCGTAAACCGCGGCGAACTCGGCCTCGGACACCTGGCCAGTCAACTTGCCCACGAAGGCGGGGTAATACTCACCCGTCAATGCGAATGTGAAGAGGCTCCCCGACGACGCGCTCATCTCCACCAGGGATCCCCAGATGATGGCGCCGATGGCGACCGACGCCATCAAAGGGATCAGCGCGACGCCGCTCCGCGACCGCCAGGAGCGCCAATCGGGAGCGCCGAGCCGTGCCAGCACCAGCGCCGCCGCCGGCACCGCCGGGAGCAGAAAGTGCAAGTAGGCTCGATTCGGGAGCCCGTAAGTGAGCAGCAGGACCGCCAGCCAGACCCAGGGCAGGCGCCGCTCGGTGGGCCAGCGGCGGGCCAGGTACGCCCCCCCAAGCAAGGAGATCGCCGCCACCACCCGCGCGATTACCGGAAGCAATGACGGGTGCGAGCTGGTGGCGGCATAGCCGCCGTAGCTCGTCACCAGGAGAAAGAACACATTGTGGAATCCGGCGGCCCTGACGAAAGGCGCCAATACCAGAGCGAATACGACCACCGTGGTGAGGACACTGATCAGTGCCAGCCAGGTCCCCCGGCGATTAATGACCACCATCACAAGACAGGCGGAGGCCAGGTCGGCCAGCGCGGTCTGTTGGATCAGGATGGCCCCTGCGAACAGGACTCCTGCCACCACCGACCAGTTGACGGCATGGCTACTACTCTTCGTTCGCAGAGCGGCCAGCACGGCCACCATGGCCCACGGAGTTAACCCGATCAGCAGGTCCTCGGGAAGGGCCAGGTCACCGTCAAAGACGGGAGTGGCCAGGAAAAACGAGGCCAGCAAAAGCGCCACCCACACCCGACGCGAGCTGAGGTACTGGCGAGCCATCACCCAGGTCGCGACCAATGCCGCCGACTCGGCCACCACGGAGAGGAGGTGGATCCCCAGCTCGCGGTTTCCAGAGATGCCGTACCCCAACTGGTAAATCCAGAACAGCAAAGGCGGTTTGTTGTTCCAGGCGGTCAGAAACAAAATCTTGCCGTGCGCCATCTCCCAAGCTGTGTTGGCGTAGCCCGCCTCATCGGTGTACCAGTGAGGTTCGAAGAGTGACGGCAACCGGAGCACCAGCAGCAGCACCAGGGGAACCGTCAGGCAGCGCGCCTCGACCCACCTCGACCGGGCCGGCGCCAACGCATCGGCGCCGGCGCTCAGCCACTCCCTAGTTGCGCTGTCCAACGGAACCTGCCTCCAGGTTAGCCCGGCTCAGCGCGCGGGCTATCTGACGTTTCCCCCCGGCAGGGTGACGAGCTTTCCGGCCGACTCAGTTTTGTCCAGCCCCCAGGAAGCGTGAACTGCCAACCTGAGACTGGTCTGAGAGGTCGTCCCGCAGCCGGATCTGCGCTCCCCGAGCGCTTAGTATGGCTACCCGATGCCTCAGGGAAGCCTCCCCGGCCGGGTGGCGGTAACCGGCGGGGCCGGCTTCATCGGCACCCACACGGTCCGGCAGCTGCTCGAGCGTGGGGTCTCGGTCCTGGTAATCGACGACTTCCGACACGCCTGCCCGGAGCCAGTCCCCTCGGCCGCGACTCTGGTTCGTGAGGAGATCGCCTCCCCCGCCGCCCATCAGTCCTTAATCGACTTCCACCCAGATGCCCTCATTCATCTGGCCGCCCAGGGTGGAGTCAATCGCTCGCTGAAGGACCCCGCCGCCGACGCGGTCGTGAACGTGGTCGGAACAGTGGCGATCCTCCGGGCAGCGGTTGACGCCAACTGCCCCCGGGTCGTCTTCGCTTCATCCGGGGGCGCCATTTACGGAAGGTCTCGGCGCCTGCCCAGCCAGGAAGGCGACCGAGCTCAACCTCTCTCCCCGTACGGCGCTGCCAAGCTCGCCTGCGAAGGGTACCTGGGGATGTTCTCCCGCACCTTCGGCCTTCGCTTCGTCGCCCTACGCTACGGCAATGTGTACGGCCCTTATCAGGACGGCACCGGCGAGGCCGGGGTGGTGGCCATCACCTCCGAGCGGCTGCGGCAGGGTCTCGCCCCAGAGATCACCGGTGATGGAGGTCAGACCCGGGACTTCACCTATGTGGCTGACGTCGCGGGCGCGAACCTCGCCGCCCTGACCGCCACCTTTCAGGGTCCGCTCAACATCGGCACCGGTCACCCAACCTCCGTCTCAGAAGTGGTAGGCACTCTGGCCGAGGTGGCGGGCTTCCCGGGACCCGCGCGGCACATTCCCGCTCGCCCAGGGGAAGTCCGGTCCAACTACCTGGATCCCGCCCGCGCCGCCCGCCACCTGGGCTGGGAGGCCCAGGTGGCGCTGCGCGACGGGCTGACTGGAACCTACGCGAGCTTCGCCACGGTTAGTTGGCTCCGCGCTCCCCCGCCACCTGGGGGGGGCGCCAGCTGCGGGCCAGTGCCAGACGCAAGCGCACCAGCTCCCGTACCGCCCTGAGGATCGGCACCAGCCGTCCCCCCGAACGTATCCCGGCAACCCTTGGGTGATGCTGGATGCCCACTTGGCGAACGACCAGACCGCTCCGCTTAGCCTTGAAGTAAAGCTCGGTGTTCAACAGCGCAGAACGGGCCAGGATGGGCTCGGCCACCCGCAGAAGCTCGCGACGGATCAACTTGAAGCCGCAGTCGACGTCCCGGTATCTGATGCCGTACAGAAACCGCACCAGCACATTGAAGGTCCCGCTCACCACCGAGCGATGCCAGGGATCGGCTCGGTGGATCCGCCAGCCGGCGACTAGGTCGGCGCCATCCGCTAGGTCCGCGAGGAGAAGTAGATCTCGAGGATCGAATTGGCCATCGCCGTCGATGAAGGCGACCCAGTCCCCGATCGCCGCCCGAAGTCCGTCGGCGACGGTGATCCCGTAGCCAGACTTTTTAGCGTGGGTGACGACCCGAAGTCGCTCCGCCTCGGGTCCGAGCTCGGCCCGGGCCGCCGCCACCGTGTCGTCGGTGCTGCCGTCGTCGACCAGCACGATCTCGTAGTTCGCGGCGAGTTGGCGCAGCGTCTCCCGGGCAACCGGGATCACCCGAGCCATGTTGGCCGCCTCGTTGTGAACCGGAATCACCAGGCTTACTGTTCCGCTGAGATGGATGCTACCTCCCTCGGTCGACTCAGCCACGGACCACGCTGATGCCCTGGAGCAGGGTGTAGAGCACCGCCGGGAAGACCCCAAGGAGCACCGTGCCAGCCGCCGCCGCGGTGACGATCCCCAACCCGCCTCTGGAGAGGGCCCCGAGCCCCACTAGTTGCATCTCGCTGGCGACGGCGGCCACATCCCGGAGAGGCACTCCGGCGGCGTTGGTCTCCGAGCCAGCCGCCGGTTCCCTGGTGTACATGACCAAGATCACCCGGAGGTAGTAGAAGAGAGAAACCGCCGAAGTCAGGATGCCCCAGATCGCCAGCGGGAGCTGGCCATCGTGGATGGCCGCCGTGAAGAGGAACAACTTGCCAAAGAACCCAGCGGTCAGCGGAAAACCCGCCAGGGAGAGCATGAAGACCGACATCAGAGCCGCCAGCAGCGGTTGCCGGTGGCCGAGGCCGCCTAGCTCCGAGTACCGATCACAGTCCTCGCCCCGGTGGCTGAGGACAGTGACGACGGCAAAGGCGCCGGTATTCATGAAGGCGTAGACGGCCAGGTAGTAAAGGGAAGCCTGGGTGCCATCCGGCCGCCCCACCGCGATGCCGATCAGGATGTAGCCCGCCTGCGCGATCCCGGAGTAAGCGAGGAGTCGCTTGACTGAGCTCTGGGCGATCGCCACCACATTGCCGTAGACCATGGAGACGATCGCCACCAGGGCGATCGGGATCTCCCACTCCGAGCGGTATGGAGCGAAGGTCGCCGAGAAAAGACGCAAAAAGACGGTGAAGGCAGCCACCTTGGTGGCGACTGACATAAAGGTGGTCACCAGCACCGGCGAACCCTGGTACACGTCGGGCGTCCACCAGTGAAATGGCGCGGCCGAGACCTTGAAGAGCAGCCCCACCGCCAGGAGTGCCATCCCCGCCAGGAGCATCGGATCAACTGGCCCGTGTACCGCTGAGTGGGTCACCGCCTGGTGGATTCCGGTCAGCATGGTGTTGCCGGTCTCCCCGTAGATGAGCGCCATGCCGTAAACCAAAAACCCTGACGCGAAGCCCCCCAGGAGCAGGTACTTGAGGGCGGCCTCCTGGGGCAGCCGCTCGCCCCGGGCGAATCCCGCAAGCACGTAGAGGGGGATTGAAAGCAGTTCGATCCCCAAGAAGATCACGATTAGATTGGTCGCTCCGTCCAGCACCAGCATTCCCGTCACCGAGGCCAGCAGCAGGATGTAGTACTCCCCCTCCTCCATTCCGCGGCGGCGCAGATAACCCGGGCTCAGCGCTACCACCGCCAGCGCTGTCGCCAGCACTACGAAATCTGAGAAGAGGGCGAAGCGGTCGTCAGCGAAGGCGCCGTTGAAGATGAGTGAGTGGACGGGATCGACCACCCACTGTCCCATGACCGTCCCCAGCCCCGCCAGGAGCACCAGGGCGGTGATTACGGGCAGGATCGGATGACCCCGACGACCAACGAAGAGGTCCGCCAGCAGCACCGCGACCGACCCCGCCCCAACCACCAGCAGCGGCAGGATGCCGATCAGATCTGAGCCGGGGACGAAGTGAAGCGGGAACCAGGCTGGCACCGTCGCTCCCAGCTGGGTCACGAACCCGCTCACGGCAAGCCCCGGGTAGCGGGTGCGGCAGTCGATGCCGCTCCCCGGTCAACCGCCGATACGTACTGGCCAGCGGTGAACCGGGTGAAGTGAATGACCGGCCCGGGGTAGACGCCGAGCAACACGATCAGCGCCACCAGCGGAGCCAGGACCACCAGCTCGACCACGCCAGCGTCGAGCCGTCCCAACCGGGCCAGCGACCGGCTGGCGGGATCCTCCACCTGGCCGTTCCGAAGTCGAAGCCGACCCTGGGTCACCCCCTGGTATAGCCGCAGCATGTACCAGCACGCCAGCACCACCCCGAGGCTCGCCACCACCGCCCATGCCGGGGAAACCTGAAAGGCGCCCAATAGCGTCAGGAACTCCCCTACGAACGAGCCCATGAGAGGCATGCCGAGCCCGGCCAGGGCGGCGATCAGGAAGAGGCCGGCCATGACCGGCATCGGTTTGGCGAGCCCGCTGAGCTCCCGCAGATCCCGGGTCGCGAACCGTGCCTCGTAGACCCCGACGCAGATGAAGAGGGCGGCGATGATCAACCCGTGGTTGACCATCTGGATGATCGCCCCGTTGAGGCCGTCCAGGGTGAGCGAGAAGATTCCCAGGACGATGAAGCCCATATGGCTAATGGAGGCGAAGCCAACTAAACGTTTGACGTCGCGCTGCGCCAGCGCTGCCAGCGCCCCATAGAGAATGCTCGCCACCGCCAACCCCATCATCAGCGGCTGGAAGGTATGGCTCGCCTGGGGGAAGAGTGTCAGGTCATAGCGGATGAAACCAAAGGCTCCGAGCTTGCTGACTATTCCCGCGAAGAAGATCAGGAACGAGGTATCCCCGGAGCTGTATGCGTCTGGCAGCCAGGAGTGGAACGGCACCAAGGGGACCTTGATCGCGAAAGCCAATGCGAATGCCAAGAACATCCAGTCCTGGACATTCAGCAGGGTGAAGCTGTGACCGAACAGGGTCAAGACCGAGCCCTGGCCGGCGTTGACGAATGACTCGGCAGCGATCAGGGTGGGAACGTCAAATGTGTAGACACCGGTCTGTGACCCGGTTATGAAGTACACGCCAATGATCGCCAGCAGCATGAACAGGCTGCCAGCGACGGTATAGATGATGAATTTCAAGGCGGCCCGACCGCGGTGTTCGTCGCCCCATCCGATCATTAGGAAATAGAGCGGAATCAGGGCCGCCTCCCAGAAGAAGTAGAAGAGGATCAGGTCCAGTGACATCAGGACCCCCAGCACTCCCACTTCAGAGAGAAGCATCAGACCAGCGAAGGCCCGCAGCCGCTCCTTTCTACGGCTGAGCGTGATCGCCGCCAGGAAGAACAGCAGGGCCGCCAGGGCGATCAGCCACACCGAGAGCCCATCGACTCCCAGGTGGTAGGAGAAGTTGATCGGGGGTGGGCCGGCCTGGTTGTAGGCGTTGTTGCCCTCGTTGAAAGCCGGATGGCTGGCCGAGAGCGATCGGCCGGTGTGCAACCAGGCCACTTGCTCTTGGAACTGGAAGCTGATCGGGCCGGTGATGCTCTTCAGCGACGTCCCCTCCGCGGTCCCGCTTAGGCGAGCGTCGGAGGTCGGGGGGATGGCCAGGAACGTCACCAGCAGCACCACCGCCAGGCCCAGGGTCGCGCCAGCCGCGGCCCAGAGCACCAGCCGAGCGACCCGGGGCCGATTGCCGGGTACCGCTAATACGGCCAGGGCCCCTACCGCCGGGATCGCCAGCATCACCGTCAAGATGGGCCAGCTCATGCCAGGCGCAACCCCAGCACCACCAGTCCGATCACCGCGCAGACGAAGAAGATCAGGGCGTAGTCCCGGAAGAAGCCGGTCTGCATGGTGCGCAGGTCTTCAGCGAGAGTGGCCACTCCTTCCTTGACGCCGTCGACCAGGCGGTCAAAGAATCGCGGCTCCCAAAGTTCCCGCACCATTCCGGCGCAGGCCAGAGTTGGCCGCACCAGGGTCACGTCGTAGATCTCGTCCCAGTAGAACTTCTGCAGCGACAGCTGATAAAGCCAAGGCACTCTTCGGCTGATCAGATCCGGGGCGATCACCTTGCGGCCGTAGACCGCCCACGCCAGTGCCAGTCCCCCCAAACTGAGCAGGGTCCCGACCAAGAGCGCTAGCCCCTGCACTCCGTCGCTGGCGTGGGCCGCAGGACCGCCCAAGACCGGCGCCAGAAAGGCACTGAAAACAGTGACCGGATGGAATCCGAAGAAATCGATGTTGAGAAAACCGACCACGGCCGCCAGAAACGCGAGCGCCAGCACCGGCAGCAGCATCACCGGTCGCGCCTCGTGGGCAGCGGCGGCCCGACTGCTGGCCGGCTGGCCCCGGAACGCCAACCACACCATCCGGAAGATGTAGAAACTCGTCAGGACGTTGACTGAAACCCCGATCACCCACAGCCAGGGAACCGCCGGTCCCAGGGCCAGTCCGGAGCTCAGCAGCTCCTCCTTGCTGAACCAGCCGGCGAAGAGCGGTATCCCCGCCAGGGCCAAGGAACCGATCAGGAACGCGATGAAGGTCAGCTTCATGCGGGTGGAGAGGCCGCCCATGGAACGGACGTCCTGTTCGTCGTGGAGCGCGTGGATGACATTGCCGGCCGCCAGAAACAAGAGGGCCTTGAAGCATGCGTGGGTGAAGAACTGGAACATCCCGGCGCTGTAGGCGCCCACCCCCACCGCGAAGATCATCAGCCCGATCTGACTCATCGTCGAGTAGGCGATGACCCGCTTGATGTCGTACTGGGTGCAGCCGATTACAGCCGCCATCAGGGCCGTTCCGATCCCGACCGCCGCCACCAGCCCGGCCGCCACCGGAGCCTGCTGAAAAATCGGATGAAAGCGTGCGATCAGATACACCCCGGCAGTCACCATGGTGGCCGCGTGGATCAAGGCGGACACCGGGGTCGGTCCCTCCATGGCGTCGGGCAACCAGGTGTGGAGCGGCCATTGGGCGGACTTGGCTGCGGCGCCCAAGAAGAGCAGGATCCCGATCGCCGTCACCATCCCCCCTCCCATCGGCCCCAGCCCGTTGTGGAATTGGGCCCCTGGCCCCACATTGGCAAAAATGGTCTGCAGGTCGACGGTGTGCAGGAGCTGGCCGTTGCTCCCTCGCAGATTGAGAAAGATGAGGAAGGCGCCCAGTACCAATCCGACATCGCCGATCACCTGGGTGATGAAAGCCTTGCGGCCCGCGACGACCGCGGCCGGGCGCTGGTACCAGAACGCGATCAGGGCATAGGAGGCGAAGGCCACCATGCTCCAGCCGATGATTAGGAAGATGAGGTTGGCGCTCATCACCAGCAGGAGCATGCTGGTGATGAACAGGTTCATGTAGGCGAAGAACCGGTTGTAACCGGGATCTTCCGCCATGTATCCGACGCTGTAGACATGGATCAGCCCGCCGATCCCGGTGATGACAAGCATCATCAGTACCGCCAGCGGATCGATGCGCACCGTGAAGTTGGCGTTGAAGCCGGAGCGGGCCACGGCCCCACCCGCCGAACCGACACTCAGATTGAGCCAGTGCCAGAAGACCACGGTGATCCCCCGGGCCGCGGCCCGCTGCTGGAGCAGCTCCACCAGCAGGATCAAGGTCGCCGCGAAGGAACCCAACACGACGCCCGGGCCAAGGAAGGTGATCATCCGGCGGGGCAGTCTGCCGGCGGTGAGCGCGTTGACGAGAAACCCCAGGGTGGGCAGCCCCAGTGCGACCGCGCTGAGCACGAGCGTGAAGGTCGGACTCATCGAATGTTCACTCGCGCATCTCGCTCATTTCATCGACGTCGAGGCGGCGACCGCTGCGGTAGACCCCGGTGATCAGCGCCAGGCCCACCACCACCTCGCTGGCGGCGACCGCGATCACGATCAGGGCGAATACCTGGCCGGCCATGGTGTGGGTGTAGCGCGCGTAGGCGACCAGAGCCAGGTTGCCGGCGTTCAGCATCAGCTCGATCGACATGAAGACGACAAGAGGATTGCGCCGGACCATCACGCCCAGCGCCCCCAGGGCGAACATCGCCGCCGAAAGGGTCAGGAAACCGGGGAACAGTCCAGTCAAGTAAGCGTCCGCCGATGGCGTGACAGATACACGGCACCCACCGCCGCCACCAGCAACAACAAGGACGTCACCTCGAACGGCAGCAAGAAAGTGGTGAAGAGCTGCTCGCCAAGGGTCTGCACCTGGCCGTGGGCGTTTACCGCCTGCGGGCTGAACGGTCCCAAACCACCGTGAAACTGGCCGGCGGCGTTGACGGTGATTCCATTGAGAGCGAGCCGCGCCACCACCACCGTGAAGACGATCGCGGCGAGGCCGCCGACCAACACCCGCAGCTCAAGCGGTCGGAGCCGCTCTTCGGCACCGGGAGCGAGCAGGGCGATGATGAAGACGAAGAGCACCATGACCGCCCCGGCGTAGACGATGATCTGAACGGCCGCCAGGAACTGGGCGTCGAGGAGCAGAAAGAGCACTGCCAGAGCCACCATGTTCGCCACCAGGCTGAGGGCCGAGTAGATGGTGCGACGGCTCAGCACCACCCCCAGCGCCCCCAAGAAGGCCAGCACCGCCGCGATCCCGAAGATCACTGTCATGCCGGCGGGGTGCCCCTCCCCTGTCCCGGTGCCAGTGGGATAGGTGGGTTCAATCCCGGCGCCACCCCGGCCGGCCCCTGGTGCGAAGAGCCCGCCCCCAGAGGCGTCGGCTGGGGGGCTGGGGCCCCAGTGCCCTCTCCGGCGCCTGCCGCCATCTGCGTGGCGCCGGGCCAGGCCTCCAGCAGGTCATCCTTGGTAGCCACCAGGCGCTCCCGCTTGTAGTCGGTCAGGTCGAGCCGAGGGCCTAGGGTGATGGCCTCGGTGGGACAGGCCTCGGCGCAGTAGTTGCAGTAAATGCAGCGCATCAGGTTGATCTCGTAGCGGACCGCGTAGCGCTCCCCCGGGGAGACCGGATGCTCGGGGTCGTTCTCCGCCGCCTGCACATAGATGCAGCCCACCGGGCAAGCACCCGCACAGAGCTCACAGCCGATGCACTTCTCCAGGCCGTTGTCGTAGCGGTGGAGGATGTGTCGGCCCCGATGGCGGGGCGGAACCGGGCGCTGCTCCTCCGGGTACTGAATGGTGACCGGTTTGCTGGTCATCGCTTTCATCGTGGTGCGAAGACCGATGAGCAATTCCTTGAACATCTAACAGCCTCCTGGGGTCGGGCTAGGCGACCAGGTGGGGCAGCTCATCGCACCGCCACGAACACCGATGTGATCAAGAGGTTGATCAAACCGAGCGGCAGCAACACCTTCCAACCGAACTGCATCAGCCGGTCGTAGCGGAGTCGGGGAAAAGTCCAGCGCACCCACATCATCACGAAGATCAGCAGCGACACTTTGGCTCCGAACCAGACCGGGCCCAGCCAGTTCGGCAAGAACCAGAAGGGCGCCATCCAGCCGCCCAAGAACATGACGGTGGCGATGGAACAGACCGTGATCATGTTGATGTACTCGGCCATAAAGAAGAGACCGAAGCGCATCCCGGCGTACTCGGTGTGGTACCCCGCCACCAGCTCGGCCTCGGCCTCGGGGAGGTCGAAGGGCAGGCGATTGGTCTCTGCCAGGGCGCCCGTGAAGTAGAGCAGGAAACCGAGTGGCTGCAGGAAGACGAACCAGAGACCGTGCTGCTGGTTGACCACCGTCTCCAGGTTCAGCGATCCGGCCAAGAGAACTGGGCCGATCAGAGCGAAGCTGACCGCCATCTCGTAGCTGATCAGCTGGGCCGAGCTGCGCAGGGCGCCCAGGAGGGAGTACTTGGAGTTGCTGGCCCATCCTCCCAAGAAGATCGCGTAGACCCCGAGGGAGGTGATGGCCAGGATGAATAGCAGTCCGACGTTAAGGTGGGCCAGGTCCCAGTGCAACGGATAGCCGCCGGGGCAACTCGGGGAGAGCGGCCCCGCGCCGTGGGTGCCGAAGAAGCAGATCGTCTGGTCGACCGGAATCGTCGAGAAGGCGAAGAGGGCAGCCGCGGCGGCCAGGGCGGGAGCGAGCGTGTAGAGGAAGTTGTCCCGTCCTTCTGGGGCCGCCTTCTCCTTCAGGAACAGTTTGATCCCGTCCGCGGCCGGTTGGAGAAAACCGAAGGGGCCGACCCGGTTGGGCCCGATCCGGAGCTGGATGCGAGCGGAGATCTTGCGCTCGGCGAAGGTCATGTAGGCGAAGCCGGTGGCGAGCACGAAGACGATCAGTATTCCCTTTACCAGGGCCACGATCACCGCCAGCATGACCGAGGTGGCGGCGGGGCTCACACCGTGGCTGCCCACTCGGCCCTGAGGCCACCGACGCAGCCGCGGTAAGCGGGCACCGCCCTGGCGATCAATTCGTAGACGGGGCCAGCCAGGGGCTGGACCCCCAGTTCAGCACCCATCCCCAGTGCCAGGTCACCCAGGATCCGCAGATCGGACGGGAAGGCATAACGGGGCTGCACCCCGGGGCGGACCCGTTGGATCCGACCCTCGGTGTTGGTCACGGTGCCCGCCTTCTCAGCGATGGTCCGGCCTGGCAGCAACACCGAGGCGTGACTGGCAACGGCCCCGGCGAAGGGCGTGATCCCGATCAGCACCTCGACGTGACTGAGCGCCTCGGCAAACTCCGGCTCACCCTCCCAGCCCTGCCCCACCACCAGCAAGGCCTTGATGGAGCCCTCCACCGCCGCTTTCAAGATGGCCCCTCCGTGCCTGCCCTTGGTGGATGCCGGGCGGTAGCCGGGCAGCAGTCCCGGGCTCACGCCCAGGTCCTGACAGCCGCGGGCGTTCAGGCCGTCGACGATGGTCAGGATCTTGTTCAGAGTGCCCCGCTGAGAGAGGCTCGCGGAGAGCGCGAGCGCTGCCCGGCGTTGGTCCTGATGAGCCACGATCCCCACCAACTCCTGACCCGCCAATTGCTCCGCCAGTTGCTCGGGTTCGGCCGCTGCTGGCCGGCGCAGCACCTGGCGCTGAAACTTGTTCTCGGCTTTGAACAGCCGCAGGGTGAGCACCGGGTCGGCTAGCTCCGGTTCTTCGCCGAGGACCACCACGGAGGCGCACTGCTCGAGTTCGGCGATGCCGAGCGCGAACTGGTCCGGTCCGATGTCGACTAGAGGCGAAAGACGGTGGTCCACATGGGGAGTTCCGACCACCTCCCGGGCCAGCCACTGGCTCAAGAAGGCCTCCTCATTGGTCGCCTGAGGGGACACCAGACAGGCAATCGCTGCGGGGCCCTGGTCACCTCGGACCCGGAGCAGGGCTCCCGCGGCGCGCGCCACCGCCTCCTGATAAGAGACGGTCTGCCGGGCGCCGGCGAGCCGGGCCTCTGGATTGAGCACCCGGTCCGAGCGGTTCAGCTCCGGGAAGCTGTAGCGGCCCTTATCGCACAACCAGCTGTCATCGACATCGGGGTTGTCGTTGCTGGCAAAGCGCGCGACCTGATCCTCCCGGGCGTCGATGAAGATGTTGCAGCCGTAGGAGCACTTGGGGCAGACGCTGGCCGTCCGCCGGAGGTCCCAGGGCCGGGCCTGAAAGCGGTACTTCTCATGGGTCAGTGCCCCGACCGGGCAGATCTCCGGCAGGTTGCCCTGGAACTCGCTCTCCAGCTCTTTGCCCTGGAAGGTGTCTACCAGGGTGTGGACCCCCCGCTGCTGAAGGACTATCTCCCGCTCCCCGGTGATCTCCTCGTAGTAGCGAACGCAGCGCCAGCAGAGGATGCAGCGCTCCTGGTCCAGCACGATCTTGTCAGAGAGCTTGACCGCCTTGTTGAAATGCACCTTCTCGCCGATCTCAGTTCGACTTCTCCCGGGGCCGTACCGCTGGGTGAAGTCCTGGAGGTCACACTCCCCACCCCGGTCGCAGACCGGGCAGTCGAGGGGGTGATTCACCAGCAGAAGCTCCAAGTTGCCCTCGCGGAACTTCCGCACCGGCTCGGTGGTGGTCTTCACGACCATCCCCTCGGCCACCCTGGTCACGCAGGCCGGCTGCAGCTTGGGGGTCCCCTCCACCTCCACCAGGCACATCCGGCAGACGGCCACCGGCTCCATCTTCTTGTGGGCGCAGTACACGGGAACGTAGACGCCTGCCTTCTCGCAGGCGTCCCAGACCCAGCTCTCCGGGGCCACCTCGACCTTGCGCCCGTCGACGGAGACCGTGACCAGCTGAGTCGCCGGCTTGGTGGCCACCATCTAGGCCGCCGCCTCCAGCCCGGCCCGCACCGGACAGCGGCCGGCTCCGCAGTGGCGCTCGAACTCCTCGGGAAACATCTTGTACGCCGACATCACGAACCAGGTGGCGGTGTCGCCCAGCAGGCAGAAGCAGCGCCCGTCCATGTTGGCGCAGATGTCGGCCAGGGTAGCCAGCTCTTCCCGTGAGGCCAATCCGGCTTCCAGCCGATGCATCAGTTCGCTCTCGAAGTAGGTACCCTCCCGGCAGGGCACGCACTTACCGCAGGACTCGTGTTCGTAGAAGTCGACCAGGCGCATGGACACGTCGACCAGGCAGGTGGTCTCGTCCATCACGACCAGAGCTCCGGCACCCAGCGCCGAGCCAGCATCGGTCACCGCCTTGAAGTCCAGGGGAAGGTCCAGGTGTTGGGGACCCAGGATCTGCATCGATCCCCCGCCAGGCTGCATCGCCTTCATCGAGCGGCCCTTCCAGACCCCACCTGCCATCTCCAGCAACTCCCGGAAGCTGGTGGTGCCCATCGCCACCTCGTAGTTGCCAGGCCGCTCGACGTGGCCGCTGACGCAGAAGAGCCGGCTGCCCGGACTGCTCTCAGTGCCGATCGCCGCGTACTTGGCTCCTCCCTCGCTGATGATGTAGGGCAAGTTGGAGAGGGTCTCGACGTTGTTGACCACGGTCGGCTGCCCGTAGAGGCCCTTGACCGCGGGAAAGGGTGGCTTGAGCCGAGGCTGGCCCCGCAGGCCTTCCAGGGAATCGAGGAGCGCCGTCTCCTCGCCGCAGATGTAGGCTCCAGCTCCCCCGTGGACGATCAGCTCGCAGTCCCAGTCTCGACCCAGGATCCCATTGCCGGCATACCCAGCCTGATACGCCTCGGCGACGGTCTTCTCCAGGAGTTCACGCTGGGCCCGGTACTCACCGCGGATGTAGATGAAGGCGTGGGACACCTGGAGGGCGTAGGCGGAAATCATCACTCCCTCGAGAAGCTGGTGGGGGAACTCCTCCATCAGATAGCGGTCCTTGAAACAGCCCGGCTCGGACTCGTCGGCATTCACACAGAGGTAGCGCGGGAAGACCTCCTTGGGCAAAAAGGACCATTTGGTCGCGGTCGGGAAGCCCGCGCCCCCGCGACCCCGCAGTCCTGACGTCTTGACCTCGGCCTGGATCGCCTCCCGTCCCATCTGCAGCGCCTTGCGAAGCGCCTGGTAGCCCCCCACCTTCTCGTAGCCCGCCAGGGTGGTGAGTCCGGAGGCCCCCGAATGGCGAGTCAGGACCCGGACCTCAGCCATCGGCCCCGCCCCGCTTCGCGCCCTTGGCCCGAACCTGGGCCAGGATCTTCTCCGCGCTCTCGATGTCCAGGTTTTCATAGGAGTAGCGGTCGACCTGCATCATCGGCGCGCCCCCACAGGCGCCCAGGCACTCGACAGTGCCTTCCAGGGTGAAGGCGCCATCGGCGGTGGTCTGGCCGTCCTCCACTTCCAGGAAAGTCTCCAACTGGCGTAGAAGCTCGTCCGAACCACGCAGCCCACAAGAAACGTTCCGGCAGACCTGGATCAGATGCCGTCCCGATTGGTGCTGGAAGTACATCGAGTAGAAGGTGGAAACGGCCTCCACCTCCGAGGCCTCCAGCCCCAGCGCGACCGCTACTTCCGCCAGACCCTCGGGAGCGAGGTAGCCGAGCTGCTGCTGCACCGCCCACAAAGCCGGCAGCACCGCCGAGCGAGCGGATGGGTAAAGCTCCTGCGAGCGCCGGATGCGCTCTCTGGTGGCGGGGCTCAGTACCGGGGTCGACCCTTTCGCACCACCCCGCGGCTCAGCCATCTGAGGGTGCCCCCAGCCGCACGCCCGGGAGATCAAATGACGGCTCTCCCAGGGGGCAGAGGGCGCGCTTCTGCATGCCGCAGCTCATTCGGCGCCCACTTTACCAACCAGGGCACCTGACCCGGAGCTGATCCTCCCGATGACGGGGCCAAGTGCCGCAGGATTACCGCTGTGACGTCGCCGACTCCACCTCCTCCCGCCACTCCCGGAGACGATGCGGCAAGACCCCCCGGCCGAAAAGTCGGGAAGGTACGCCGCCTTGTGGCCAGCCCCCAGATCCAGCAGAACCTCCTCTATCTGATTGGCATCTGCGTCTCAGGCTTCGGGGTGCTGGTCGCCCAGTCCTACGCGGCCCACCATCTCAGTGCCGCTGAGAACGGAGAGTCAACCTCGGTGGTGGCGGTGCTCAATCTCCTCTACACCACTGCCTTCGTGGTCGCCGCCGGGGCCGCCCGGGAGGTCGCCGCCGCAGTCTCCCGGGGGGTCCCGGCGATCGAGCGCTGGACTGACCTCCGCCGCAGCGCCTTGCGGGTCGGTTTGAGCTTGGGGGCGATCATGGTCCCGGTCGACTTCCTGCTGGCCTATCTGCTTCACCTCCCCCATCCCGAGGTTCTCGCAGTGGCGGTGGTCGCCGCTCCCTTGACCGCTTACGCGGGAGCCCAGCGCGGTTACCTGCAGGGCTCGCGGGACTTCCGTCGCTTGGCCGTCAACCTAGTTCTCTACGGGGGGATGGTGGTGGTGGTGGCGGTGATCCTGTTGCACTTTGGGCTGGGTTCCGCGGCGGTGCCGATCGCCACTCTGGGGGGAGCCCTGGGATCCGCCGTTTATCCCCGTCATCCGGGCGCGTACCGCAACCGCTCTGGCGCCCATGCCGGTCGCCTGATCGATTACACAGTCGTCGCCGGATCCGCCAGCGCGCCGGTATTCAACAACCTCGACGTAGTGGCGGCCCGTCACGTGCTTCCGGCGCACGGCGCCGGGCTCTACTCCGGTCTCTCGGTGATGGGCAAAATCGTCTTCTACGGCACCAGCAGCCTAAGCGCGGTGATGTACCCCAGGGTCGCGGCGGCGAAGACAGCTGCGGCGCGGCGCAAACTGCTGCTCCAGGCCCTGGCCGCCCTGATGGCGGTGGACGTCGTGGCCCTGCTCGCCTACTGGCTCCTGGCGCCCCACTTGCTCAAGGTCGTGCTCGGACCGAAATACGCCAGCGACGCTAAGTTGCTGCCGCTGTTCGCGGTGGGGGTGGTCGCGCTGACCTTGGTCAACATGCTGGTCTACTACGGCATGGGCGCCCGGGCCAAGCACTTCGCCATCGTTCCCGCGATCGGGGTGCCCGCGCTCTTGGCCTGGCTCTTCGCTTCGCCGCCCGCGGTGATCGACTTCGTACCGCGGATCGCCAGCGCCCTGGTCCTGCTGGCGGTGCTGGAGGCTGTGCTGGTGCTACCGGGGGTGTTCCGCAGAAGGGATCAGGGGCGGTCCCCGAGCTAGCGCCCCGAACTGACGGAGCCGCTCAGCGGTCGACGTCACCCAGGGTGATGTCGATGCTGCCCACGATCGCTACCGCATCGGCCACCAGTTCGTCCTTGACCATCTGGTGCAGCGCCGACAGGTTGCTGAACGAGGGGGCTCGGACCTTGCACCGGTAGGGCCGGTTCCCGCCATCGGAGACCATCAGGAACCCGAGCTCCCCGCGAGGGCTCTCGATGGCGTGGTAGATACTGGCCTGAGGCGGCCGGAACCCCTCGGTGGTCAGCTTGAAGTGGTGGATCAGGGACTCCATCGAAGTGTCGATCTCCGAGCGGGGGGGCAACGACACCTTACGGTCCGCAGTGTTGGTGGGTCCTCCCGGGAGGATCTTTATCGCCTGGTCGATGATCCGGCACGACTCTCGCATCTCGCGAACCCGGATCAGATAGCGGTCGTAGACGTCCCCGTTCAAACCGATCGGCACCTCGAATTCGAAGTGGTCGTAACTCGAATACGGTCGAGCCCGCCTCAAGTCGTAGGGAACACCGGATCCCCGCAGGGTCGGTCCGCTGCAGCCAAACCCCAAAGCGTCGGCAGCGCTGATGACGCCCAAACCGATGGTGCGCTGGCGCCAGATCGGATTCGAGGTCAGCAGCCCCTCATACTCGTCAACCCTCTGCTGAAAGTCGGTAGTGAAGGCCCGGACCATGGGTACGAACTCCTCCGGCACGTCCGCCATCAACCCGCCCACCCGGATGAAGCTGGTCATCATCCGCACTCCGGAGATCCACTCCAGGATGTCGAGGATCTGGTCTCGTTCCCGCCAGCAGTACATAAACATGGTGGTGGCGCCGAGGTCCAGGGCGTGGGTGCCGAGCCAGACCAGGTGGCTGGCGATCCGGGAGAGCTCGACCACGATCACTCGGAGGTACTGGCCTCGGGGGGGAATCTCCAGCTCCAGCAACTCCTCGACAGCCAAAGCGAACCCGAGGTTGTTCATTGGTGGCGCCAGGTAGTCCATGCGGTCGGTCAGCGGGATGCACTGTTGGTAGGTGTGCGACTCGAAGCTCTTCTCAAATCCGGTATGCAGGTAGCCGATATCTGCGCGGCAGCTCCGCACTCGCTCGCCGTCAAGCCCCAGCACCAGCCGGAGCACCCCGTGGGTGCTCGGATGCTGGGGACCCATGTTGATCTCCATCAGCTCATCGGCGGGCTCGATCTTGTCGAGAAATTCACCGGTGCCAGCAGGCCGGAAATGAGGGATTCCCTCCTGGCGCGGGACCAGATCAGGCGGCGTCCCGTCGCCGACGGGAGGCGGTTCGATCGCCATCAGGGACGCTCCACCGCGCCTCTGGTGGCGCCCGGCAGGTACTCCGGCCTGTCCTGCGCGGAGAGGGCCCATTCGATGTTGTGGGTGAAGGCAACCGGTTCCCCGAAAGAGACGTAATCCTTGCGGAGCGGGTGACCCTCCCAATCGTCCGGAAGCAGGATCCGAGTCAGATTGGGATGGTCGGTGAACCTGACTCCGAGGAGGTCAAAACATTCGCGCTCGTGCCACTCCATCCCGGGATAGATCCCCGAAAGAGAAGGTACCTCGGTGGACTCTGAAGCCGCCACGCTGAGCCAGGCCAGGTCGTTGTGCACCAGCGAACGAAGGAGGTAGACCAAGTCAAAGCGCCGCTCCCGCTCCGGCCAATCGACGCAGGTCATGCAGACAGCCATCTCGTACAGGCAGCTCGGATCTGTGCGCAGGGCCCGGGCTGACTCCAGGAGCCGGTCGGCCGGAAGCGCCAACTTCGCCTGGCCCCGCTCCACCGACACCTGCCAGGTCCCGGGCGGCAACAACTTCTTCAGTAACTGCACTGCCCTTAGCCCACGCTCGGCGGAGGCTGAGATGGTCCGGGGGCGGCGTGGCACCGGCTTCGGGGACAGCTCCTACCCCCTGACGCTGCTCACCGGGGTGGCGGCGATCTTCTTCTGCAGTTTGATCACCGCGTCCAGCAGCCCTTCGGGCCGAGGGGGACAGCCCGGGATGTAAACATCCACCGGAACCACCTTGTCCACCCCTTGGATGATCGCGTAGTTGTTGAAGATGCCCCCACAGGAGGCGCAGGCGCCCATCGAAATCACCCACTTCGGGTCAGGCATCTGATCGTAGATCTGGCGAAGTACCGGACCCATCTTCTGGGAGACCCGACCGGCCACGATCATCACGTCGGCCTGCCTCGGGGAGGCTCGGAAGACCTCGGCCCCAAACCGAGACAGGTCGAAGCGGGCGTTGCTGGCCCCCATCATCTCAATGGCGCAGCAGGCCAGGCCGAAGAGCGCTGGCCAGAGTGACGAATAACGGCCCCAGGCGATCACCTTGCCCACAGTTGTGGTGAACACCCCTACCTGGGCGGCCGCGTCAGCCAGCTCTTGTTCGGAGGGTATCGCCCCCGGAATAGCGATTGCCCCGGCCGTGCCGGTACGGGCGGCCAGGGACGGGTCCGGCATGACCAACCCGCCTTCGGCGGCCCTCAGTCCCACTCCAGTGCTCCCTTGCGCCAGACGTAGAGCAGGGCGACGCCCAGCAGCGCCACGAAGATGACCATCTCGATCAAGCCAAACACATGGAGGGTGTGCTTGACCAAGACGGCCCAGGGATAAAGAAAGACCGCCTCAACATCGAAGACGATGAAGAGCATCGCGGTGAGGTAGAAGCTGACCGAGAAACGACGCCGGGCAGTCTCGGCGGGAATGATCCCGCATTCATATGGAAGGCCCTTGGCCTTGGTGGGACGCTTCGGTCCCAGTAGGGCGATGCCTAGTGTCATGCCCCCTCCAAAGAGGACCACCATCACCAAGAAGACCAGCAGGGGTAGGTAGTCGAAGAGCATCCTCTGCCAGTCTAACAACGGCCCTGATCCCCCTCCCTCGGGCCCCAGGGCCGCGCCAGTTATCCTTAACTTGCCTGTCCGAGCGGGAGTAGCTCAGTTGGTAGAGCGCTAGCCTTCCAAGCTGGATGTCGCGAGTTCGAGTCTCGTCTCCCGCTCCAGCCCCCACCCTTCGGTTGAGGGTCAGCTCCAATGAGCAAGATCTCGCCGGCCAGTAGCTGAGCCTGGAGTCCCTGGCCGAGCGGCGGGGTTGGATGCCGAAAGTCAGTGGCGGCGGTGCCCGCGGATGCGCGACCCGGAATGTTCGAGGTCCCCGCGACGTTGGGCATCGACCGCCTAGGCAGAGGTGGTCCGCTGGGGGCCTTGCGCCGCCTCGGCCAACTGGGGCCGGTGTGGGTCGCCACGGTGGTCACCGTGCACGAGACTTGGCCGGTGGTGGATGCCGAATTCCGGGACGTGCTCACTGCCTTGGCGGGCTGGTTGGCGCCGTGGGAGATCGCGCGGAAGTCGGAGAGAAGCGGCAGGCTTCACCGGAGCCGCCAGCCCAGATGCAACGCAGCGTCGGACCTCGCTGGCGGGCGCTGTAAGCCCCGGGCCGGAGCGTCGATCTCGGGACTGCTGGGCCGAGTCGGTTGAATCCGCTTGCATACGCGCCAGAAGCGGGCGCCGACGATGAGGTGCAGGGATCCGACCTCGACAAGGACCATCGAGAGCAGGCGGGCCACGATCGCACTCGACCCAGTTATGTCCAGCGCCACCATGACGAACCCGCTCCCCGGCCGCCACGCCACCTCGCCATCCTGCACCGCATCAAGTGCCAACGAGCCAGCCTGGCATGGGTCAAGTCCGCCATCGAGAGCCTCGGACTGGACAGCCTGCCCCGGATCACCGCGGAGCGCCCTGAAGTCTCCGGATACCAGGCCCCGCGACATGGATTCACTTTCTCCACTTCTCACACAACTGCCACCGACCTGCCAATCGGACCCCGTTCTGCTGACTAGTGACACCCGCCAGGTACCGGCGATCATCCGGAGGGCGCGCGGGGGTGTCGTAGGTGCCCTGACTCTGACACCTTGGGCGGTCGGCACTCGTGCACGGCGGCGACGGTGGCAGCCATCGAGTGGCCGGCGCCAAACAGTGGTCCCCCCGACTAGCGGCCCTCTTTTAGTTCACGGGTTGGCCGTCGGGGAGGACCAAACAAACGGTGCCTTGTGTTCTCGCAATGGCTGATGCGGTCCCGGCTTGTGGCCGCAGTGCCGGGGTATTCTGCACACTAAGGTGGCGCGGGGTACCGCGAAAGGAGGAACACCAGATGACCAGTAACGCACGCCCAGACGGCCTCATCCTAGGCAGCTTGCGATCAGCGGATGGCAAGGGCATCGTGCGAATCGAGGACCGCTTCAACACCGACATTGACGACCTGTGGTCGGCACTCACCGATCCCGGCCGCCTGGCCCAATGGCACGGCCAGGTGGAGGGAGACCTCCGCCCAGGCGGAGAGTTCCGCGTATACATCGAATCCGACGACTGGGAAGGTACCGGGCGCGTGGAAACTTGCGAGCCCCCCCAGCGGCTGCTGGTGACGACCAGGGAGTCGGACGAGTCCTGGCGGAAGGGTCGAGGTGCTCCGCCATTCGACGAAGTGCTTGAGGTCATGCTGACCGCCGACGGCAATCAGACAGTCCTCGTAATCGAGGTCCGCGGCCTCCCGCTGGACGCGCACTCCGCCTACGGGGCCGGGTGGCAAATTCACGCCGAGAATCTCGCGGACTACCTGGCCGGCCGTGAGCCCGGCGACACGGAGGCGCGCTGGAACGAGCTCATCCCCGCATACCGAGCCCTGGCGGCAACCGTCGACTAATCCGGCAGCCGCGACAGCGCGCTGGCGCGCAAGCAGGCGGCTTTACCCACCGGTTCCTCCTCGCCCCGGAGATCTGACTCGGGAAACCATCGGGGCGGCGTGGCCTGAAAAGGGGAGCCGGTTCGCGGGGAGGAGAGTCGCGCCAGAAAG
This sequence comes from Candidatus Dormibacteria bacterium, assembly GCA_050734135.1. Classification (GTDB taxonomy): domain Bacteria; phylum Chloroflexota; class Dormibacteria; order Aeolococcales; family Bog-877; genus Bog-877. Next base: position 30,448 of record JBOHUG010000061.1, read on the forward strand.
CTGCGAACCCGCGCCGCGGCGACTTCGCAGAGCACCCGCAAGAGCGCGCTACGTGTCCACTCCCCTCTCGATCAGGTTCGATCCGGCGATTCTGGAAACGCTCCGCCGACGGGCTCGGGCCATCCCGGGAGCCATGACGTCGGGACTCGCCCAGGGCTTCCTCGATGGGTGGTTGCGCATGGCCGAACACAGAGGGATCATGTTCAAGGACGGTGCCACTCGGCGCCGAGCCGCACTGTTGCTCGGCCCCGACGTCTGGGAGTTCGCGAAGTTCGCTCGCGAGCTCCACGACCGCGCTCGCCGAGGTTGGGGATGGGGCGACTCTACCTGCGAGCCCAACTCTCGGCCGCATTGGCTGTCGGTCAGACTCTGACTCGAGTTGCATATTCCGTGATAGTTATATACCCTGCAGGTAATGTCCCTGCAAGCCTCGACGCAGCTTGATCGCACTTTCTCGGCCCTGGCTCATCCGGTCCGGCGGGCGATTCTCCATCGACTTACCCGCGGCCAGGCATCCGTGACCGAGCTCGCCGAGCCGTTCAACATGAGCCAGCCGGCCGTCTCGAAGCATCTGAAGGTGCTCGAGCTCGCGGGCTTGGTCGAGCGGGGCCGAGACGCCCAGTGGCGTCCCTGCACCCTGCGGGCGGTCCCACTCAAGCAGATCGCCGACTGGGTGGATGACTACCGCGAGTTCTGGGATCAAGGGCTCGATCGACTGGACCAATATCTGCGCCAAGCAAAGGAGGAGGAACCCCGCCGTGACTAAGGCCAACCACCGAGCCATCACCATCACCCGAACCTACGACGCCCCGAGGGAGCTGGTCTTCAAGGCCTGGACTGGGGCCGGCCGACTCGCTCAGTGGTGGGGACCTGTCGGCTTCACAACTTCGTCAGCGGAATCGGACTCACGCGTGGGCCGAGCTCTGAAGCTGATGATGCGGGGGGCGGACGGGCTCGAGATCGTTGTGACCGGCACCTACCGGGAGATCGTGCCCTCCGAGCGCTTGGTGGTTGAGAGCAGCGCCTCGGAACCTGGCGGGCACACCAGTGCTGGAGGCGAGGCACACCGTGAGTCTGGTGGACCGCGATGGCAGAACTGAGCTCACGCTGCACGCTGGGGCGGACTCCTTCGGTCCCGACGCCGAGACGATGCTCGGCGGCATGAGGGCTGGCTGGAATCAGAGCCTGCGAGGCCTGGCAGACTTACTCCGGGGAACCCAAGGTCGACAGTTGGTGGTGTCTCGCCTACTTCCCGCGCCCCCAGACCAGGTGTTCGAGATGTGGACCAATACGGAACGGGTAGGCACGTGGTGGGGCTCCAAAGGCTGCTCTATCAGCCAAGAGGAGATGGATGTGAGACCCGGCGGTGGCCGGCGCTGCATCGTGCACGGCCCCGACGGGGTCGACCACCCCAACACCTTCATCTCTGACGAAGTCAGGTGCCAAGAGGGTGTGGTGTACACGCATTTGTAGCTGCGGTTTCAGACCACGGTCACCTTTCACGAAATGCTGGGGATGACGGTGCTCTCGATGCGGCTGGCGTTCGGGAGCACCGAAGACCTCCAGCGCGCGGTCAAGAAGTACCACGCGAAGAAGGGGCTCAGCAAACGTTGTCCCGGCTGGTCCAGCCTTTCCCGACGGAAGCACCAGCCACCGCCTGACCCGGTCCCGATCCGGCTACTTGAGCCAGCCGCGCCACCGTCGGCAGAGCGGCTGGCCGCTGGCCAGGCTAGTCGGAGTCGCGCACGACCAATCCCGCGTATGACGCCAAGGCATCGGTGAGATCCAACTGTTGCAGCCGATCAATTACCGCTCCTCGCAATCCCCCCAATCCTTGCAACCCGTCCAGGGTTGAGCCTCTCAGATCCACTCCATCTGTGCATGCCTCGTGGAACAGAGATCCTGTCAACCGGCAGCTATGGAAGCGGCACCGGCGCAGATCGACTCCCTGAAAGTCCGTACCGTCCATCTCACAGTCGGCGAAGAGGACTTTGGCCTTGGTCAGGAACCGAAAGCTGGAGAGTGACAGTTTGCAGCGACAGAACTGGACATCAAGCAGTGTGGCGCCGTTCACGTCGAACCCCGTCATCTGGCAGTCCTGAAACTCTACCCTGGTCATGGCAGCGCGGCCCCAGTGGGTGTTGGCCAGATTGCAACCGACCAAGGCCGCATCGCCGATCGCCACCCGGGATATCCGGGACTCACCGAAATCGCAGCGGGTGAATCGAGCGCCATCCACCAGCAGGTGGCCATCTGTCGGATTCAGCGCGGAGTCCACGGCGGCGGCACTCCTCAGCTCACCGGAGAAAGCCTCCCGACTTACGATCGCCAGGTCGTCGGGTATCCTCGGCCCGAAAATACCCGTGGGCTTACCGGCACGTTCACGCTTCGCTACCACGTCAGCGCTATCGAGCTGCCGGCGGGAGTTCAGCAGCGGCCCTTTCCCCACACCGAACCGGGGAGCGGTTCGGCAACCCCTTGGCCACCGCTAATCTCCCGCCACGGCTACCCGTCCGCGGCTCGCGTTAGAGCGGCCGGCGCTCGAACGGAAGGGTGCACGACATGGTCGCCTTGCGTGCCCACTCGAGCGCGAACTCCTGATCCGGAGTCGCGAAGATCCAAAATCCACCGACCGGCGTCGGGATATCGGCGAATGGTCCAGCCGAGGTGACCACCCCGCCTGCCTCGAGCCGGATCACCGAGGCGCTCCTCGTCGGCTCAAATGCTCCTGCAACGACCCTGGCGCCGGTGGCCTCGGCTCCTGGTTCGGGGCGCCCAACACGCGCATCGCATCCGCTATGAACTCCGCCGGAGGCGACTCCTCCTCGGAGTGAAAGATGCTGAGTAGATATCGCCTCATCTGATCACCTTCGGGGTGCTGCGGTCGGCAGCTCAATTCCGTCAATCCCCAACCAAATGGCTCGGCACCAGCCCCCCGGCCGATTTTCCCGTTGCCAGCACGGCGGCGGAAGACGTGACGGGGTTCGCGCTCAAATGCCGGGGAACGGGGCATCCAGCGACGCCAATACGTAATCCCCACCCGCTGCCGTGAGTTCCCCCACGCTGTAGTGGCCGGTGGCCACTCCGACCGAGGTGCCGCCTGCGCGCTTGGTCGCCGCAATATCCCGCGGGGTATCCCCCACCACCATCACCTCCTCCCGGGACAGTTCCCGCCCGTGGAGCCGACCCGCCTTGGCGATGGCCAGCCGGGTCAGCTCGGTGCGGTCCGGTGAGTCAGAGCCGTAGGCCCCGAAAATGAAGAACCGATTGAGGTTTCCGGGCATCATCTTGGTCCGGGCGGCCCCCTCCATGGCCCCTGAGACAACCCCCAGGATCACCCCGGCGCCGCTGAGCCTGGCGAGCGTCTCCTCGACCCCGTCAAAAACGCGGTACTCCTTGGACTGCCAGATGTCCTCAGCTAGGTGCAGCAGATACTGGACATAGACGGCCACCATCTCACTGGGGCTCGGCGGGCGCCCCAGCACCGCCTCGAAGGTCTGGGTGCCGACCTCGGGATCGGTCTCCCCCGCCGATGTGTGCCTACCGATGTCCGCTTCGACCCGGTACAGCTTGTCGAAGGCGTAGGCCCAGCTCCGAGCCCCCGCTCCCCCGGTGTGGACCAGGGTCTCGTCGATGTCAAAAAGCACCGCTGCGGGCTGGGTCATACGGCGACCAGGCGACGGCCGGAGGTCGACGTTTCGCTCACCTGGGGGCGGCCTTCTCGTCGTGTCCACCGAACTGCTTGCGCATCGCGGAGAGCGCCTGGTTGGCGAACTCGTCGAGCCCTCGAGAGGAGAACCGCGAATAGAGCGCGGCGGTCAGAACCGGGCTGGGGACTCCTTCGTCGATGGCCGCGATCGAGGTCCACCTCCCCTCCCCGGAATCTGAGACTCGACCTTCAAAACCTGCCAGGTCGGGCGACTCCCGGAGGGCGATTGCAGTCAGGTCGAGGAGCCAGGACTCCACCACGCTGCCGCGGCGCCAGAGTTCCGCCACCGCGGTGGTATCAATGTTGAACTGGTAGAACTCGGGCTGCTCCATGGGCGCGGTCTCGGCGTCCGCCCCCTGCAGGTGCGCCCCGGCGTCGGCGTTGTGGAGGATGTTTAGCCCCTCCGCGAGGGCCGCCATCATGCCGTACTCGATGCCGTTGTGCACCATCTTCACGAAGTGGCCGGCACCGTTCGGACCGCAGTGCAGGTAGCCCTGTTCGCTGGGGCCCGGAGTTCCCGTGCGCCCCGGCGTTCGGGGGGCCGCGTCTACGCCCGGGGCTAGGCTGGCAAAGATCGGCTGCAGGTGGGAGCACGCTCGGTCTTCCCCGCCGATCATGAGGCAGAAGCCGCGTTCCAGCCCGAAGACCCCGCCGCTGGTGCCGCAATCGACCAGGCGAATGCCGAGGCCCGACAGCTGCTTGGCGCGGCGGATGTCGTCGCGGTAGTAGGAGTTGCCTCCGTCCACGATGATGTCGCCCCTCTCCATCACTTTGGCCAGCTGGGTGATGGTGGTGTCCGTGATCTCCCCGGCTGGCACCATCACCCAGACGGCCCGGGGCGGCGTCAGCTTGGCTACGAATTCCGCCATCGAACTCGCGCCTGTGGCTCCTTCTGACTCCAGCTCCGTGACTGGGGCGGGATTGACGTCGAAGACGACGCACTTGTGTCCGTCGCGCATCAGCCGCCGGACCAGGTTGGCGCCCATTCGCCCGAGACCCACCATGCCGAGCTGCATCGGCTTACTGCTGGCCATGCCTTCCTCCTTGATGATCCATCGGTCAGGGGTACCTCAGCTGGTCCGAGCGCCCTCGGCGGAGCCTAGCCACGGTTCCTGCCAGGCGGGATGCCCGCGGACCAGGATCTTGGTCTGCGACGGTCCCCATGATCCCTCCGCGTAGCGGTGAGGCGGGGGCGGATCGTTCAGGAGCGGCTGGACGATGCGCCAAGTCTCCTCGACCGAGTCCTCTCGGGTGAAGAGGCGCTGGTCCCCTCGCATAGCGTTGTCCAGCAGCCGCTCGTATGGGCTGAGCGGCTGGCCCAGCTCCTGGGCGAACGAGAGGTCGAGATGCACCGGCTGGGTCACCCTGCGGCCGCTACCCTGCGAGGTGAGGCTTATCCGAAGCCCCGGATCGGGGTCGATCCGGAGCACGATCTGGTTGGCCTCAACCTGAGCCGAACCGGCCAGGAACGCCAGCCGGGGCGGATGCCGGAAGACGAGGCGTACCTCGGTGACCCGCTCTGCCAGCGCCTTGCCCGCCCGCAAGAAGAACGGCACTCCGAGCCAGCGCCAGTTGTCGACGCCCAGACGGAGCGCCACGAAGGTCTCCGTCTGGGAGCCATGGGCAACGCCCAAGACCTGACGGTATCCCTGGTACTGTCCGCGTACGCAACGTTCGGGATCCGCATCGGGGATGGCCCGGAATACCTCCACCTTCTTGTTGCGCAGCGCGTCTGCGTCGGAGCCCGCCGGGGGTTCCATCGCGATCAAGGCCAGGACCTGGAGCAGGTGGTTCTGAACCACATCGCGGAGGGCGCCCACCGAGTCGTAGAACGCGCCCCTGTCCTCGACCCCAAAGTCTTCGGCGAGGGTGATCTGCACGCTGGCCACGTGCTCTCGATTCCAGACTGGTTCCAACAGATCGTTGGCGAAGCGAAGGAACTGAATGTCCATCACCGGCTCTTTGCCAAGGAAGTGGTCGACCCGAAGTATCTGGTCCTCTCGGAGCAGTCTTCTGAGCTCAGAGCTGAGACCGCGAGCCGACGCCAGATCGTGCCCGAAGGGCTTCTCGACCGCCACCAGCGCGCCCTTGGTCAAGCCTGATTTCGCCAACTCCTCGACGATCGGGGCGAATAGCGAAGGCGGGGTCTCCAGATAGAAGAGCGGCCTCGAGACACCGCTGAGACTCCTGGCCAACCGTCGGTAGGTTCCCGGATCAGCGAAGTCGCCGGTGAGATAGCTGAGGCGTCTGGCGAAGCGGGAGAAGTGAGCTTGGGTGAACTTCTGCCCGGCTCCGATCAGAGCCAGCCGGGCATGCTCGCGCAGCGACTCATCCGACCAGTTGTCCTTGGCGACTCCGATGACCGGACAGTTGAGGCGGCCCCGCTCCTCCAATCGATAGAGGGCCTGGAAGGTCATCTTTTTGGCCAGGTCCCCGGAAATCCCGAAGATCACCAGGGCCCCGGCCGCCGGCGGCTCTGAGTCAGGCAATCTCACCCCCTTCCTTGCGATCCACCCGGAACGCCAGCGGAGGTTCCGGACCTGAGGCGGCGCCAGAGCGGCCGCCGCCCACCGCTCATCACCATACCGCCTCGATCTTGCCGCTGGTCCCGAGTCTCGCTGCGCGCGAGCCCGGACCAGAATTCACGGCCACACCTCCCCAATGGAGCGGGGCTGGCCCTTATCTTGGTCCAATTGGTCGGCAGATGAAGCCCGGTCAGGAGTAGTTGGTGGCGATTTCGCCCTCCGGCAAGCAGTTTGAGATCCGCTTTGGTGAGCAGCGCGCAACCGTCGTCGAGGTGGGCGGGGGTATCCGGGAGTATTTCACTGGCGATCGGGCCGTCCTCGAGCCCTATCCGATCGACGCCATGTGCGACGGAGCCCACGGTACTCCCTTGATTCCATGGCCCAATCGGCTCGCCGATGGGCGGTACCGCTTCGACGAGGTCGACTACCAGGTCGCTCTAACCGAGCCCGAGAAGGGCAACGCCATCCACGGTTTCCTCCGCTGGCGACCCTGGACTCTTAGGCATCAGCATCCTTCCCGCATCGTTCTGGGAGTCCGACTCTTTCCTCTTCAGGGATTCCCCTTTCTACTTGACATCGAGGTTGGGTACGCCCTCTCCGACGAGGGACTCTCAGTGACGACCAGCGCCACCAACCTCGGCGACCAGGCCTGCCCGTTCGGTTCTGGTCAACACCCGTACTTGTCGCCGGGCTCAGGGGTGATCGACGACTGCCAACTGGAGCTGCGAGCCGGGGCTCGGATGGTCACGGATGCAGAGCGCCAGCTTCCGGTTGCGACCGAGCCAGTCCTTGGCAGTCCGTACGACTTCCGAGAAGGCAAACGGTTGGGCTCACTCCAGGTGGACTACCCTTTCACCGAGCTCTCGCGCGACGAGGCCGGCCGCGCTTGGGCCCGACTGATCGGAACCGATGGCCGGCGAGCCGAACTCTGGGTCGACGAGAGCTACCCCTACATCGAGATCTACACCGGCGACACCCTCACCCTGCCACGGCGCCGGCGGGGGCTGGGCACTGAGCCGATGACCTGCCCTCCCAACGCCTTCCAGACGGAAGTCGGGTTGATCCGGTTGGCGCCGGGGGAAAGGGCCACTTCGATGTGGGGCGCTCGCCTGACCTGAGCCACCCCGGGATGCGCTGACCACCCTCCCTGCCAGCATCGCCCGCGGCGGAAATTGGGTGGTCAGCTCGGGGCGCGGTCGCGGAGGTCCAGCTGGGTGATCGCCACATAGACCACCAGCAGCACCATCGGGATCGCCAGCAGCAGGGCGACAGTTCCCCGGCCCCAGTCGAGCCCGCCCAGCGCCTTCGGCACCCCGAGCCAGTCGGAAAACGACGCCCCGATCGGGCGGGTCAGCACATAGGCAACCCAGAAGGCGAGCACCGAGTTGAGCTTGAACAACCAATGGCTCAGGCCGGGGACCAGGAACAAGACCACGAAAAGAATCCCTGAGGCAAAGAACCCCAGCTGCAGGGTTGTCGCGGTCAGATCGCCCACGGCGGTACCGAGGGCAAACGTCGCCAGCACGGTTGCCCAGTAGCAGATCTCCCGGCGCACCGTGAAGATGCTGTGAATAGACAGCGTCCTTTCGGTCCTGTACCAGGCCCAGAAGATGAGGATCAAGATCACGAAGTAAAAGGCGCTGGACGCGAAGAAAGGAATCCCCAACTCGTAGTGCAAGCCGTCCGCCGCCATGGTGCCAAATACCGCCACCATGGCAACCGCGAACCAGTACGACCAGGCGATGTATCTGCGCAGGCGGAACTGCACAAAAAGAGCCACCGCCAACCCCAAGGTGCCGAGCACCCCCGCCAAGATCGGGTTGAACCGGTGGGCAAGATAATCGGAGGTCGCCTCACCCATCCCAGTGCTCAAGATCTTGATGATCCAGAAATAGACAGTGATCACCTCTGGGACCTTCCCGGGCTCCGCGGAGTCGCGATCGCGTCCTGGACTCCTTATCGCAACCGTCTTCCACGGTGCCTGTGTCATCGAGTTATCTCCCGCGTCCCCGCTGGTCCGACCGGATCCAGGCGCCACATTTCCAGGCGAATCGTAGGCCAGGGTCGACAGAGAGCCGACCGGCATCTGGCCGAGGTATTCGCGTGACCTGTCTGGAGACGCCGGCTCTGGCCGTGGACCACCGAGTTAGAGCTCGGATCGCCGCCGGCGATCCGGTACTGCAACTGACCCGCGGCGAAGCTGGCCCGCCGTTCCTGCCCGAGACGGCGGAACTCTTGGCCGGCGCTGCCCACCTGAAAGGCTACGGTCCGGTGGCGGGTTCGATTCCCGCCCGATCGGCCCTGGCAGGGTACTGCAGCCGCTTCACACGTAGGGGCCGATGGGAGGCCACCTGATCCGTTAGGCCGAACAAGGCAGGGCGGGTTGTCCGACCGACTAGGACTGGCTGGGCGCGACGACCAAATGCCCGCCTCTGACCTCCAGGATCAGCACGATGACGTCCTTGGGAATCGGGTCGCCGGCCGCACTGAGCGCCGGCCACTCCTCACCCCTGGCCCTTACCGATCCAAGATGGATCTTTCCGGGGATCGCGACCGAGACCACTCCCTCCTCCCCGGTCATACCCTCGATCCCGTTGATCATCGCCGGGCTCCCCTCCCGACCAGGCCAGGAGACCCCATCTACTGGGACCTCGCGCGCCGGCCCCCATTGGCGCGGGCTGCGCCAGGTGGCGCCGCCACGACTGGTGGCGCCGCCTTGCCGTTGGCCGGGACGGCACCCGGATCCGTCCCCATCGCCCCCACCAAGGCCTGAGCTGCTCCCATGATCCCGGCGAAGTCGGCCGGGACCACCAGCTTGGAGTTGGAGCTGTCCGCGAGCTTGGCCAGGTTCTTGAGCTGCCAGAAGGCCAGGACGTCCTGCGTTGCCTTGCCCTGGTGGATGGCTTCGAAAACTGCTCCAATCGCCGATGCCTCACCGAGAGCGTCCAGCTTCTGCGCCTCCTGGTTCCCCTCCGCCTCCAGGATCTGGGCCTGCTTGCGTCCCTCGGCGGCGAGGATGGTGGCCTGCCGCTGAGCGGTAGCCCGGGTGATATTGGCCTGGGCCTCGCCTTCCGCCTGGTTGATGGCGGCCTGCTTGTCTCCCTCGGACTGGAGAATCACCGACCGCTTGTGCTGGTCGGCCTCCTTCTGCTCCTCCATGGCGCGCAGGATGTTGGTCGGCGGGATGATGTCCAGCACCTCGATCCGGTTCACCCTGACGCCCCACTTTTCGGTGGCGTCGGCGATGTGGGCAGCCAGATCGGCGTTGATGCGCTGCCGCTCCGAGAGCGCCTCGTCCAAGCTCATCGTTCCGAAGACGGCCCGGAGCGCGGTCCGACTGATCTGATCGATGGCGACTTGATAATCCTGGACCTCGAACAGCGCCTTGTTGACGTCGATCACCTGGTGAAAGATGGTGGCGCTCACCGAAACCGCCACATTGTCCTTGGTGATCACGTCCTGCTTGTCGCCGCGGCGCGGGACCTCGCGCATGTCGACCCGGATCATGCTGTCCATCACCGGCAGCATGAATACCAAACCCGGATTGCGGGTGGCGTGAAAGCGGCCCAGCCGCTTGACCACTCCCTTCTGGCCCTGCTGCACCACCCGGACAGTCGTTCGGGCGCAGACCAGGGCGACAACCACGATCACGATCAGCGCGATCACCACTCCCACAAGGGGCACGGTAGCAGACCGGATTGGCGCCTGCTGACCGTTGGCCGTCAACAGTGGGGTTGGGCGCCACCGCCGAGCACCGGGACGCGATCCGCGTGCCGGGCTGGTTACCGGGTCGCGAAGTTGGTCAGGCGGTCGCCCTGGCAGCTGTAGGTATAGCTGACTCCTCCGACGGATACGCGCCCTGAGCTCTCGCCACCGCCCGAAGGGCCTGCGTCGCCGCGAACACTGAGTCCATTGGCTCCCGACCTGGAACTACCGCTGACAGGGCCCAACCAGATCCACATTGGAACGCTGGTTTCCACGCCATCTGAGGTGCAGGCAACGACCGGACTCGAGATCGCCAGGGCGCTAAGTGGGACCAGGCCCACAGCCAGCAACAGTCCTGCTCCGACCCCTGCGGAACGCCCGACGGTCGGTGAGCGGCGGGACAGCCGAATCCGCACCACCAGGCAACCGGCTGCCACGATGAGAAGCCCCAGTCCAACCGAAAAGATGGTCAAGACGCCGAAAAGAAGCAGCAGCGCCGTCAGCAAAGTCAACCAACTTCGGGAGGAGCCGGCTGGATGGCGTAGCAACAACCAGGCTCCCGCCAGCGCCGCTAGCGCACATAAAGCCGCTACAGCCACCACCCAACCCGGCATCGCATAGTTGGGTTCCGACCAGCGCTGGACGGTCTCTAACGCGATCAGGAACCCGACGACCGCTGCCACGACTCCCCCGCCGACGCTAGCCCACTCCACCGGGGTTTTGGGCGGCTCCCCAGCCGCTGGCCAGTGGAGCCAGGTCCGGCCCGGGTAGCAGCCGTGCGGTCGGGATGTCACCGATCGGAAGCAACCGGGGCGGGCGGTGCGACCTCCGGAGTCAGCATCCTGGGGAGCAGCGTCGGCGGCACCGGTACCGCCGCCAGGCACTCGCGCACCACATCGGCGCCGGCCTCCTGGCCGGCCGTCTTGATAGTTGTCGCCTTCGTACTACTCGCGGCCGACCAGACCCCCGCTCCGATCCAGCATCTGGCCGGCCGTCCCTCCCCCGGTGACCTGCGCCTCCCGAGACAACACCGCCGCAGCGGACCGCGGCCCCTCACAGCCTGGACCCGGAATTTAGTCGGGAGGCTCAATTCCAGCGAGACCCGGGATCGGACCCGACCCAGACCCGCTTTCGCGGTGCGCAGCGGAGTCGCCATCTTCCTGCTCTTACTGGAGTGCGGATTGCTGCTGACCCTGATCCGAACCACCTACCACGCCCGGCTTCTCCTGCATGGTTTCTCCTCCGGAACGGCCAACATTGGGTTCACCCTGACCGTCGGCCTCGTCCTCGCCACGGCCATCATCCTCGGGTGGCTGATCTCGATCCTGGACTGCGTGACCTTCTCCCCAACTCCGGTTGCGTCGACGGCTTACCCGCCAATTCCCAACTCCGAGAATAATCCCGGTCTGACCCAGATTCGCGAGATCTGTGCGATCCGTCCCGAGAGGGGAGGTAGCGACCTCCGCGATCTCCTAGCGTCGATTGGAGACTCCCTGGACAGCGACCGGCCGCTTCCCCCGCACCCTTCGCAGCGCCGTTCCCAAATGGCCCCGGTGCGCGCCGGCGCCGAGGCGGGAGCGTCCGTCCGATCTCGGCCGGCTTCGCTGAGTGGGAATGGCGCGGCAATCTCTCCACGCTTTCTAACTCCACCCAGTTCTTCCCGGACAGTGGCCGACCCGACGATCGCGGAACTGCTCACGGTGCTGGAGACCCTTGCCGATGATTGAGAGCCGCTCGCGCGTGGGCGGACGCTCCGTATGGAGAGTAGCTGTGTCGATCGCCGTGGTCTTGGCTCTAGGCACCATCGTCGTGGTGATGAGTAGCGCGACGCCAGGCCGGGTTGAGTACCTCGTACATGGCTACGCATACCAGCTGGGTGTGCCTCATTCCGGCAATCTGTCCAGCGGACCCGGTCTGCCGACATGCGGACCGGGCGGCGGTAAGACCACTTGCATCAGGACCCTCAAACCGGCCCATTCCTCGCTCGTTTTGATCGATTTGCTGCTCGGCTTGGTGGTGCTGGTTGGGACCGGACTGATGCTCTGAGGACGAGGCGTCCGGCTCAGCTGGATCCGGACCCGGACGAGTCCGAGGGCCGTCAGGTCATTCGCTGGGCACGGCGGACACCTGTGAATCCCCGCGAGATGGTGCTGGTGGCGTTCGCCGAGTTGGAGGAGAGCATTTCCCGACACAGTCTGTTTCGGCGACCCTCGGAGGGCGCCGAGGTCTTCTTGGATCGCACACTCCCCCGCGCCTCGCCGGTTCAGCAGGCGAAGCAGGTGCTGGTCCACCTGTACGATCAGGCCCGCTACTCGGAGCATCCTCTCGATGGCGGCCACGCAGCCCAGGCGCAGGCGGCATCCCAGGAATTGCAGCAGAGTCTGCCGGATCTAGGTGCGCCAACTCCTGGCCTTCCAGAGCCGCCGCCTACCCAGCGCTGACCTTGAAGCTACGTGCTCGCGACTACTCATCGCTCAAGCTTTGAGACCGGGGCTGACTCGGCCACCTGCTTCAGAACCTGGAGGCCCACCCGCCAGGTCAGCGCCAGCTCGGTCATCCACGATCCCGCTATGGCGAGTGTCTCCGGGCGCACCGTGAACAGCACCTCTCGTCCAGACCGGTTGCTGGACACCAATTTACTGCGCTCAAGCAGGGCCAGGTGCTTCATCACCGCTTGGCGAGAAACAGGTAGCTCCGCGGCGAGTGAAGAGGCGCTCGCGCAGCGGCCGCGTCCAAGGGTTTCTAGGAGCTGCCGCCGGGTGGGATCGGCAAGGGCAATAAATACTTGGCCCACGTCGACCTCGGGGGTCGCCGTCACGGTGCCATCGCTCTCTCCGATTCTGACCTCAGCATGAGTGGCTCCACTCGTCAACCCTGGCTGTTCTCGGCAAATGCCGACTGGCGATCTGACTCGAAGGATTCCGGACTTGCGAATTCACCCTCCACCACAGTCGAACTCGCCCACCTTCAAAGGGCCTCAGAGAGCACCCCAGTAGGGTCTTCCTCCCCGGAACCAGCGCCTCGCCTGAGAACTGGTCGTCCCAGCAAGAACCGGCATAAGTCCGGGGTCCAACTTGCACCACCCCCGCTTGAAATCTTCCCCAATCCTTCGTTTCGAGGACAATTCGTCGGCCCGGTGGGCGATCTCCGATGTCCTGCTTCTCGCGGGGAACGCAACAGCCGGGATCGGATATCAGCTCTACACCGATTCGAGACTCGCCGCGATCATGATCTCCTCCAGGATCCGGTCGTCACTTATCTCCCAGGCCCTCCTACGCCATTGGTATGCGCAACCAGAGAGTAGCACCTCATCTGGCGTGGCGCAATCTCCCGGTTGCAGGTTACTCCAGCCGGCCGCCGGGGTGGCGCTCTTCCGCGGGTACCTCGGTAACTCTGTCCCCCCGTCTATCCGCCAGCGATGGCGGCAGCCAGGAGTGCTCCCTGCTCGGGAGCCATCCCCCGCATTCAGCCGGCGTCGGCCACCACGATGTCCGCCGTCAGACCCTCGAGGAATCGGCAAATCTCGGCAAGTGGAGCTGCCGCCAGCGAATAGCAGATCTGGGTGCCACGGCGACGCGTCACCACTAGTCCCGCCTGTCTCAGTGCCCGAAGGTGGCCGGAGATGGTCGGCTGGCTCACGCTAAAGAACTCTGTGAAGTCACAGGCGCACGTCTCCGGCTGCCTGCTCAAGTGGAGGGCGATGCCGAGCCGGATCGGATGACCCAGTGCCCGGAGAACTCGGGCCTGGTGCTGCGTCTCGGGGGTCACCGCTTCACGTTAACACATCTATCGGTAATCCCCTATATAGTGGTACCCGGGCGCAGGTCGGCTGCACGGCGGAGCTGCCCCGCCGCTTCTGGCAATGACAGGGGGTGTGGGTGTACCAAGCTGACGCCCTCGACGAGTCGTTGGAGTGCTTCGCGGATAGGGGGCCTGAATTCGACGGGGGCCTATCCAACCACGGCCCGATGGTGGTGGATGCTCTAGTTAGGCTCGGCAAGGGTCCTGCGGCGCTGCCGTGGGCGGTCGAGTACCGGCAACGACTGGCAGAGGCTCCCACTTCTCGCTGGCCGATCGACGGAAATGGCTGGCCCGAGGCGTTGGGGGACATGCACCGGGCTGGCGACTGGGTGGCCTTCTTCGAGCATCAACTGACGGACTCCGACTACCACCAAGTCGCCGGGCTCTGGGCTCCGCGCCTGCTGCCCGGATTGATGGCCGCCGCCACGCACGGCGCGATCCGGACCTTTCATGCGGTCCGATCGCTGGGCGAGCATTCGAGCGAGCTCCGTATTCATGAACTCGCTCGAGCGCTTGGTTACTGGGCGGCTAGTTATCGTCCCCTCCCAGGTGATCCCCGACCGCTGGGAAGGTCGGCCGTGCAAAGTGCGGCGATGCGGCTGTCCGCTATGGCTCCCAAATCGCTCGCGCCGGGCAGGATTACCGATCGAATGCAGTGCCTCGGCGAGACCCCGGAGTTCGCATCGATTGTGGCCGAGATCGCGCCGGCCTCAGACATTGAAGTGGGTTTCTCGGTTCTCACCGAGATCGGGGCTCGGGCCTACCTTTCCAATGCATCCCATGCCGCCATTGCCCTGGTCCACGCCGTGACCGCCCCGGCCGCCGTACGCGGCCTGCTCCCACTCCTGACTCCACCGGAGCAACACCTTGCCTTGGCGTACGCGTGGCAGGCGGTCGCTGGGCTCATTGCCACCCACGCACCGGCGGGAGTACCCCGGGAAGTGGTCGCGCCCCTCCCCCAAAAGCGCGATGTGATCATCAATCAGGCGGTTGCGTCGGGAGACGCGCACGCGATCAAGCTCACCGAGGCGGCCCTCCGAGAGGACGGCCTCATTTCCCGGCCAGCCTACCTACTCGCTGCCGCCGATGCCGTAGTGCGACTGGCACGGGACTAGTCCCGTCCCACGCGCAGGACGCCGCGGAGTCTCATAATTCTGACTCGCGCGCGGGCGCAGTTTCGCCGCGGATCGCTCTTGAATCCCCGTCTCCACAGAACGTGGCCGCATTCTCAGTGCACCGGCTAAGTTCCCAAGGATGGCCCGACGCACCATCCCGCCCTTTCTCGCAGTTCATGTCGGCAGCCTCCTGCGGCCCGAAACAGTTCTTCGTGCCCGAACGGATCTCGCCGCCGGGCGCCTCACCCCGGCGGAGCTGACGACGATCGAGGACAGCGCCATCCGGCAGGCGGTGAAGTTGCAGGAGGATGTTGGACTCCAATCGGCCACCGACGGTGAGTTTCGGCGGGCGTCCTGGCACGTGGGTTTCATCTACCAGCTGGGCGGGATTACCAAAGCGAACCAGAGTCTCCGGGTGGATTTCCACAACCAGGACGGCGGCATCGAGTTCACCTCGGCGGCTCTGCTGTGCACGACCGGATCCGCCTTGAACGCCCGATCTTCACCGAGGCCTTCGAGTTTCTTAGGAGCTGCGTCACCACGGCGGTGCCGAAGCTGACGATCCCGTCGCCCAGCATGGTGCACTACCGCGGCGGTCGGGCTCGATTGACCCTAGCGTCTACCCCGACCTGGACGAGTTCTGGGCTGATCTCAGCTCTGCCTATGCGCAGGAGATCCAGGCCTTGGCCGACCTCGACTGCACCTACCTCCAGCTCGACGACACTAGCCTGGCGTATCTGAACGGCCCCCGCCAGCGGGCACTTCTCGAGAGCCAGGGGCTGACGCGCAGCACCAGCACCTGATCAACATCAGACAGATCAATGCTGCCCTCGCGGAGCGGCCCGAAGGGATGGTGATCACCACCCACTCGTGCCGGGGGGACTTCCGGTCCTACTGGGCGGCAGAGGGCGACTACGACTTCGTGGCCGAGGCTTTATTCAGCGAGCTCCAGGTGGACGGATTCTTCCTGGAGTTCGACGACGAGCGCTCTGGCGGGTTCGCCCCGCTGCGCTTTGTGCCCCGAGGCAGGATGGTGGTGCTTGGGCTCATCACCACCAAGCAGGGCACCCTGGAGAGCAAGGACGCCCTCAAGCGCCGCATCGAGGAGGCGAGTCGGTATGTCCCGCTTGTACCGCCCCTGGTTTCCTGGACAGCGAAACCACGGTAATGATACCGAGCGCGCCGCGGCCATGCTGGGCCATGCCTCGCATCATGCGGCACGATCCAGCGTGAGGGCGACGCGTGCGGCAGCTGGCGTGGAGTAGTTGTGCTTCGCCACCAGCCAGCACTGGTTGTAGCGTTGCTTGAAGAGATGCAGGGCGTCGAGTAACTCGGCCACGGTGTCGAAACGCTGCACCCACAGAAGCTGTTCCTTCACGGTGCGGTTGAAGCGTTCAACCACCCCGTTGCCCTCCGGCTCCCGGACATAGGCCGGGCTGCTCTCGATCCCCAGGAAGCGCAACTCGTCCTGGAAGTAGCGCGAGCAGTACTGGCTGCCGTTGTCATGGCGCAGGATCAGTCCCTGCGCCATCTTCTCCTGGTAAACACCGTAGCGTTCCCGGATCCCCTGCCGGATCGGCTCCAGGGCCTCGAACCGCGTACCCTGCAAAGCGGCGTGGATGCCGATGCACTCCTGGGTGC
>JBOHUG010000062.1:0-14048 GCA_050734135.1 Candidatus Dormibacteria bacterium
ACGGCAAACCCGAAGGTCCGCAAAGCATCAGGCGAAGGCCGATTGTCAACTTTCACCTCCCGAACCAATACACAAGGATGGTGCCCACAGAAGGACTCGAACCTCTGACACGCGGCTTAGGAAGGCGACCTAAGCGGACTCGGAAGTTAGGTGCCTGAGCCGCTGTGAGTTCACGGGGGCCCGCCACTGACCGCTGGTATGCGTCCCCGTTGCTGCCATGGTTGCTGCCGGCAACTGGCCCCGGGGCGGGTCTAATCGGGCGACCACCTCTCGGGGCACCTTGCCGGGGTGATCCCTAGAGGTCGCACGGTCCGAACGCCTGTTCCCAAGCCCTCTACAATGTGATCCGAGCGAGGTTGGCGCTCGTACGAGAGCGGGTGAGCACCATGGGTCGTGGCGGTTTGAGTGACGTCGGCCGACTCGTCGATGACCTTGACAAGCGGCAGGATCAGGTTGGATCCAACGATGACACCTACCGTCGCGACCTTGCTGAACTGCTGGAGCACGTCGAACGGGAGATCGGCCCCGATCATCCGGTCACCGTTGGGCTCAGGGGTGAGACGGCTGTCATGTACGCGCCGATGCCCTTGCTGCGTCGCCCGGGAGATCCGCGATTCCCATCGCCCCCGGCGCAGGAGTTCATCGGTGAGACCGCTATGGTCTGGCTCGCGGACCGGGCCTCTCGGTCTGAGAGTGCGCGGGTTCGCTCCCGGTTGGGAGACTTCTTGTGGGAGTTCGGATCTGCCGCGAGCCGTGGGGCCGCCGTTATTGCCCCGGCCGCCTACGCTAGGTTCGGCGAGCTGCTCCTAGATGGAATGGATCTCAGGGCCCCCGGCGTGTCGCTGCAGGTGGCGGACGCTATCACTCGTGGATGGGAGCTAGCCCAGCGAATGAACCAGGCCCCTGTCGCATCCCAGCTCGAGGAACTAGCGGTGCGTTTCCTAGAACAGAGCCACCGTGGCGACGCGGGCTTAGGCCCGGTTCGGGACGCGGCCCGAGCTCTGCAATCGGTCGCTAAGCGCCTGGAGGTCGCCCAACGTCGGCGGGCTGCGCGGGCCTTGAACGAGTGCGTCGCTCGGTACGGATCTTCGGTGCCCCTGCCCCACCTCTTGACCGAACTCTTCGATGCCAACCGGGCGCTCGCACTCGATGGCGCCGGGGTCCGCGCGGCGGATCGGCGGGCTGCCGCCTTCTATGCGGAGTTCGCAGCGCGCCGTGGTCGTTTAGAGGCCGCGCCCGAGTTCTGGCGCATCGCGATCCTGCTGGCAGAACAGGGGCAGGAGGCAGGGGAGACTTTGAACACCTACCGGCAGGGCCTCAGGTACGCGAATGAGCAGCTGAGTGATCGGACGGTGGTTCGCATGCCGACGATTGCGCTCCCTAAGGACGTGGCTGAAGCCTTGAAGCAAGAAGTGGAGCGGATCAGTCTGCTTGACATGGCGGATGTCGCGGACGTAGTCGCCTCCGAGCTAGTGCTCACCAGGGTCCAACTCGAAGCCCTAGCTCGCTTCGAAGCAACGTACGCTCCGCTGAGCGCCCGCATGCCCGTCACCATCGTCGGCGGTTCCGGCCAGGTCGTGGCGCCCTCAGGGTCTGAGTCCGATCACTTGCGCCAGCTCCGTCTGCTTCACGTACGGGCAAGTGACGTGAAATTGGTTGCGCTATGGCGCAAGCTGAGAGCGCGGGCTGGCTCTCTCGACGACGTCAAGCGGTACTTCGAGACGCGCGGGTTCCCGGAGGCAAACCGGCCGCTGATCCACCTGGGGCTAGACGAGATGTGGAATGACCGTGCCCCAGTCGCCTTGCACATCCTCGTTCCCCAGCTCGAGGATGTTCTTAGGCAGCTGGTTCGGCGCGCTGGACACGACACCATGCAGACTGCGCGAAGTGATCGGAACGTCACCGAGGAAGTGGGGCTTCGCCCCATTCTGGCTGGCTTGGTCTCCCGCAATGTAATTTCCCTCGATGAACGGGAAACGTGGGAGTCAATCCTGGACGACCCGGCTGGACTAAACTTACGCAATCGAATCGGACATGGCCTCGCACGGATTACTGAGCTCGGTGAAAGTAGCGGGGCTCGAGTCGTCTTCTTGTACCTTGTGGTGGGACGTTGGTTTGAACGGATCGGTGCGGAGAAGGAATCAACGCGGCCGTGAGTAAGGTGTAGCCGTGACTCACCCACCAGCGTGGTTCAAGCGGAGGGCCATACCTCGCGGCGCCGCAGCCCGCAGTGGCGCGGGAGCGTGCTTCGGTTGAGACACGGACGGCGTGTGTCTGAGTACTTCGGGCTCGGGCACAGTCAGCCCTTCCTGGACTTCGTGGATGTCGACATTGATGGCGATCTTCCCGTGTTTCTGGACCCGACGGCCCTGCTCGCCTTCAACACCACCTGGGCTAATGAGTGCGTCGCGCTAGTCCAAGACTTCTTTCAGTACATCCTGTCGCTGCTTGGTGCGAACCAGCGCGCCCTCGCTGAAGCACTGGTGGCGGTACTCCGCGAGCCAAACGAAACGCACCTCGGCTTCTCGAAGGGTCGGGCACGAGGTCGAGGGCTCGGGCCGACGTCAGCTGAGTGGCTGTGTGCGGCGTTGTCGGAAAGTAAGGCGATCGACACCGGCCTCCTAGAGCACCTTGAGGACACCATTCTCATGATCCCTGGGGTGGCTGGGGACCTTGTATCCGACATCGCCACGAATCTGATGCGAGAGCCGCTCCTAGCGTACACGGAGGAGCAGTGCGTGGGGCTTGGAATCCCAGTACAGTCTAACGTGGCGTCGGGACCTCTCTGGGACCCTTCGACGCATCGCTGGCAGACCCACTTGGTGAGTCAGCCCCTAGTCCCCTCCGGGCCGCTCCTTCTTGTACCCAAGGTGCTTGCACGACGTAAGCTGGAGTACGACTACGACGAGTATTACCGGGACTACATTCTGCCCTACCTGATGGAGGCCGAAATAGAACAGAAGACCGCCCTCGTAAGAACCGTGAAGTCCCTTCCCAGGGTGTACAGGAAAGATCTAGAAGCAAAGTATGGCCACGGGAAGCAAGCCGTTGTCTCCATAACGCAAGCGAGGCCGCAGCTACTCGCTGCCTATCGGCGGGACAAACGAGAGCAGAGGCGGATCCGGCGGCCCGCCCTGACTCATGATGAGTTAGCGGACACTATAGGCGGCGAGCGCCCGGACATCAGAGGACTTCTCGCGGAGGTCGTGAGGCTGGTCCCAGGGCCCGACGATGCAGCTTCCTATCATGAGGCTGTCTATCGCCTGCTGACTGTCCTCTTCCATCCGGCTCTGTCCCATGGGCGCAAGGAGCAGAAGATCCATGGAGGACTCAAGCGGATCGACATCACTTTTGACAATGTGGCAACCTCCGGCTTCTTCCAGTGGCTTTGGCAGAACTATTCTGCTCCACTCGTTTTCGCAGAGTGTAAAAATTACGGCAAGGAGCTGGGGAACCCAGAACTCGACCAGATGATTGGTCGCTTCTCGCCAAGCCGGGGCCAGTTTGGACTGATTGTGTGCCGGTCCTTGGAGGATCCTGATCGGTTTTACAGGCGGTGCCAGCACGCAGCGGACGACCAGCATGGCTACATCGTCGCACTGACCGATGAAGATCTTGATTCACTGGTGTCCAACGCGGCTTCTGGCACCAGGCCGGACCAGGCATTTGGCGTCCTCCGGAGCCGCTTTCAGAAGCTGTTACTCCGTGCAGACCTACCTGTGGGCGCGGAGGAGGCAGAGGCGGTTGATGGGCTCGGAGGCAGCTCACCGGCCCGTGAAGGGGTGTAGGTGCGTCCCGACGGCGCATAGTCTCGGCACGCGCTGACGCAGGGACCGTGGAGGTCGACCGGTTCAATGTGCACCAACCTCCTAGCCGACGGCCGCGGCGCCCGCACCGGAAGCGGGATGATCGCCTCGTGCTCGCTGCTTGCATGTGTGAGGCTCGCCCGCCGTTTGCGCATTAGTCGGCGCCTGTCGAGCTGCAAAGCAAGTCCAGGCCAGGGGCCACGGATAGGAAGAGAGGCACAGGCGCCCGAGTCAAAGAATGCGCGAACCGCGATCGCGGGAAGTCAGCTGGCTGTGCGGCCCCGGCTGCCAAGGCCCGTGACCGACGCTGGAAGTGCGATCACTGAGAAGACGGTCACCATACGAACGCCACGGTGCCCAGAGTGGGCCTCACCACTCGGGGTCCGGTCTCAACCAACGTGGAATGGAGTCGGCGGGGTGACCTGCACTCGCGTATGCACAGGTGCATCGGGCGCCGTGGCAAACCGCACACAGGGCAGCGGAGCACGAATACGATGAGCGCCGAGGGCGAAGGCACCTCCTGGTCCCTCAGTCCGCTGTCTCCGGTGCGTCAAATGCCTGTCTATGCCTGGAAGGGACTGTAGCCTCGGCTTCCGCCTACCACGGCGTTGCGAGCGGCGAGACGCGCTACTAACGCCGCCGCGTCCTGGGCATCGTCTATGGGCCACTCATAGCAGGCTGCCACAGCTCGATCGAGTCTCTGATGCAGTGTGGCGAGCCCATGGTGGCCGCCTGCATCCATAGTGTTGTAAAGACGGGTGAGACCCACCCGCTCCTCCGCGCAGATAGCCGTCCTTATTGAGACCAGTTCGGCAGCGATCGCTGCTACGGCTTCGCGCCTGCCCTCTTCTAGTGGACTCGGCCACGGGAAGGTCGCAAAGACCGTTGACGGTGTGTAGCGCAGGTCGCCCTTCAGTGTTGACGACCATCTCCTGGCCCAGGCGAGGTGAGCCGACGAGGTCAGGATGCCGAAAGAGTAGTCATCATCAAGGGCGAAGACGTTGGTGGAGTCCCCCGGCAGCCAGAGAGGTTCGCACCACGTAAGGAGGAGCCGTTTTCCGACCCGAGTCGCGGCGATGTAGCGCGGTAAGCTGCGCAGAGCGTCACGCATCGCAACGCGCGGCTCCGCGAACCTCCACCAGTAGTTGCGATAGGCAGCTCGGTTATTCGCAGCCCGGACGGGCCGGACGCGTTCCTCCACGATGTGCAGCGCCCGAGGAAAGTGCTGCGCCTCCTCAAGCGACATGCTGGCGAAGTCAATGATCCAACGGCGGGGGCTCTGGGTGAGGTCGTCGGCGATGTCGTCACCGACGAGGTAGGGCCGTACCACGGTCTCGTATTGACCCTGGGGATCCTGGAGGAGATCTTGGGCTTCCTGAGGTTGGAGGACAAAGCCGTCACCGGCAGGGATGGGACCCTGAAAGGCTCGCCCAGCATTACCCTTTAGAGGGACTGGTGACGGTGAGTCATCCGCAGGTCGCAGGGAGGTCGAGATGCCGGCGACCTCACGCTCGTCGAGGGTGAAGTGGCTCACCGGATCGGGCGGGTCCTTGACCCAGTTGACGATGCTGACATGGACGTTGGAGTCGCCGGGCCACACCTCGGTCGAGATGGCCGAGGTGATCACACCGCCATGCCGGACGACGTATTCGAGACTGGCCTCTCTGGCCCGGTTCTGCGATATGGAGTTGGTGCCGACCAGGCCCGCGCGTCCGCCGGCGGACAGGTGGTCGGCCGCCTTCCGGAACCAGTAGACGCACAGGTCCTTGACCCCGCAGCCGAATGTCCGCTTCAGCCACTCGACGTAGTTGTCGCCTAGCGCCGACCTCAAGTGCTGGGACCCGTTGAAGGGCGGATTGCCGATGATGACGTCGACATTGGGCCAATCAGTGGCCAGGGCGTCGGCCGCGCGGATCCCCGCCAGCTCCACGAGGGGGAGCACCCGGCTCGACCAGGCCATACCTGTCCGTCACCAGCTTGTGCCCCATCCACAGGGTCATGCGGGCGATCAGCGCGGCGAACTCGTCGATCTCGATGCCGAAGAGGTTGGAGATCGGGTAGGACGGCAACGCCGTGGGAGCCCTGATCCCCGCGGCGCGGCAAAGCTCGGCGATGTGTGCCTTGGCCTGCTGCTCCAGGCCTCGGACCTCCCGGTAGGCGACGTAGAGGAAGTTGCCGCAGCCGCAGGCGGGGTCGAGAATGCGCAGCCGGCAGAGCTCCTCCAGCGTTCGCACGGCATCCGGTACCGACGAAGTCGAGAGGATGCGCTCGCTCCACGGAGCGATGATGCTGGGCAGCACGATCCGCAGGATGTCGGCCTCATAGGTGTAGTGGGCACCCAGTTCCCAGCGTCGCTGGCGCCCCAGGCAGTCCTCCATCAGGGCCCCGAAGATGGTCGGGTCGACCTCGCGCCAGTCGAAGCCGGCCACGTCGGCCAGCGTCTGTAGCTCCTGATGGGCGAGGTGGACTCGCGCGGGCTCCGTGAACAGGCCACCGTCGACGTAGGGAAGGTCCGCGTACATCCCGCCCAGGGCGGATCGCTCATGGGCACTAATCAGGTTCAGGCCCGTGAAGAGGTGCCCGAGCTCCGCTGCCGATGAGCGGGCCGGGTCCGCCAGCAGCGCCTGGACGATCTGGGTGAAGGGTCGGTGCTCGAGGAGGCCGACGCCCTCCGCGAACAGACACCAGACCGACTGCAACAGAAAGCGCCGGATGACCGCGGGCTCGGCGGCTGCCCGCTCGCTCAACGTCTCGTTGAGCAACGCCACCCGCTCAGCCGCCGCCGTGGTGAGGTGGCGGTGGTGGGCCAGGAAGAGCGGTTGCTGGCCCCCCAGGAAGAGCAGCGCCTCGTAGCGGTCCGCCAGCTCTGCCAGATCGAATGTGTCCCGGGGCGCTGACGGATACCGTCCCGGCTCCCAGACCTCGAAGCGATGGAAGGAGCAGAGGATCACGTAGGGCGGTGCCGCCCGTCCCTGCTGGGGATCGTCGGAATGGTGCCAATAGTCCAGCGCCTGCTTGCGATGGGTCTCCAGCCGTCTGGTCTCGGCCGGCGCCTTCATCTCGATGATCGCGACCCCCGGGTAGAGGAGGTCCACGATGCCTCCGTCCGCCTGGGGGTTCTCAAAGAGGGCGCCGGCGCTGAGTCGGTCCTGGCCGTAGGCCTGGAACAGCTCGTTCAGGAAGGTCTGGGCTTCACTTCTCTCAGTACCTCGATACGACTTCCATCGGTGGGCGAACTTCTCAAGTCGACCCTGGATCTCGATCCCGGAACGCACGGGCATGAGTAAGGCCTACTCCAGCGGGAGCAGGTCGGCGTAGAGGTAGGCCTCCTGGTGCAGCCTGCGTCTGGTGGCCTCCAGGTCCCGGCGAGCCCGAACCAGGGCGGCACGGTGCTGCGGATCCGAACCCGGCTGCTCGTCTAGGACCTTGAGGGCCCGGTCGGCCCGGCTGACGGCCGCCTCGACCATCAGCATGGTCTCGCCGATCTCGCGCAAGGCAAGCTCCCGGCCGGCTTCCTCATCCGACAGCCGCTCGGGCATCTCCATCAGGAAAGTGTAGTGGCCGGTAGGCCACCGGCCGGGATCCCGCAGCGCGTCTGCGAGCTGGATACCCGGTGACTGATGCGGTAGTATTGGTCCGTGCCACTTCCCCGGCCGCTCACGCCTGCACTGGACCCGGGTGCGCCGATCCCGCTCTACCGCCAGCTGGCTCTCATCCTCCGCCAGGCGATGGAGGACGGGCGCTACGGGCCGGGGGTGGCCCTGCCCTCGGAGCGCCGGCTGATGGCCCAATACTCGGTGACCCGGACCACGGTGCGCTCGGCCCTGGCGGCGCTGGGAGCGGAGGGGCTGGTCAGCCCGGAGCAGGGCGCCGGGGTCTTCGTCAGGGAGCGGCCGGAGCGGGCGGTCCTGCGGCTGGCACCGATGGGGATGGCTGCTGAGCGGCCGTTCCGGCTCACCGCGCCGCCCGGGGTGCACTTCCACCGCGCGCCTGCCGACTCCGTCGACGCCGCCCTGCTGGGGGTCGATGTGGGCAGCCCGGTTACCCGCTGGTCGGGCCGGGTGGTCTCCGACGGGGCGGAGTTACTGGCTGACGTCAGGGCGGTACGCCAGCTGCGGGCGCTGCAACTGCCGGCAGCGGCGCGCTTTCTTCCCGGTGCGGTGGGAGTCCCGGCGGAGCTGGAGGGTCTGGGGGTGGTCGGATACGTCGACGTCGTCGAGGCCCGGATGCCCACCCCGGAAGAGCGCCAGGCGCTCCGGACCGGAGCCGGCGTGCCGGTCCTCCAGGTGACCCGGGAGTGGCGCTCACCTGAGCACATCAAGGCGGCCGGGATCATGGTCGCCCCCGCGGATCGGACCGAGCTCCGCTTCGACCTGACTTCGCTGACCGACTGACGCCCCCCGAATCCGTCCACCCGCTTGACAGCTCGTGGTAATGTGGTACGTACCAATCAGACGGGATGAGCGGACTCATCTCAGAGCAGAGGGTGAAGGAGTGGAGATACCAAAGACCCGATTCGCAGAAGAGGGACGCCCCGGCTGCAGCTGGCGGCCGATTGCGGCGCTGGAGCCGGCTTGGCCGGTCGGTGAGGGAGAGGTGGAGACGGGCCGACCCGATCTGGACCGGTCTGGAGGGCGGGGCACCCGGCCGGTGGCGATCTGTGCACGGCAGCAGCGAGGAGATCTGGAGGTGGAGCGATGAACCAGGTTCAATTGATCGGGGTGGTGGCTTCGCCGGTGCGGCTGGAGGAGTTCCCCTCGACCGCGACGGGGCCTCAGACCAAGGCCAGCTTCCTCTGCGCGGTGCGGCGCCGGGACCGGCACCAGGAGCCGGACTGGATCCGGGTGGAGACCTGGGGCGCCCAGGCTCGCAACCTGGTCCGCTTCAACGGCAAGGGGTCGAGGGTCGCGGTGTCGGGGCGGCTCCGGGGCAGCTTCTACAACCCGGACGGCAAGGAGCGGGGTGGCCAGTTGCGGCTGGTGGTGGTGGCGGAGCAGATCACCTACCTGTCCGCACCCAAGGTGGATGGTGCCGCTGGCGAGCCAGTGGCGGCAGCCGCCGCAGGGCGGGGGCGCCGTTGAGCGACCCCTTGGGACCCCTCTTGAGTTGGCTGGGCACCGCCGCCTTCCTCTCGGTCGGGTTGGCCGCGCTATGTGGCACCCTGGGCTGGGTCAGGGACCGGCTCCGTGGCTCTGCACCGCGGACCTG
This sequence comes from Candidatus Dormibacteria bacterium, assembly GCA_050734135.1. Lineage (GTDB taxonomy): Bacteria > Chloroflexota > Dormibacteria > Aeolococcales > Bog-877 > Bog-877. The sequence continues at coordinate 9,015 of JBOHUG010000062.1, forward strand.
GCTCGGCTCGGTGGTGCGGCTGGGCACCAGGCCCAGGCTCTGGGCAGCCGCCATCGCACTGGCGGCGACCACCGCGCTGTCGGCCCCGCTCAGCCTGGGGCTCGGTCTTCTGGCCCTAGGCGGGCTCATCCCGTGGCTCCGAGACTGGCGGGCGGGAAGGCGGTCTGCGGTGCCGCGGCTCCAGGCGGCGCTGGTGGGCCTTGGCTGCGTCAGGACCAACGAGCAGGGCCGCTGTGAGGTGCCACGTCTGGTGGGCCGGGATGCCCAGGAGGCGAAACGGAGCACCACTCTCTGGGAGCTGCCCCTGGGGATGACGCCGGCCAAGGTCAGGGAGCTCGGCCCCGCGATCGAGGCGCATCTCGGCTGCGCCTGCGAGGTCCGCGACCGCGCGGGGCTGGCGGAGGTCGAGCTGGACTTCGGGCTGATCCCGGAGCAGGTGTCCTTCGACGACTTCTACCGGGAGCGGCCCGCCGCCTGGGGCTTCTGGATGGGCCTGGGGGTCTGTCGCCGGGGACCGCTCTGGGTCGACCTATCTGAGTGCCCCCACCTCCTGGTTGGGGGCATGACCGGGGGCGGCAAGAGCGTCTTCTTGAGCCAGGCCTGCACCGGCCTGGCCCTGGAGTACGGTCCCGAGGAGCTGAGGATCGCCGCCATCGACCTCAAGAGCGGATGCGAGCTTGCCCCGCTCAGCGACTGGCCGCATGCCTACGCGCCCCTGGCGGACTCGGTGGAGGGTGCGGTGGAGCTGCTTCAGCAGGTGTGCACCGAGCTGGCCCAGCGGCTGATCCAGCTGCGGGAGGAGAAGGTGGCGGACCTCTTCGGCCTCGCCGTCCGGCGCGGCGACCCCGCGCCCTGGCCCAGGCTCCTGGTGGTGGTGGACGAGCTGGCGGAGGCCACCTGCCCCCAGCTGGGGGCGGACCGGGCCGCCCGAACCGCCCAGCAGGCGGTGGCAGGGCGGCTCGGCTCGATCGCCCGCATGGGCCGGGCGGCGGGGGTCCACCTGCTGCTCGCCACCCAGCGCCCGGACGCCGAGGCGGTGCCGGGGCAGCTCAAGGCCAATCTCGACGGCACGGTGGCCTTCCGGGTCCGCTCGGAGCTCAACAGCTGGATCCTCTGTGAGAGCCCTCGGGCCGCGGATCTGCCGTCCCATCCTGGGCGGGCGCTATGGGCCCGCTCGGAGCTCACCGAGTTCCAGGCGGTCTCGTGCAGCAGGGAGCAGAGCCAAGCCCGGATGCAGGCCCGCTGGGGCAGCCCGGCGCCTCCCGGCCTTGTAACACGGGAGGCGCAAAATACCACCTCTCCGGACGGCGGAGCCCGCCTGTGACCGCCACGGTCCGGGTGCTGTCGTGCGGGATCGACACCCTGCACGCCTCCGGCCAAGGGGTGGTCAGGGAAGTGCTGCTCCAGGAGCTCGCACAGGCGCGAGAGGCCGCCGGTGAGGTGATCGCCCTGAGCCCCGAGGCCGGGGAGTTCATGCTGCGGCCCCACGGATGGCGGGGGTTCGCCTATTGGCTGAGCTCCCCTCGGGTGGAGTTGATGGTGGGATCCAGTCCCAGCTTTCCGCCCTTCTTCCTGCAGTGGCACTCCGCCTACCTCCACACCCATGGTCCTGAGTCGGCGACGCACCGGGTCCACGGCTGGCTGGAGCCGGTGCTCGCGGAGGGACCCGTCCAGCTGCTAGCCAGCCGGGTCGACGTCTACTGCGACTTCCAGGGATGGCGGCCCAGGCAGTCCGACCTGGCCCTCTTCTCGTGCCGGGCGGTGCGCCGCACCGGCCACGGGCTCCCCGGAGCCATCCACACCGTGGGCAAGCGCTTCTCCGGCTTCACCTTCGGTAGAGGCGACGTGGTCTGCCGCCTCTACGACAAGACCGAGGAGATGCGGAGCCGCGGCCAGACCTGGATGGAGGAAGTGTGGCGGGGGAGGATCCCGGGGCATCCGGTCTGGCGGCTGGAGTTCCAGTTCCGGCGCCGGAGGCTGCGCTGGTTCGGCATCTCGTCCCTGGAGCAGGCCCTGGAGATGGCTCAGGGCCTCTGGGAGTACGGAACCTCCTGGACCTCGCTGCGCCTGCGCGAGCGGGACTCCAACCGCTCTCGCTGGCGGGAGCGCCCGGAGTGGACCGCGCTCCGGGCGGCCCGGCTCTCGGAGAATCCCCGGCCGCTGGTGCCGGGGCAGGTGGCTGGCGCCGCCGCTGAGCAACTCCTCCAGGGCTTCGTCGGCTACGCCAGCTCTTTGGCGGCGCTCAGCCCGGAGAGCGAACTGGAGCCGGCGATGCGGTGGCTCGCCGCCATGTCCGGTCAGCACCTGGCGCGCCGCGGGCTCCGGTTCGGCGATCTGGTCGCCCGCAAGCGGGAGCGGCGGCTGGCCGAGCGCCTCTTCCGGATCCCGATCGTGAAGCTCGGGCCGGGACGGCCGCGGTGACCGAAAAGCTCCTCTTGGACGTGCAGGAGGCCGCCTCAATGCTGGGCTGCCACCGGACCTTCCTCTATGGCATGATCCAGCGCGGCGAGCTTCCGGTCGTCAAGCTGGGTCGGCTGACCCGGATCCCCGCAGCAGCGCTGGACCGCTACGTCCGCGAGCGGTGGGAGACTGGGGACGTGGAGCTACACTCTGAGGCGAGGCGCTCCCGCACGGGGGCCCGCGCCCAGCCCCGATGACCAGACGAGGCAACGGCGAGGGCAGCATCTACCGCGTCGGGGGTGCATGGCGGGCCTGTCTCATGGTGGCCGGTGAGCGGCTCTACCTGCGTGGGCGCACCCAGCGGGAAGTGGCCGCGAAGCTCCTCCTGGCGCGCCAGTCGGGCGGCGTCGAGCCCCGGCCCCGGCGAGTCGCGTTCGCGCGGTTCGCGGACGAGTGGCTGACCTCGGTGCGCCCCGCGCTGCGACCACGGACCTGGGAGCGATACCGGCAGCTCTTGGAAGGCCACGCCCTCCCGTCCCTGGGCCGGCTGGCTCTCACTGATCTCCAGCCGTATCACCTGCAGCGGCTCTACCAGGACCGTCTGGCGACCGGCCTCAGCCCGACCACGGTGCGGCACCTCCACACCGTCCTCCACACCCTGTTGGAGCGGGGGGTGCGATGGGAACTGGTCCCGCGCAACGTCGCTCGGCTGGTGGATCCACCTCGATCGGTGGCCAACGAGATGCGATTCTTCGATCGGGAGCAAGCCCAGCGCTTCCTTGACGCCGTGGCCGGCGACCCGATGGAGGGCCTCTACGTTCTGGCCTTGACCACCGGACTCCGCCAGGGCGAGCTCTTCGCGCTGCGCTGGAAGGACGTCGACCTCGAGCGAGGGCTGATCGCCGTCACCGGATCGGCGCAGCGGTCACCGGAGGGGCTGAGCATCGCCGAGCCCAAGACCGCCCGGTCTCGGCGCCAGGTCATCTGCTCCCAGCTGGCGCTCCGAGCCCTGCGGCGACACAAGGCCCGGCAGGAAGCCGAGCGCATCGAAGCGGGGAGTGCCTGGACCGAGCATGGCCTGGTGTTCCCGAACCGGGCAGGGGGGCTGATGGAGGGCCAGAACCTGCTCCGCCGCTCGTTCTACCCGCTGCTGGCGGCGGCCGGACTGCCACGGATCCGGTTCCACGACCTTCGTCACACCGCGGCAACCCTCCTGCTCGGCCAGGGAGTCCACCCGAGGATCGCCGCTGACCTCCTCGGGCACAGCAGCCCCCAGCTGGTGCTGGAGCGGTACGCCCACGCCACTGGGGCCATGCACCGGGAGGCGGCGGTGGCGATGGACTCTCTGCTCCACGACGGTGAGCGCCCGTTCCGGGCCAAGGCGACCGCCCACGTACTCAGAAATGCGCCGCCGTCCGTGGGAATTGCTGCCACTATTGCTGCCAGTAGGGCCTTGGGACGGGTTTTGCCCTGGCCGTCTTCGGAGGCAAACCCCCTTGTTGATCTCAAAAAGGTGGTGCCCCCGGAAGGACTCGAACCTCCGACACGCGGTTTAGGAAACCGCTGCTCTGTCCCCTGAGCTACGGGGGCGTGGTGGCGGGAGCTAAATCCTCGCCACTCAGGGATTCTCCCAGCCGACCCCGTCGAGTGCTCGCCTCTAAGCGGGATGTGACGGCTTGCTGGCCCGGATCAGGGCGCTGGCAATGCCGTCGGCGACCGAATGGGTCGGGGTCACGCTGACCCCCTCGAACCCTGCGGCTCGCAGACCTGCCGCGTACTCGGACCGAGTGAGCGCGCCCGCGACGCAGCCGACGTAACTCCCAAGTTCGGCCCGCTCTGCCGCGCTGAGAGAGTCACCCGCGACGACGTCGCTGAGGGCGAGGCGGCCGCCCGGCCTGATGACGCGAAGGGCCTCCCGAAAGACGGCAGGCTTGTCGACCGAGAGGTTAATCACGCAGTTGGACAGGATCACATCGACAGCCCCATCCGGCAGCGGGATGCTCTCAATGGTGCCAGAGAGAAACTCGACGTTGGTCACACCCGCAGCGCGGGCGTTGCGGCGCGCCAGCTGGAGCATCTCCTCGGTCATGTCCAGCCCGTAGGCCAAGCCCCCCGGCATGACGCGCTTGGCGCTCAGCAGGACATCGATCCCACCCCCTGAGCCGAGATCCAGCACCACCTCCCCGGGGACAAGTTCCGCCACGGCCGTGGGGTTCCCACAGCCCAGGCTGGCGCGCAACGCCGCTTCCGGCACCTCGTTAGCTGCCTCGCGGCCGTAGAGGGCGGAGCCGAACCCCGCTTCCTCTGCAGCCGGTTCGCCGCAGCCGCACCCATCGCCACAGCAGGAGTTGCCGGCGCTAGCGGCCCGGGCCGCGGCCGCGTAGTGCTGGCGAACCTCCTCTCGCAACGCCGCCGCGTGGGCATCGATGCCCTCTGTTGCCGCCGACCGAACCATGGCACTCCTCCCTGGTCGTGAGAATACATAGGCATCCATCGATGTAAGTGCAAGCATACACGCATGCCAAGCACCGCCGGTGGCCTGCCGGTCCGGGTCCGCGGCTGCTGCCAGCCGCCGCAGGACCGCCTCGAGAGGGGGCAGGCCAGGAGGATTGCCGAGATCGGCGGGGCCCTGGC
>JBOHUG010000063.1:0-4978 GCA_050734135.1 Candidatus Dormibacteria bacterium
CCCTCGCGGGTGGGGTGCTCGGTGATGTCGGTCACCCAGAGTTGGTTGGCCCGATCGCGCGTGAACTTTCGCTGGACGAGGTCTTCAAACGTCGCCACGTTGGCCAGGTTCTTGCGGTGTCGGCGGCAGGGAAGTCCGGCGAGGCCCTCGGCGACCATGAGCTTGTGCACGGTCTTCCTGGAGACGGCGATGCCCAACCCCAGCCGCAGCTCTGCCCGGACTCGCCGATAGCCGTACGTGCCACGGGAGGCGCGGTGGGCCTGGGCGATCATCTGCCTCAGCCATTGGCGCCGTAGTTCGGCCTGGCTAATGGGCCCTCGCTTCCAGACGAAGTATCCAGCCGGCGCGACCCCGAGGATCCGGCAGCACTGCTTGGGCCGGTGACCCTGCCCGACCAGGACCGCGATCACCGGGTACTTCCTTTTGGGCGCACCTCTCCCTCCGCGAACAAAGCGGACGCCTTCTTGGTGATCGCCAGCTCCATCTCCAACTCTCGGATCCGCTTCCTCGCTTGAGCGATCTCCACGCGCTCAATGGTGGGCAGCCCGGGACGCTCTCCCCGGTCTACCTGATCCTGGGCGACCCAGCGGAACAGGGTCGCCTCGCTGACCTCGAGATCAACCGCCAGCTGCGCTACTGACCTCCCGGAGCGGGCCAGGGTGACCGCCCTCCGGCGGAACTCTGCGGCGTATACCTTGGGCACGAGCATCTCCCTCTCTGAACCGTTCGATTCTCACAAACCGAGTCCAGAAAGGGGGGTCCATATCACCTGGCTCACTTCATCGGGGTCAGGTCAGGCGAACTCGGCGAAGGGACCGGTCGCGACTACGGAGCTGGGCGAGGTGGCAGCTAGTTCGATTCGCGCCGAAACGGCTGGCCCACGCTCCGGTGGTCGACCAGCTGGGACAGCCCAACTCCCATTCAGCGGCATCACAGGCCAACCTGGCGGTTCCAGTCTGCCACGTACATCTCGAGCCTAGCGAACTCCTCGTCAGCAAGTAGACGGTTGTGGGCGATCCAGTTTCGGGATGACTCCAACTCATCGAGCCGCTGACGCAACCAGTGCTGAGAGGGGATTAGATCTCCAAATGCCGCCCACTGAGACACGAAAATTCCGCAAAGACCACCAAAGTCGACGAACCCGAGCACGTCTCGATCAGCGCCGTCAAGCCAGGAATTCCTCTCCGCCTCGGCACGTCGCTCGTCCGCAGACCGCCTCACAGCACTCGGAACCTTGGTCGACCACCACTCCGCGTCGACCTCGGACAGCCGAGCCCTGATCAGTTCGCGCACCGAGTTCTCGAAGCAGTAGATCACTGCGTAGAGACGTGCCATACGGAGTGCCGCGTTCCTCAGCGGGAGTGGAAACGGAGCCAGGGCCTCGTCTCTGAGTTCACGCTCGACCCTCTCCTCATCAGCTCCTACCCGCACGCCGGCTTGGCGAAAGAGGTCGGCGTCTGCCTCGAAGGTCACGCACCTAAAGAGCCACGACCTGAGGTCGTCATCAGTGGTCATCGGAGCAGGTTCTCACGGAGGGACCGGAATATCGCGTTGAAGACGGCAATGTCGCCCGTAGCTGGAAGGTGTATCTGAATCGTGTAGTGGAGTTGAGCAGTCACCTTCCCCACTTCGGCAAGCGGGTCGGAGCCGGGCGCCGGCAGCTCCTGGTCCTCGCGCTGCAGGTGGGCGGGCAAGCCTGGGCCGACCGGCGAGGCGCCCAAGTCAGCCAATGGCAGGAAGGCAAAGAATGTCATTGCCTGCAGTTGCGCAACCCGCTCGGAGGAGTTCAGCTTGGACCTGAACAATCCTTCGACGGCCTGACGATCCGCTGGCGTTGGCACCTCGCGTATGTGAAAGACCTCCTCGTAGGCGTCCCGAAGGGCTTGCGCCATGATTGCCTTGGAGTTTGAGCGGTCACGGTAAGAGTTGTACCGAGGCAGCGGCGCCCCATCCGGACTTAAGAATCCCAGGTCCTTTAGCAGGGGGATGATCGCTCGGTCGTTGCTGCTCCCGAATCCGATGCTCTTGAGGTGGTCAAGGGTGAATTTCGCAGGGGCCACGCCGTCGACGATCTTCGCCATCAGCGCTGGCACATTCTTAGTGGATGCCAAGTAGCGCTGGGTCAGCATCGGTAGAAGTCCGAGGCAGCGCCGTCGTCAGAGGAGCCGCTACAGTCGACGCGGGAAAGGCCGGTCCGGTTGCCGCGGACGAGCCGTGGTTGATTCATGCGGCAGCCCCCGCCTCGGCCAGTGGTGCGACAGGGTCCTCGCCGGTGCGCAAGAAGTGTGCCAGCATGGCGGAGGCTCTACGGACTTCGCCGAGCCGAGAAATGGGCGATGAGCTGCCGGCAGCGACGAAGCCGGAGAGCTGCCAAAGCTGACCAGAAGGTGTGAAGTCCACTGATGACAGCCTCTCGGCTATCTGTGTGTCGGCGAGGTTTAGACCATCCTGTTCTAACTGCCAAGCCGCCGATGCCAAAACCTTCAAGGTAGTGCCGTTGACAAGTACGGAAACTCTTCGGAGCGCCGGGATCGCCTTCGGGTTGTTCCGTAACTCCTTGAACTCGTGACGAGTGTCTAGGAAGTGGATGAAATGCTCCGCTTTGTCCTTGATCGTGGGGTCGTCGGGAGTATTCCTTGACGTTGCTTTGCGCTCAGGCCCAAGCACATACCAAGTGAGGGCATCGTAAACGTTGCCTATTGTGTAGAGCTTTTCGGAAGTTACGCGGACTGAGGGCCGCTCGCGCTCGATGAGTTGGTCCAACGTCGACGGATCGAGGAAGAAGTAAGAGTTCTCAACGAGCCACACGGTGTTCCTAGCGAAGGGATCCCGCTCGTCGAAATTGACGTTTACGGACTTCGAGACGGGCTTGGCAGTCCAGTTCATGTCGCTGAACATTTGGCGGCGGCGCTCCACCTTGGGTTCGACGTAGATCAGCATGGCCATGCTGTCGCTGCCGAGCGAAGAGTCCTCCTCCATGGCGGTCTTGATGCCGTGCCGCCGGTGCTGGCCATCAACGGAGCGAAGCTTGGTCCCAAGCGGGAGGTGCAGAAGGCCCACGTTAGGATCGAACTCGCTGGGGAACCAATGGGCCTCACGATCGGCGCCGTAGGTCATAGCCCCGAGGACGTAACTCCCTTTGTTCAAGGTCATGTAGGAGCTGATCGCCCGCGCACGAGCCGGGTCTAGTTGTCGCTGGCTCCGCTCGGGTATGGGCTCGACGTCCGGGCTTATCAGCTCGTTGACGATCTCGAGGGTGGCCTGAACGCTGTACATCCACCTCCCACCCTGTTTGCCTCTGATGGCGGGTAAGGTGAGACCTGGGCTGGTCGGGTGATTCATCGCTTCGTCCTCCGAGCCCGGTTGCCCGCTAGCGCGGGCTCTAGAACTGGGTCGGTCGAAATCTACCACGACGGTCTGGATCTGTCAAGACTGTGAGCCGGGCTCGTAGCCCTCCTGGCTAGGGCTCTGAACCATACCTCTCCCCCAGACCCCCCTCCATCTTGGGGGATGCGTCCAGTCGCCTGCGGCGACCGGCCGCATCCCGCACCCGCCGCATCCCAGCTTGGCGGGACCCGCCGCCGACAGCGCCGGGGAGCACTGCCGCACGTCTGGGGGGACGGAGTAGCATGAAATGTGCTATAAGCGGGGCATGACGCGGATCGGAGTTCGGGAGCTGCGCCAGAACGCCAGCCGCTACTTGGAGCTGGTCAAGGCGGGCGAGCAGGTCGAGGTCACCGAGCGGGGCCGGCTGATTGCCCTGCTGGTGGCTCCCGATCCGGCCCGCAGCGCTCGGGACCGACTCCTGCGCGAGGGCCGCCTGAGAGCGGCCCGGCAACCCTTCAACCTGCCCCACCGCGGCGGGGCCGCTGACCCGCAGGCCAGCGCCTCCCGGGCCTTGCGCGAGTTGCGTGAGGACCGCCTTCCCTGATCTACCTGGACTCGTCGGCGTTGGTGAAGCTGGTCTTCCCCGAGGCGGAGAGCGAGCGACTGGCCGACTGGCTCACCGCCCGACCCGAAGCCCCCAAGCTGACCAGCCAGCTGTCGCTGATCGAGGTGGTGCTCACCTGCCAACGCCACGACCCGGCGCTCGAACCGGCTGCCCGGCGGCTCTTGGCTGGCCTTGACCTGGTCCCCATCGGCGACGCGGTTTTGGAAGGGGCCAGCCAACTGCGCCGGCCCTCACTGCGCAGCCTTTGCGCGATCCACCTGGCGAGCGCGCTCACCTTAGGCGTCGAGCTTGAGGCTTTCGTCGCCTACGACATCCGCCTGCTCGAGGCGGCCCGAGCCGAGCGGCTGCCCATCGTCTCCCCCTGATCACCACCGCCCCAGCCCTCCATCTACGGGGAATTGGGCGCCGCGAGCGCCAGCCGCCCCATCTCTGTGGGCAGGAGGGAGCTGGCGGGAGACCGCGGGCTGGGCAGCGGCGACCCGGCCGCCGATGCTGCGGGCTATGTGAGTTACTGGTAAAACGACTACATGACCAGACAAATGACCGCAACCGAATTCAAAGCCAAAGCTCTCGCGCTCCTGGACCAGGTGGCTAGCGGGGACGAGATCGAGATAACCAAGCACGGCCGCACCGTGGCCCGCCTGGTCGCCGCCCGGGGCCCCAGGGCAGCCCGCGGCCGGTTGGCCGGCATCTCCCAGAGCGTCGATGACGAGGAGAGTCTCTTCTCGACCGCGGCCGCCTGGGACCTGCCCTGACCACCCTGCTGCTCGACTCCCATGCACTGCAGTGGTGGTCTGCGGAGCCGGGGCGGCTCAGCCGCCAGGCCAGCCGCGCGATCGAGGCGGCGGACCAGCTGGCGGTCGCTTCGATCTCCTGGTTCGAGCTGGCCTGGCTGGCGGAGCACCAGCGCCTCCGGCTGAGCGTGCCAGTTCGGGCCTGGCTCCTCCAGCTTGGCGAGCTGGTCCGCACCGTCCCCGTCTCACCGGCGGTGGCCGCCACCGCGGCGGAACTACCGAGTTCCTTTCC
>JBOHUG010000064.1:0-29376 GCA_050734135.1 Candidatus Dormibacteria bacterium
CAGCTGCCGCACGCGTCGCCCTCACGCTGGATCGTGCCGCATGATGCGAGGCATGGCCCAGCATGGCCGCGGCGCGCTCGGTATCATTACCGTGGTTTCGCTGTCCAGGAAACCAGGGGCGGTACACCCTCCCGCTGAGGCATTTGCGAATTTCTGGAAGGGCCAGCAGATGGGGGTATTCTGACGGAGCCTGAAGGACTTTTCCAGCCGACTTTCCCGGTTTTTACAATTTCTGATCTCAGGCGGCTGGGACGGTGATCTCAAGCTTCACCGTTCCCCAGTCACCAGTCAGCCCGGCCAGGGACTGGCCGCCAACAACCGGGGCTGGTCTCGGAGTGGCAAGGCTGCTCTGTCTCTCTCAAAGCCTGGCGGCTTACTGGGCATATCTCCGGCGCGCGATCTGAAGGTGGCGGCGAACGGTATCGTAACGGCTCGGCAAATGGTATCGTAACCCTCCGGCCAATGGTATAGTAATGGCGATGCCATACAGCCACCGCACCGTCGACGATGAACTAGATGAACTACTCAAGAGTCTGCCAGCCATAGCACTGGAAGGCCCACGGGGGGTTGGCAAGACGGCCACGGCAGCCAGGCGAGCCAAGACCATGTTCAGACTGGATGAGCCCGGCCAACTGGAAGTGGTGAAGTCGGACCCTACCCTACTCGATGCTGAAGACGGCACCGTCGTCATTGATGAGTGGCAACGCTACCCGGCCTCATGGGACTTCGTGCGCCGCCGGGTTGATGATGGTGTCGAGCCGGGGCGGTTCTTGCTGACAGGCAGCGCCAAACCGGTCGAGGCTCCGACCCACTCTGGAGCAGGTCGAATCGTCCAGCTTCGAATGCGCCCTATGAGTTTGGCAGAGCGTGGTCTGGCGAACGCTACCGTGAGCCTGGGCTGGCTCCTGCAAGGGGACGGCGGGGGGATTCGCGGGGCCACGACAATCGGCTTGCGGGAGTACGTGAACGAGATCTTGGCATCTGGATTCCCAGGGATCAGGCAGCTGCCAGATCGGGCGCGGAGAGCCCAGCTTGAGGGCTACGTGGCGCGAGTGGTAGAACGAGACTTCCCCGACCAGGGGCTACGAGTTCGTCGACCCGCTGAGTTGCGGGCTTGGTTGACTGCATATGCCGCTGCCACCTCGACCGCCACCTCCTACAATCGGTTGCTTGCCGCAGCGACCCCCGGCGAGTCGGACAAGCCAGCGAAGAGCACCGCGATCGCGTACCGAGATGTGCTCACGTCGCTCTGGTTGCTCGATCCCGTGCCGGGGTGGTCCACCAGTCATGGTCACCTCCGGAGGCTGACCGAGGCCCCGAAGCATCACTTAGCCGATCCAGCCTTGGCCGCCCACTTACTGGGGGTTGGTGCCGGAGCCCTCCTCCGCGGAGAGGCGACCGGTCACGTGATCCCTCGAGACGGAACTCTCCTTGGAGCCCTCTTCGAGTCCCTAGTGACTTTGAGTGTAAGGGTCTGCTCGCAAGCGAACGAGGCGGCGGTCTACCATTTGCGCACGAGAGACGGAGAACGCGAAGTGGACCTGATTGTCGAGCGCCCTGACAAACGGGTGGTCGCATTAGAAGTGAAGCTCACTACTACGCCAGATTCAAGCGATCTCCGTCATCTTCACTGGCTTCGCGACCAACTTGGCGACAGACTCTTGGATGCGGCGATTATCACGACGGGTCCGCAGGCGTATCGGCGCCAGGACGGTATCGCCGTCATCCCAGCGGTCCTGCTTGGGGCGTGAGTCTGGGGTCCGACTTTCAAGGAGGGTCATGCCGTGCGGGATCCCACCTGGCGAGGCTGCCTCGTCCTGCAGGGCCGGCCCTATGTGCCCCAGCTGCCCCAGCGTCTCTGGACGCTGACGCATCCCGGTCCCCAGGCACCAGAAGAGAAGGTCAAGCAGTCCCATCACGGGCGGGCCCTCGACTCCTGTTCCCCACCCGGCTCGTCCCCTGCCGATTCTCTCACTACCGACGGAGTTCGGCAACAGCCTCCTCCGCGGGACTTGACCGGCCTCCCCTACCGGCTACCCTTCACACGAGGGGGCGGGAAGTCAGAGTTGCATCTGGACTAAGGATCATTGGCTGAGGAGGGTGGCGGTGCCGTCACTAGCGCGGGCAGTGGGACTGGGGCTCAACGCCCAGGGCGAGGTTCGCGGCGCCGTCCGGCAAGCGGAGCTGGCGGAGCGAGCGGGGCTGGACTCCATATGGTTCCACGAGTCGTACTTCGCCAGAGATGCCGTCACCTATGCCACCGCCGTCGCTGCGGCTGTGCCCCGTCTCCGGGTCTGTCTGGGGGCACTTAACCCCAACACCCGCAACCAGGTCGTTATGGCCATGACGGTGAGCGCACTTGACGACCTGGCGCCCGGAAGAATAACCCTGGCCCTGGGAACGGCATTGCCGCTCCGGCTGGCCCAGATGGGAATCCCGTACCAACCCGAAGCGGCGATCGCCAAGGTGGAGCTGACGATGACCGAGCTGCGCCAGCTCTGGCGCGGCGGACGGCTGGCCCTGGGAGCGCCCGGGGTGCCTGAGGTGGAGCCGATGTTCCCCCCGGTGCACCAGGTGCCGATCTGGACGGCCGGGTATCGCAAGGCGTTCCACGAGATGGCCGGACGCAGCGCCGACGGCTATCTGGCCCGGCCAGCCGAGCCGGTGGAGGCGGTGGCCCTGGCGGCGCAGCGGATCCGGGCGGCGGCGAAGGCGGCGGGGCGCGACCCATCCTCAGTCATGATCGGAGGCTATCTCCTCTCCCTGATCGACAGCAGCCGGCGGGCGGCGCTGGACCGGGCCAAGCGGGAGCCGTTCGCGATCTACATGCTGGCGGTGCAAACCGATGTCGCAATGCGCCGGACCGGGATGGATCCCGCCTTGCGCCAGCCGATCCTGGCCGCCTGGAGAGCGGAGGACTACCACGGGGCCGCCCAGCTGATCCCTGACGAACTGGTTGACGCCTTCCTTCTTTGCGGGACCCGCGAGGAGGTGGCGGCCGGGGCCGAGAGATTCCGAGAGGCGGGCATGGACCTGCCGATCCTCCAGCCGGTCGTTCAGGACGAAGCCCAGGTTGCGGCGGTGATCGAGGCGGCGACGCTCTACGGCACCGCCGGTGCGCTCGCTCCGAGCTGGGGATCGGCGCGGCGCCGGCCGGTCGAGTCGACCGATCGGATCGGCCTGGGCCGGCGAGCACGAGGCTGGCTTGAGATCACCCGCCCCTTCGCGCTCACCGCCTCCATCGTGCCGGTGTCGGCGGCGGCCGCCCTGGCCGCGGTCCAGCACCAGTTCAGCTGGCCCCTCTTCCTCTTGGTCCTGGCCGGCGCCGTGCTGCTGCAGGTGGGCACCAACGTGATCAACGAGATCTACGACGTGCGCAAGGGGATCGACGCCATCACCTCACCCAGGGCCAGCCAGGCTCTCCTGACCGGCCGGGTCAGAGAGCGGGAGGCGTTCCGGCTGGCTGGCTCCGCCTTTCTGGCAGCGATCCTGATCGGGGTGGTGCTGATCCTGAGCCGGGGCTGGCCCCTGGCGGTGATTGGCGCCCTGGGACTGATCGGCGGCTGGGGCTACACCGCTCCCCCGTTGCAATACAAGTACCGAGCCGCGGGGCTCCCGCTGGTCTTCTTGCTGATGGGACCGCTGATGGTTCTGGGAGCCTACTTCACCATCACCGGCAGGCTCACTTGGGCCGCGGCCGCGGTGAGCCTGCCGATCGGGTTGCTGGTCACCGCGATCCTTCATGGAAACGAGTGGCGCGACATCGGTGAGGACGCTCGGGCTGGGATCAGCACCGTCTCGATCCGGGCCGGGCGCCGGGTCGCCCACCATCTTTACGTGGTGCTCTTGGTGGGCGCCTTCGTCGCCCTGGCAGCGACTGTGGCCGTGGGGCTGTTGCCGCGGCTGAGCCTGATGGCGCTCTTCTCGCTGCCGCTCCTGGTCCGGGCGCTCAACAACTCCCAGATGGGCGCCGCCGGACAGCAGCGGGCCATCGCCATGATCGACCTCGAGACAGCCCAACTGCACGCCGGCTTCGGACTGCTGCTGGTCGCGGGAATCGCCCTCAGCGTCGCGTGGCATCCGGGCGGCTGACTCGGTGCGGCTGCTGGCGGCGTCAGGCGGAAGCTCCCAGCTGGTGGCCGCCAGCTCACTCTTCGCTTATCTGGGCTTCGCCGCGACCTTCCGGGGGCCCCGGCGCCGCTTCTGGCAACGCATGACCGGCACCGCCGCGATCCTTGGCGCGACCGCTCTGCTAGCCAGCCCCGAGCGGCGCCGGCAGAGGCCGACCAGCTCCGATCTGATGCTGGGCGGCGCGATCGCCGCCAGCCTCTATGGCGTGTTCGCCATCGGCGATCGGGCGGCCCGTGTGGTGATGCCGCACGGAGACCAGGACATTGGAAACATCTACGAGCTGCGCCGATTGCGCTCCCGGCCAGAACTCGCACTCCGGCTGGCACTGGTGATCGCCCCCGCCGAGGAGCTCTTCTGGCGGGGCCTGCTGCAGGAGGAACTGAGCCGGCGCTACGGTAGAACCAAGGGTGCGGCCATCTCCTCTGCCATGTACGGCGGTGCCCACCTCTGCACCGGCAACCCCACCCTGGTGGGGGCCGCGACCGTTGCGGGAGCCGCCTGGTCCGGCTTGGCAGCGGCCGGAGCTCCGATGCCGGCGCTGGTCGCGAGCCACATCATCTGGGACGTCTGGATTTTCCTGGTCCGACCCACCCAACGGGTTCCGTGAGCCACACCGGGTGAAGAAGGCTCTCTTCCGCTAAGCCTCGCTCCGACGAGGTGGTGGGACCGAAATTGGCCCGCACCCGAGCGCTACGATTTGGATATGGATGAGCTCAATCCCGCCGAGCGCGAGCGGGTTCGCCGCCGGGACCGCCGCCGGATCACCAAGATGGTGGTGGATGGGGGCAACCTGCGCAAGCAGATTCAGGCCCTTCGCGAGCGCGCGCTGCGTCGGAGGTCCAGTCCAGCCCCTCCCCCCGAGTCGTCCCCGCCGGGAAAGCCCCCGGGCTAGTCCAGAAGTCACCGGCTTCCGCGGCGAGTCCCGCTAAATGCGGCACATTCGATAGGCCCGGGACTCGTCCATTGGAAGTGTTCCGGCCAGTCCGGTGCCAGCCGCAACTGGGCCTTCCCGAGCGCCCCTGGCCGGCCCTCGCCGATGCGAGAGCCGGCCAGCGAGGCGACCGCTCCCTAGGAGCTGAGCGTCCAGTCCTGGGGATACAGATTCAAGTTGGGGTCCTGCGGCACTGCACCGTGCAGCTTCGGACTTATCACCGAGAGCTGGTAGTCGTAGTCGGGCTCCCAGATGTTGGGCAGATTGTCGGCGGCGAAGGTGCCAAAGGCGCGCACCGCGGACGGCGAGGAGTTGGTCTCGGTCGCGGCGATCTTGGCGTCCATGGTCGGGTTGCTGTACCCCTGGACGTTGTTGGATCCGCCGGTGGCGAACCAGGGGCCCCCAGTAGGCAGGTACTCCGGTGAGTAGGTCGGCGTCTCACCCGGCGAGCCGAAGTTGACGATCTGCCACTGGCAGCCGGCGTTGCCGTCGGAGCAGGGCTCCAGTCCGGCGAAGATCTGGTCGGGCGACTCCTGCTTCAGGGTCACGTGGATCCCCGCCAAGGACCAGCTGGACTCGATCGCCTCAGTCTCAGCGGTGAACGGCGCCGACCCGGTCGCGACCGTCTCGTTGAAGTTCAGCTCCTCCCCTTTTGTTATACCGGCGCCGCACTGGTTGCTGGCGGTCCCCGGGTCTTGGCAGGAGTCGGTCCCGTTCGGATGCACCGACCAGCCGTGGCTAGAGAGCAGCTTCTTGGCGCCCGACACGCTGTAGGGGTAGGGATTGGCCTTGACCGCCTTGGAGATGTAGGGGTTGGGCGGATTCACCGGGACCGGTCCATAGGTCGGGTAGGCCGTCCCGTGATAGATGTCCTTGGAGATCTGCGGCTGGTTGACCAGCTTCTGCAGCGCCTGGCGGATGTAGAGCTGCTGGAAGATCGGGCCCACGGTAGGGCTCAGGAAGTTCACGAAGAAGTCGTTGAACCCGAAGTCGGTCCAGGGCGCGATCTGGTACCCCTTGGACTTGAAGTAGCTCTCCTGGGAGATGTCCTCGGAGGGCAGGTAGCCGTAGTCCAGCTGTCTTGAGCGCAGGGCGTCGAACTCGGCGGTGTCGCTGGTGAAGGGGATCTCCTCGAATTTGGCGATCTTGGGCTTGCCCGGCCCCCCGTAGCTGGGATTTGGCACGTACGCCGAGTAGCCGGTCGAGGGGCTGAAGGCGGAGAGATGCCAGGGTCCGTCCACCGTCTTCCAGAGCGGATTGGTGGCGTAGGTCGACTCCTTACTGGACTGGGCGTTGAGGAAGTTGTAGACGGAGGTCGCCCCGGCGGTCGTCAGGTCGTAGTTGCCCACCGGCCCATGCGCCGAGGTCTTGTCCCAGGCCTGCTGGGGAACGGGGGTGATCTGGCTCAACTGGTTGTAAAGCAGCCAGAGGTGGCTGTAGGCCTTGGTGAAGGTCAAGCTGAACTGGTAGGGCGTGCTGGCGGGGAAGCTCATCGAGGTGATGTCGTCGGGGATGCTGCCCACCGAGTAGGCCAGGTAGTTGGCCTTCTCGGCGAAAAAGATGTTCATCCACAGTTGGACGTCCCGGTTGGTGACCGGCTGGCCGTCGGACCACTTGTAGTTCCGGTTCAGCTTGATGGTCACGGTCTTCCCGCCGTTGGAGTAGACCGGCGGTTGACCCACGCTCTGGGAGTAGTTGATGCCAGCCTCATTCCCCTTGCCGAACCAGTAGAGCGGCCGCCAGAGGAAGGGCGTGAACTGAAACAGGTCGATGTTGTTGGAGTTGGGACCGCTGACGAACGGAAAGATGTAGGTCGGGAGGGATCCCGGAGGCAGCGCGAAGGTTACTGTGCCACCCGACTTGGGGCTGCTCTTGGCCAGAGCAGAACTCGAGCCAGCCAGCACCACGGTGGCGGCGAGGGCAGCGATGGTGAGACTGGTGAAGAGCCGAGATTTCAAGTGAGGTGCCCCCTAATTTGGATACCGACCGGGTCGGCGGGAACCGGTACCCACCAGTTCGCTGGACGCTACCAGAGAGCTCGCGGAACTGTCAACTGTCGCCAGGATTCACTCCTTTTTTGTTCCTCCGGTCAGCCTCGCAGGGAGGGAGCGCGTCCCTCTCCTAGGGTGTCTAGGAGACAGCGACTGTTTGGCGCAGTCCGTCCAGTCTGGCGGAGCGCTGGAGCGCCTCCATGGCGCGGAGGGTTCCCAGGGCATCCGTGGGCGGGATGGTAAGGGAACGGCCGGTCAACAAGGCGTCGGCGAACTCCTCTGCCTCCAGCTGATACTGGTCGACGCCAGGGACCGAGTGCTCGACAGTCCCTGCTGCGCTGGTCACTCGGATCGTGAGAGGTTCCGGGGGTGGCACGAAGGCGTCAGGAACTTCGATCTGCCCCCGGGTGCCGACGGCGGTGTAGCTGCCCCGACCCGGCGCCCGGAAGCCGCAGTCAAAGGTGGCGAAGCGGCCAGCTCCGAAGTCGAGCACCGCGGCGAGCGTTACCTCGACCCCGAACTCCGGTCGGAGGTCCCACTGGGCTGACGCCCCTACCGGCTCCTCGGCGAAGAGCATGCGGGCCGCGTTCACGGCGTAGCAGCCGACGTCCATCAGAGCGCCACCGCCCAAAGCTGAGCTCAGCCGCACGTTGGCGGGGTCGAACGGCTCCAGCATGAAGGTGAAGGCGGAGCGCACAAAACGAAGCTCCCCGACCTTGCCGTCCGCGATCATCCGGCGCACCAAGGCGTGCTGGGGATGGCAGCGGTACATGAACGCCTCCATCAGCAGGACGTGGTGCTGCCGGCAGGTTTCAATCATGGCAATCGCTTCCGCGCTGTTCAGGGCCAGCGGCTTCTCACAGAGCACCGGCTTGCCGGCGGCCGCGGCCTTCATCGTCCACTCGGCATGCAAGCTGTTCGGAAGGGCGTTGTAGACGGCATCGACTCCCGGGTCCCGGAGCAGTTCCTCATACGATCCATGGGCGTTCGGAATCCCGAGCCGGGCGGCCACCTCCCGGGCTCGGGAGAGATCCCGGCTGGCGATCGCCACCACCTCCCCGTTGCGGGAGCGGCTGGCCGCCGGGATGAAGCGCTTCAGAGCGATATTGGCAGTGCTGAGGATGCCCCACCTGATCTTCTCCGCCATTAATCTCGTCCTCCTTTCAGTAGAACTCGCGGAGGTTGACGGCGCTGAGCAGGCTCTCACCGGCGGCCAGTCGGCTCAGGTTCTTGCAGAAGAGCTCCACGATGCGCTGGTTCTCATGAACCGACAGGGAGGCGGTGTGGGGACTCAGAACCACATTGGCCATCGTCCAGAGTGGATGGTTGGGAGGTAGCGGCTCCTCCGAGAACACGTCGAGGACGGCCCCTGCCAGGCGCCCCGCCTGCAGCATCGCCACCAGCGCGTCCTGGTCCACCACCGCCCCCCGGCCGACATTGCAGAAAATGGCCGTAGGTTGCAGGACAGTCAGCATCTCGCGGGAGACAATCCCCTCCGTCAGCTGAGTTAGCGGCAGCGAAACCACCACCGCCTCCGCCCGCCGCAGTGCCTGGCTCAACTCCGTCATGGGATAGACCGCGTCCGCCAGGGGGTCAGGTTCGCCGGTCCGACTCACCGCCAGGACCTCCATTCCGAAGGCCCGGGCCCGGACGGCGACCGCGCGGCCGATGTGACCCATGCCCACCACTGCCAGGCGGGAACCCTGGAGCTCACCCATTGGGAAGTGGCTCCAGGAGCGGCTCGACCGAATCTCAGCCAGCCGAGTCGCGTCCTTGCGCAACCAGAGCAGTCCATAGAAAGCAAACTCGGCCAGCATCCCCCCATGCACCCCGGCCGCTGACGCGAAGGAGACACGCTCCAGCGCCTCCTGGGGAAGGTCGGCCCTTCGGATATGGGCGCCCATGCCCGCGGACGTCCCCTGGACGAAGCGCACTTGGGAGCCCAATCGGAGAACTCGGGCCAGCTCCGCAGCGCTCTCCTGCGGGTAGCCGAAGAGAGCGACCGCCCGGCCCAGCAGTTCACGCCAGCGGGCCTCTTGGGGGACGCTCCGCACGAACGACGGATCGCCGCCGTGGTCGTTGGGATACCTGGCCATTGGCACCAGCTCCGGCTGGTAGATCACCTCCGCCACCGCCGGGACGGCCCGGATGCGGTCGACCAGATCTTCTTCCAAGGGGCTGGTGATCATGACCACCAGTGGGCCGCCACCGCGGTTCGCGCTCGGCTCTTGGTCCTGCCCTACCACCCGGCGGAGCTCGGGCGGCCCTGGGCCCCATCCACCGCAATATTGGCTCCGTTGATCCAGCTCGCCAGAGGGGAGAGCACAAAGGCAACCACCCGAGCCACCTCCTCCACGGTTCCGAGCCGGCCCTCGGGCAGGTCCCGGTCGAGGAACGACTGAAACCGCCGGGGGTCACCCTCTCGCAGCGAGTCCCAGCCGCCTCCGGGGAAAAAGATGGATCCCGGACTGATCGCGTTGACCCGGATGTGGAGCGGACTCAGTTCTCTTGCCAGGGCGGCCGCGAGATAGATTAGTCCGGCCTTGCTGACCCCGTACTGGGCTCTGGGCGCCGGCTTGGTTCCGGAGATCGAGGAGATCAGCACCGCTGCCGGGCTGTTCGCTGCAGCCAGGTGCGGCGTCGCTACCCGGAGCAGCTCGGCGGCGTGCCCGACGTTGAGCTCGTAGGTGTCCCGCCACTGCTCGCTCGTCGACTCCTGAAGACCCCCGCCACAGCTACCGCCTGCGTTCGCGACCACTGCATCCAACCCCCCCAGGGAACCGGCCGCCGCGGCCACGAAGTTGGCGAGCTCACCGGGGGCTGTGACGTCGACGCTGGCGGCGAAGACCTGGCCCCCCAGAGCACGAAGACTCGTAGTCGCTGCCGAGAGCGGTCCCTCCCCCCGGGCACAGATGGCGACGGCGCCTCCCTCTTCTGCCAGGGTGCGGGCTATCTCCAGCCCGATTCCCTGGCTGGCACCGGTGATCAAGGTGCGGCGACCGGCCAACTGCAAATCCATCGAAACCTCCAACTATCCGGCTCAGCAAGCTGCCCCAGGAACCGTTTCCGCGAGTCCGCCGGAGCGGGCAAGGCTTGGATATTAGCCGGACGGCCGAGGCTCTCCGGGGTGGCCCCGGCCGACCCGGGGCTGTTTCAATGGCGCTGGGAGCGCCGGTCGGCGCAAGTCCGGATGCCGGTCGGTTGGGAGGCGAGATGAAGCTGCGCAAGCTCGGGTCGGGAGGGCTGGAGGTATCGGCCATCGGGCTCGGCTGCATGACGATGGCCGGGGTCTATGGAGCAGCCGATGATTCGGATTCGCTGGCGACCCTCAATCGGGCCGTCGACCTTGGCGTCACCTTCCTGGACACCGCCGACATGTATGGCAGAGGCGGCAATGAGCGACTCCTGAGCCAGCTGTTGCGGGAGCGTCGCCAGGAGGTCGTACTGGCGACCAAGTTCGGGTACGCCTTCGGCTCCGACGGCGAGCGGCTGGGGATCCGCGGCGACGCCGCCTACGTGCGCCAGTGCTGTGACTCCTCATTGGCTCGGCTTGGGGTGGAGCAGATCGATCTCTACTACCAACACCGGGTCGATCCGGCGACTCCAATCGAGGAGACAGTGGGGGCGATGGCCGAGCTGGTCGCCGCTGGCAAGGTTCGGTATCTGGGACTCTCCGAGGCCGGCCCGGAGACCATCCGCCGCGCACAGACGGTCCATCCGATCGCAGCGCTGCAGACCGAGTACTCACTCTGGAGCAGGGATCCGGAGGAGCAACTCCTGGCAACGGTTCGTCAGCTGGGTATCGGTTTCGTCGCGTACAGTCCGTTGGGGCGGGGATTCCTAGCTGGCACCTTCAAGACTCCGGGGGACTTCGGTGAAGATGACACCCGGCGCCGGGGCCCCCGGTTCCAGGGCGACAACTTCGCCAGCAACCGGCGGGCCGTGGACCAGCTGGCCCTTCTGGCGGCTGAGAGACACGCGACCCCGGCCCAGCTGGCGCTGGCCTGGCTTCTTCACCGGGGCGCAGAGATCGTGCCGATCCCGGGTACCAAGCGAGCCAGCTACCTGGAGGAGGACGCGGACGCGGTCGACATCGAGCTCACAGCGGTCGAGATGGCGCGGCTCGACGACATCTTTCCCCCGGGCGCAACGGCAGGGCCCCGCTACCGGGACATGTCCGACGTGGGACTCTGACTAGGTGGTCGAAGCGGCCACCAGCCAAAACTACGACGCCGGCCGGGTGCGTTCATCTATCCCGGCCCTGGCCGACGGTTATGCCTATTTGGACGGGGCCGCCGGAACCCAGATGCCGGAGTCGGTGATCGCGGCGATCGGCGACGCCTACCGAGGCGGCCTCAGCAACACCGACGGGGCGTTCCCGTCGAGCCAGCGGGCGAATCGGCTCGTCAGCGAATGCCGCCGGGCGATGGCCGACCTCTTGGGAGGGGTCCCAGAGGGAGTGGTGCTGGGGCCAAACATGACCTCCATCACCTACCGGCTGGCCTTCGCCCTAGCGAAACACTGGCGCGCAGGAGACCAGATCGTCGTCTCCCGGCTCGACCACGACGCCAACATCAGGCCCTGGATCCAAGCGGCGGCTCGCGCCGGCGCCACCGTCCGCTGGGCTGAGATCGATCCCGGGAGCTGCGAGCTGCCGGTCGAGCAGTATCGCTCGCTGGTGGGCCCGCGCACGAGGCTGGTCGCCTTCACGGCCGCCAGCAATCTCCTCGGTACCCGCCCCGAGGTGGCGGCGATCACCGAGATCGTCCACGCGGCGGGAGCTCTCACCTACGTCGACGGAGTTCATGCCACGCCCCACGCGGCGATCGATGTCGGCAAATTCGGAGCGGACTTCTACGCGACCAGCGCCTACAAGTGGTGTGAGCCCCACATTGGCGCCGTAGTGGCCGACCCCCAGCTGCTTGAGCAACTCCATCCAGACAAGCTGCTCCCCTCGCCCGATGAGGTGCCCGAACGCTTTCAGACCGGAACCCCACCCTTGGCGGACTACGCCGGCGTCGCCGCCGCCGTCGAGCACCTGAGTCGGCTGGTTCCGGACCTCCGGGGGACCCGCCGAGAGCGGCTGCTGCGCTCAATGAACGCTGCCGAGGCCTATGAGAGTGAGCTCTTCCCCGAGCTGCTGGAGGGCCTTTCCGCGATGGACCATGTGGCCCTGTACGGAGGGGCCCGGCGCCGCGCCCCGACCGCCTACTTCAACGTTCGTGGACTGGACCCCTGGGAGGTGGCACGGCGACTGTCCGAACGGGGAGTCAACGTGTGGAGTGGCGACAACTACGCCTGGGAAGTGACGGGAGTACTGGGGCTTCGCAACTCCGGGGGGCGGTCCGGGCGTCCCTCGTTCACTACAACATCGCCGCCGATGTCGAGCGCTTGCTGGAGGCGGTCGATGCCCTGCCGCGCTAGCTCGCGCGGCCCGCACGTAGCACTGGCGCAGGCGACCATCCCGGAGTCCCTCGATTCGCGGATCGGGGTTGCAGCGAGGAGCGGGTATTGACCAGTCCTCCCGACCGCACCTTGGATCTCGACCGACCCGACCTGACGGGCCAGGTGATCATCGTTACCGGAGCTGGCTCGGGCCTTGGCCGGGGCGCCGCCCTGCACCTGGCCGAGACAGGGGCGACCGTGGTCGCCCTGTCACTGCTACCGGACGAACTGGGCGAATTGAAACGGACTGCCGCCGCGGCAGGTCATCCAGTTCATATTCGGCAGGCCGACGTGGGCGAGGCCGAGCAGGTGCATCAGGCGATAGCTGAGATCTTGGACGACTTCGGCCAGGTCGATGTCCTCATCAACAATGCCGGGATAATCGTCCTCAAACCGGTCGAGGAGATGACCGTAGCTGAGTGGGACCGGGTGATGGCGACCAACCTTCGATCCGTATTCCTCTTTGCCCGGGAACTGGTACCTGGGATGAAGCGACGCGCAGCTGGTCTGATGATCAACGTCTCATCGCAGTCGGGGATCATGGGCTTCGTCGGGGAGTCGGGATACTGCCCCTCCAAGCACGGGGTGGAAGGGCTGACCAAGACCCTGGCGCTGGAGCTCGAACCCTGGCGCATCCCGGTGATCTCGGTGACCCCAGGCGCATACATGCGAACGGCAATGTCCCTGATCACCTTGGGGCCTGCCGAGCAGGCTCAGTGGCACGAACCTTCTGTACTTGCCCCGGCGTTCTCGGTACTCGTCTCTCAGCGTCAGGACCTGCAGTCCGGGGGCCGCTACGACATTTGGCGCTTGGCTAGTTCGGGAAGTGTCGCCTCGGGATTGGCGCAGCCGACCAGAGCGGAGTAGGGCTGCGGGCCCCCGGGCGCGACGAGTCCTGCGGCCTCAGAAGGTGCAAACGGGATTCACCGGCGACCCGGTGCCACCCGGAAGCAGAAGCGGAGCCGCCGTGAGGAGGAAGGAGTAGCGCTGCAGCTCCTGGCAGTTCCGGGAGAGTCGGTCAAGTTGGACGCTGTCCAGCAGCACAAGTCCCATCGCCGAGAGACCGATCTGGTGTAGGGGAAACGGCATCCTCGGATACAGGGTAGGCAGCTGCTCTATGCAATCGCCACTGAAGACCGATACCTGTCGCTCCCAGAGCCAAGGCAGGCACTCCGGGCCTAGCCCAGCTCGCACGCCCGGATCGGTGACTGCTCCTGCCCGGAAGGCTCGGTCGTAGCCGCAGTGAACCAGGACTGCATCGCCGCTCCGTACTGCCGTCTGAGCCAGAGCCTCGGCTTCCGCCAGGTCGCTGTCCGTGATCCGCTGCGTCGGGTCCAGCCAATCGACTCCGCGAGACGCGCGGACATCAAGTAGCACTCCTCTCGTGAATATGCCGTCTCCCTGGGCCAGGATGTTCGCCCACTTCAACCCCTGTCGCGTTACCTCTTCCCGCGCCCGCCGACCGTTGTACAGCTTGCCTTCGAAGAATTCATGGCCGAGGGCGTCCAGGTGGGTACTCGCCATGCCATGGATCTCAAGCTCGAGCCGGTCGCCACAGGAGATTGAATCAGGAAGTTGCGCATGCATCTCATGACGGGCCGGGTGCACGTTGTAGGGAGTGGGCACGGTATCGACCAACCGGCCCACCGATACGCTGAGTCCGAGTCGAACCTCGCTCGCTGCCGCGATCCGGGTTTCCGCATCGATGAAGTTCAGAGTTCCCCGCTCGTCGGACGCCCCCCAGCGGCCCCGATTGGAAAGGGTGGTTAGCAGTTCGAGCACGCGCTCCTCCGGCCACTCCGGAGCGTCACGGTTCGATTTCTGCACCGGCCCGCCTGCCACTCGACCTCCCATCCGATTCGCTCGAATTTAGCGCGGCGGAGAAGAGGCAGTATCTGGCTCTCTCTTCCGCTGGGCCGATCCCATCCTGACGCCCAGCGCGCTGAGCTGGACGCTCCGAGGCGACTCCAGCAAACCGGTCGCCTGGCTGGCGGTGGCCACAACCCCACCATTCTCCGGGCCACAGCTTCTGGAACTCGTCAGAGGTTACTCCCGAGATCGACGCGGCGCGAACCGACGATCCGACCGAGGCGGGTAATAGCCGATGCGCTGCAGACAGTTGACCGTCTCGATCGGCTCCTGTATGCTTCAGCCCACTCGGAATCCGGCCCGACGGGCGCGGCCCGCGTCCGTCCCTCGACTCATGAGGGTGTAACGATGCTGAGAGGTCGCTTTGCGCTCTGCGGAATGGCCGCGATCCTGTTGCTGTCAGCTGGAACGGCCGGTGTGAGCGCCAGCGGGTCGGGGTACCACGGCACGGTCACGTTCGCTCTCCCTCAGGGCGTGACGCCGAACTACATCTTTCCCTTCGCTCCTGGCTCGGTTTCCAACAACGTGGACTACCTCCAGTTCTCCCCGTTGCTCTGGCGCCCCCTCTATTTCTTCGGCCATGGAACCCAGGTTGGCATCGATTACAAAGAGAGTGTCGGAGAGGCTCCCATCTACTCCAACGGCGGTAAGACGGTGACAGTGAACCTGAATCGGAAGTTCACCTGGTCGAACGGCAAGCCTGTCACCAACCGTGACGTCGAACTCTGGATGAACATCTTCTTCGCGGAGAAGGTCAACTGGCTTGGCTACGCGCAGGGCAGCATCCCCGATGACATCACTTCCATGAGCTTTCCGAGCAGCAACCCCTACCAGTTCAGCCTCACCTTCAACCAGGCCTACAGCCACCTCTGGATCCTCTACAACCAGCTGAGCCAGATCGTGCCGATCCCGCAGCAGGCCTGGGATCGGACCTCCTCCAATGGACCGGTCGGCAATTACGACACCTCTACGGCTGGCGCCAGCGCCGTGTACAACTTCCTGAACTCGCAGTCCACCAAGCTCTCCACCTACGGGAGCAACCCGATCTGGAAAACTGTGGACGGCCCCTGGCAGCTCCAATCCTTCGCCACCACCGGCGCTGCCACCTTCGTTCCAAACCAGAATTACACCGGCCCCGGCAAGCCCACGATCGCCAAATTCGAGGAGATCCCTTTCACGAGCGACGCCGCCGAGTTCGACGCGCTACGGTCGGGCCAGCTTGATTACGGCTATCTTCCGGTACAGGACATCTCCCAGAAGAGCTACTTCACCTCGCATGGCTACGAGGTGGCGAACTGGATCGACTATGGCTTCAACGACTTCTTCCTGAATTTCACCAACCCCACTGTGGGCCCGATCTTCAAGCAGCTCTATATCCGGGAAGCCATGCAGAAGCTGATCAACCAACCGGAGATCTCCAAGGACATCTACCACGGCGAGGCGTATCCGACCTATGGTCCGATCCCGACTCAGCCGGCGAACCCCTACACCGCCAAGGTTGGCACCCAAAACCCCTATCCGTACAGCGTTTCGGGTGCCAAGAAGCTTCTGAGCAGCCACGGGTGGACTGTTCACTCTGAGGGAATTGATACCTGCTCTAACCCCGGTACCGCTGCCGACCAATGCGGAGCCGGCATCGCGAGCGGCGCGCAGTTGAACTTCACCGAAATGGTCGCCACTGGCTCCCAGCCGTTCTTGGCTGAGGTAGAGGACATGCAGTCGTCTTGGTCCAGTGCTGGTATCAAGGTGTCCATTAAGCAGGAGCCGGAGGGAACGATTTTCAGCAACCTCATCTCCTGCAGCAATGGGGACGAGGGATGCCAATGGCAGATGGGTAACTTCGGCGAGATCGGCTCAACTCCAACTTACTCTCCGGAGTATCTCCCGATTGGAACCCAATGGTTCGCCACCGGAGGCGGAACTAACCCACAGGGTTACAGCAGCCCGGAGATGGACTCCTTGATAAACGCGGCCGGGCTCAGCTCCAATCCCTCGGCGATCCGCGCGATTGGCGTCTATGCCGCTGAGCAACTACCGGGCCTGTGGGAACCCAACTACCCCTATCAAGAGTCGGTGATCAGCAAGAAGCTCAAGGGCGCGCTGCCGCAGAACGCCAATCTCAACGTCCTGCCTCAATACTGGTCGCTGAGCTCGTAGCGCCACGCGACAGCAGGCTCAGATACGGTCTCGTCCGGTGCCGGTCGCGGTGACCGGAGGAGCAGCGACCGCGCCGGGCGACGATCCGGGTTTGCTCGGGCGCCCAAGCTCGAGCTCACCCCTCGCCGGCGGCCGGGATCCCGGATCGACGCGACGCGAGCAAATTGGCTGACCCTCTGGGTTGAGCAGGCAAGAGAGATACGGATGGACTCGATGTGCAATACGGACTGTTCTTCCCACCGTTCGGCGAGTTGGCCGATCCCACTTATATCGGGGATCTAGCGCTGCGCGCGGAAAACGCAGGCTGGGATGGCCTTTTCCTGTGGGATCACCTGCAGTTCGACGGGGTTCAGGAGGTCCTCGAACCCTGGATCGCGCTCGCCGCTGCCGCGATCGCTACCAAACGCATTCGCCTTGGCCCTATGGTCACACCGTTGCCCCGCCGGAGACCATGGGTGCTCTCCCGCCAAATCGCGGCCCTGGACATCCTCTCCGCCGGGCGCTTCACCCTGGGAGTGGGTCTAGGGGATCTGATGGGCAGCGAGTTCGCCACCTTCGGCGAGGAGCTTGATCCTCCGACCCGAGGCCGGATTCTCGATGAGTCTCTGGAGCTAGTGCGCCGACTCCTCACTGGAGGACACGTAGCCCACGAGGGAGTACATTACCGCATGGAAGGCGCCCAATTCCAGCCAACTCCCATCCAGCAGCCTTTGCCCATCTGGGTCGCAGCTCGGTGGCCGAATCGTGCTCCCTTGCGACGATCGATTCGTCACCAGGGCGTCTTTGTGATCAACGTGCATCGTCCCGACGAGATCCAAGCGATGCGCGCGCAGCTCTCCAACTTTGGCCTGGGAGAGCGCGCGTTTGAGATCGTCGTCGCCTCGTCGGCAGGCGCGGACCCCAACCCCTGGGAAGCTGCCGGGGTCACCTGGCTGTTAACCGAGCTGGGCCCCCGCAACCTGCGGCGGAGGGAGGTACAGGCGGTCGTGGACGGTGGTCCTCGGCGGAGCGGCAATTGAGGGAGACCGGTGCCGGTACCGCGAAATCGGGGGCAGAGAACGGCTGCGCCCGCTCAGGTGCGGCTGCAATTAGCTGGGCCAAAAGGTAGACGGTGAACCAGCAGAAGCGGTCCAAGTCAGTGATGCGAATCCACATCCACGGTGGCGACGACGCGCCGGATAGCTTCGTACCCTACGGGACGGTTAGCGGAGCTGAAGGGGGCCCGCGGGTGGCCATCGTGGCCGGAGTTCACGGGACCGAGCTGGTCACCCAGGACGCGGTCCAGATGCTGTGGCAGCAGCTCGATCCCCAATCGCTGCGAGGCTCCCTTACGGTGGTGTTTGTCGCGGACGTCCTAGCTGCCCAAGCGGGACTCCCCGGAGTTAACCCGGTCGACGGACGGAATTTGAACCGGGTGTGGCCCGGTTCCGACCGCGGTTCCTACTCGGAGAGACTGGCTTTCCGGCTCTGGAGTGAGCTGTTGAGCCAGCCAGAGTTCGTGATCGACGTGCATGGCGGAGAGTGGACCGAGGAGGTGATTCCCTTCGCTCTAGTCCATGCCACTGGCGACTCCGGACGCGATCAGCGCGCCCGCGAGTTGGCCAGCCAGATGCGGCTTCCCTACCTTCAAACGACTGCCGGAGAGGGAACGCTGTCGGGCGCAGTTGCTCGGAGTGGTCGAGTAGGCTTGGCGCTGGAGGTTGGGGGAGGCGGGAGACGATCTCAGGCTGACATTGATCAGGTTCTCTTGGCTCTGAGGGGGGTACTGGAGGCGGTAGGATCCATCGAAGTCGCACTTGCCCCTGCTGCGGGTGAGACTCGGATCCTGTCCGGCGGCGAACAGCTGCGCACCTCGGTGGCAGGGGTGGCCGTTCCGCAGGTCAGGCTCGGTGACGCGGTCGCCGGGGGACAGAAGCTCTTCGTCATCACCGACTTCGATGGTGAGCCGCTTGAGGAGATCAAGGCTACAAGAGCAGGAACGGTGCTTCTCCGGAGCCTTGGAAGGGTTGTCGCCGCAGGATCGCTGGTCGCCACCGTCGGGTGGAGTGGCGACTGAGCCATGAGCCCGCCACGATTCCCGGGACCGACCGGCAAGATCCGCTGGTGGCCGGCGTGTTCCGGCGCTCAGGATGTGGCTGCCTTTAACCAGCCTCACCCAGGGCGCGACCAACCTGATCCCTATTCGCGTCACAGCCGACCAGTTCGTTTACCGCGCCAACTGGACGCGCACAACAGGGTGGCGGTTCGCCCGAAAAGATAGGTAATGCGGGCCTTTCTGATTAGACGGGTGATTCAAGCGATCGCGGTGCTCTTCGGAGTGTCGATCATTGTGTTCATCCTCCTGCACCTACTTCCAGGCGGCCCCGCCAAGGCAGTCCTGGGGTTGCGGGCGAACAAGGCCCAGATTGCAGCATTCAATCTCAAGTACGGGCTGCTCAAACCCTTGCCCGTTCAGTACATTTCCTGGATAACTCAGATCCTCCACGGCAACCTGGGGTTCTCCTACAAGCAGAATCAAAGCGTCGATTCCCTGCTAGAAGAGAACATCCCAAGAACCCTGGCACTGGTTGGAGTCGCTACCGCGCTTGCCCTCATGATCGCTATCCCTTCGGGGATCTATCAAGCGGTCCGACGCAACAAGCCCGAGGACTACGTCCTGACCGGACTCTCTTTTCTTTTCTACTCGATGCCCAGCTTTTTCCTGGGGACAATTCTGATCATCGTGCTCAGTCAGACTCTCCCTCTGTTGCCGTCGACCGGACCCACCGCGACCGCTCCCCTGTGGCAGCAGATCCCGAACTTGGTCCTGCCGGTGCTGACGTTGACCCTAATCACGGTGGCTCTCTTCAGCCGCTACATGCGATCTTCAGTGCTGGAGAACCTCGTTCAGGACTACGTCCGCACTGCCAGCTCGAAGGGTGTCGGACGCTCGCGGATCATGCTCCGGCACGTCCTTCCAAACGCCATGCTGCCGATCATCACCCTGATCGGATTGAGTCTTCCGGGAATCCTGAGTGGGGCCCTGATCACCGAGTCCTTGTTCAACTATCCGGGAATGGGACTCCTGTTCTGGAATTCAGCCCAGACCGACGATTTCCCCGTCATGCTGGGCACCACCTTGATCGTGGGGGTGGCGGTGGTAGTCGGGTCGTTGATCGCCGATGTGCTGTACGCGGCCTTCGATCCACGGATCCGCTACTCATGACCAAGCACCGCCCGAAGCAGCGGTGATCGGAGGGTTACCGCTGGAGCCGGAGGCGGTACTGGGTTCGGATCCCAGTCCGGAGGCTGGCGAGGTCACTCGTCCGATGGGCGTCTATCAACTGGTGTTCGCCGTGTTCGTCGAGAATCGGCTCGCTGTGCTCGGGCTCTTTGTGGTGCTTTTCTTTGCCTTATTCTGCTTCCTCGGTCCGGTTTTTTACCACACGAACCAGATTCAGACGCGGCTGGGTATCGAGGATCAAGGGCCGAGCTTGCGCCACTTGCTGGGCACCGATGATGTTGGCTATGACGTCCTCGGCCGCCTCATGGTTGGTGGTCAGACGACTCTGGTCGTCGGACTCGTGGTCTCGCTGCTGGCGACCAGCTTCGGCGTGGTCTGGGGTGCAATCGCGGGTTTCGCGGGAGGTGTCGTCGACACCGTGATGATGAGGTCGGTTGACGCTCTCCTTGCGATCCCGACCCTATTCTTGCTCTTGTTCCTCGCCAGCATTTTCACCCCATCCGAGCCGCTGCTGATTGTGGTGATCGCTTCGGTAGCCTGGCTGGTTCCGTCTCGACTGGTGCGAGCGGAGACGCTGAGCCTCAAGACCAGACAGTTCGTGGAGGCCGCCCAGGGGCAGGGTGCAGGTCCACTGCGGATAATTTTCCGCCACATCATTCCCAATGTGTTCGGCACGGTGGCAGTGAACTCGACCTTCCAGGTGGCGGATGCCATCCTGGCTGTTACGTCGTTGAGCTTCTTGGGATTGGGAATTCCGCCGCCAGCGGCGAACTGGGGAAGTATGCTGTCAGACGGTGTTAATTACGTCTACAGTGGCTTTTGGTGGCAGATCTGGCCCGCTGGGATCTGCATCGTGATCCTAGTGGTGGCTTTCAACTTCATAGGAGACGGCCTGCGCGACGCATTCGAAGTCAGATTGCAGCGCCGCTGAGTATGGTCGTGGGCGGCTTGTGACTAAGGCGATTGTAGGGGGTGTGGCGTGGTAACTCCGACCGGAATCGATGGCGTAGCCGAACCGGGTGAGCAGCCGGGAACCGCCTCACCGGCGGACTACTCACATAGAAATGCCGCTGCACCCTCGAACGGAGGACAGCGCTGGTCCCAGCGGGGACCCCGGTTGGCTCGAGTGGCGTCAGAGACACTTGGTGCCACCGCCCTGGAGGCCCTGAGGGCATCCATACTCTCCGGTCGGTTTGCGGGCGGGGAGCGGTTGGTGGAGGCGACATTGGCACAGGAGATGGGGATCAGCCGCGGGCCGCTACGGGAGGCGATGGCTCTGCTGGAAAAGGACGGTCTCATCCTGAATGTCCCGCGCCGGGGCAAGTACGTGGTGGAGTTCACCACCAAGGTCGTCGACGAACTGTATGGCCTGCGCATGGTGCTCGAGACGCACGCCGTCGAGCTCCTCATCACGGTGGCCAGTCCCGCCAAGGACCGCGCCCTGGAGCGCGCCTGGCGGCAGGTGCGAGACGCGGCCGCGGGAGCCGAGCCCCTGCGCATGGCGCTGGCTGATCTGGCCTTCCACGACTCGCTCTATCGGCTCACGGACGACGACCTCCTGACTCGCGTCTGGCAGGAGAGCGTAGCCGGCAGGCTGCGAATGCTGGTCAACATCACCACCCGTACGCTTCATCCTATGGCAGTCGAGGTGACCAATCATCAAGTGATCATGGATGCGATCCTGCAGCGCGACGTGGCCTCCGCCCGAGCCCACGTGTCGCAGCACGTGGGCGATGCCTGGCTGCGGGTGAGAGAGTCGGTGGCCTTGGCCCAAAAGAATTCGCGGAACCAGGAGCACGGAGCGAGGTACCCTGGCGGAAGGCCCAGCGGAATGGCCCGTTAGCGGCTCAAATCGTCTAAATTCGAAGGAGCGACGGTCAGTAGACCAGCCGCTTCGAGGGCCTCGAACAGTGACTACCACGACCGGCGCTGCAGCTGGGGGCCGATGGGGATCAAAACGGACCCTCGCCGGTTTCGGTCCACCGCGATGGCGCCTCGACTAATGCGCGTCGGAGTCCGCCGTGGGAGGCTTAGAGGATTCGGAAGAGTCCATATCCGAGTCGTCCTCCGCCAGGATTCGATAGAGATTCCGCCTGGTTTCCTTCATCAGTTGAATTGCCCGTCTCACCTGAAGCGCGCTTCCGGCGCGGCTCACCTGAGTCGCGGCTATCGCGGTCTGGCGGAGCAGGGCCAAGAGCTCGTGGATGTCGTCTCCGACTGCACCCGATACCTCCTCCCACGGTGAACCAAACTCGGCTCGGTGCTCGTCGGTGAACGTCGCACCAGCATCTGTGAGGGTGAACAAGCGCTGCCCGTCGGTCTCCTGAAAACGCACCAGCCCCTCGTCCTCCAGTTGCTGGAGCGCTGGGTACACCGAGCCTGGGCTTGGGCGCCACACGCCCTTGCTGCGCTCGGCGATCTCCTGCATCACCTGGTATCCGTTGCGGGGCTGCTCTTCGAGAAGCAGCAGGGTAGCGGCGCGGACGTTACCGCGGGGAACCCGTCGACCTCGGAGCCCTCGCATCCGAGCCCCAAACCCAGCTGGGAACGGGGGTACCCCTCGGTCGTCCGCGAAGGGATCGAAGCGGCCACGTTGGCGACCGACTCGTCTTTTCGCACGAGGCCCGTGATCACGGTCGGCTGGCAGTTGTTCCATCCTCGATTTGCCTCCTTATTGCGATATGTTCGTCTCAGTCAGAATAGCTCATCGATATATCGCATGTCAACCATGGTTCACATCGAGCCAGGCGCCGACCAAGTGGACCAAGGGATCCGCGCGGACCCCTAGTGTCCAGCGGTGCCAAGACCGCTTCGACAGCCACGACGCTCGAGCCCGACCCTTTCGCTCCCGGCCCAATCCGGCTGGCGGTCTGCTGGCTGAGCAGTTCCTCTCGCCTATGGAATGGAACGAACGACCCCCTGCTTCTCCGTGGTGGTGGGCCAGTCGGGCTTCTGCGCCAGCCGATATGGGACCAATCTGGACTGCAAGCCCGACTTCCAGCTGACCGCGCGAGCCGGATTGGAACCCGTCCACGGAGTCTTCAGCGGCCGGGATCTACTCGAGAATCAGCTACGGAATCGTTACGGCACGTGGACAAAAAGTTCCGCCGGACCGACTGTTTCGTCACTCTTCGATCTGAGGCAGCCCGCGACGTCCATACCTCGGTCACCAATCGAAATCGGAGGAATCGTCGGCATGATTGGATCTTGGTACCTGCGGCTGCGCGATTGCCTCGCTGACGCTGTCGCTCGCCGCGACGCCGACGAAGAAGGCCAAGGCATGGTCGAGTACGCATTGATTCTGGTCCTGATTGCGATCGTCGTTATCGTGATTCTTACAGTGGTGGGTCACCGGGTCAGCGATGTCTTCTCCAACGTCAGTAAAGGCCTCGCTGGCTAGCCGGTCACTTGCCCCAGCCGCCTGAGCTGGGTGCGAAACGGCGGGCCGCCCGCCTGGGAGTCGTCGGAGAGCCAGTCATTAAAGCGACTCGATAGAGCCGTCGCTATACCGCAATCGCCTCGACTCCCCGCGGGTCCCCATCCTCATCGACCATGAGGTGACGAACGCCAAAGCGGGACGTCTCAAGGATGCTCACCAGAAGGCCCGGCTGATCCCCGCCAGCCTCCACGAGCAGATGTCCTCCCAGTCGGAGCCAGTCACGGCTCTCGCGCACCGCCCGTCGGAGGACGACGAGGCCGTCGTGACCACCGTCGAGCGCGGTTATTGGCTCAAAGTCGCGCACGTCGCGGGCGAGGTATTGAATCTCTCCGGTAGGAACGTAGGGCAGCACGGCGACGATGATGTCGACAGTTCCGAGCCAGCTCGCCGGCACGCCTTCGAATAGGTCGCCGATAGCGACGGTGACGCCGTTGCGGCGGGCACAGGCGATGGCCGTGGAATCTCGCTCGGTGCCGAGGACTGCGGCGGCAGGACGACGGTCGCGAAGCACACAAGCGATCGCCCCACTGCCGGTGCCGAGATCGATCGCGCGGCCGGTAGGGGGCAGCAACTCGGCGGCCCGCTCTGCCAAGGGCTCAGTCTGGCAGCGCGGAATGTAGACCCCCGGGGTAACTGAAACCGATCGACCACAGAACTCCACTTCTCCGGTGATCCAGGCGATCGGCTCACCGCTAGTTCGTCTCTTGACCAACCGGGCCAGCATCTGGTCGTCAGAGTCCGCCGCCTGCGCCAGCTCGGCGAGCTCGTCTTCTGCGAACACGCATCCCGCAGCGACGAGGGAACGCTTCGCCTCCGAGAGCGCCGCGGGGGACAGTCCAAGCACGGTGCGATTAGATCACGGGTCCGATGCCGACCCGCTTCCGGGTTTCCGACCCTGGCATAGTCACCCCGGGCACCGGCCGTCGAATCAGACTCAATTGGCCCGCTTTTTCCATCTCAAATAGGTCGAATGTGCTAGGTGGAAAGTCTCGGCAACCTGACGGGCACTGCCGCCTCGCTGCTCCAGTTGGCGCCCCACCCTGAGCACCTGCTCTCGCTCATTGGCAGACGAGTGAACTCGACGCTAGCGGCGGTCGGTCAGGTTGGGGGTTCCCACTTCGTTGGGCGGTCGGTCGGGCCACGTCCTGAGTAGCCGACTGTCAGTTCCACTCGATGCGGAGTGTCGGCCTCCTACGGTGCTCCCCACATTGACAAAGTGGGCTTGCACGAGATTCCCTTCGCGGTCTAAGCCGATGAAGTGTCCCGGCCCCTCGAGCACCCCTTCGACCATCTCCCGCCACTCCACCACCTGCTCCTCATCCGGCTCCATTCGCAATACCCCTATTCCGGCTGCACCGGGAGCGCCTGCTGCGACGGGTCCGGACCTGGAAGCTGACCGAGCTCCGAACGAGCCCCATTTTCCGTCAGAAGCTCGCCGGCGACCACTATTCCCGCCGTCGAAGGTGCTCGGAAAGGTGTTCGGGGAGGAATCTGGTCGCGCCTCGATGCAACTTCCTCGTCGGGGGTCGTGAATCCCAGGTACTCGATCCCTGTGGTACCGGTTTAGCCCGCGCTCCCCCGCTGGACCCCTCCTGAGTGGGAGACTGCCAGGCGGGGGGAGGCGCCGCAAGAGGTGGTCCGCAGCGCCTACCGGGCCTGAGAGGAGGCCGGACGGGCTGGCCGTAACGGTGACCGGCGTGAGGCTCGGCGACCAGAAGGAAATCCGCGGTTGACCGACAGATTTCCGGCGGAGTCTCTTCGAGGCAGGCACCCGGCATATCCGGAGCCGGGTGAAGGTCAAGGCGCCTTATTCGTTCGCCTCACAGCCAGTGACTAAAGGCATCGGTCAGGCTAGGTGGCACTTCGCTGCCTGTCGCCTCGAGGCTGCGACGCCTCCGGCACCCACCGCCGCTCGACAGGGATTTGGGAACTTAGCCCTACCGGTTCCAACGGTAGAGAACGTCTGGTTCCCGTTCCAGATTGGCGCGGCCACCCGTGAACTCCAGGGCCGTGAATCCGCGATGCTCGTAAAAGGTTCGCGCCGCCAGGTTGCGTTGAAAGGCCCACAGGCGCAGCTGGCCTGGGCTTCCCGACTTGGCTACTTCCAATAATTCGCGGCCGTGGCCGCTCCCCTGGGCCTCCGGCTCGACGTACAAATGGTCAATCCAGGCGCGGTCCAAACTGAGGGCGATGAAGGCTCGGACTGAACCGTGGCGCTCGCCAACCCAAATCTGGTGCGACCGTGGCATCTCCCTTGAGAACCAGGCCTTCAGCTCGTCATCGCCGTGCGTCAACCGCAGCCAAGGCATCGCCTGCCGGACCGCCTGGAGGTAGATCTCTCCTAGTCGGGGCCCATCCCCAGTTGTGGCGATCCGGCTGGCGAAGGAAGCGCGCTCAATCACGAGGTCTCCAGCCTGACCGCTCAGGGGCCAGCTGTCCAGCCCACGCGGCTGGAGGACCAGAGCAGAGTCAGGCCGACGATTACCGCCCCGACCGCGATGGCCTGGAAAAGCGGAATCGTCTGGCTCAGGCCCGCATACAGAAGCGTGCCCGAGGGTCCAGCTCCAGAGAAGGCGAGGGTGTAGAGGGAGAGCACCCTTCCCCGGAGCGGTGCCGGCGCCAACTCCTGCAGTGTCGCCACCATGGCGGTGTTGGCGACAACGAAGGCTAGGCTGATCCCGATCAGGCACGGCACGGCCAGAATTAATTCGCTGGCTCGAGTGAGGCCAAACAGGGAACCTCCGTACAGCGGAGCCGCCGCCGCCAGCATCAGTCCCGGGCGAAGCCGTCGGCTGGTGACACTGATGAACACTCCTCCAACCAGCGCCCCGATTCCGCCCACGCTGTACATCAGGCCAAGAACTTGGCCTCCGCCGTGCAGCTGTTCTCGGGCGAACACAGGCAGAAATGGCATGTAGCCAACGCCGAGCATCCCGAGCACTGAACTCGCGATCAGGGCTGCCCGAATCTTGGGCTGGGTGGAGGAGTATCTGAGTCCCTCCACCATCTGCGCCAGAGGACGAAAGCCGGCCTCCTCGGATCGAAGTCGGAGGTCGGGCCAGCGGCCACGAACTACCACCCACAAGAAGGGGGGCCACTGAGGCCCATCGCCAGAAAGCAGCTGGCGGAGCCCCAGAACCCCAGCAGAAGTCCGGCGACCGCGGGTCCGACGATCCGGCTCACGCTGCCCACGGTGCTGGTTAGGGCGGCCGCTCCCACCAGCCCCGAAGCAGGAACTAGATCCGCTATCAGGGCCTGCCGGGTGGGCTGGTCGAAGGCGTCGGACGCCCCGAAACAGATAGCGGCCCCCACCAGCACCAGCAGATCCGCCCGATGTAGGCCGGCGGCCAGCGCTAGCAGCAGGGCCGTCAGACTCATGGAGGTCGTGGTACTGATCAAGATCCGACGACGGGAGAATCGATCTGCGATGGCTCCCGCGGGCAGGGAGAGCGCGATCGCAGGGATGCCATCGGCGGCACCGACTAACCCCACGGCAGCGGGGGAGCCGGTCACTCGGAGCGTCAGGTAGCCTAGGGCCACCAACTGCATCCAGGCGCCCAGAGAGAGAGGGGAACTGCCGAACAGGTACCGGCGGTAAGCGGGAATCCCCAGTGCCGCAGGCGCCTGGCGGCGGAGGGAGTTCAGCCAACCGGAACCGGTTGCTCCCACCAAGTCGACCACTGGTGGAGCGGCGCCCATCTCGAAGTCGCGGTCGCTCGCGTCCAGGGGGGGTCGCCGACCCGAATTCACAGGAGCCATACTCGCGACCCGGACCCTCCGGGCGGACCCGATCTCAGCGGCCCAGACAGGACTCCGCGAGACTCAGACTTTCGCAGGGGCTCGACCACTCTCCCGACCCAATAAGCATGGGACGGCCGACGATAGGCCCGGACGCGAAGACCGGTGGGCGAAAGGAGAAGGCCCAGGTCATGTCGATTGGGGACGCCGACTATGGTACCGCACAGCCGCTAGGAGAGCCGCCCTATGGCTCCGAGTCTCGACCCCGAAGCAGACGATCTCCAACCAAGAGCCTGTGTTGCGTGCCTATGCCTATGATCACGACTGGGACATTGCGCGCGAGTACAGGATGGAAGGAGTCAGCGGCCGGCGGGAGGCGGCCAACACCCGAGCCATCGAGCTAGCTCTCTCGGAGTCTGCAGCGTTCGACGTCCTCTTGGTGGTGCGTCTGGATCGTTTCACAAGCCAGGGTATCGAGGTGGCGCTGCGGTACGTCAGGCAGCTCCAAGAACGCGGCGTCCACGTTGTCTCCATCGAGGATGCCGGTGCTGAGGGCGCTGCAGGCGAGTTGATCCTGTCCATGAAGGGGTGGCTCGCGAACCAAGAGTCAGTCATCCGCTCAGAGCGAGTGAAGGCATCCGTTGTTCTCAGAGCAGGTATTTACCTTGGTGGCGGGAGGCGAAGCTTCGGCTATCAGCGCGATGGCACCACCATCAACGAAGTCGAGACAGAGGTAGTTCGCGAGGCTGCTCGCCGCGTCATAGCCGGCGAGCCTCTGCGGGCTATCGTCCGTGACTTCCGTGACCGCGACATCAAGACGGAAGGCGGAGGTCTGTGGAGCAGATCTACTGTGCTCACCATGTTGCGCGGAGGTCGCATCAGTGGTCAGTACGTGCATAGTGACGACATCGCTGGTGATGCAGAGTGGCCAGCCATCATTTCGAAGGCGGATACGCTGCAACTGAGGCGCACCCTGGCCGCTAGCACCACGCTGGACGAGAATGCTAAGAAGACGTGGCCACGGTCGCGACCCAAGATGCTCCCCTCGGGCGGGCTTCATAGATGCGCCAAGGATGGCAAGGCGATGCAGCCGTGGTCCGTGAACCGTAGAGGCAAGACATATCGGAACTAACGCTGCACTGACGATCCGTGCGCGATGGCCATCACTGCTGACACACTTGAGAGCTTAGTCAGCGATGTCTTCGTGAAATTTCTAGGCGAGACGAAGTGGGAATTTGTCCCACGCGCTACTGACACGCCGACCTATTCGCCGAAGTGCAGCGCTTGCAGACGCTTCGAGCTGATACGCTCGAAGACTACACGGCAGGCGTTCTGGCTCGTGCAGACCGCAACGCTTCGCTCCAGTCGATAGCGATGAAGCTCGCCGAGGCAGAGGCCATGCCTGGAGCAGTGCAGAGCAGGCAGACCTTCACAGCCACCAGTGGCGTGGAGTTTGCAGATCTCTGGGACAGCCTAAGTATCGAACAGAAGAGGGCAGGGCTTCGGACCTTCTTGTGCAGTATCGAGATCAGCCACCGAGTTGGAGCGGGGTCTAGGAGCGGGTTCAGTCCAGAGCGTGTCGAGATCATCCCGAAGGAGTTCGAGTATTGGGGACGCTAGTCTGGCACGTGAACGGCGTTGCCGTATTTCACGGTCAAGCTAGCTAACCAGCCTTGGTCGCAGGCTCGGTGAGCGCCATCAGCTTGCCGCTCGGGACCGCAGAAGATGTGCTCGCTTCTGGCACATTCAAGCGCAATCCGCAGCGGACAGCTTGCAGGAACGCATCCCGCTCGACGGGGGGTCGAATCTGGCTGGGTTAGATGTGAACGGTCCCGTCTTCTCCGAGCGCCCATCCGGGGTTGTGGGCCACCTCCCAGACATAGCCGTCCAAGTCTGCGAACGCTCCCGATGTTCCGCCCCAATCCGCCCGCGCAGCGGGTCGCACGATCGTAGCCCCGGCCTGCTCCGCTTCCGCCAGCACTTCGCTGACCTCCTCGGGGGAGCGCACGTTGTAAGCAAGCTCGATCCCGGGAGCACCGTGACCGCCCAGAGCTGTCCACAGGGCGAAGACCATTGCGCCCGCCTGGAAGAAACAGACTTCATCGTCGGGTTGCTGGCCGTTGCGCCAGCCGAGAGTTTCGTAGAACGACCGAGCACGGGCAAGATCGGAGACGCCGAGAGTCACGAGGCTGATGCGTTGTTGCACCTCGGAATCATTGCACACGTACGAGCCCGGGAGCGCCTATATGACTAGTGGTTCGTCCGGGAAATGGCCCGACAACGAGCGATCTTCTCAAGGATGTCTCGCACGGAGGCGGTCCAGAGGAAGGATGTGGGATCAGCGTTGTGCACGGACAGGTACTCTCTGATGGCGGCCGTGAGGGCAGCCACGCTGACGAATGAGCCGCGCCGGATCCGCTTGGTGGTCAACGCGCTGAACCAGCATTCGACG
>JBOHUG010000065.1:0-3590 GCA_050734135.1 Candidatus Dormibacteria bacterium
AAGCGGCGTGCGTCGTCAAGGCCTACTCAGGCACCCACGGAAACAGCCGGAGAGCCGGATTTCCTTTGTCGTGGAGCTTGCCAGCTGTGCATGCCGCCGTTCGCAAAACCGCCGCGCCTCCCTGAGGGCAGCCAACGCGCCCTGGGGATCCTCCCAACGCTGCAGCCGTGGGTAGCA
Organism: Candidatus Dormibacteria bacterium; assembly: GCA_050734135.1. GTDB lineage: Bacteria > Chloroflexota > Dormibacteria > Aeolococcales > Bog-877 > Bog-877. The sequence continues at coordinate 178 of JBOHUG010000065.1, forward strand.
ACGAAGATCGGCGGAGTCCATTTCTTTCAGCTCCGCATGCCCACTGCCTGAGCTCACGTAGCCATCATCGCTGAATTAGCACCAAGCGGTCACTCCCATCAGACGGAATGGGACCATCAAGGACGTGGGCAGATCCAAGAGCCATAGGACTAACATTCGCAAGGAACCCTAGGCCCAGTTCTTCTCCGAGAAGGCGGGCGTCAAGAAGCAGGGTCCCGCCTCATGGTTTCGTTGCCGGACGGGCGGCAGCGAGATTCTTGCCCCACTCGAACAGGGCGAACTCGACCACCTCCGGCGTCCCTCCCCATTCGGGGTCATCGGCCCAAGACTGGGCGATCGCCAGATACCGCTCGTAGTCAGCTCGCCAATACCCGAATTTCTCCTGGAGCCCCGTTTCAGGGGCGGCAAGTCCTCGACGCACGTTGGCGTCAAGGATGAGAGGTCGTAGTCCGGTTGCGATCTCGCGGTATCCGGAAAAGTAGAGCAGCTTGGTGCCAAACGCGGCACCCAAACCGGGGACATGGTGTCGACCCCAAAGAGCACTCCAGCCCGCCCCGGCGCCGTTCTTCTGCGTCTCAGAGACGATCGAGGCAATGGCAGCGGATTCACGGAATTGTGGCATGAGCATCGCCCTCTGTTTCGGCCAGCGGATGTTTGTCCGCCCGAACCCCCATGCCATTGCGACAAGGAACAGCTCCACCGGGTCGCTGGTCGAGTGAGCAAATACAAAGCTCCGGGCTATGCCCCCCTTCTCCTGCACCTCGGTCATGAGCTCAGCCAACAAATGAGGGTGGTCCCCGAATGCTGTCACCCAAAAATCAGACTCGTTCCAAGGAATTAATTGCTCGTCGACCTGAGTCTGGGTGCAGGCTCTCACGAAGTCAGGGATCGGTGGGCTGTCGACGGATTCCAGTGAAATTACCTCTCTGAGAGTCCGTACCGGATCCTTCGGTCGAAGCTGGCTCTATCTACCCAGACTCAGACTGATTTATCTTCGCAGCTAATCATGGGTGGGTCATGGTCTGGGGAGCAAGGAATACCCCCGCCATGATCGTCGTCGGTCTCCCCGGCGGCCAAGCGGGGCTTCATGCGAGCCCCCCGCTGCCACACGCCCCCCAGGGGGCGCTTGGCCTCTCTTTGTCACGCCCGTTGCGACACAGCCCCACCCAGCGGAGGCGGCCCTCATGTCGCACCCCGACGGGAGCGCCGGCCCTTCGGCCCGCTCTTCTGGCGGTCCGGATGAGCCCCAATCCAGGCTTCGACTTCTTGCCGCCGCCAGATTCGGCCAGCTGCCAATTCTGCAACTGGTTTCGGAAACTCCGGATTGGTCCCAGCTATCTGGTGGACGCGCTGACGTGAAACCCCCAGCATGCGGGCAGTCTCGGCGATGCCGACGAGCTCCTGGTCCATCGGGCCATTCTAGAACAATCTCTTGACAACCACCGTGGGAACGTGTATTCTCTTGGTGGCAGTTAATAGATTGACCCCGGCGGTGCGTCAACACCCCGGGGTCTGGCCGAGACCTTCTGAGGAGGTCACGACGTGGTCAAGAGTATCGGCGCGGGCTCTGCCGGGGCCACCGCACCGCTGTGCCTCTCCGGCTCTGACCTTGGGCCCGCTGACGCACTGGGGCGGGTCCTCGAGGAGCTGAACCGCTCCGGACTCACGGACCAGAGCACGCATCGCATGGCGGAGCTGCTGGTCCGCTTCACGATCTTCACCGAGAAGGGCCTTCGCCTGGGCTCGGTCCAAGAGATCACCACCGAGCATGCCAGCCGGTTCATCCTTGCTGGCATCTCGAAGCCTTACGGGCCGAAGCGGCCGAGCGTGGCCACGATGCACCTGCGCCGATCGGCCCTCCGCCTGTACTTCCGGACGCTTCGCCAGCTCGGAGCCGAGATCGGCGACCCCGCCCAGGATCTGGTGTTGTCGCCGCGCTCCTGTCTGGCAGTCCGGCCGCTGACCGACGACGAGATCGTCGTGTGCCGGAGTTTCTCTCTGCAGACCTTGACCGCCACCCGGCAGCCAGCTGCGTGGGCATTGGCGGAGGCAACGGCTAGGACCTCGGAGATACACCACATCCTGGTCTCCGATTTGGACCTCACCAACGGCCGGGTCTGGATCCATGGCAGCTCCAAGGCGGAGCCTCGGTGGGGCGCGCTCAGGGACTGGGGGGCCACGCAGCTCGCCCGACGGGTGGGCACCCTCAAGAACGTGCTCACCGAGGATCCCGCGGTTGCCTACGAGGGAAGCGGATCAGAGGAGAGCAGGCAGGTCTCGTCGAGCATCGCGGTGGCCGAGACGCTGAAGAGGGCGGGGATCGGCAAGGAGCCCGACGTTCGGCCGGGATCGGTGGTGGCCTGGGCCGGGCGGAAGGTCTTCGAGGAGACCGGCTCCATCGAGGAGGTCGCCCGGCGGCTCGGCATGCGCAGCCTGGACCGGGCAGCCCGCTTCATCGGGTTGAGCTGGAAGCCTGAGCCCTCGGACGGAGAGCGGGCCTAGCGTGGCCAGCCCCTGCCCGGGCGTCGCCGCCCTCGATCGAGTCGAGGCGATCCTGCGCAACCCAGAGCTCTACGAGCTGGCAGCGCTGATCCCGCAGCCGCCCCGGGAGAAGGGCGGGCGGGGCCGGGACTACCCGGACTTCATGTACCTCGCCTACGAGGCGTTGATCAGCGTGTATGCCAGCGCCCGCCAGGTCGAGGCGGAGCTGGCTCAACAAGGTGGTCTGGAAGCTGATGCGCCGGACCGTGAAGAAGATGTTCCCCGACGACGAGTCGATGCGGCTGCCGTCCCGGCCGATGCGCCGCCACCACTACCTGTACGGGCGGAACCGGTACCTGTCCAACACCGAGGTCCTGGAAGGGTTGGCGAAGCTGCATCGGGAACTGGCCGCTGGGCAGGCTCGGGAACTCGGGCTCATGGACCCGGAAGGACCAGGCTCGTTGACGCATCCGGATCTCAGCCGGATGATGTACTCGGACGGCAAGGTGATCACCCCGCTCTACAAGTGCAAGCCCGGGGACATGCGGGTTGACAAGGAGATGGGCGAGATCCGTCAGCGACGGCACGAGCCCGATGCCGACCTCCACTTCGAGGGCACCGGCGAGACGGCCTACGGCACGAAGTTTGTCATGGTGGCCGCCCGGTCCGAGGAGATCCGGGGGCGGATGATCCTGGACGTGGAGTGGGTCCCGGACAAGGGCGGGGAGGCCAGGGTGGCCATGGGCTGCTTCAGTCGGCTCCATCCGTTCGTCCCGGGAGCCCAGGGCGTCATCTACGACACGGCCCTACGGGGGGCGCATCACCAGGTCCTGCTCCGGGAGATGGGACTGATGCCGGTCAACCGGGTGACGGCAGCCGTGGCCGGCTCCAAGCAGCCCCGGCGGGCCGAGGGGCGGCGGGTGGAGAAGAGC
>JBOHUG010000066.1:0-3454 GCA_050734135.1 Candidatus Dormibacteria bacterium
TGGCGTCCCTTGCGGACCAGCTGCTGGATGGTGGGCAAGTTGAATTCGACCTTCAGGAACTCTGGCCGTTTCCGGGGCGGCGGCCAGGCACGGATGCACTAACGCCCCTCCGGAGGCGCGGGTGCTAAGTCTACTTGGCGGCCGGGGGCCTGTCAAACTCAGCGGAAGTTCGGGCCGGGTCAATTTGAACCCCCTGACCCTCACCACTGCCCACCACCCCACTCGGTCGCTGACGGCTCACCGCCTCAGCGGGTCGATCGGAACTCCCAGGTGTCATTGCTGTCGGTGCCGCTATCGAGCGATCCACCGAACAGGACGATCGTGCCGTTCCGCTGGTCGTAGGCCATCTGGGCGTGGTAACGGGGAGTCGGAGAGATCGGAAGGGACAGCCGCATCCAGCTGGTCCCGTCCCAGGTCCAGGTGTCGTTGAGGGGGGTGGCGTCGGTATAGGTCGCCCCGCCGGACCCAAGGTCGTACCCGGTCACATCCGCCCCGCCGAAGAGCACCAGCTTCCCCAGCTTGGCGTCGAACACCATGGAGCTGTCAGCGCGGGCCGGTGGCGCTCCGGGGTCGGCGGGCAACTCGGTCCAGGTGCTGCCGTTCCAGGTCCACATTTGGCGGGTGTACTCCCCATAGAGGACCACCTCGCCGAGGGCGGCGTCGTACACCATCAGTTCCGGGCCGACCGCGGGTGTGGGCTGGCTCAACGGATGGAGGAGCGTCCACGAGGTCCCGTTGAAAGTCCAGGTGCTGGCGCCGGGCGGCGGCGGGCTCTCGGAACTGAAGTCGTTGGCGGGTTGTGAGGACCACAAGAGGAACTGGCCGGACTGCAGATCGTCTGCGATTGCCCCTTGCAGCCCGGGGAAGATCTCCGTCTGGCAGTTGTTGCCTGCGGCGTCGCACCCGCGGTTGTCCAGTGGTCCACTCCAGTTCGACCCGTCCCAGTCGTCATGGAAGGTGCTCATTGCACATGGCTCACCGATCAGCACCACCACCTTCTTGGTGGTCGGGTCGTAGCCGGCTGGGGCGTCGATCGCGATCGGTCCGGTCGTGGCAGGGTGCTGGAGCATCCAGGAGTCACCACTCCACGTCCAGGTGTCCTGGAAATCGGTGACCTGGCCGCCGACGCAACCGCTCTCGCCGCCACTCATAACGATCGTCGAGGTGGCTCCGTCATAGACGAACAGCGCCGAATCCCGGGCGATTGGCGAGATGGACGGATGGAGCGCGATCCACTCGTAGGCGTTGGTCGAGGCGGGGGAGCGCCTCCCCAGAGTCGGAGCCGGAGGCTGGCCGGAGGCGCACCCGGCACAGAGGACCGCCAGGCTGACCGCCCCAACGGCGGTCAGGTGTGCCCTCATGGTCCCGTTCTCTTCTTGCTCACCGCCGTCCCGCACGCGTGGTGGACGAAGTCCGACGGCCCCGCCGCCCAGAAATCATCGCTCGTGAGGGCGGCGGCGGCGAAAAGGGTGCCGAAGTCGCTGCCGCCGGCGGTGTAGTCGGCGCGCCAGGAGCTGCCATCCCAGTGGAGGATCGCGGAGCCAAGGATCCACACGCTGCTGACCGAGGGCGCCAGCACCGAGTAGAGGGGACTCGCATACGGGAGGGGGCCGGGGGGCGGCTGGACGGCGAACGGGGCAGGGGTCAGTGACGGCGCACGCTCGAGCCTCCACAAGCTTCGGTCGCGCTCGAGAACGATGCCCGAGGCCGGCGCTGCCTCCCCGACGGACCAGAGGGTGCCGTCTGGAGCAGCAGCGACGGCGGTGAGGACGTCGTTGGCCTTGGTGCTGCCGTTGGAGAGTGGCTCGGGCAGAGTCCGGTCGGGGGCGGCAACGGTCGACCACGTACTGCCGTTCCAGTGTTCGGTCAGGGTCTCGGAAGGAATGGTGCCGTCGTTGGGGCTGTACTGGCCGACCGCCCAAGCGTCACTCGGGGAGATGGCGGTCACTCCCATCAAAGTAGCGTCTCCAAAGGCTGCCGGCGACCCGCCAGAGCTAATGACGGCCTGGCTCCCGAGTTTCGATGAGGGGTAGTGCGGCACCGGGTCGGACGCCGGGACGATAGACCACACTGACCCGTTCCAGTGCTCCACCAGCGGCTCGGCCGGGGCCAGAGTATGGGTGTTATCGAGGACATCCCACTCGGTGGTGCCCACGGCCCAGATGTCGTCAGGGCCAGTACCAGAGATCGCGGTCAGGAGATCCCATGGCGGCTCCCCGTTGCGGGCGGCCACATCTGGCGAGGGGATGATGGACCAACTGCTCCCGTTCCAGTGCTCGATCAGGGTGTCGACGGGAAGCAGCTGCAGCTGACCGTTGTCATAGGCGCCCCCGGGCACTCCGACGAAGCCCACCGCCCACACGTCGTCGGCGGCAAACGCGGTCACCGCAGCCAGGACGTCCCCGCCCAAAGCCACGGTGTCGGCCGGATCCGGCACCGGAATTACCGACCATTTGCTGCCGTCCCAATGCTCTGCCAGCGTTCCCGACAGATCCTCGGCCCCGCCCGGTGAGGGGTAGGCGTCGTAGCCGCCGACCGCCCAAATGTCGTCGCCGGATATGGCGGCCATGCCGTTGATCGAGTTCAGAAGGCTGTTGTAGAGGTCACTGTTGGTGGGAGAGCCGCCTGGTGGATACGAGACCGGGGTCACCCCCCAGCGGTCGACGCACGCCTGCGCCCCCGACGTGGACGAGGCCCCCGCTCGCCCGTGCCGTGAAGGACTTGGGGCGACTGGCCCAGAACACCCACAGAGCAGCAGCGCGCCCACCGCGGCGAGCCACCCGGCGGATCTGGGCTCCAACGGCGGACGCATCCTGCTCATCCTGCTCATTGAAAAGTCCCATACACCCAGGCTGGTTATTCCCACCCCTAGGCCACCAGGCGGGCAGTCCAAGTGGACCTCCTGCTCTCGGGTGCCGCGAGTCGAGTCTGCGGCCCACTGAAGCTCCTTCAGTGAAGCACCTGAGAGGAGCACTGCTCCGCACCAGTTGCCGAAGTTGCGTGCGCAGCCGCCGTCCGGGCCTGGCCCGCCGCCCGGTCGGAACCAGCCCCCGACAATGGGTGGGGATGGGTTGGAATCGTAGGTGGTACCTGGACCTCAACCGGATCTCGCGCCACACCGGATGGGCACATCCCATGGCCGCGGCCTATGCCGTGTACGCCGGCCTCGCGGTGCTGGCGGTGCTCCTGGTGCTGGGGGCGTTCCGGGCCCGCCGCTCACCCGCCCACCTCGCGGCCGCTCTGGGGGCTGGTGCCGCAACCATAGTCGCCTTCCTTATCAATCAGCCCATCTCCAGCTTTGTCGCCGAGCCCCGACCCTACGCCTCACTGCCCGGAGTGTTGGTCCTGATCCCCCGCAGCCACGACTTTGCCCTCCCCAGTGACCACGCGGTGGTCGCCGGCGCCGTGATCATGGGCATCTTCCTCTACGATCGCTGGCTGGCCCTGCCCGCAC
>JBOHUG010000067.1:0-4694 GCA_050734135.1 Candidatus Dormibacteria bacterium
CAGCTGCCGCACGCGTCGCCCTCACGCTGGATCGTGCCGCATGATGCGAGGCATGGCCCAGCATGGCCGCGGCGCGCTCGGTATCATTACCGTGGTTTCGCTGTCCAGGAAACCAGGGGCGGTACACAACCGCTCTTGACGCGGGGTTATACGTTGCTTATACGGACGGGGGACAGCCTCTAATGAGTAGCGACTTTCTGAATCAGACTCTTCCACTGATCTCAGGGGAGATGATCTGAGTGGACGGTCTGATGATGGACTACCCGCTGACTTTGACCCATCTGTTTCAGCACGGCGTTCGTTATTTCCCAGATCAGGAAATTGTCACCGAGCAGGCGGCGGGAGAGCCCCGGCGCTACACCTTTGCTGAGTTCGGGGAGCGCACCGAGCGGCTGGCTCGGGCGCTGGATCGGCTGGGAGTAATGCCCGGTGACCGGGTGGCGACGTTTGCCTTCAACACCCACTCCCACCTGGAGTGCTACTTCGCGATTCCCGGCAAGGGGGCGGTGCTCCACACCCTCAACGTCCGCCTCTTCCCCGACGACCTGGCCTTCGTGATCAACGACGCCGAGGACTGCGTGATCTTCTGCCAGCGCAGCGTGCTTCCTTTGCTGCAGAAGGTTGCCGATCGTATTCCCACGGTGCGGCTAATCGTCCTGATGGGCGACGGCGAGGCCGACCGGAGCGGCCTGCCGGAGACGGTCGACTACGAGGAGCTTCTGGCGGCCAGCGAACCCGGGGCCGACTGGCCGGAGCTGGACGAGCGCCGGGCAGCGGCGATGAGCTATACGTCGGGGACTACCAACCGGCCCAAGGGAGTGGTCTACAGCCACCGCTCGTCCTACTTGCACGCGGCCGCCGCCGGCACCGCCGGCTGGATCGGGCTCTCCTATGAGGACGTCCTGCTGCCGGTGGTGCCCATGTTCCACGTCAACGCCTGGGGTCTAGCGCATGCTGCGATCGGATTTGGGACCAAGCTGGTCCTGCCCGATCGCTTCCTCGACCCGGTGCACCTGTTGGCCCAGCTCCAGCGGGAATCGGTAACCGTGGCCGCCGGGGTGCCCACCATCTGGGGCGACTTGCTCAACCACCTCGACCAGCAGCCGTCTCCTCTCACCCATCTGCGGATGATCATCTGCGGCGGCTCCGCGGCGCCCCCCTCCCTGATCGCCGGATTCGATCGGCACCAGCTCAACATGGTCCATGCCTGGGGGATGACCGAGACCTCCCCGGTCGGCACCGTCAACGTCGTCAAGCCAGCCCTCCGCGGCCAGAGCAAAGAGCTGCTCCTGCAGCTGCGAGCCAAACAGGGGATCCCGGTGCTGGGCGTCGATCTGCGGGTCGCGGCTCTCGATTCCGGGGAGGAGTGTCCTGCCGATGGTCTGACCCCGGGGGAGATCCAGGTACGGGGACCGTGGATCGTCCGGGCCTACTACCACGACCCCGATGACCACGACGGCCGCTTCACGGCCGATGGCTGGTTCCGCACCGGCGATGTCGCCACCATCGATCCCCAGGGTTATGTCCAGATCGTGGATCGAACCAAGGACCTGGTGAAATCCGGGGGTGAATGGATCTCCTCGGTGACGCTCGAAGGCGAGCTGATGGCTCATCCCAAGGTCCAAGAAGCCGCGGTCGTGGGGTTCCCTCACTCTCACTGGACTGAGCGGCCAGTGGGTTTCGTGGTCGCCAGACCCGAGCACCATGGGTCATTGACGAAGGAAGAGTTGCTGGAGTTCCTGGGCCCGCGAGTAGCCTCCTTCTGGATACCCGACGAGATCGTCTTCCTGGAGGAGGTACCCAAGACCAGCGTCGGCAAGTTCAACAAGAAGCTGCTCCGCCAGCAGTACCAGCACCTCCAGCTCGGCTGAGCCGCTCCGATTACCGTCCGTCGGAGGCTGGTGTCAGGTGGGAGGCGGTTCCCCTTGTCGAATTCTCCGGCGTCCAGTGCGTGGCCGATGCGGTCGCTCAAGCTCTGGGTGCTGTCGTCCCAGGAGGGTTCGGGCGCACCGCAGATCGCCGGAGCCAGCGGCAGTAACCCCGTGACCCGGCTCGGTGCCGACGGTGCGCAGCCCAGGGCCACGCGGCCCCCCAGCGCGGCGCCGTCCAACAAAGCCGGAGACGAGGACGTTTGGTCGAGCAGCTCGAGCAGATCTCGTGGATGACTGAAGGTGCCCTGACCAGACGGCGTCTGTCATAGGGACCTTGGTCCCAGCCGCGGGCAAGTGGGAAAAGACCTCGGTCCAAGCGCGTCAGTCGCAGACAACCTGGTGCAGGAACACGACAGCGGGAGCGCCCTCGCCCCACCGGCCACCGACGATCTGCGCACCCAGCATCTGGAAGGTGCGGCGTTGGCCGGGTACCCCCGGAGCATCGTAGTTTAGGGCAGCGCCAGAGCGAAGTCGGTGGCGCCAGCGGTGCCGGGCCGACTCAGCGGGGACAGTCGGCGCGGGAGGCGGTCCAGCCGCCGGAGTGTCCCGGGCTGGCATAAAGAACGCTTTGTTTATCGGCAAAAACACAGGTCCAGCCGGGCTGTTTCTGCAGTAATGCGGTGAGCGGATCGGACCGTCCCTGCCACACCAAACTGACCCGATAATGACGCAGGATCGCCATCGTTCCCGGCGCCGCCCCAGTCACGGTGAGGTACTTCGTCAACACCTTAGGGCCCATCAAGTCGACCTCCCCAAAGATGAACAGGCGGTCGGCTGCGCAGTCGCGTCCGGTGGGAGCTCGATGGTCCAGCCGGTAAAGCAGCCAACCTGAGCTCCCGTAGGGAGTGAAGACCCTGGCAGTGGGACCATCGCAAATGACTCGCCCTACCTGCACCGGGTACGAGGAGCCTTCCAGGTGATCGTCCGGACTGTTCAGCTCGGCCGACACCCTGACTGCGCCAGCGATGACCACCAGCAGCAGGACCGCCCCGACAAACCAGCGGGGGGCCGGCCGCCGCTGGCGCTGGGAGACCATCTTTCGCGCCGTCTGGACATGGACCAGCAGCCCCTGCATGCCATCGGTCCAGAGCGGCAAGACCATGATCGCGAAGAGGGGGATATCACGTACCGCGTAGAGGAGAAGGAAGGTTCCCGCGCCGGCCAGCAGCAGATCCGCCGGCCGGGTGTGCTTGGCCCAGCGGGCTACCAGGAGGGAGCTCAGCAGTAGAAACAGCACCGGAACTGACGCCAAGGCGTGGAAGTTGGGGGGCTGCCACTCATCTAGGTTGGCCTGAGCCACCGGGCTGAGCAGCAGGTGCAACGGATACAGGTAGAGGCCCCAGCCATTGGGGTTGACCATGGCGGCAAGTGCAGAGAGCACCAGCGCCCCGACCAGATCTCGGAGTTGGGTCAGGGTGAGGGAATTCTCATCGTTGAGCCAGCGGCTGATGGCCTCTCCCACCAGGAAGACCCCGATCGCCCCGAGCCCGACCACGAAGCCACCGTGGAGGTTGCCCCAGATAACGAACATGGGGATCAGCCAGATCAGGAGCCGCCGGTTCGGCCGCCGCCGGTACGCATCGAGGAGCACCAGCAGGATGCCGAGGAAGCCGAAGGTGAACATCTGCGGGCTGGGGCCCCAGATCTGCAGGCCGGAGATGATCACCAGGGCTGCTCCGCACGCCAGGATCCAGCGCGAGAGCCCCCGCCGATTCACTCGCATCACCCCGAAAACGAAACCAATCCAGGTGACTAGAGCCATGAGCAGGATGACCGGGGTCATACCCAAAGCCCGGTAGAGGATTGCGTAGATCACCTCCGAGCCCCACTCCTGAGTGATGAAGGGATGGGTCGCCGCAGTGAAGGTGTAGGCGTTGTGCTGGGGTACCCCTGAGGCCAGGATGTCCAAACCGACCCGCAGGTGCCACCAGAAATCGGGATCGTACTGAGGCTGGGTGAAGGCGGCAAAACCGAGGATCGCCACCGCGAGGAGGAACACGGTGGGACCGTCCGGCGCCCAGCGCCGGGTCACGATCGGCGCCGGCGCCCCGCTCTCTACGGACATGCTCGGTTGGGGATTCTAGGCCGGGTCCGTCGACTTCAGGCGAAGTCCTTGCTACGATCGCGCAGGGCTTCGGTAACGGCTGGTGAAGGTCCCTCCTCCCGATCGAAGCGGAGAAACTCGGAGCAGTCTGAGCTGCCATCTCGGAAGTTCGAGGAGGCGGTGGTCGAGTCTTTGATGCGCCGGCTCGCCGTCGACTCCCCGGCGGCAGGACCGCGAAGTGGACTGAAGCGGTCGGGTCTACCGATCCACCGAAACTTCCGCTTCATAGGCGCGAAGATGGCCGGCACCCACTTTGAGTCTCAGCTCTCGATCCTCTACTGCTGGACGACCAGCCCTGAGCGTGTGGATACCGCGGAGGTCGACTTCGCGAGATTCAGCAACCAGACCGAGCACCATGGTCCGGAACTCTGTGCCAGCTTCATCGTGCAGGAGCTCGAAGAGGACCTTTGCGACGGCCATACCCCGGGCTCGCCCGCTTCCGGCCCAATAGAGTGGGGCGTTCACTACGTCGCCGGAGTTTGACGCCAGCCCTGCGCACCGTTCCTGAGGAGGGGCGGGCGCGGCTCCCCGCCTTAGAGCGCGCGCGAATAGGCTGGCGGGAGCGGATCACCGTAAGGGGGTGGCCGGGCTACTCGTCCCTGGTTGAACCAGGATGGGACCGAGCGTCGCGCGTGGCTGAGCGAGGCCGGTGGGAGGGG
>JBOHUG010000068.1:0-40643 GCA_050734135.1 Candidatus Dormibacteria bacterium
ACCGGCGGGAGCTTGCCTGCGAACGGCCAGTCTGCCGGTGTTCTCGTCATTTCCGCCCAACATTGCTGGCCACCTTGAGGTCATGGAGCACTCTCTGGCTGATGTCACGACCACCGACCACTCTCCAGCTCCGGCCTCGGTTCCCCTGCACCGCACCATGACCCTCGTCAGTGGATTCAGGTTTAGGAAATGCGCAAGCGTTTTGTGCTTTAAGCGCAAGACCCTCCCATTGAGCCATTTGTGAGTATTCGAACCCCCACGTTCTCGGGAGGTTCTGGGAGTGGCGCGAGGGCCTTTTACAGACGACCTTCGGGACTTTTACACGGATTGATCTCAGGCGTCAATCCTGTTGAACTCCGCTCGCACGGCGCGAGTTCGCCGGGCTAACGAGCCGGATCGGGGCTGCTCGGCCATCAGTCAGCTCAATGGAGTGAGGGAGAGGCAGATTTGGCTCACGATGTGGCACACTGTAAGCGATGAATGCCGGACACCCTATGACCGCCCTGGTACCGGACCTAGATGCGTCTGTTCTTGGTGTCCTGCTCAAAACGACCAAGCCGTTGAGCGGCCGTCAGGTCGCCCGCCTGGCCAACGGCCCACAGCGAAGCACCCTGCGCGCTCTCGAGCGAATGGTCCTGCATGGCGTTGTCAAGCGAGAGGATGCTGGAACCTCGACTATGTACGAGCTCAACCGCGAACATATTGCCTTCAAACCGATCGCCGCCCTGTTGGGGTACGTCAGTCCCTAATCCGGCGCATCGAGGCCGAGATCCAGGCCTGGCCAGTAGCTCCTGTTCATGCGTCCTTGTTCGGCTCCGTGGCGAGGGGGGATGCGGACGTCGATAGTGACATCGACATATTCATCGTCAGGCCTCGCCGGGTTAGCGCAGAGTCGGTGCCCTGGCGTGGAGAGTTGGACCGTTTGCGGGCGAAGATCCTAGGCTGGACTGGGAATGTGGCAAACGTGATTGAGGTTGGAGAAACCAAAACCTCACGACTAGTCGCCGAGCGGTCCGGATTGGCCCGCGACATCGCATCGGCCTCCATCACTCTTTACGGCTTTGCTGCGAGTAGGGTCCTACGAGCACATGCCTAGGTGGGCGGGTTCAAGGGGTCACTGTAAGACGATCGGTGAGCGGATGAACAGCCATCAGCTCAAGGGTTGGAGCCGCTGAGAACCGACGTACCCGGACGCCTCCCAGGCCACCAGCAAGGCTTGCTGGAACTCTAGGCCATAGCGGCGGCCCCCAACACCACGCGGCGCTCGACCACAACCCGTCATCGCCCCCTGCACACCGCCACGGTGTACTTCCGGTAGTACCCCGCACTCAGGCAAAAGGCGTCCAGGATCACCCTCACCCCCCCTTCCATTACCGGGGCGCCAGCTCGTCCACCCGATCGAAGCGATCCTTGACCCGCCCATGATTCCCTCCGCGCACTGAGGCTCGATCCCCGAACTGCTTGGTTCTGTTCAATGCGACGCCTGGAATGGCCTTTGTTTTGTTCAGGTTATGCTACACTATGCCCTTGGTTATGTTCAGAGACTTGCTGCTTCAGAGTCAGGTGAGGGCGGGGTATGCGTGATTTTGAGAGGCGTCAACACATTGTTGACAATAGCCCGTGGTGGAAGCACCCGACTCGGTGGGAGGGCTCCGATGGAGATCTGCGGGCGGCGCGAGTGAATGCTGTCACTCAGTATGACCCCAGGCCTCTGGAGGGTATAGCTCCCGCTGGACTCTTCCTGCTGGTCGGGCCGAGGCGTTCCGGTAAGAGTGTAGCGATCAAGCGCACCATCACTCGACTGATTGCAGAAGGGGTCGATCCTCGCGCCATCGCATTCTGTCCTTGTGAAACGTTGACCGTCCAAGATCTACGACGAATTGTCAAGCTAACCATCGACATCACGGCATCCATTCCCAACGAGGACCGCTACTGGTTCTTTGACGAGATCACGTATGTGCGTCAATGGACGGAAGGACTCAAGCAACTGCGGGATGGCACAGTCCTGAGGCACGGCTGCGTTGTTGCTACTGGATCCTCGGCCGCTGAGCTGCGCCGAGCTCGAGGGGAGTTTGGCGGCCGCGAGGGCGAAGAGGGCAGCGGTGGAGAGATACGGGTGCTGTTGCCCATGGGGTTCCGATCGTTCCTTCGGGAAATTTATCCCCAACTGGCGGCTGACTTGCCCACCGAGTTTTCTGCGCTCTCCGACCTTCAGAGCGAGAGTTCTCATCGCTACTTGACTCCGCTGCGTCCCTTCATCGATGACGTCACTCTCGCCTGGGAGCGCTACCTCACTGTTGGCGGTTTCCCACGAGCTGTGGCCGATGTTGCGGCCGGAGGGATCGATGTCTCCGCAAGCACCGCAGATGGGTTTTGGAGCATTCTGAGCGGCGATGTCCTCCGGGTTGGGCATATGAGCGAGCGAGACGTTAAGGCTCTACTTGGGCGACTGATCGATGGTTTGTGCTCTCCGCTAAGCGTTACGGGTATTGCTAGTGTGCTGACGATCGGGGCTCGTAACACGGTCGCGGATCGCATTGATCGCCTGTGTGCTTCCTTGTACGCGTGGCGGGCATCTATTAGCCACGACGGAATCCTCCGCGCTTACGGTGGTCGGGACAAGCTATACTTCATCGACCCGCTGATCACGCGGCTTCCGGCACTGCGGGATAGTCGTATCACTCCGCCGGTGGTGACGAAGCTCTCTGAACAGCAGGTAGGCAACGTTCTCTTACGGAACCTTGCAATCGTGGACACGAACTCCGTGCTTGACGAGGCGGCCATCTTGGTGCGCCGTAACCCAGACAGTGGAGCTGAGATCGACTTCGTGGGTGACGATATCACGGTTCCACTCGAGAGCAAGTACGTGAGTGCCGGCTGGAGGCCGGAGAGGGCGGCACTGCTTGAGCACTACCAGCGAGGGATCGTCGTCTCTCGAGACATTCTGGATATGAGCGGGGGCATTTGGGCAGTGCCAGCAGGCCTGTTCGCGTGGATGATTAATGACACTTGACGGGCACACCTTTAATACAACCAATACAACTCTTGGCCGACAAACGAAGATCGTCCTGTGTATTACGGGCAAGGACGGGGAATGTTACGACTCTGACCAGTCCCCGTGTGTCTCGGAACCTCAGTACTGCAGCGTTCTCTTCCACCGATTGGGACCTCAGAGTCGCCAGCCTCCACTGAAGTGCCCTGACCACCGTGAGGGAGTGTCTGCTGAAACGGGATCCGACGCTGGCGACGTGTTCTGGCACCCATCGCGACCATGAGGCCTGCTGCATCAAGTCGGCCACGCTCTGGGCGGCGCAGATCCCGGCAGTCTTCCAGTTTCCCTTCTGGGGCACGCCCGGGTGGGAAGAGACATACGCCAAGCGAACCAACGTCGGGCGGGGCTTCTCCAATTTCAAGACCCAGACGTGATCGGGCTGACCAAGGGCCAGTACCACTACCGGCACATCCCGAACGTGTCTCTGTAGGTGACGTTCATGTGGGCCGCCCAGAACATCCACCTCTGGCTGAAGCGGGAGCGAGATGCGGTGAAAGCGGCCGCGGCGAGGTTGCGCAAGCAGCGGCTCAGGCCGCGGCGCAGCTCGCTGGTGGCCGTGGTGGTGGGTCCCGACGGGCAGCCGGCGGACTCCCGGATCGAGACTGCCTCCCGGGCGCCGTAAGAGCGCCGCTCAGAATTTCCGCCGACCGCTCCACCCAGTTCGACTGGCGCAAGCGCGCCTTGACGCAGGTCTAACCTCCGCTTCGTGGCGCGTTTTTTCCGTCTGAGCGCCAGGTTTTGAAGTGGAGACGCCAAAACGCCCGGAGATTGCTCCCCGGGCGTCTGGTTAGGGAAAATGCGCAAGCGCTTTGGGCTTTAAGCGCAAGACCCTCTCATCAGGAGCAGCCGGAGGTACTCCCGCAGTTCATGCACTTGTAGCAGGCGCCGTTGCGTACCATCAGCGATCCACAATCCGAGCAAGACGGAGCATCCTCTTGATTCCGGAAGGTCAACTCCGAAGACAGTTGCTTGGCACTGGCTTGTCCGGGAGCTGGGGGTGTCGACACCGGCGTCGCTGCCGCGATCTGCGTGCTGCTCACGGCGGCTAGGTTGTCGGACTCCTCCCGGCGGCTGATGATGCCGAGAGCGTCCCGATCCTCGGCGGAGAGAAAACGCGCTGCCAGCCAGCGGAAGATGTAGTCGACGATTGACTTGGCGATCGGGATCTCGGGGTTCCCGGTGTACCCGGCTGGCTCAAATCGGGTGTGCGCGAACTTAGCACAGAAGAGCCGAAGTGGCACTCCGTACTGCAGCGCCACCGAGATAGAGGTGGCGAAGGAGTCCATCATCCCGCTGAGAGTGCTGCCCTCCTTGGCCATTTTGAGGAAGATCTCGCCCGGCTGGCCGTCCTCGTAAAGGCCGACGGTGAGGTAGCCCTCGTGGCCCTGGATGTCGAACTTGTGGGTGATGGCCGCGCGTTCCGAAGGCAGCCGGTGACGCGCCGGCCGTGCCGCGGGCTCGGCCTCCTCTTGGCCGTTGTAGCTAGCCTGCTTCCGGGAGGTGGAGAGTGGCTGGCTGCGCTTGCTGCCATCGCGGTAGACCGCGATCGCCTTGAGACCCAGCTTCCAGGCGTCGGTATAGGCCTGCTCGACGTCATCGGGGGCCGCGTCCTGGGGCAGGTTGACGGTCTTGCTGATGGCTCCTGAGATGAATGGCTGAACCGCCGCCATCATCCGTACGTGGCCTTGCCAGGTAATCGAACGCTGGCCGTTGGCAGGGGGGAAGGCGCAGTCGAAAACCGCGAGGTCGTCCTCCCGCAGATGCGGGGCGCCCTCGATGGTGTCGTGCTCATTGATGTACGCCAAGACGGCGGAGACCGCCTCCTCGCCGTAGCCCAGCTTGCGGAGCGCTGAGGGCACGGTGCCGTTGACCATCTTAAGCAGCCCGCCACCGACCAGCTTCTTGTACTTGACCAGCGCGATGTCAGGCTCGACGCCGGTGGTATCGCAGTCGAGCATGAAGGAGATGGTTCCAGTGGGTGCCAGGACCGTCGCCTGAGAATTGCGATACCCGTGCATTGCTCCCAGCTCGTGAGCGTCATCCCAGGCCGTGCGGGCCGCCGCCAGGAGCGGCGCCGGCGCATTCTCGTCAGGGATCTTGTAAGCCGCTCCGCGGTGCTTCTCGACCACCCGCAGCATCGGCTGCCGGTTGACCTCGTAGCCCTCGAACGGCCCCACCTCCTTGGCGATCCGGGCCGACTGGGCATAGGCCTCGCCGGTGAGGATGGCTGTCAGCGCTCCCGAATAGTCGCGCGCCTGGGGACTGTCGTAGGGCAGCCCCAGTGCCATCAGCACCGCCCCCAAATTGGCGTAACCGAGACCAAGCGGGCGGAACTTGTGGCTGTTGACGGTGATCCGCTCGGTGGGGTAGGTGGCATATCCCACCATCACCTCCATGGCGGTCAGCATGATCCGGATGGTGTGGCGGTAACCGTCGGCGTCGAAGCTGCCGTCCTCGCCCAGGAACTTCATCAGGTTGATGCTGGAGAGGTTGCAGGCGGTGTCATCCAGGAAGACGAACTCCGAGCATGGATTGCTGGCGTTGATCCGTCCTGAGTTGGGGCAGGTATGCCACTCATTGATGGTGGTGTCGAACTGCAGCCCCGGGTCGCCGCAGGCCCAGGCGGCATCGGCGATCTGACGCATCAGGTCGCGGGTCTGGTAGGTGCCCACGACCCGGTTCTTGTCAGTGACGGCGTAGGTGCGCCACTCCTTATTCTCCAGGAAGGCGCGCATGAACTCGTCGGTGACCCGAATCGAGTTGTTGGAGTTCTGAAAGAAGACCGAGGCGTACGCCTCCCCGGTGAAGGCTCCGTCGTAGCCGGCTTCGATCAGCGCCCAGGCCTTGCGCTCTTCCTTCACCTTGCAGTTGATGAAGTCGACGATGTCTGGGTGGTCCGCGTTGAGGATCACCATCTTGGCCGCCCGTCGGGTGGTGCCCCCGGACTTGATCACCCCCGCGAAGGCATCGAAGCCCTTCATGAAGGAGACCGGCCCGCTGGCGGTTCCGCCGCTGGCCAGGTGCTCCACCGAGGAGCGGATCGAGGAGAGGTTGGTGCCGGTACCGGAGCCGTGCTTGAAGAGCATCCCCTCGGTCTTGGCCAGGGTCAGGATCGAGGTCATGGTGTCCTCGACCGAGTTGATGAAGCAGGCGCTCACCTGCGGATTCGGATCTGCCCCCAGGTTGAACCAGACCGGGCTGTTGAAGGCCGCGACCTGATTCACCAGGATGGCGCAGAGCTCGGCATGGAAGGTGTCCAGGTCCGCCTCGGTGGCGAAGTAGTCGCCCTGCTGGCCCCAGTCCCGGATGGTGTCGGCCACCCGGGAGATCAGCTGGCGGACGCTGGACTCTCGCTGGGGGCTGCCCTGGAGACCGCGGAAGTATTTGGAGACGACCACATTGGTGGCGAGTTGGGACCAGGACGCAGGGACCTCGACCTCCTCCTGGGTGAAGACGGTCTCACCCTTCTCGTTGGTGATGTTGGCGACGCGATGCTCCCACTCGATCGCCTCGAAGGGGTGGACTCCGACCTGGCTGAAATGCCGCTCCACCTGCAGACCGAGACCAGGCCCGAGGGTGACTTCGGTCTCTCCTGGGGACCTCTTGGCCGGCACGTGGGCTGTCCGCGAGGTCAGGGAAGCGGCGGGTTCTGGGTCGCTCGTAGGTCGGTCCACTGGGATTCCCTCCTGGCAGGACGAGTGGGGTTTTGAGGTGAGGCTAGGCGGCTGCCGGACAACATGTGGTGGCTGTCGCGGGCCCTAGGCGCAACATCTTGCGGTACGCGACTCCCAATGTCAATAGTCAGTCCGGGTGGAGTCGAGGCTTGAGCGGCGGCTTCCGGGCTCGCTCTCCGCCCCTATTTTCCGACATTTCATCCCTGGCTGACACTTTGAACGGGCCCTCCGAGAAGGCTTCCCGAGTGGCGCGAATTGGCCGCGGTCAACCGGGACAGGATGCTCCGGTTCTGGCCCGATCAGCTGAACCGGCCCGCTCGGCCGATGATCCTCCGGCGCCGGCTAGGCATCCGTGTCCAACCGCCGGCAGGCCGGAGCCCGATGGGTGTTCAGCCGTCGCTGCTGGCCAGAACTCCGATCAGCTCGCACGGCTCCTCACGGTCGTTGCGCCAGCCGTGCACGGTGTTGCGCTGCACCAGGCAGTCACCCGCACACAGGAGCACCTCGCCGGTCTCGAGCACCAGCGTCACCGAGCCCGAGACCACCACCAAACAGTCGACTGTATCAGTGGTGTGAAAAGCGATGTTGGTCCTCGGTGCGACCGTGCAGCGTCGGAAGATCACGGTGCCTACCATAACGTCGTCGTCTGCTGCACCAGGAAGATCGATAGCCCCGGCGGTGGCCGCCGGGAGTTGGGTCGACCAGAGGTCGTCGACTACGTACTGGTCCGCCACGGCCGTGTCATTGGTGAGAGCATCGCTGGTGACAGAAGACCGTCCCTGGCTGTCTACGCCAGTCACCAGCCGCCGGA
The DNA here is from genome assembly GCA_050734135.1 of Candidatus Dormibacteria bacterium. GTDB lineage: Bacteria > Chloroflexota > Dormibacteria > Aeolococcales > Bog-877 > Bog-877. The sequence goes on from JBOHUG010000068.1 coordinate 7,538, forward strand.
GCGGCCGATAGTAGTCTGGGATCGTCTTCAGTTCCCCTGCCTCACGCTGTGCCATCTTTGACCTAGGGAATTGTAAGGACAGTAAAGCGCAGAGCATCGAACTCAGGTGAGGCGGTCGGCCAGCCAACTGCCAACCGGGGGCACGATAACAACCAGTGGTGCGCGGCACCTCGTTCGGGATCGAGAGCAAGGAGGGATGACGTGAGCAGGACCAGTGTGGCTGGAGTCACTGCCGCCCCAGGTGAGCGTCGGCGAGAGTGAGTGGCAATTCCAGGGATCGAACCGGAGTGGTTGGTTCCAGTTGTGGTTAACCACGGTGCCCAGCCCGGGCCGACCCTGGCGGTCACCGCCGGGATGCACGCGGCGGAGTACGTGCCGATTGAGGCGGTAACCCGGCTCAGCCGCTGGGTGGAGCCGAAGGCGCTGCGGGGGACGCTGCTGACCATTTTGCTGGTCAATACTCCCGGCTTCTACGAACGGTCGATCTACCTGAACCCGCGTGACGGCAAGAACCTCAACCGGGCCTTCCCCGGTGATCCAGCCGGCATTACTTCGGAACTGGTGGCCGCCTTCCTCATGTCCGAGCTGATCGAGGGTTCAGACGCGTACGTCGACGCGCACTGCGGTGACATGAACGAGGCCCTGGCGCCGTTCGCGCTCTGGGCCAACGCGGCGGACGAGCGGGTCCGCGACACCTCGCATGGCATGGCCCGGGTCTACGGCCTCGAGCGCACGCTCGCGGAGGACCCGGTGCTGGTCTCGGACCACTCGGTAGGGGCCGCCGTTCTGGCGGGGGTGCCCGCGATCGTCGCGGAGGTGGGACAGCAAGGAATCTGCGACGAATCTTCGATCGGACTGCATCTCCGCGGCCTGCAAAACGTGATGTCCTACCTGGGGATGATCGATCCGATCGGACAGTCGCCGATCGAGCCCCGGGAACTGGCGGAGATGGCCTGGATGCGGACCGACATCTCCGCCACGTACCACCCTTCCGTCGTCGTCGGCGAGGAGGTCAGTCAGGGCCAGTTGGTCGGGGAGCTGCGCGATCTGTTCGGCGACACGGTGCGGCAGCTTCACTCAGTTGCATCCGGCGAGGTCGTCTTCTGCGTGACCTCGCTGGCGGTGAAGGCTGGCGACCCCCTTCTCGGCATCGGGGTCCTGCCCCGCTGACGTCGTGGGCGGCCGGGCGCGGCAGGTCACCGGGTGACTGTCCGGCGGGTAGAATTGAGTTCGAAGGTCGCCCCGAGAGAAGTCGGCCAAGCCAGACTTGGCAAGGCGACAGCTAGTGAATCCGCAGGAGCCGTTGTGCCGAACGAGACGGTAGCGGTAACCCTCCCCGCGATGGGAGAGTCGGTCACAGAGGGGGTGGTGGGGAGCTGGCGGAAACGCGTCGGCGATCCAGTCACCGCCGGGGAGGCGCTGGTCGAGGTGCAGACGGACAAGATCGACGCCGAGGTACCGGCGCCGCAGTCGGGCCGGCTCTCGCGGATCCTGGCCAGAGAGGGCGAGACGGTGGCGGTGGGCGCGGACCTGGCTGAGATCGAAGTGGCTGAGCCCGTCCAGGGCCACCCGTCCTCCCCGCCACCCGGGGCGCCGCCGATCGAGATGGCGGAGCCATCTTCACGCGAAACCCCAGTTTCCGCTCCTCGACCTTCGGCGGAGTTGATCGAGGTGCCGCTTCCGGCTCTTGGCGAGTCAGTCGCGGAGGGAATCGTCGGCGCCTGGTTGCGGCAGGTAGGCGATCAAATCAGCACCGGCGAGACGCTCGTCGAGATCCAGACCGACAAAGTCGACGCCGAGATCCCCTCGCCGGCGACTGGGGTGGTTACCGAGATCCTGGTTCCCGAGGGTGAGACGGTCGCCGCGGGCACGGTCCTGGCCCGGATCACGGGCTCCGTCGGAGCGCCCGACCAAGATCTCGACAAGCGATCCCGCCCACCGTCCCCGGCGCTGGCGTCGACCCCGACGGTCGCGAACGACGCCACGCCGCTCGCCCGCCGCCGAGCGGCGCTGGACGGAGTGGATCTGAGTGGGGTGCGCGGGTCTGGCCCGGCCGGGCTGGTACGGGGCGGCGACGTGGTCGGTGCAGCAGCCGGAGCGTCGTCGGGCGAGTCCCGGTCGGAGCCGATCAAAGGCACTCGACTGGCGCTGGTGAAGGCGATGCAGGAGAGCCTCACCATCCCCACCGCAACCAGCTTCCGAACCGCCGAGGTGGGGGTGCTGGAGGTCAGGCGACGCCAGCTCAACAGTGGGCTGGTTGGTCGCCAGCCCCAGGTGAAGCTCTCTTATACCCACCTAATCGCATTCGCTCTGACTTGGGCTGCTCGCGAGATGCCGGTGTTCTCCACCAGTTTCGCGCGGGAACCGAATCAGTCCGAAGCCCCGGACAGGCCGTACCCGCCACAGCTCGACGGCGTGCAGCGGGCCAAGCGGGGGGTGGCGGAGGTGGTCACCGCTGACAAGCGCCTTCAGATGCAGATCGCAGAACTCCGAACGAGCCAGGAGCGGCGCCAACTCCGAGCCCAAGCGGACGGCGGGGATGGCTCGGTGGATCGGCTGGCAAAGGAAAACCTGGCCACTGCCGCCCAGATCGGCGCCTTGGAGCAGGAGCTCGGTGTGATCAGAGCCAAGCGGCGCGATTTGGAAGACTTCGCCCGGCGACTCCAGGTCGAGGCGGAGGCGATCCGGACCGAGGGCGCAATCGCCAGTGCCGGGAACTCAGTCACCCAGGCGGAGATGATCCTGGCCGGCGCAGCCGGAGACAGCGCCCCGTCAGACACCTCCCGCCGGGTGATCAGCACCGATGTCAATCTGGGCCTTGCGGTCGACGTGGAGAAGAAGGACGGCAGTCGGTTTCTGCTGGTCCCGGTGATCAAGAAGGCCCAGAATCTCGACTTCTCGGCCTTCCGGGAGTGCTACGACCAAGCTGTGGCCAAGACCAGATCTGGGGCGCTCCAGGTCGACGACCTGGCGGGGGCGACCATCACGCTGACCAACCCGGGAGGAGTTGGCACCATGGCATCGGTGCCCCGGTTGATGGCCGGCCAGTCAGCGATCATCGCCGTGGGCGCGATCGGCAGGCCCCCCGGGCTCTCCCAACTCGACGAGCGGTCGGCCCGCGATTTGGGGCTAGAGCCGGTGATGACCCTGACCTCGACCTACGACCACCGGGTGGTCCAGGGGGTGGAGTCGGGAATGCTGCTGCGCCGGCTGGAGCAGCTCCTCTCGGGTGCGGACCGGTTCTACGAGGTCATCGCCGAGAGCCTGGGACTGGAGCTGCCAGCGTTGCCAACTCCATCCCAGCGTGCGACCGGCCCGAAGGCCGCGCCGAGCCTGCCCGCCAACCAGGAGCTGATGTACGCGGTGGCAGCCGGGATGTCGCTGGTCAAGGCGCATCGGACCCACGGCCACCTGGCGGCCCACCTCGATCCGTTGGGGAGCGAACCGCCCGGTGATCCCGCGCTGGAGCCGGAAACGGTGAAGCTGACCCCGGAGCTGATGGCGGCGGTCCCGGCCTGGATGATGCGGGTGATGGTGCCGGGAGACACCCTGGCCGAGGCCCTGCCTCACATGCGCCAGACCTACTGCGGGACCATCGCCTACGAGATCGAGCACATCTCAAGCCACCAGCAGCGGGTCTGGCTCCGCAAGCAGATCGAGTCCGGGGTGCATCGGACCCCGCTGGCCCCGGAACAGCAGCTGCAGCTCCTCAACCGCCTGGCTGAGGTAGACGCATTCGAGCGCTTCCTGCGCAAGACCTACCTAGGCCAGCACACCTTCTCCTTAGAGGGGCTGGACGCACTGGTCCCGATGCTGGAGCATACGATCTCGCTGCTGGCCCAGGCGGGCACCCGTGAGGTGGTCCTGGGGATGGCTCACCGAGGACGCCTCAACGTCACCGCACGGATCGTGGGGCGATCCCTGACCGAGATGATCGCCGAGTTCGAGAGCGGGGCCTACCTGGGAGGTGCCAGCACCGGCGACGTCAAGTACCACTATGGGGCCGAAGGCAGCTACCGGACTCCCCAGGGGGTCGAGGTGGGAGTGGTGCTGACCCACAACCCGAGCCACCTGGAGGTGGTGGACGCCGTGGTCGAAGGCCGGACCAGAGCGCTCCAGACCAGGGACCACGGCACTGTGGCGACCCAGGACACCAATGTCGCGGTACCGGTGCTGATTCATGGCGACGCCGCCTTCACGGGGCAGGGGGTGGTCACCGAGACCCTCAATCTCCAGGGCCTGCCGGGGTATCGGGTGGGCGGCACGGTTCATATCATCGCCAACAACCAGATCGGATTCACCACCGATCCTCTGGAGGGGCGGTCCACGCGCTACGCCAGCGACGTCGCCAAGGGCTACGACATCCCCATCATCCACGTCAACGCCGACGACGTGGAGGCGAGCCTGGACGCGGCCCGGCTGGCGGTCAGCTTCCGCGAGACCTTCCACCGCGATGTCCTGATCGACCTGATCGGCTACCGTCGCTTCGGCCACAACGAGGGAGACGAGCCGGCCTATACCCAGCCTCTGATGGTGGAGCGGATCCGTCACCACCCCCCCGTAGTGCAGCTGTATGGCGACCTGCTGGTGAGTCGGGAGCTGCGTACAGCTGAGCAGGTAGAGCAGGAACAGGTGGGTGCGTACCAGGAGATGGTCAGCGCCCATGCCGAGACGACCAAGCAGGGCGGCGCTTTGCTCGAGGCGGCCCAGCCGGCGGGGACGATGGTGGAGCTGAGCCAGCTGCCGGAGGTGGCCACCCGGGTCGACGTCGCGGCGCTCCAGGAGCTGGACCGCCAGTTGGTACGGCTCCCTGACGGTTTCCAGATCAATCCGAAGCTCACTCGCCTACTGGCTCAGCGGCCGGCCGCCTTCGAAAAGGACGGCCTTGTGACCTGGGCCCAGGCGGAGGCGCTGGCGCTGGCCTCTTTGCTGACCGAAGGAGTTCCAATCCGCCTGTCCGGCCAGGACACGGTGCGGGGGACCTTCAGCCAGCGCCACCTGATGCTGAACGACACCACCTCCGGGGAGCAGTACGCCCCCATCCAGCACCTGCCGGAAGCGAAAGCCTGGATCGAGCTCTACAACAGCCCACTCTCGGAGATGGCGGCGCTGGGATTCGAGTACGGCTACGGGGTCACCCAGCGGGGTGCCCTGGTGCTCTGGGAGGCTCAGTACGGCGACTTCTTCAACAACGCCCAGGTGGTCGTCGACCAATTCGTCGCCGCCGGCCAGGCCAAGTGGAACCAGGAGTCGCGGCTGACCCTGCTACTCCCACACGGTTACGAGGGCAGTGGGCCTGAGCACTCCAGCGCCCGGATCGAGCGCTTTCTGGAGCTGGCCGCCGAGGGCAACCTGCGGGTCGTCTACCCGACGACAGCGGCCCAGTACTTCCACATCCTCCGGCTCCAGGCCCTGGCCGAGGAGCTCCGTCCTTTGATCCTCTTCACCCCCAAGAGTGGCCTGCGGTTGGCAGCCGTCAGCTCCCCGGCGAGCACTCTGGCCGAGGGCCGCTTCCAGGCGGTGCTCGACGACCCTCAAACCGACCGCTCGCGGGTCCGGCGGCTCTTGCTCTCGACCGGCAAGGTCTCCTTGGAACTGGGGGCGCGCCGCCTGCAGCTGGCAGCCGGCACCGTTGCCACCCCTAGGTTGGAACTCCTCTATCCATTCCCGGCACCCCAGCTGTTGCAGCTCTTCAAGAGCTACCCCAACTTGGAGGAGGTGATCTGGGTCCAGGAGGAGCCGCGCAACATGGGCGCCTTTGGCTTCGTCTTGCCCAGGCTGCGGGAGCTGCTCCCGCCGGCAGTCAAGCTCGATTACGCCGGACGCCGGGAGCATGCGGCGCCGTCCGAGGGATCGATGAGGGCCCATCTCCTGGAGCAGGAGCGGCTCCTGCAGCAGCCCTTCGCCGGCCTGCCGCTGGGCGACCTGGCGCGAGCCAAGGTGGGTGGTTGAGTCCTCGGGTAGTGGTCCTCGGGGGAGGGCCGGCGGGGGACGTGGCCGCCCTGCGAGCGGCCCAACTGGGGGCCGAGGTGGTCCTGGTAGAGCGCCGAGAGCTGGGCGGGACCTGTCTCAACCGCGGCTGCGTCCCGAGCAAGGCCCTCCTGGCGATCTCGGCGCTAGCGCGCAAGATCCAGCACGCGGATGAATTCGGGCTCCGGGTCGGCGAACTGAGTTTCGACTTCCCCAAGATGCAGGCCCGCAAGGACGAGATCGTGCTGCGGATGCGCCGGGGTGTCGAGTCCGCCTGCAAGCGGCACCAGGTCAAGGTTGTCCATGAGGAAGGCCGGTTGGAGGGGGATCAGGTGGTTGCCGGCGGGGAGAGCTTTCCCTACGACCACCTGATCGTCTGCGTCGGGACCGAGCCCTCGGGGCTGCCCGGGATCGACCTCTCCCAGGAGCGGGTGATCACCTCGGACGGGGTCTGGAAACTGGAGCGTATTCCCGACCGGCTGCTGATCATCGGCGGGGGTGTGGTCGGCTGCGAGTTCGCCAGCCTCTTCGCCCCCCTCGGCACCGCGGTGACCGTGGTCGAGCTCCTGCCGCAGCTCCTCACCGGGGTGGATCGGCGCGCCGCTCAGCAGTTTCAAAAACTGCTGGAGGCCGATGGGGTGAAGGTCTACCTGGAGTCCCATGTGGAGTCGCTGGAGTTTTTACCGGAGAGCGTCAAAGCCGTCATCACGGGGGGAGTGGAGACCGAGAGCGGCCTGGTGCTGGTGGCGGTGGGCAGGGCAGCCCAGACCAGGGGCATCGGACTGCAGGAGGCCGGCGTCGAGCTCAACGACCGGGGCCAACTCCAGGTGGATGACCTCCTACGCACTTCCCAGCCCAAGATCTGGGGGGCAGGAGACTGCATCGGTGGGCTCCAGTTGGCCCACCTGGCTTCAGCGGAAGCGGCCCGGGCGGTGGAAAACGCCCTCGGGCACGGCCCGCAGCAACAGCTGGATCGCACCGTCGTCCCCAACTGCATCTTCACCTACCCTGAGATCGCGACCGTGGGGCTCCACGCCGACCTGGCCCAAGAGCAGGGCCGCCGGGTCAAGCTGGGACAGGCTCGGTTCATTGGCGAGGCCAAGGCGCTGGCAGAGGGGGAGTCGGAGGGCTACGTGCAGCTGGTGGCGGACGCCAAGACCGACCTTCTGCTGGGGGCGACGATCATGGGACCTCACGCGGTGGAGTTGATCCACGAGGTGGGGGTCGCGATCACCGACGGCTTCACCATGGCGGAACTGGGGGAGGTGATCCACGCCCACCCCACGGTCAGCGAGGTGGTGATGGACGCCGCCCAACAGGGCTGCGGGGTCGCGCCCTACCTCAACTGAGCAAATACCTGTCGACGGTGGAGATCTGTCGGAACCCGGCCGACGGCCAGGGCGGTAGCGGTTTTCGACGCCGGTCGGTAGCCGACGAGGGTAGAGGCGTTTGACCGTAGGAGGTGACCATGGGCGAACCCGAACGAATTGGATTTCTATCCGCCGTACTCCTGACCTCTCGGGACCCGGAGCGACTGGCCGCCTTCTACCGCGATGTCCTGGGCATCCCGCTGCTCGCGGAGCGGCACGGCGCCTCCCCGCTCCACTGGGGCTGTGAACTCGGGGATGTCCACTTTGCCATCCATCCAGGAGACGACGCGTCTCAGCTGGGCCCGATTCGTCTCGCGTTCTGGGTGTTTGACCTGGTGTCGTTCGTCAGCCGTCTCGAACAGGTGGGCACGACCTGTCTCTACCCGATTGAGAAACTCGGTGCAGGCTCCTTCGTCACCGCCGTCGTGGATCCTGACGGCAACGAAGTGGAGCTTTCCCAGATGGGTGGAGCTTGGATCGAACACCTTGCCGAACGGCGCCGGCAGGGCGCAGATGTCCTGGTCCGGGCAGCTGCCAAACCCGCCACACCCGGCACCTGAAGGTATTGCACTGCCCGCCGTCACGCCGGCTCAGCCTCAACCGAGGGCTCTCGCCGATCCCGGAATTCGGCCCTTCCCCGGGGGTTACTCCACCGCTAGGCAGGTGATGGTGCGGACCACGCCGCTCACGCCCTGCAGCTGGTCCACGATTAGGGTCCCGATCCCTTTCACGTCCGGGGCCTCCACCAGGGCGATGGCGTCGTATTCGCCGGTGATCGCATCGACTCGGTCGACACCCTTTTCGGTTCGGAGGCGCTTCACCACATCGATCGCCTTGCCTGGCTCGAGCGTCATCAAGATGTATGCCCTGACCATCTCGGCCCCTCCCGAAATCCCGCAGCTGACGTTGGCGCTGTCCGGGCGCCCACAGGCCCACGATATCCGAATCCAGCGCAGCTGGGGCGTGTCCCCTCCACGCATGATTAGGGGAACGTCCCCGGTCTCCGGCGGACCCATGGAGGAGCCCATCTTTTGCAGGCGGTGATCAAGCCCGCTCCCAGTCGAGGGGCGGCCCTGGCGAAGGTGGCGGAACGGGACCCGCTGCCAGGGGAGGCCCAGCTGCAACTGGTGGCGGCCGGGATCTGCGGCACTGATCTGCATATCTTCGAGTGGAACAGCTGGGCCGCGGTGCGGGTCCACCCTCCGCGGGTGATGGGGCACGAGATGGCGGGCGTGGTGCTGGCGGTCGGGGAGGGGGTGGAGACTCCACGGGTGGGCGAACTGGTGGGGGTCGAGAGCCATCTGGTCGACCTGAGCTGTCCCCAGTGCCGGCGCGGCGACTACCAGGTCTGCGAGAACACCCGCATCCTGGGGGTCGATGTCGACGGGGTTTTTGCGGAGCGGGTGATCGTGCCCGCCCGCAACTGCCGAGTGGCGCCGCCCGGGTTGGACCCGGCTGTCGTCGCCTTCCAGGAACCGATGGGAAACGCCGTGCACGCCGCTGCCCAGGGCCAGCTCTCGGGCCAGGTGGTGGTGGTGACCGGTTGTGGTCCGATCGGCTGTGCCGCAGTGGGAATCGCCCGGGCCGAGGGCGCCCGCCTGGTGGTGGCGGTTGATCGGGTGCCGGCGCGACTCAAGATCGCCGCGGCGATGGGCGCCGACCGGTTGGTCGACACCGGGACAGCCGCCGACCTCGGCGCCACCCTCCGGGAAGCCTGCGGCGGCGAGGCCGATGTGGTGCTGGAGATGTCCGGGCATCCCCAGGTGATTCAGGGCGCCCTGGCCACGATCCGGCCGGGCGGCTGGATCAGCCTGCTGGGGCTGGGTGACAGCGAGCTGGCGATCGATCTCTCCAGCCAGGTGGTGATGCGGGGCGTCACCCTCTATGGGATCACCGGCCGGCGCCAGTTCGAAACCTGGGACCAGACGGGCGCGTACCTGAGTTCTGGGAGAGTCGACGTCACCCCGATCCTGACCCACCGGCTGTCGATCCTGGACTTCGAGCGTGCCTTTGAGTTGGCTGGGTCGGCCGAGGTGGGCAAGGTGGTGCTCTATCCTCCGGAGGGTGGCTGGTGATGACTGACTTCGAGGAGAGCCTAGGCGAGGAGCTGGCCCAGCTTCGCCGAGAAGGGCTGTGGCATGCGCTCACGGTGCTGGAGAGCCCTCAGGACTCGGAGGTGGAGATTGGGGGCGAGCGCTTCATCAACCTCTGCTCCAACAACTACCTGGGGCTCAACACTCACCCCCGTCTGATCGAGGCGGCCATCACCGCCACCCAGAAGTGGGGGGTTGGATCAGGGGCGGTTCGGTCGATCGCCGGCACCCAGTCTCTGCACGAGGAGCTGGAGTCTCGGCTGGCCGTCTTCAAGGGCACCCCCGCCGCGCTCACCCTGCAGAGTGGTTTCACGGCCAACATGGCGGTCCTGGGCTCGGTGCTGAGCGCGGCCGACGCGGTGGTCAGCGACGAGCTCAACCACGCCAGCATCATCGACGGAATCCGGCTCACCAAGGCCCGCCGTTACCTCTACCCGCACCGGGATATGGACGGCCTGGAGGCGAAACTCACCGAGGCCGTCCGGGAAGGGGCCCGCCGGGTCCTGGTGGTGACCGATGGTGTCTTCAGCATGGACGGCGACATCGCCCCCTTGCCGGAGATCGTGGCGCTGGCGGAGACCCACGGTGCCGCGGTGATGGTCGACGATGCCCACGCCTCGGGGGTGCTGGGACGCCACGGCCGGGGCTCTGTCGACCACTTCCAACTGGAGGGCCGGGTCCAGATCCAGGTCGGTACCCTCAGCAAGGCCATCGGCGTCCTGGGAGGCTACGTGGCCGGTTCGCAAGAGCTGCGCGACACGCTGATCCACAGTGGGCGCCCCCTTCTCTTCTCGACCTCCCATCCGCCGGCGGTGGTGGCCGCCTGCATGGCCGCGCTCGAGGTGATGGTTGAGGAGCCCGACCTCCAGCTGCGGCTCTGGGAGAACGCCCGCTACTTCAAAGCCGGGCTGGAGAGACTGGGCTTCGACTGCGGCACCAGTGAGACTCCGATCACCCCGGTAATCGTCGGCTCAGCCGAGCGGGCGGTGCTGCTCTCGGCTGAGCTGAGACGACGGGGCGTCTTCGCCACTGCTATCGGTTTCCCCACGGTGGCCAAGGACCGGGGCCGGGTGCGAACCATCGTCACCGCCTCCCACACCAAAGACCAGCTGGACCGGGCCCTGACAGCCTTCGCCGAGGCGGCTCACGAACTGGGTATTGAGCAGCGACGCCCGGCGGGCTCCCGGGCGGAGGGCTCGTAACCATGGCCCGGGCGCCCGAATTGTCCTCGAGTGATGAGTTGGCTCAGCCGGATGCCGTCGAAGTCCGGACCCGGCGATTCCCTCGGCTGCGCCGGCCCAGCAGCCGCCCCAGCGACCAGTTGGAGGAGGAGCGGCGGTTGGTCGAGGGGGCCAAGCACGACCCGGCGGAGTTCGCCAAGCTCTACGACCGCTACGTGGACCAGATCCACGCGTTCGCCTACCACCAGACCGGGAGCTGGGAGCGAGCCCAGGATGTCACCGCCACAACCTTCATGCGCGCGTATGCGGAGATCGGGCGCTTTGAGTGGCGCGGCGTCCCCTACTCCGCCTGGCTCTATCGGGTGGCCGCCAACCTGGTCATGCGTGAGCACCGACGCCAGGGCTGGATCACCCTCCCTGAGAATTTGGTCGACCCCGGCGAGGGCCCAGAGGACGCCGCCATCCGCTCTGAGCAGGTTCAGCGGATTCAGCGGGCGGTCCGGCAGCTCTCCCCAGATCAGCGCCAGGCGATCACCCTGCGATTCGGCACCGGACTGCGCAACGCTGAGGTTGGCCGGGTAATGCGCAAGAGCGAGGGTGCCGTCAAGCTGCTGATCTTCCGGGGGCTGCGGTCTTTGGAGCGGCGGCTCGGGCCGGAATTCCAGGCACCCCCGTACCTTGCCATGGGCGGGGGCGACCAGCGCGAAGGAGAGGAGTGAGCCTGTGACCAGCAAAGATGACAAGCGGCTGGCAGCGGAGATCGCCGGTTGGCTGGAGGGCGACGGTCCCGCCCCCACCAGCGACCCCACTGCCCGGGCGATCGCGCGCACCGCGGTGCTGCTGGTCGACGCGCTGGCTCCGACCCCGCTGCACCCGGTGACCAGGGCCCGCCTGTACGAGCGCGCCCTGGCGGAGGCCCGCCCGGGGACGGTCACGATCAGTTTCGCGGACGCCATGGAGGATCCCTGGGGGGAGATGTGGCGGGTGGCGCGTCAGCTTCCCGCCGGAGCCTGGCTCGGGCTGGGCGGACTTGTGGCCGGCGCGGTGGTGGTGGCGCTCATCGTCCGCCAGCGCGACCCGATGACCGACGAGCACTGACCGCCCAGGGCCAGCTCTTCGAGGCTGAAGTCGCACGTCACAATTAACTGAAAGACTCCAGTTTTGCTGGTAGACTGGGTCGATGCCAGTAGAGCTGATGTCGAGCCCGCAGGACCGAATCCGAATCTCCGGAAAGCGCATCACCGCGCTGCGGGTGAGCCTGCTGGAATCCCTCGAGCGGCTGGGCCACGCCAGCGCCGACCAACTGGCCCAAGCCAGCCGAGTGCGGCTGGGCTCGATCTCGTTGCAGGCTGTCTACGACTCCCTGGGAGTACTGGGGCAGGCAGGCCTGATCCGGCGCATCGAGCCCGCCGGCAGTCCGGCACTGTTCGAGCTTCGGGTGGCGGACAACCACCACCACCTGGTCTGCCGGAGTTGCGCTGGCGTGACCGACGTGGACTGCGCGGTGGGTCACGCTCCCTGCCTCGCGCCACTCAGTGATTTTGGATACCGGGTCGATGAGGCGGAGGTGACTTACTGGGGCATCTGCCCGCGCTGTCAGGCTGGACCGTCGGGCACGCCCGGGCCGGTTGAGTGAAGGAGGTAGGCATGACTGAGAGGCCGAAGGTGACCACGACCGACGCCGGAATCCGCGCCGCCAGCGACGAGCATTCCCTGACCGTCGGACCGGATGGTCCGATCCTGCTCCAGGACCACTATCTGCTCCAGAAGATGGCCCAGTTCAACCGGGAACGGGTGCCGGAACGGGTGGTGCACGCCAAGGGCGGTGGGGCCCATGGATTCTTCGAGGTCACCGACGATCTGACCGCGTTCTGCAAGGCCGAGTTCTTGCGCCCGGGAAAGCGCACCGCAATGCTGGCACGCTTCTCGACAGTGGCCGGCGAGCTCGGCAGCGCCGACTCGGTGCGCGATCCCCGGGGCTTCGCCCTGAAGTTCTACACAGAGCAGGGGAACTACGATCTGGTGGGCAACAACACCCCCGTGTTCTTCATCAGAGATCCCCAGAAATTCCAGGATTTCATCCATTCCCAGAAGCGGCGCGCCGACACCCACACCCGGGACAACAACATGCAGTGGGATTTCTGGACGCTCTCTCCGGAGTCGGCGCACCAGGTGACCTGGTTGATGGGTGACCGTGGCATACCCAAGAGCTGGCGGCAGATGAATGGCTATTCCAGCCACACCTATCTGTGGGAAAACGCCGGCGGGGAGAAGCATTGGGTGAAATACCACTTCCACACTGATCAGGGCATCGCCTTCTACACCGCCGCCGAAGCTCAGGCGATGGCCGCCGAGGACCCTGACTGCCATCTTCGAGACCTGTACCAGAGCATCAGGCAGGGCGACCATCCCAGCTGGACCCTCTCGGTGCAGCTGATGCCTCTGGCGGCGGCGGCCGACTATCGCTTCAATCCCTTCGACCTGACCAAGGTCTGGCCCCACGAAGACTTCCCGCTCCACCGGGTGGGCCGGATGGTGCTGGACCGCAACGCCGACAACTACTTCGCCGAGATCGAGCAGGCTGCCTTCGAGCCGGCCAACATGGTGGCCGGGATCGGTCCCAGCCCGGACAAGATGTTGTTGGGTCGGCTCTTCTCCTACCCGGACGCCCACCGTCACCGGATCGGACCCAACTATCTGCAGCTGCCGGTGAACCGGCCCCAGTCGGAGGTCAACTCCTACAACAAAGACGGTGCCATGCGCTACTCAAACCCCCCGGATCCGGTCTACGCTCCCAACTCTTACGGCGGACCCCAAGCGGACCCCGGGGCCGCGGAGACCGGTTGGTACGCCGCCGGGGGAGAGCTCGTCCGGGCCGCCTACACCAAGCGCCGCGACGATGACGACTTCGGCCAGCCGGGGACGCTCTACCGCAATGTCCTGGACGAGTCGGCCCGGGAGCGGCTGGTCGGCAACATTGCTGGCCACGTCAAGCAGGGGGTTGAGCCCCAGGTCCTGGCCCGGGTGATCGAGTACTGGAGCAAGGTGGATCCTGAGCTGGGCGCCCGGATCGCCGGCGCCACCGGCTCTGGTAACGGCCATCAGGCGGGCGGAGCCATCCCCTCTCGGGCGGAGTCCGCAGCTCCGCCGGCGATCCGCTAGGGCTGGAGGCAGGCCCGCCCGGTCCCAGTTCGGATCGGGCGGACTCCTCCCGACCGTCCAGGATGGCTCTGACCCTAGAATCGCTGGTCGTGGGTCCAGTCCGAACGGTGGTGGTACCGGCGGGCGGTCTCGGTACCCGCTTTCTTCCCGCCACCAAGGCGATGCCCAAGGAGATGGTCCCGGTCGGGGACCGGCCGTCGATCCAGTGGGGGATCGAGGAGGCGGTGGCCTCCGGGATCGATCGGGCGGTGATCGTCACGGCTCCAGGCAAGGAGCTGATCAAAGCTCACTTCACCCCTGATCCGGAGCTGGAGGCGACCCTCCGGGGCCGCGGCGCGGAGGAGCTGGCGGACCGGGTGGGGGCGATCTCCCGGCTCTGCCAGATGGAATTCGTCGAACAGCCGGAGCCGCTGGGCCTGGGACACGCGGTCTGGTGCGCCGCCGCGCAGGTGCAGGAGGAGGAGGCGATTGGAGTGATGCTCCCCGATGACCTCTTCGCGGGCACGCCGCCGTTGCTCGGGCAGCTGATCAAGGTGTACGCCAAGGAGCGTTGCACCGTCCTGGCGCTACGGCGTTGTCCCCGGGAGCAGATCTCCCGGTACGGGGTGGCGGCGGTGGCCGGGGAAGGCCCGGTGTTCCAGGTGCTCGACGTGGTCGAGAAGCCGAGCCGGGAGGAGGCCCCGAGCGACCTCGCCCTGATGGGTCGCTACGTGCTCACCCAGGAGGTCCTGGCGAAGCTGGGGACTACCCCGGCCGGGGCCGGGGGCGAGATTCAGCTCACCGATGCCATCCGGAGCGTCACTCAAACCGGCCGGGTGGTGGGGCTGGAGTTCACGGGACAGCTGCTGGACGTGGGCACCCTGGAGAGCTGGCTCTCCACCAACGCCGAGATCGTCTGGCGGGATCCGGAGCTGGGCCCGATGCTGCACGCGAGGATTCAGGAGTTGGAGCTCGACGAGCGCTAGCCGGAAGGTCCGCTAGGGAGCTGGGGCGGTGACTTCGGAGGCGGCCAACTCGTCCCCTGACGACCCCGAAAAGTCTCCGCCAGACGGAGTTATACTGCCCTGCCAGATGGCAATCGGTGCGGAACTAACCGTCCTCAAACCTATTCGACTTCAGGTAGTGCAATGGCAATGCAACGCCCGCGGCGCGGTGATGACCTTCTGCGCTACCGCAGCCAGGAGGGCGACTTCGAGGTAGAGGTCTCGCACACCCTCAACAAGTGGTGTGTTTCGGTGCTGCGGTTGGAGGATTCCAGCATCGTGGCCCAGGACTTCTATCCAGAGCGTTGGAAGGCGATGGCGCGCGCCCAGGACTTCCTGCGGATTCTCAATATGCGCAACCGGCCTGGCAGTGAGGACGAGAGCGAGCACCCAGACGACGGGGATCGGCCCGCGCCGACCTCAGCGGTCGGACCGGGTCTCGGTCGCTGAGCCTTTCCGCGGGACGGCTCACCGCCACCGTCCCGATCCGATCCGGCCACTCAGTGGCCGATCCCCACGCCCACACCACCGCCAGTGATGGCATGGTCAGCCCGCGTCGGCTGGTCGCGGCCGCCGCCGAGACCGGCCTCCGGGTAATCGCCATCACCGATCACGACACATTCTCCGGATGCGCGGAGGCGCTCGAAGCCGGACGGGAATATGGGGTC
The DNA here is from genome assembly GCA_050734135.1 of Candidatus Dormibacteria bacterium. Taxonomy (GTDB): domain Bacteria; phylum Chloroflexota; class Dormibacteria; order Aeolococcales; family Bog-877; genus Bog-877. The sequence goes on from JBOHUG010000068.1 coordinate 22,965, forward strand.
GAGGTGGTGGCCGGGGAAGAGGTGACCACCTCCACGCCCGCCAACGTCCACGTGCTCGGGCTCTTTCTCGAAGGTCCGGTGCGGATGGGGATGCCGGTAAAGGACACCATCGCCGCGATCCACGACCGGGGCGGACTGGCAGTCCTGGCACATCCCTGGATGCCCACCTACTTCGCTTCCATCAGCCCGGGCGGGCTGCGCCGCCTGATCGGGGAACTCCCAGTGGACGGGATCGAGCTCCGGCACACCTGCCCGACCCTCAACAGCCGGATCCGCAGCCTGGACCAGTTCTACCAGTCCCACCAGGCGCGGCTCGGGGCGGCGCTCGGCTCCAGCGACAGCCACTTCGGCGCTCACGACCTGGCCCGGACCGTGACCGACTTCCCGGGGGAGACGGCGGCGGACTTTCGTCGAGCCATCGAGGAGAGCACCACCCGGCCCATAGAGCGATACCGGCGGCCCTCGGGACCACCGCTATCGCTGCGGCTCCAGCAGCAGGCCCGCAGCATGGGCTGGCTATCCTGGCAGAGGTGGCGGGGGCGAATTGGCCAAGAAGGAGCCTGAGCTGACTTGAATCGGGACTATATGAAGAAGGAGTGGGGCGCGGTCGCCTTCGTGGTCACTGCGATCCTGGGCGGCCTGGCCGTGTTGGTGGCGCTGATCGTCAAGGCGGCTTCACCGACGGCTATTCCGCCCACCCCACCCTGCCCCCGGACGACCCCAGTCGTGATCCAGGCGCAGGCTTCGCCGTCCGCCTCGGCCACCCCCACCATCTCGCTGAAACCGGTTCCATTCGGCTGCCCGACTGCCCGGGTCACCATCGCGGTCCCAAGCCCCAGTCCCACCCCCACGGCCACGCCCAAAGCGTCGCCGACCGCAACCCCGTCCGCCAGCCCGAGCGGCTAGATCCGGGGGAGCGTCCCTCGCAAGGCTCAAGGGCAGAGAAGCAGCCCGGTCCGGGGCCAGCGAGTGTCACATTTCCGGTCACGGCGGTGCTGAAGGTGATGTGGACATTACGGCCCGTGGCCTCGTCTCAACCCAGCCGCTAAGAATGAGCCGAGGACCAGTGACCTCCCGCCCGACAGCTGCAGCTACGGTCGGTTTCGAGGCGCTCTTCACTTCCGAGTACGTCTCGGTGGTGAGTGTCGCCGCCAGGGTGCTGCTGGATCGGGCGGCGGCCGAAGACGTCGCCCAGGAGGTCTTTCTTGACTTCCACCTGCGATACCCGCAAGGCCACCCCGCCGCGGCCGGCTGGCTTCGGGTCGCGGCCGCTCACCTGGCACTCAACCGGCTCCGGGGGGATCGACGCCGAGTTCGCCGCGAGGTGGGAGGCGGTGAGGCGCACCTCACCGCCGAGAGTCCCGAGACGGCGGCGCTATCCAACGAAACCCGCAACGAGCTCCAGGCGGCGCTGGCACGGATCAAGGGAAGCCATGCGGCGATCTTGGTCCTGCGCTACAGCGGTCTCACCTACACCGAGGTGGCGGCGGCACTCTCGATCCCGGCGAGCCAGGTGGGGGTGCGCCTGCGGCGCGCCGAATCGGCTCTGCGCAAGGAGGTTGAACGTGATCAAATTACTCCATCCAGCTGACGGACAGTTGCGGCGGATGATCGACGAGCCGCTCCTGGTTCCAGATCGAGTCCAAGCCCACGTCCGAGGCTGCCTTCGGTGCACCGCCCGCCGGCAGGTGTTCTCGGCCGACGCTGCCGTCGTCCAGCAGCTGCTCCCTCCCGAGCGGCGGCTGGCACTGAATATCGACTCGGCCTGGGCGGCGACGCAGCGGCGTCTGGGTACCGCGGGTCCGGCCCCCCGGCCCAGTCTGTCGGAGCGGCTGCCTTGGCGCCTGACCCATCCCGGGCGGCCTGCTGTCGCGGTCGCAACTCTCGCCGTGCTTGCGGTCGGGACCGGCATGGGCACCGCCGTGGCGGGAGTCCAGTGGACTCAGATCTTCGCGCCGGCGAAGGTGGTGTCCCTGCCGGTGACTCGCTCGGAGCTCCTGGCACTGCCCCACCTGTCCGAGTTTGGCAAGCTCATGAAGGCACCTGACCTGAAGCTCACCGCCGAACCCAATCTCGCCGCCGCGGAGGCGGCGGCGGGTGTGACCGTCTCCCTGCCTAACACACTACCTCAAGGGGTCACCGGGCCTCCCTCGTACCTGGTCCTGCCGAGATGGACCTCAACCTTCACCTTCAGCTCGGCCGAAACTCAGGCCGCCGCCCTGGCGGCGGGGGTAACCCTGTCGCCGCTGCCGGCCGGATTCGACGGCACCGAATTGCGGGAGTCGGTCGGTCCCGGAGTGGTGGTGGTGTACGGCCTTGGCGGCGGTTCCCACCCGTTGTCGCTCTCCGACCTCTTCGGCGTCAGTCGACATTCGAGCAGGGTCAAGTGCGCCGCGGCCTCGGTACACCGCTGCGGGAAGCCGGGGGTCGCCGCCAGCACTTCTGCGTTGCCGACACTGGCTCTGATGGCGGTCAAGCCACCGAACCTGGAATCGACCGGTGTGACCGTCTCGCAGCTGGAGAACTATCTGCTCAGCCTTCCCTTCCTGCCGTCCTCACTGGCGACCGCGATCCACCAACTGGGGAATCCCATCACCAGCCTTCCCATCCCGGTGCTGACCGACCTGGGCCAGTCCCAGCCAGCGAACGTGAACGGGAACAGTGCCGTCCTCTTCGCCGCGGACAGCCCGCTGGTCTCGGCGGTGATCTGGGAACAGCAGGGCATCGTGCGGGCCGTGGGAGGGTTAGTCGACTCCAGAACCGTCTTGGGGCTGGCGCGTGGCTGAAGCCACAGCCGACCCGGCTGCTCCGGCGGAGTCGGTCACCGCGGCGGTAGGCGGCGGGCAGGCCGCGAGCCCGGCCATCCACGTCAGTCAGCTGACCAAGCGTTATGGACCCACAGTTGCGCTCACGGGACTCTCGATGTCGGTGCCCCGGGGCGAGATCTTCGGGTTTCTCGGACCTAACGGCGCTGGCAAGACCACCCTGGTCAAGCTGCTCTTGGGGCTGGCCCGACCGACCTCCGGCGAGGGGCTGCTTTTGGGGGCGCCGATCGGGTCGCTTGAGGCCCGGCGCCAGGTCGGCTACCTCCCGGAGCTGTTCCGCTACCAGGGGTGGCTGACGGCGCGGGAGGTGCTGGCGCTGCACTGCCGGCTGGCGAAGCTGGCACGCTCCTCTTGGGCTGAGTCAATCAGCGGGGCCCTGGCGACCGTCGGGCTCTCCGAGCGGGGCGACGACCGGGTCGCCGGCTTCTCCAAGGGAATGCAGCAGCGGCTGGGGCTGGGAGTCGCCCTGCTCGGAGAACCGCAGCTGGTCCTGCTCGACGAACCCACGTCGGCGCTGGACCCGGTCGGTCGGCACGACGTCCGGGAGATCGTTCGGGGGCTGAGAGACCGGGGCGTGGCTGTCTTTCTCAATTCCCACCTGCTCTCGGAGGTGGAGCAGGTCTGCGACCGGGTCGCGGTGGTGGACCGAGGCCGAGTCATTGCGGCCGGCCGCCTAGAAGAGCTGCTGGCCAGCTCACAGGTCAGGGTGCGCTGCACCGGTCTGGGAGCGGAGGCCCACCAGAGCCTCGGCAGCTTCGGAGTGGTCAGCGAGGACGAGGGTTGGCTGACGGTCGCAGGAATCGATCCCGGCCGGGTCCCTGACCTGGTTCGGACCATCGTGGAGGCAGGCGGTCGGGTCTACGCGGTCGATCCGGGACAGCAGACACTGGAAGAGCGCTTTCTGCAGCTCATCGAGGCCGGCTGATGGCCGCCTGGGTGATCGCCAGCCTGACCTGGCGCGAGCTTGTCAGGCGGAAACTGGTCCTCGCGCTCTTGGCCCTCACGGCGATTGTCATCGGGGTCTCCGGCTGGGGGTTCTCGAGAGTGCCCAGCCTCCATCTGGCCGGTCAGGTTCTGACCGAGGGCGAGATCCATACCGCAGCGGCCCAACTTCTGCTGCTGGTGATGTTCATGTTCAGCTTCGTCCTCGCTTTGACCTGCGCCTTTCTGGCCGCCCCCGCGATCGCGGGCGAACTGGAGTCGGGGGTCGCTCAGGGCCTATTGGCGCGGCCGCTCCGCCGCTGGGAACTGCTGCTGGGACGCTGGCTGGGGCTGTCACTGCCGATCGCGGTCTACACCGTGTTCTCGACCACTCTGGAGTTCGCACTGGTTCGCTGGACCACCGGTTTCTGGCCGCCCCAGGTGGCCGCCGCCGAGGCCGGCCTGTTCGTGGAGGGGCTGATCCTGCTGACGTTCACCCTCGCCCTCAGCACCCGGATCTCGGCGATCACGGCCGGGGTGATTGCGGTGATTTCGTTTGGTGCCATGTGGCTAGGGGGAGTGGCCGGCGCGTTTGGCCAGGTATTCCACAACGCCGCCATCAGCAATGTCGGGGTGGTCACCCATTTTCTCCTGCCCACCGACGGTCTCTGGCATGCGGCGGTCTACGCCATGGAGCCCAACTCCTTCGCCACCGCCGCGACCAGGGGACTCAATAGCTCGTTCGAGTCAGCCGCGGGGCCAACGGTCTGGTACCTGGTCTGGGTATCCGTCTGGCTGGTGCTGGTGCTCGGGATAGCGCTCTTCAGCTTCCAGGGCCGGGAAGCGTAGCCGGCGTTCGAGTTGGGCTCCTCAGAGCTCCGCTAGGAGCCGGACCCCGTTGCCCTCGACTATGTCCGTCAGCGGCAGCGAGAGATCGATCTCCGGAAAGGACTCGGACCCGATCTTGACCGAGATCGGATTGCTGAGCCGGAGGCTCCCCACCCGGACACAGTCGCGCAGGAATGGAAACGCCAAGAGAACCAGCTGATTGGCGAGTCGATTAAGCAGTAATTGAGCGGGGTTGGGGACGCTCTGTTCCAGACTCCGATCCCGAAAGGCCAGCACCGTCACCTCAGCGGTGAGCTTGATCGGATCGGTCCAGCAGTACGCCTCCCCGAGGCTGTTGCAGTCGACAAAACGCTCCCGGAGCGGGAAGAGCCGCAGCGGATTGTCCAGGGATGCCAGCGACTCGGCATCGCCCTCGACGAAGAAGGGGATATCCGGCAGTTGGCGGGCCTCGGGCAGGCTGGGATACCGCACACTGAACCCGACGGTTTCCACTCCCCAAAAGGGATTGGGCACCTTGATCCAGAAATCAGGGGAGCTGGGCACGCTTGTTCGCCGAGCATACCGCACCGTGCTCGGCCCGATCCGGCTCCACGCGGAACCGATCAGCGAGAGGCTGAGAACTCCCCCTGCCAGAGATCATCGACGAGCGCTCGGGTCGCTTCCGGGCTGCCGCTGTTGTCGATGACCCAGGTCGCCAGCTCACGCTTGCGGCCGAGCGGCATCTGGGAGGCGATCCGAGCTCGGGCCTGGTCCTCGTCGAGTCCGCTGCGCTGGCGCAGTCGCAATAGCTGGGTCAGAGGGTCAACCCAGACCACCAGGGTACCGTCGAACTCCTTAGCCCGTTGGGCCTCGAAGAGCAGGGGGACGTCGTAGACGACCAGCCCGGCCCCGGCCTCTGTGGCCCGGCGAATCTCCTCCCTGCTGAGCTCCAGGACCAGCGGGTGCACGATCGCATTGAGCCGGGCCCGGGCCGCCTCGTCGGAGAAGATGAGCTCCCCCAGCCGGGCCCGGTCCAGGGAGCGGTCGCTGGCGATCACCTCGTCGCCGAAGGTTTCGGCGATAGCCGCCAGCGCCGGGCTGTTCGCCGCCACCGCCTCGCGAGCTAGATGGTCCGCATTCACGATCCAGGCCCCTTTCTCGCCCAGGATCTGGGCCACGCTGGACTTGCCGCTGGCGATCCCTCCGGTCAATCCGATGACCCGGCTCACGCGGGGGCTGGCTCCGTCCCGCTCCTCCCAGCCACCGGGCGCACGAAGCAGTTCTCGGGATCCAGAAGTCGTTCCAGGCGAGTGCCAGTGGTGTGCACCCGGACCCCGCGCTTGGCTGGGACTCCGATCTCCCAGCCTTGGCGGTAAAGCTCGCGCGCCTCGGCCAGGGTGGTCACCGCCGCGATGGCGGTGCCGTCGGTCATCTGCAGGCTGGGAGTCCGGCTGCCCGGGTAGCCGAGAGCGACCACGCCGCCGCTCTCCAGAAGAAAGCTCAGGTCGGCGAAGGCCGGCTCGCCAAAGTCCGGTGGCGCCTCGGCCTCGACCAGCTGGGCCAGGGAAGGGGCGCCTCCCTCCTTGACCTGCTCGCGGACCTCCTTGCGGGACTGGATGTGCCGTTGCCGGTCGCGTCGACGGACCTCGGTCTGGACCGCCGCCGAGTCCTTGGCCAGTCGTGCCAAGCTAAGTTGGAATGGCGCCATCTGCGACCGGATGCGGCGTTCCGCCAGCTCCACCATCTGAACCAACTCCCGAAGCTGCTCGTCGGTGAGCCCGCCGAACTCCTCGGCCGGTGGGAGCGAGATCTCGGGCGCCGCCAACGGCGCCTCGGAGTCGGCCACGCCGCTAGCCTACACAAGGCAGGAGCGCTCCTACTCAATCAATCGGAGGAAGGCAGACGGAGAAGCAGGTCCACTGGGAGCGCGACGGGCGGGTGGCCTGGGTCACCATCGAGCACCCTCCCGCCAACGCCCTCAGCCAGGAGGTCCTGGACGGGTTGCGATCCGCGTTCGCCGAGGTGGCCCAGGATCCGTCGCTGGGGGCCGCGGTGGTCACTGGCCAGGGAGAGAAGTTCTTCGTGGCGGGAGCCGACATCGGCGAATTCACGAGCCTGGGGCCGGATGGGACGCGGGCCAAGATCGCCGACGGCCAGCGGCTGACGCTGGAGATGGAGCGGCAGCGCTATCCGATCGTGGCCGCCATCAATGGCTTCGCCCTGGGTGGCGGGCTGGAGCTGGCCATGGCCTGCGACATTCGGCTCGCCAGCGCCACCGCCAAGCTGGGCCAGCCGGAGATTCTGCTCGGGATCATCCCCGGCTGGGGCGGGACCCAGCGGCTGCCCCGGCTGGTTGGCCGGGGACAAGCTCTGGAGCTCCTGCTCACCGGGGAACAGATCGATGCCTCCCGAGCTCTGGAACTTGGGCTGGTCAACAGGGTCGTGGCACCGGAGCAGCTCCGTGCCGGCGCCCAGGCCCTGGCGGCGAAGCTGGCCGAGCAGGCACCGCTGGCGATAGCTGCCATCAAACGGGCGGTCAGCGGGGGCCTCGACCAGCCGCTGGCAGCTGGTTTGGCGGTCGAGTTGGATGAGTTCGACGGCGCCTTCAGGACAGGGGACGCCAGCGAGGGGATTGCCGCCTTCATGGAGAAGCGCCGCCCGCGCTGGTCGGGTCACTAGGCAAAGCCACGCCTGATCCTGAGGGTCCTCTACCATCGCAGCCGTGAGCGCTGCCCCACCGCGCGATTCGCGAGATTCGTCGCCAGACCAGAACCGCTCGGTGGGCGGGGCCCGTCAGCGCAAGGGCCCCTTCTGGTTAGAGGAGCCTGGTTGGTTTTGGGCGATCGCCATACTGGTTTTGGTGATGGGGTTGGGGTTCTTTTTGGTCGCGGTTGGATTTGACCCCCCGTGATCTGGCTCAACCCGGTCTCTCTAGTTCTATTGATCGGAGCGACCGGATACCTCTTTATGCGGCGGCTGGGACCACTCTGGCGGTCGCTCCGCACGGCCCAGCCTGATCCCCGCTGGGACCATCTGCCGGAGCGGATCTGGGGCGTCGTGGTCTTCGCTCTGGGGCAGCGCCGGCTGCTGCGCTGGCCACTCAGTGGGGTAGCTCATTTCCTGATCTTCTGGGGCTTCGTGATTCTCAATCTGGAGATCCTGGAGGCCGGGCTGGAAGCGCTGGTCCCCCCTTTGAACTTGGAGCAGCAGCTGTGGTGGGGTCCGGTCGCCTTCGCCCAGGACCTGCTGGCGGTGGCCGTGCTGACCGGGCTGGCCCTGGCAGCGCTCAACCGCTATCTGCTGCGGCCCCAGCGCTTCCAGGGCAGCCACCAGAAGGACGCCACCATCATCCTGGTGCTGATCGCTCTCGTGATCGTGACCCAACTCGGTATCTACGCGACCCAGATCGCGGCCGGGGCTGACCAGCTGGTCAATCTGCGGCCCGTCTCGGACGCCGTGTCCCAGCTCTTCCGAGGGGACCACGGGCAGGCGGTCTGGGCCTGGCACGAGCTCTTCCTCTGGGCCCACCTGCTCCTGATCGCCAGCTTCGCTGTCTACCTGGCCCACAGCAAGCACCTGCACATCCTCACCTCGGTCCCCAACGTCTTCTTCCGCAGCCTAGAGCCGGCCGGTCGGCATCTGCCTACCTTGGACATCGAGCAGGCGGAGCACTTCGGACTTGCCAAAGTGGACCAACTCACCTGGAAACAGGAGTTGGACCTCGCCACCTGCACCGAGTGCGGCCGCTGCCAGAGCCACTGTCCCGCCTTCAATACCGGAAAACCGCTCTCGCCCAAGCTCTTCATCACCGACCTCCGCGACGGCTGGTACGCCAAAGCCAGAGGAGAGGCGCCACCGCCCAGCTACTGGACAGACGAGGCAGCTGGGGAAGCGGCGACGGAGGCCCCCCAGGACGGCCAGTTGCTGGACTGGAGCGTGCTGGAGGAGACCCTCTGGTCCTGCACCACCTGTGGGGCCTGCGTCGAGGAATGCCCAGTGTTGATCGAGCATGTCCCGGCGATAGTCGAGATGCGGCGTAGCCTGGTGCTGGAGGAGTCAAGGCTGCCCAAGGAGGCCCGTACCGCCCTGGAGTCCCTGGAGCAGCGAGGCAATCCCTTCGGGATGCCAGCCGACTCTCGAATGAGGTGGGCGGTCGGGCTCGAGGTGCCCCTGCTCTCCGACAAACCGGATGCCGAGTACCTCTACTGGGTCGGTTGCGCCACCGCCTTCGACGAGTCCAACTGGCCGATCGCCCGGGCCACCGTGGCGATTCTCAAAGCGGCCGAGGTGAGCTTCGCCATTCTGGGCCAGGAGGAGGTCTGCAACGGGGACCCGGCCCGCCGACTGGGGAACGAGTATCTGTTCCAGACCCAGGCCCAGCAAGTGGTCGAGAAGCTCTCCGCACGGAGGGTCCGCAAAGTGATCGCCAGCTGTCCCCACTGCTTCAACACGATGGCTCGGGAGTACCCGGATCTGGGTGGCAACTACGAGGTGATCCACCACACCCAGCTGCTGGCGCAGCTCCTGGACCAAGGTCGAATCCAGCTCAAGAAGCCGCTCCCAACTGGAGAGCTCACCTACCACGATCCCTGCTACCTGGGTCGGTGGAACGGTGAATACGACGCCCCCCGGCGGGTCCTGGAAGCTATCCCCGGAGCCCGTCTGGTGGAGATGAAGCGGACTCGCAATGAGGCCATGTGCTGCGGTGCCGGAGGCGGCCGGCTCTTCATGGAGGAGAGCCGTGGTCCCCGGATCAACCGAGTGCGCGTCAACCAGGCGGAGGCAACTGGGGCCAAGACCGCGGCGGTCGCCTGCCCCTTCTGCGCCACCATGTTCACCGAAGGGATCAGCTCCCAGGGTGCGGCGCTGGAGAGCTGTGACATCGCGGTGCTGGTGGCGGAGTCGATGGGGCTGGACTTCCTCCCGGTCGGGAACGAAGCTTCGGCCCCTGCCTGAACTGGAGCAGCCCGGCTCACCTCGTCATAATCGAGCAGTGGCGGCGGATTTTGGCCCGGCCGCGATCGACCACGTCGGCGTCGCCGTCGCTGATCTCGACGCCTCGGTGGACTTCTACCGGCGGCTGCTGGGCGTGGCCCCGGGCCATCGTGAGGAGGTCCCTCAGGACGGCGTCATCGCCGTGTTCTTTGATGTTGGTGCCTCTAGCCTTGAGCTGCTCGGCAGCAGCAGACCGGATTCGTCGGTGGCTCGCTTCCTCGACCGGCGAGGTCCCGGTCTGCACCATCTCGCCTACCTGGTGTCCGACATCCAGGGCGAGCTCGCCGCCTGGCGGGCACGGGGCGCCGAGCTGATCGATGAACAGCCCCGTCGGGGCGCAAGGGGGCGGCTGGTTGCGTTCGTTCACCCGAGATCCGCAGGTGGGGTGCTGACTGAGCTTTGCCAGCTCCAGGATGGGCCGAGTTGAGCTCCGACGAGGCGTTCCCAGGACCCGACGAGACCGAGTCCCAGCTGCCGCTCGAGTTCTGGTACGGAGCCGGAGCCGCGGAGCCGCCGCCGCCCGGAGATCACCCCTACACCAGAGGGCTCCGTCGGGAGGGATACCAGAGGCGGCTCTGGACGATGCGCCAATACGCGGGCTTCGGCTCCGCCTCGGCCACTAACGAGCGCTTCCACTACCTGCTCGATCGCGGCCAGACCGGCCTCTCGGTCGCCTTCGACCTGCCAACCCAGATGGGGTACGACTCAGATGCGCCCGAGGCGGCCGGGGAGGTCGGGCGGGTGGGGGTCGCGATCGACACCCTGGACGACATGAGGACACTCTGCCGGGGACTGCCACTCGACCAGGTCACAACCTCAATGACCATCAACGCCCCGGCCAGCCTGCTGCTCCTGATGTACCAGCTGGCCGGGGAAGCAGAGGGGGTCGCCCCGTCCCTGCTCGGCGGCACGATCCAGAACGACATCCTGAAGGAGTACGTGGCCCGAGGCACCTACATCTTTCCGCCCCGAGAGAGCATGCGCCTGGTCACCGACACGTTTACCTACTGCCACGACCAATTGCCGCGCTGGCATCCGATCTCGATCTCCGGCTACCACATGCGGGAGGCCGGGGCCACGGCCCCCCAGGAACTCGCCTTCGCCCTCAGCGATGGGATCGCCTACGTCGAGGCGGCCCTAGGTGCCGGACTGAAGCTGGAGGAGTTTGCTCCCCAGCTCAGCTTCTTTTTCAACGTCGGCAACGACTTCTTCGAGGAGGTGGCCAAGTTTCGGGCCGCCCGGACGCTCTGGGCCGGGATCATGCAGGAGCGCTTCGGCGCCACCGACGGGCGCAGCACTCAGCTTCGGTTCCACGCCCAGACCGGCGGTGCGACGCTGACCGCCCAGCAGCCGCTCAACAACGTGGTCCGGGTCTCACTTCAGGCGCTGGCGGCGGTGCTGGGTGGGGCGCAGTCGCTGCACACCAACTCCTTCGACGAGGCCCTGGCCCTGCCGTCCGAGCAGGCGGCCAGCCTGGCACTGCGGACCCAGCAGTTGCTGGCGTTCGAGTCCGGGGTGGCGCGGGTCACCGATCCTCTGGGGGGCTCCCACTTCCTGGAGCGGCTCACCCAGCAGCTGGTGGAAGCGGCCTCGGCGCTGATTCAAGAGGTAGACGACCACGGGGGGGCGGTGGCCGCCATCGAGCAGGGCTTCTATCAGCAGCGGATCCAGGACTCCGCCTACCGCCATCAGCAATTGGTCGAGAGCGGCGAGCGGGTCATTGTCGGGGTCAACCGCTTCCAGGATGAGTTGCCAGTCGAGGTACCGATCCTCAAGGTGGACCCTGCTCTGGAACGGGGCCAGAGGGAACGCCTGCAGCAACACCGCCAGCAGCGCGACGCTACCGCCACAGAGGCGTCCCTGGTGAGAGTAGAGGAGGGCGCTCGAGGTACGGTGAACCTGCTCCCGGTGATGCGCGACGCTCTGGTGGCCGGGGCCACCCTTGGGGAGATCTGCAACCGTCTCCGGGCGGTGTTCGGGATCTTCCAACCCCGCCCCTCCGGCTGACTGGACTCGCTTTGGCTCAGTGAGTCGGTCCGTGTCGCGGGCGCACCTGGAGGGAGGTACCGAGAACGCTGGGGTAGGCGGCGTCGTGATAGAGCTTGGCGGTCACCGGACGCCATCCCAGTGGTGCCTTGACAAATAGCCAGGCCGTGACCAGCGCGCCCAGAGGTGGTCCCACCAGATAGATCCAGAGAGAGGAGAAGTCGGCAGAGATCACGGCCGGCCCCAGACTTCTGGCTGGATTCATACTGCAGTCCGTGTAGGGTGCCCCGCGCCAGACCAGCAGCCCGATCACGATCCAGAGCCCGAGTGGAGTCCAACGGGCCGTCTTCGCCGAAGAAGTGCAGGTGAAGATGGCCAGGATCAGCACCCCGGTCAGCAGGGCTTCGATCCCCACCGCCGCCGCGGGGGTCACTCCCGCATGGGGGGTGGTGCGCCCATCCTGGAGGCGAACTGCCACTTGACCCCAGGCCAAGCGGAGGGCCGCCACCCCCACCAGCGCTCCGAGAATCTGGGACGCCCAGTAACCGAGCAGATCTGATCGGGAAACGTGGCCACTGGTCCAGAAGGCCAGGGTCACGGCCGGGTTCAGGTGGGCGCCGCTGAGCCGCCCCAGTGGCGAGACCGCCACCAGGCTGCCGGTCCCAGCGAAGAGCAGGCCGGTGATCAGTAGGCGGAGCGAGCTGGAGGGCACCAGGTGAACCATGGGCGAGCCCGACCCGAAGTCCAGGCAGACAGCGCTGAGACCACCGAGAGCCAGGATTCCGGTCCCCAGGCCTTCGGCCGCCCACTCGGTCCAGTGCCAGCCGTTGCGGGGAGGGTGTCCCAGCGAGGGCGGGGCCGGCTCACCTCCGCGCCCGGCCCCGCCGGTGGAGGTCACGGGCATCGGGTCCGGAAGGCGGTCGCTTCCAGCGCCCGATCTGTCGCAGACGGATCGGCGAAGATGGCGGCGTGTCCAAACCGAAGCCGCGCACGGCAGGGGAGGGTGCCGAGAGCGAGCCGTTGCGGTCGGCCAAAACCGGACGGCGACCAACGAGTGCTCCCAGCGCCAACGAGCGGCTGATCAACCAGCTCCGCAAACGCCGCCACGACGCGGTTCACCGAGACGGTGAGCCGGAGCGCATCCAGCGCGCCAAGGGCAAGTTGACCGCTCGGGAGCGCATCCGCCGCCTGCTCGATCGGGGCAGCTTCGTGGAGCTCGACGCCTTTGTGACCCACCGCTCCACCCAATTCGACATGGCCGAGCGGAGGGCTCTGGGCGACGGTGTTGTCACGGGTTACGGCCTGATTGGGGGTCGACAGGTGTTCATCTTCTCCCACGACGCCTCCTTCATGGGGGGATCCTTGGGCGAGGCGTTCGCCGAGAAAGTGTGCAAGGTCATGGACCTGGCAGAGCGCACCGGGACGCCGGTGATCGGCATCAATGACAGCGCCGGCGCCCGCATCCAGGAGGGGGTTGTGGCACTCGCCGGCTACGCTGACATCTTCTACCGCAATGTGCGGGCCAGCGGCGTGGTCCCGCAACTGTCGATCATCGCCGGTCCCTGCACCGGAGGCGCGGTCTACTCGCCGGCGATCACGGATTTCACCTTCATGGTGCGCCAGGTTGGCTACATGTTCATCACCGGTCCCGATGTGGTGCGGGTGACGACTGGAGAAGAGGTTGACCAGGAACAATTGGGTGGCGCTGACATTCACTCCCAGCGCAGTGGCGTGGCCCATTTCGAGGCGGCGAGCGAGGACCAGGCGTTTGCGCAGGTGCGAGAGCTGCTGACCTACTTGCCCCAGAACAGTTGGGAGGCGCCCCCGGTGGTGGCGACGACAGATCCCGGCGAGCGCGCCGATGTTGAGCTGCAGGAGATCATCCCCGAAAGCCAGAACATTCCCTACGACATTCGGGAGGTTATCGCCCGGGTGGTGGACGACGGTAATTTTCTGGAGGTGCAGCCACTGTTCGCGCCCAACCTGGTGATTGGACTGGCGCGTTTGGATGGCCACAGCGTTGGGATGGTCGCCAACCAGCCCCGGCACTTGGCTGGGGCACTAGACATCAATGCATCTGTCAAAGGGGCACGATTTGTCCGCTTTTGTGATGCTTTCAACATTCCTCTGGTAACCTTCGTAGACGTGCCCGGCTTCCTTCCCGGGACCGAGCAGGAGTACGGCGGAATCATTCGTCATGGTGCCAAGCTGCTTTACGCATTTGCCGAAGCCACCGTACCGAAGCTCACGGTTATCACCCGCAAGGCCTACGGTGGAGCTTACGACGTGATGTGCAGCAAACATCTCGGGGCCGACTACAACGTGGCCTGGCCCTCGGCTGAGATCGCAGTGATGGGCGCCGAGGGTGCGGTCCAGTTCCTCGGACGACCGCGCCGGGGTCAGCCCCAGGTCGACCGGGCAGCGGTGATCGCATCCTACCGCGAGCAGTTCGCCAATCCCTATCAAGCTGCGGAACGCGGCTACATCGACGACGTCATCGAGCCTCGGCACACGCGATCGGCGCTGATCTCCGCCTTACGGATGGCCAACACCAAGCGGGTGGAAGCGCCCCGTCGCCGGCACGGCAACATACCACTTTGAACGAGGCCGATTGACGCGCCAGGAGCTGCGTCGCCTTGAGTGATACGTTCTGGTTCTGCTAGCTGTGTGTGCGAAGAAAAGTCAACCCGAGCAGAGAGATCAGACCCCGGCCGACGGCTGCTGGTTCGGCTTGCGTCAGCATGAATGGCCGGGGGGCCTTTGGCGGTGTGGGCTGAACCGCCTCGGTTGGCAGAACTACGAGATTCCGAACCTCTGCGGCTCTGCCAAGTACTGCTGACTCCCACCGTACTCGAGACGACTTTTGCTTGCCTCTTAGTCTGATCGCCTCCACGATCCGCTGACCTGAATTTCAATCGTGATCGGTGACAATGATGGACATTTTTGCGGGGCCGAGGCCCTGGTCAGAGTAGTACCCGTGTCAATGTCGGGGATAGCATCTCTCGGGCGGACTTGCTGGTGGGAGCGCGAGCTGTCCGTCGGGTAGCGTTGCGAGACACAAGTGAATTGATGTCGCAGTTTGGATCAAGGTCATAGAGTCGGAGCCTGCGCCTGAGCTAGGAGCAACGTAAGCTCCTGCGCCTGATCCTGGTGCCGTAGGCGTTGAGCTAGCCAGTCTGCTGCTTCAGATGCCCGCTGGGGACATGCCCTGATGCACTAGCGTCCCAACCCGATACTAGGTGGGACCGGGGCACCTCGAAGGTAACGCCAACAGGGGAGACCTAAACTGGAAGCGACGAGGCGGCGGCCGGTAGCGCCGGCCCAAGGGAGGTGCCGGTGAAGCTACTTGAGCATCAGGCCAAAGCGCGACTTCGCAGCGTGGGCATCGAGTGCCCTACCGGTCGAGTCGCCCGCTCGCCTCGGGAGGCTGAGCAGGCGGCCCGGGAGCTGGGCCCAGTCGTGATCAAGGCGCAGGTGCCGATCGGGGGGAGGGGCAAGGCCGGCGGCGTCAAGTTGGCCAAGACTCCGGCCGAGGCCCACGATGCGGCCGCCGCCATCCTGGGGATGGAGGTTCGCGGCTACAGTGTCCCCTCCGTCCTCTGCGAGGAGGCCCTGGAGATCGCCAAGGAGATCTATCTGGGAGTCACCGTAGACCGCGATCGGCGCTCCATGGTGGTGATCCTCTCGTTCGCCGGCGGGATGGAGATCGAAGAGGTGGCAGAGCACGCGCCCGAGAAGATCGCCAAACTCTGGCCCGACCCCTTCGCCGGCCCGCAGCCGTTCGAGATCCGGGCGCTGACGGTGCGCGCGCTGGCGGCGGTCGGGGGGGATGAGACCCTGCCGAGGGGGCGCTATCTGGCCGGGCTGGTCCCGGTGGTACAGCACCTGTTTCAGCTGGCACAGGAGCTCGATGCCAGCCTCTGTGAGATCAATCCCCTGGTGGTGACCAAATCTGGCCAAGTGATTGCCGGCGATGCCAAGATCGAGATCGATGAGAATGCCGAGTTTCGCCACCATGATCTGGTGCGCCAGCTGGGCCCCGACGCTGCGGCTGCCACCAGCGGCCAGGACCCGCTCGAGGTCGAGGCGCGCCGGCGCGGGCTCACCTACGTCCACCTGGGCGGGAGCGTGGGGATCATCGGGAACGGGGCGGGTCTGGTCATGAACACCCTCGATCTGGTCAAGCAGCACGGCGGCTCGGCGGCCAACTTCCTGGACATCGGCGGGGGAGCGAAGGCAGGGGTCGTGAAGCAGGCGTTGGAGATGGTGCTCCTGGACCCTGCCGTAAAGGGGGTCTTCGTCAACATCTTCGGAGGGATCACCCGGGGCGACGAAGTGGCCAGGGGCCTGATCAGCGCTCGTGACGAACTGAGGATGACCCTGCCGTTGGTGGTGCGGATGACCGGCACTCGAGAAGAGGAGGGACGCCAGTTGTTGGAGGCGGCCGGGATCACCCCGGCGGTCTCCGCCCCCGAGGCCGCCCGCAAGATCGTCGAGCTGATCGGCGCTCCCGGGGACAACTGAGTTGAGCATCCTCCTCAATCGCGGCTCAAAGGTCGTGGTCCAGGGCATGACTGGCAGCGAGGGATCCTTTCACACCCAGCAGATGCTCGACTTCGGGACTCACGTGGTGGCTGGCGTCTCCCCCGGCAAAGGGGGCAGCCAGCACCTGGGTCTGCCGGTGTTCGACACTGTGGCGGAGTCGGTCGCGGCGACCGGGGCCGACACCGCGGGGGTTTTCGTGCCGCCCGCCTTCGCCGCCGACGCGATCATGGAATCAGCCGCTGCCGGAATTCCCCTGGTGGTCTGTATCACCGAGCTGATCCCGGTGAACGACATGGTCCGAGCGCGGGCCTTCCTCGAGAGGTATGGCACCAAGCTGATCGGTCCCAACTGTCCCGGGCTGATGTCTCCCGGCGAGCGGGCCAAAGTGGGGATCATCCCCAACCACATCGCCAATCCGGGCCTGGTGGGAGTGGTCTCCCGCTCTGGCACCCTCACCTACGAGATCATCCAAGCCTTGGCCCGGGAGGGATATGGGCAGTCGACCTCGGTCGGCATCGGCGGCGATCCGGTTTTGGGGTTGAGCTTCTCCGACGTGATTCAGCTCTTCGCCGAGGATCCCGATACAGATCTGGTGGTGCTGGCCGGCGAGATCGGTGGCTCCGACGAGGAGAGGGCCGCCGAGCTGATCGGAAAGGGCTATCCCAAGCCGGTGGTAGGTTTCATCAGCGGTCGCAGCGCTCCCCCGGGGAAGCGAATGGGCCATGCCGGGGCCATCATCAGCGGGACAACCGGTAGCCCCGCCTCCAAGGTCGCCGCGCTTCAGCAGGCGGGCGTTGAGGTCGCCGACACCATCGAGCAGATCGTGGGGCTGGTTCGGGAGCGGCTGGGCGCCGCTCTCCGCTCCTAGTCGCCATGGGGCTGAGCTTCGAGCTAAGTCCCGAACAGCAGGCCATCCGAGACGTCTCTCGAGAATTCGCGAGGGAGGTCGTGGCCCCCCAAGCGGCGGAGTGGGACCAGAAAGGGGAGTTCCCGTACCCGGTCGTCGCCCAAATGGCGGCGCTGGGCCTCTTCGGGCTGCCCTTCCCGGAGTCGGTGGGGGGCACCGGCGCTGACTTCATCAGCTATCTGTTGGCCTTGGAGGAGATTTCCCGCGCGGACGCATCCCTCGCGATCACTCTGGAGGCGGCGGTTTCGCTGGGAATCTCGCCCATCTATTACTTCGGTACCGAGGAGCAGAAGAGGCGCTGCCTGCCTGAGCTCTGCGCCGGAACCAAGCTCTGGGCCTTTGGTCTGACCGAGCCCGAGGCAGGCTCCGATGCGGGCGGGACCAAGACCCGGGCCCGGCGGGAAGGAGCTGAGTGGGTGATCGACGGCTCCAAGTGCTTCATCACTAACTCCGGCACCGAGATAAGCGCCGGAGTGACCCTGACCGCGATCACGGCGGAGGAAGACGGGCGCAAGCGGATCAGCGCCATCCTGGTGGAGCGGGGGACACCCGGTTACCAGGTGGCCGCCCCCTACCGCAAGCTGGGGTGGCACGCCAGCGACACCCGAGAGCTGAACTTCGCCGAATGCCGGGTCCCGGAGTCCAACCTGCTGTGCCGGGAGGGGGGTGGGC
>JBOHUG010000069.1:0-44092 GCA_050734135.1 Candidatus Dormibacteria bacterium
TGCATCGAAAAGGTGCTCCTCTGCTGCGGCTCGTTGGCGTTCTAACACCACCAATTATCCCAGCACCGAGTGCCTTTTCTTTGTCTGTGGACCTCCCCCTACCCCTCTCTTACCGGTGGATCCAGGCTAAGGCGCTACTGTCGTCGGCGCGGGAGGTGCGTGGTGTGCTGGTGCCCCAACAGCGCACCCGGCCAAGATCAGATCCAATAGAGGTGCGGTTGGCTTCTCAGCTTGACAGCGGATCTCGGTTCTCATGCCCATTTGGTCCACAGTCGCGTCTTTGAGGGCCACGTCCCAGATCGGTCGCTAGTTCACGGCAAGCAGACATCACTCCGGACCGACCCGGTCGCCGTGGTGGGGGCTCAACTGCTGTTCCGAGGAGAACTAGAGGATCATGCTCAACTATCGGTGGCCGGGCAGGAATTGACGTTCGTTCGGCCTGTACCGCCTCCTTGATTAGAGCTTCAGGATCTGCCCTGGGGCCTCCCGACCTGTTAGGGCGGGGGGTACGGGATCGTGCCGCCGTACGCCACGTTGAAGCTCGAACCGCCCTCCCCTACCCCCGAGGGCACGGAGACGGTCACTGCGGGCATGCCCTGGGCCATGAACACGGCTTCGTCTGCCGTGTCGGAGCCTCGGGCACCAATACCAGTGAACCCAGTCGGCGTGTAGTCCGCGAGCGAAGTCTGCGTCCCGCCGGAAAGAGGTGCCTCGACGATCCAATCAGCCGTGGTCCCCGAACCCGTATAGGTTTGATCGGTAGTGAAATTATCCCCACTTGTGTTGTCGGTGAAGCTGATTTCCCAAGTCGAACCACTGACTTGACTGATGGCAATCGTGATGCTATCGCCGGCGGCAACCAGCGTCGCCAAGGTGGTGATCGGTGTCTCTGCGGCCGGCAAGATCTCCCACCAGGGAACGATGGAGAAATACCCAGGCATAGTGGAGTTTGGAACCTCATCAATCCCAGATTGAATGAGTTGAGTGTCGGATTCCCACCCGTCGAGTCCAACCCATTGCGACATGTTTGAACCGTCAGGGTCACCCGCGTAGAGCGACGGCACCGAGAATGTTCCGGTCACGCTCGTGTTGGGGCCATTACCTTCAATATAGCCAGACCAGTTCCCCGACGGACCGCATCCGGCGCCATCGAGGGTTGCGGTGATACTGAAGTAGCCGAAGACGTCCGCGATGACGTCGGCGCGTCCCACATCGTTGAAGAAGCTGACGCTTCCAGTCGAACTCACAGTCGCCACTGCCAGGTTGGCCACGGTGTGGCCTGCCGCCCAGTTCAGATCCGAGGCGCCGGGAAAGGTCGGGCCGGGATATACCGTCAAAAAGCTTGCCGCGGTGGTGTCGGTTACGGTGACGTTGGATACCACGGCGGTGACGTCGGACCCCAAGCTGCCGAGAGAAGCCAGCGGTTCGGGAAGGGTCGCATCCGGCCCGAGGGTCTGGCCCGATCCAAATTCGCCACTTCCCGCGCGGGTGTCGACCAGGCGCTGCGGGCTGATCGGAGTGTACAGGCTGGCACCCGCCTGTGCAGTGCCTTTGGTGAAATAGCCATCCACATCGACCAACACGTCGGTGCGTCCGACCGCGTTGAAGACGGTGATCTCGCCGTTTGAGGAATTGATCGGCACCACGACCCGATTAGGCACCGTCTCACCTGCGGCCCAGTTGAGATTCGAGGCAAGCGGCACGCTCCCGCCCTCCGGGTAGACAGTCAGGTAGCTAACGGCGGTCGTGTCCACCACCGTGACGTTGAGGAGGGCTGCCTCCACGTCGCTGGTGCCGCCTGGCACCTCGCCAGCGCCAGTCACCTGAACGTTCAGGCTACCGCCCGGCCCGAGGGTGTCGCCGGAATTGGGGTACCCGCTCTCATAGCGGGTGTCGGTGATCCGGGCCGGGCTGAGAGCGACGTAGCTGCCGGCGGTACTGCCTCCTGTTACGGGCGCGAAGTAACCCTCCAAGTCAGCGATTACGTCGACGCGGCCAGTGTTGTTGTAGATGTTGACCCGGCCACCGGTACCCACTGGAACGATCACCAGGTTCGGAATGGTCTGTCCGGGACTCCAGTTGAGGTTGGATACCGCTGGATGGCTGGCTCCGACTGGGTAGAGCTGAAGGAAGCTTGGCGCGGTGCCATCGACGACGGTCACGTTGAGGGAGACCGCAGTGGCGTCGGCGGGAACTCCGTCGACCCCGGTCACGGTGATCACAAGCGTCGAATTGGACTGGAGCGTGTTGCCCTCGTAGGGTGATCCACTGCCCGGACGAGTGTCGACCAGACGGTGCGGCGAAAGCGCGGTGTACGCGCTGCCAACGTTGGTGCTGGTGTCAGTGCTGTTTGTGACTGAGGGTGGTTCGGTTGCGGTCCTTGCGCTCGATGGATCGGTCGTCGGAGCGCTCCCGGAAACCTCTGGCCACGGGTGCAACCCGGTCAGATCCAAGATTGCTGGCCCGATCCGGCTGCCTTCCCCAACCATGGACGGCGGAGAGTTCACCGTCGAAGGCGAGGCGACCGACCCCAGACGCTGGGCACTTGCTGGTAGCAGAGTGCCGCCTCCAGAGGCGGCCAAAGCGATCAGAACGGCCGCAAGTGTGGTGGGCACCAGGACCCAGCGACGCAGATGCCCTGTCATGTGCTTCCCAGACCCTCTCGCTTCCCCACCAGCTTCAGTATGCGCGCCCAGCGCCAAGTAGGACCGACGGGACAATTTGGAAGTGATCTTGTACCGCGCCGACCGAGACCGCCTCGCCAGTCCTCAGACCACGGCAGCTGCGGCCCGATGGTTTTATTCCAAACTTCCTCCCACACTTACACCAACCCACGGGACTTGGCGTTAGCGTCCAGGGGTGTGGTGTATGAGGGCCCGCAGGCGGAGGGCCTTGCAGAAAGCAGAGAGCCATCAGGCATCCTTCAGGAAGTGATCAAACACCTGAGGGGAAGCCCAATGGCCGGTACCAGCATGGAGTCTTCGGCGTGGATGCGCAAGCAGCTCGAGGGAGCGGACCCGGAACTGCTACGGGAACTTTTGCAGAGCGTGGTGGAGCAGCTGATGGGAGCTGAGGCCCAGACGGTCTGCCGAGCCGAGTACGGGGAGCGGACTCCGGAGCGGGTGAACGCCCGCAACGGGTACCGGGTTAGGGACTGGGACACCCGCGTGGGCTCGATCGACCTGGCCATCCCCAAGCTGCGCCAGGGGAGTTACTTCCCCAACTGGCTGCTGGAGCCCAGGCGGCGAGCGGAGAAGGCGTTGGTGGCGGTGGTGGCGGACGCCTATCTGGCCGGGGTCTCGACGAGACGGGTGGAGGGGCTGGTGCAGCAGCTGGGGATCGAGCGCATCTCCAGCTCCCAGGTCTCCGAAATGGCCAAAAGTCTGGACCAGACGGTGGAGGAGTTCCGCTCTCGGCCGCTGGATGGAGGGCCATACCCGTACCTGTGGCTGGACGCGCTCACCCAACGCTGCCGGGAGGGGGGAAGGATTGTGAACGTGGCCACGGTGGTGGCCACTGGGGTGAACGCGGACGGGCACCGGGAGGTGCTGGGGGTGGACGTCTTCACGGCCGAGGATGGGGCCGCCTGGCTGGGTTTTCTGCGCTCTCTGGTGGCCCGCGGGCTGACCGGGGTCCAGCTGGTGGTCTCCGACGACCAGCTGGGGCTGAAGGCAGCGATTGGGGCGACTTTGCCGGGGGCCGCCTGGCAGCGCTGCCGGGTGCACTTCCTGCGCAACCTGATGACCCGGGTGCCCAAGTCCACCCAGACCATGGTGGCGACCCTGGTGCGGTCCATCTTTGCCCAGCCCGACGAGCAGGAGGTCCTGGCCCAGCACCAACGGGTGGTGGAGCAGCTCTCCCGCCGCTTCCCTGAGGCCGCGGCCATGCTGGCCGCAGCGGACGAGGAGGTGCTGGCATTCGCCGGCTTTCCCAAGGAGCACTGGCGCCAGAGGCTCGCACCTCCTTCGCGCGGAAGCGCAGTGAAGGCAAGACCTCGAAGGAGGCAATGCGCTGCCTCAAGCGTCACATCTCCAACCTGATCTTTGTACTTCTTCGCCAGCCTGCACCAGCAGGGACTTGACATAGGAGCTCAAGTGGACGGTGGCCCGGCGCTACCTCGGTGTGGAATCCCTCACCGCGGCCCGCAGCGTGCCCATTGCCGATGACGCGACCATCCCCGTGCTGGCCGAAGCCAGCTGATGTTCAAGGACATCCCGATGACTTTTCGTACACCACTTGACTGAAAGAATCCGTGGTGTGTGGCCCAGAAGTCGTAGTAGCTGGGGAGTGAGGGTGCGGGCGAGGGGGGCTGCACATCGGTGGACGAGGGGATACGAGTCGCTGGCAGCTGACCGAGGATGAGTATTAGCGACCAAGAAATACCGTCCCGTCCAGCGGCGGCTTCCGGCAGCCGGAGAGGGGAGCGCTGTCCACAACGCCACCAGGCTGTCACTCCGTGTGACAAGATCGTGAACTGCCTTGACACTCCCGTGACCCGTCGTCACACTTTGATCAGGGACGGAAACGGTCGGTTTCAGTCGCCGGAACAGTGGCGCCGGAGGAAGGTGCTATCTGCACGGCTTAGTGAGCATGTCCAAGGTCCGTGATGGGCTTCACGGCATGGTGGAGAGTAGTGGTGCTGGAGCACATTCGGTCAACTCGCGACAGCCGTCGCGCGGACTTGGACTCCGGGCTGGGCGGGCTCGGCGTGACCAGAGCGGGCGTCCCCCAATGACGATCTCTTCGGCTGACGGCGGACCCGCGACCGCCGCCGAACCGGTCTCTCCTCGGGTTAACTCTCAGGACGATCTGCACGACGCGAACTCGGGGGACAGTCCCGGCACCATCAACGTGATCGGCCGGGTCAATTCGCCGCGGGTGAGCGTCGTGATCCCAGCTTTGAACGAAGCGGCCAACCTCCGCTACGTCTTGCTCCTGCTTCCGCCGAGTATCTTCGAAGTCGTCCTGGTCGACGGCCGCTCCTTGGACGCGACGGTAGAGGTAACTCGCTCCCTCTTTCCGAATGCGACGATTGTCCACCAGCCCGGGCGCGGCAAGGGCAATGCGCTAGCTGCCGGCTTTGCTGCGTGCCGCGGGGAGATCATCGTGATGCTCGACGCAGACGGCTCAGCCAACCCGCAAGAGATTGGAAGCTTCGTTTCAGTGCTCCTCGATGGGGCCGACTTCGCGAAGGGCACCCGATTCGCCATTGGCGGCGGAAGCGCGGACCTCACCTGGCTAAGACGCATCGGGAACAACGCCCTGGTTGGCCTCGTGAATCTACTCTACCGACAGAAGTACACCGATCTCTGCTACGGACTAAATGCGTTTTGGGTCCACTGTCTGCCGCACATGTCTGTGGACTCGGACGGATTTGAGGTCGAGGCGCTCATCAACGTCCGATTGGCGAAGTCTAAGCTGAAGGTCCAGGAGGTCGGAAGTTACGAACTCCGCCGGCTTCACGGCAATAGCAAGCTCCACACGATCCGAGACGGGTTCCGGGTGCTGAGAGTCATCCTCCGGGAGCGGCTCTCTGGTCCCAAGCTCGTTGCCTCGCCTGTGCCCGAACTCGCTCAGAGCGACGCCCGCGGGGAGGTCACTTCATCAGTCGCCGAATTGGCGCAGGCCAGCTCTCGCACGATGGTGTAGATGCCGGATTCACTTGGCTTCGCCTGCCAGGACACGGCATCACTGCCCCCAGGTCTGCTCAGATAAGAGAGTCCATGCCCGTGACCGCGCTGGGGCCTGCTTGCCGCGCAGGGTGAAGGAGTCGGACACGGATGGAGCGTAGGAATCAAAGTGAGATCGTCTATGTCCTCACTGACTACCACCCCTCGACGGGCGGAACCAGCACTGCGGCTCGCGCCGCAGCTCGGGAATTGGTGGCCCGCGGGTGGAAGGTGACGGTTCTGACGCGACGGCTCTCCAGAGCGTGGAAGCGGGTGGAGGTCCTCGATGGTGTGACGATCCACCGCGTGGGACGACCTGGCCACAGCAGGGTCGCAAAGATGTCGGACCTATTCGCTACCTGGTGGTGGCTAATCAGATCGGGACGCCGGATCGGAGTCGTCCAAGCTTTCATGGACCCGGATTATGCCTTGGCTGCGTTGGCTGCCGGATTGAGGAATCGCACGGTCATGCGCTGGGCCACTCGAGGTGATCCTGAGCGCTTCCTGCGGGGCCGAATCTTAGGTCGGATGCGAGTCCGTCTCTTGCGTCGGACTCTCCATGTCGCACTCACCCCCGCCATGGGTCAGGAACTGATCGCCTGTGGACTCCCCCCTGCTTCGATCATCCCAGTTCCCACCGACTCAGCGCGATTCAGGCCGGCGTCACTTTTAGAGCGAACCGAGGCAAGGAATCAAATCGGGATCACCGCAGATGCCACGATCATCTTCACAGGCCACCTCGAACCTCGCAAAGGGATCGATCAACTCCTTGTAGCTTTCGCCACTCTCGTAGCTGGCGGCTACTCGACCCACCTGCTGGTCGTCGGGGGATCGCACGGACATGCCACAGACCTCGGTCCAGTGCTCCATCAATTCGTCCGGGAGCGTTCGCTTGACACCTGCGTCACCTTCACCGGGGTGGTGGCGGACGTCGCTCCCTACCTGCGAGCGAGCGACGTGTTCTGTCTACCGTCACAGCGGGAGGGAATGTCCAACTCACTCGTTGAGGCGATGGCGTGCGGCCTGGCATGTGTAGCCCCGGTTTCAGCCGGGGGCGACGAGCTCCTAGGGGACGGCGCTGGAGTGATCCCTGCTTCCAATACGCCGGCAGATCTGGTGGCGGCTCTGTCTCCGCTATTGGCGGATCCGGACTACCGAGAGCATCTGGGTAGGGCGGCCACCGAACGGGCCCGGTCTCTCGATCTGCAGTCCGTCGTCGACGCCTACCAGGACCTCTACACGCCCCTGCTTGGAGTCCCTATTCTCCACTCAACTCCTCCGCATGAGTCGCCGCCGTGACCCTTTCCGCAGTACGCAGCCCTGCCCCACGCTCCACTCTCCTCCACGGAGGTTGGCACGCCCGCACACTCGAAACCGATCCGAGTGGGCTGATGGCGCGAAGTTCCCCAACAATGACTGCGCTCTCCACTCGGGCGGGGATGCGGCTAACCACGGTCGTCCCGCAGCTCCTCCCCTGAATCGTCCAGCCGGGGAAGATTCCAGTGGCGCCCCAGCTCAAGGTCGAATTTCCGTGGCCAAAACCGCGCCAATCCGCCAGCCGGATATGGCGTCAACTCTCCGAAATACACTTGGCCGTGCTCGCTGTACAGGTCTACCCGTACGAAGTCGAAGTCACGTGCCAAGACAGATGCAGCGTCCAGCATCGCGGGTAGGGTCGGCGGCTCAGGCACAACCGGAGCGAGGGGACGGATCTTACCCGCCAATCCGAGTCGTACCGTGAGGGGACTCCAATCCGGGGTGTAGATCCGTCTGCACCAGTTGGATATTCGGTCTACCTCGACGAAGATCGCTGCTGGCTTCCCGTCGAACATGAAAAATTTGTAGTCAGGCGGTGCTTCATCGTCTTGGCCCAGTCTCTCCTCTACAACTAATGCGGGACGAGCGTGCAGGTACGCCCACTCGCCGCTCCGAGATGCCAGCGAGGTTCGCATCCACCCCCGGGTGGCTGCTCGCAGATGCGCCACATCAGTGACCGCACCGTTCCCGAAATAAACGTAGCCGCTTCCGTGGTTCGGCTTAAGGACCCAACGCTCGGGTAAATTAACCCCGCTGAGTTCACTCACATCCGTGCCGAACCAAATCGTTTCTGGGACTGCAATCCCCAGGCGCGCGGCTCTCTCCTTGGCTCTCAGTTTGTCACAGGTGTCGACGAGAACAGCCCGACGGTCATTCAGAATGCGCCAGTTGACTTTCTCGCTGAAGGTGACCGGATTCCGGAAGTGGCCGACTTTACGCTGCGTGACCAAGTAACGCGCCTGGCGCTCAAATGCGAGAGGACCCAATGACGTAAGAGCCAGCAGTTCTCGAGCCGTCCACGCCCGCAACCGGTCGAGCACCGGGGGCACTGTCACCATATCAGAGCCCGACTAGTCTACTCGGTCCCGGTCTTCTGTCCGCCCGGCGGCGCCGAGACCTGGTGTGGCGTGGCCTGGGTTCGTGGCATCCTACTCAGTGACTAGCCGCAGCCTGATGCTTGGACGCCTGCCATCCCGATACCTAGGCCAGTCCCTGCCTCGATCGCAGTTCGCGCAAGGAATCGACCTGACGCCGATAGCCATCCGAGAACTCCACAGCCGCCCTGAACCCGAGGGCCTCACGCGCCCGGGAGTGATCGGCTTCGGTGTGACTGACGTCGCCTGTAGCAACTGGCTGCGCGTCGATCTGCAAGGGGCCGACCCAGGATCGCAGCAGATCGAATACATCAAGGAGCGACACGATAGTGCCCCCCCCTATGTTGACGACCAGACCGCTCACCGGGGCATCCGCCGCCAACACGGTTGCCCGAGCAACGTCGTCCACAAAGGTGAAGTCACGACTCTGCGTCCCGTCACCGAATAGCACAATGGGCCGACCATCGAGTGCCGCCTCTGCAAACAACCGCAGTCCCATATCCGGTCTCTGGCCCGGCCCATAAACCGTGAAGTACCGGAGTGCGACAGTCTCCAACGTGCCGCCAGTCACGGCGAGAAGCTCTCGCTCAGCCGCTAGTTTGGTCCGTCCATATGGTGAGATTGGTGCTACTTCACCAGTCTCGCGGAACGGTCTCGTGCCATTTCCGTACACGGAAGAAGAGGAGGCATAGACCAGCCGGCGTACCGCCGGCACCCGGGTGCATGCCTCGAGCAGGCGGTGACTCGCGTCAACATTGTCGTGAACATAGCGGCTCTCTGATTCGAAGCTCGCCCGGACTCCGGCACGACCAGCGAGGTGGAATACCACTTCAGATTCGGAGAGTACATCTTCGAGTGGAATGTCGAGAATATCCCCGGACACGAAAGAGAATCCGGGTATCGCCTGCAGCAGTTCCGCCCGTGCGAACTTTTCCGCCGGATCATAGCTGTCCGTGAACCCGTCGATGCCGGTCACCAGCCAACCAGAGTCGAGTAGTTGCCGCGTGAGGTGCGATCCGATGAAGCCTGCAGCGCCCGTGACTAAACAACGTCGGGTCACCGAGTTGGTCTCCTTCGTTCTGAGCGCCTTGAGCCGACGAGCCCAAGTTGCGCCCGAGGGCTTCCCGCCTGACCGACGATTGATCCCGTCTTCTCAGCGCCACCCCTGTGGCTGCCGAAGCTCCCGATCACCCTATCCTCCGAGCCATAGGTCGATCAGCATCCCGACCTGGATGGTCACGGCCCGGGAACGTCTACGCCGCCATCCCAGACCCCGAGGGATTGCCCACCACCCGGCGACCCATCTTACCGCCTCGTCGCAGTCAGGCGCCCGCGGAGCGCACCGGCGCCTGATTAGCGGCGGCTCTACCCGTTGGCGCCAGAAGCCTTTCCGCCGGACGATCGGGGGTGGTACCGAACCCACAGTCGGTCTATTGCGGAGTACACCACACCCACGCTTTCCGCGAAGAACCAGGCAGCGCCGGCCCCCGTGATTCCCCAGATCGGAAGCAACAGAGCTGTCAATCCTATCTGGAGGACTGCTAGCCCCCACATGAAGCATGACGCTTGAAAGTATCGACCTTGGAGCCGCAGTACCGTGCGGTAGACTGCTGTCAGCGCGTCGGGAATAGTCGCGCCGATCAGAAAGAGAAGCAGTGGGAAGCCGTGTTGACGATACTCCGACCCGAATGCCACCAGAGTCGCCGGTCCCAATAGTGCTAGCATCCCGGTCGCCAAGAGTAGGATAGGAATTACCACGAGCATCGCCCGTTCGGCTTTTCGTATCGCCGCGCGAGGGTCTCGGGACCCTTCGGCGAAGAGCGCTGTGGTAACGGCCGCCGTCCCTACAAAGAAGAGTGATCCAACTCTCCATGCCGAGTAGAAGTAGGCTGTATTTGACGCCGTCACAACTGCACCCACTACGACTGGTACGGCGTACGTTGGTACATTTGTCCCGACATTGACGATGAAGTTTCCGGTAAGGCTACGGCGCATCGTTCTGGCCTCAGCCCAGAAACCCCGGATGGCGAGCCGGTAATGCCGCTTCCGGGCGAGGAGAACCAAGCTCAAAAGCACCGCAACGGCGACCCCGGCCGTCCACCCAAATTGAATTCCAACGGCGCCGCCTGCGTGAAGCAATGGCAGGAGCAGGAGTGGTAACTTGACGACACTTAGTGCCGTGTTGGTTAGGAGCCGTATTTGAGCGGACCGCTCGACCACCCACACACTGTCCAGCACCATGCTGCAGTTTGTGAGGGCTACTCCAGCGACGAGCGCAAGGGCATAGTGCGGACTGCGGAGGCCCTCCCCGGGGTAGATTGAGATCATGACCGCCCAACTGATCATTCCCGCAACCAGTCCGGCCAGCCCACCCACGACGACGCCGACCGTCACGGTCACGTTCCACTCCCGACCTCGCCGTCGTTCGGGAATCCGTTGGACCGGCGCCGCGGTGGTTCCTAGGCCAGAGAGCAACGACGCCAGTGTCATGACAGACACGCTGACAGCCGCGGTACCCACTGACGGGGAGGGATAAGCCCTTGCCGCAATCACCCAATATCCGAACCCCAGAACAGCGGTTACAAGGGTGGTAAGCAAGATGTAGCCACTCGAGCGGGCCAGCGTATCGGCGTAGAGGCGTTCCAGTGCCCACTTCGGGTGACGGACCCGATAGACGGCTCCGCGGGGGATCTGAGGGGCCACTACAAACTTTCCCTGCCCTGCCTAAGTCGGTAACTGGCGACCATGCCGGACCCGGACATCACGGTGGGCAGTGTGGTAGCTTGCGGGCGGGGCGTGGGAAGGACGGGCGGGTCACCGAAACCGGGGTCGGCAGTCCGGCTCTGGACAAAGATGGACGACCCTTCGGCCATGCTCCTTCGAGTGCAACCCTGCCTGGCCGCACGATGGCGACGTCCTCGAACGCCAGATCATACCGAATCGGCTGGGGACGAGACACGGCGGCCTCCAGTACTGACGCACTCAACGCGAGAGGCAGTCGCGGAATCTGATAGCCCCAGACGCCGGGACTCCACGACGCGGACGGGTTGCCCACCCAAGTAAGCCTCAACTTCTCCAGGTGAGCCGTGGCGCCCAGCGCACGACCAGAAGAGTCTCTCCACTTCGTCGCGAGGCTGGCAAAAACTCACTGGGAGAACTTAGTGCGGGTGTGTCCTGCAGGGGAGTCAACGCTGAAGTCCTTTGTATATTCTGCCATCGCCCGGGGGTAGCGCAGGATGTTGGACCGTCCGTCGGAGAAGTAGGACTGAACCGTCACATGGTCTCCGGGGTTGTGCACAAGTTGAGCGACGTAGTCGATATACGTAGGATCATCCCGACCGTCCAGTCCCCACTCGTCGAGCGACGTGGGCCGGTGGTGTTCTGCGGCGAAAGCCAGAATAGGGGCAACCGCGCGGTCAGGGGCGCCGGCTCCGATCGCGCGATTGTAGTCGTAGAAGTCCAACCCAATGTTGCTCACGTACGCGTTACCTGGATAGGTATCAAATTCGGTTCGTCCAGGCTCGATCGTTCCTACGTTGACGTTCCAGACGAACTGAAACCGGTTTCCAGGGACTGCCGCAAAGGCCCGTTCCGCCGCCCGGTAGACCGAAATGTAATGCGCGGCAGTCATCGCCTCGGTTCCCCACGGAAACCAATTACCGTTCATCTCCCACATGATGCGCAAAATCGTATCCGCGTGCCCAGTAACCACCAACCTTTCTCCGATGGTGGTAGCTTCAGCTGGCGTGACAGCACCGACCCCTAAGAGGAGACGGAGGGGGGTCGCAGTCGGGCCCGTGAACGTTGTGTAGCGCGGCCCAAAGGCATAGACCGTCATTATCTGAGCAGTAACCCCCAATTTGTCTGCCAGCGCAGTCACGTCACTGACGCGTTCACCAGCGACGAAAAGGCCCAACTCTGGTCTTGCCGGCGGGCCCTCGAATGGCCAGTGCGAACCGGCCCACTCTGCTAGTATTCCGGCAGCGAGCGCTAGGCCTAGGATCCCTGCCACGACGACTGACCATCGAGCAGGCCGACGGCGACCCGGACTCGGCTCTGACATCAATCCCCCTTCACAGCTCGCCCGACCCACGCATCAACTGGACATCCTAAGCCCGCGGCGCCCGGCCGTCCCACATTCTTATAGAGCGTGATCGCCAACCGCGGCAGTACCCCACCGTGTGGGTTGCTCCAAGCCGACAAACCCTTTGTCCGCCGAGAGCGGCCAGTCCGATCCTCGCGATCGCTCGACGGCGGCGACCCGATCAGTGACTCCCGAGGGGTCTAAGAACGGACCGGGGGCACACCTCCGGCGGTACCGATGAGATTCCCCCAACCTCAGGTCTAATAATGAACTCAGACCTGTTCGGATCGCTGCCGGCTCCCCGGCGCGTGCCGAAAACCAGACGGCGTTCGACTCGCAATCGAGACCGACCTGGTCCCCTCTCCCTGGGGCAATGCTTCCGCGGCACGTGGCATGTCAGGACGGTCGTGACAAACGTACCGTGCTTAGGATGTGCCCCGGACTGGTATCGAACGCGACGGTAGCGGTAACGGTTTGCCGCTTAGGTCGGATCATGACTTTCTTCCAACTTGACCCATCAGCGAGCTCAACTCTCCTCTTCGCCAGAAGTACTCCGGTCCCGAGGCGTACGACCACATCGAGAGTTACTGTCCGTCCTTCATGGTTCTGAATTCCGACCTCAAAGTGTCCAGCGTAGTCTCCGGCCGCCACTGGAGATGGGAGAAGCCACAACTGAGTAAAGTCCTCTCGGTTCGCCGTCACAGCACTAAACTCGGAGACTCCGATCGCTGCTGTGACCACGAGGACCGCTACCAGGGTAACCAGAATAGATCGGTACGAGGTCACGGCCAGCCTATTCACGCGCACATTGAGGCCCCACACCTTCCAGTTCCGGCCCAATCTCCACCAGGCGACGCTGCAAGCTCCGATGGTGACGGCGCCGAGATAAATAACCCAATGAATACGCGTGAGGCCGCCAAGTTCGTTCAGCATTAGCCCACCCAGAATAGTGATGCCGACGCTTGCCAAGACTGACCACCAAAGCTGCTCGCTCCTGGAGCCGTTGTCTGAAGCCGCTCGCGCGGCGGCTACAAGTGCCGCACCAGGGAGATATAGCACGAGCGCGCAACCGAAGACGATGTTCACGGCCGCTAGCGAAACAGTGGCGCAGATTGAGCTGCAGACAATCGCCGACACCGCTGTCACCATCGGAGACGGGGAAAGCCTGTTCACTTGTGCTTCGCCTTCGGGGGATCGTACACTGACCCCACAACGTCGTAGACGGCGATAGTGCCGTCGTCAAAGACCTTACTGACACCTGGAATAGAAGAGAACTTCGTCAGGTCCTTCAGGGGAATGGGGGAGCGGTACTCCCCTTGTCGTGGGTCATTGACAAAGTAATAGCCATCTGCCGGAACGTCCTGAGCCAGCCGCAGATCAACGGCAATAAATGTCACCCGCTGCTCCGCCACGAGGCGGATGGTAGATGCCGATACATGACTATCCAAGAACAGGCTGGCGACATTGGGAGGCGCGGCTTGCCCGCCGAGTGACGCAAGTATGCTCGCGGTGACGAAGTCCGAAGCGAACCCATTGTCCGCTGGCAGCTCCGTGGCGGTCCATGTAGCCAAGTCTAAATTGTGCTGGTCGACGGAGCGCTCCCAGGCCTGCACCTCAAACTTCCCCGGAAGCCGAGCATAGAACGGCGGCCAACCGCCGGCAACTCCCCCAAGCCCAAGCAGTACGAGTACCACTACGTTTGCCGCCGCCGTAACCCTCCGACTCTTGAAAATCTGCCAGCGACTCGTGAGGTGACTCGGGAGCCCGTAAGCCCGCAGCGCTACGGCTGCCGCAAAGCTCGCCGGAATCATGAAATAGGTCGCAGCGCGACCGTACAACTCGCTACCCTCTGGACCCACCACCCGAAGTGCTAGAGCAGCAAACAGGGATAGCGAGCCAATCGCCAGTGAGATTGTCAGGGACCCTCTACTCCGCCTCCTTTGTCTCCAGATAAGCCAGACGCCGGCACCCACTAGCGCGGCCAGAAGCAGAACACCGACGTACTCCAGAGCGAGGTCGAGGAGAGGACCCGTCGGACTCGCCACGCTAATCCCACTCCTACTCTTTCCGAATCCGCTCAGGAGGGACTGCAGCGTGGGTAGGAAATAGCCGATCGTACCGGGAGCGGCGTCCAAGTCCCAGCTCGCGATAAGCTCTGCTGTAAAGCAAATGAGAATTGGTAGGCGCCAGTCGCGCCATGCCCCGCGCCGAAGTAGCAGGAAGCCAACCTCTATGGCAAGCATTCCCCCGAGCAGCACGTAGCTACTTACGTGGTGGGTCACTGTCGCAACAGCTGCGCAAAGGAACGCGGCAATGGCCCACCAGGTGCTCCGGCCGTAGTTGGGTTCTTTGAGCATTTTCACTGTGGCTAGCAGAGCGCCCACCACGAATGGTAGCCCCGCGACTTCGTAGATAAAGTACGAGTCAAAAAACTGGAAATGAGGCTGAACCGAATACACGAGCACGGCGAGTGCCGCTACGCGGCGGCGACCGCACACTTCTAGGATGAGGAAGAATATACCTAAGCAGAGAGCTACGTGGGCAACCCCAATCACGACTGTCCCCGACGCGTAAATCGAGAGGTGGGCTACGGTTGCGACAGCGGTGGTTATTATCTCGAGCCCGGGGTATTGCGGGCTTATTGGAAGTGCGGGGTTGCTGCTGAAAAGGTGATGACTAGTCAGAATCGCCTGAGCAGTGCGGACATGGGCAAATTCATCTAAGAACAGAAATTGCAAGGGACTGTAGGACTCGGTGACCGCATAGCTGGCAATCGGAATCATCAGCGCGATACCGAGAGCCTCTCGCTTGGTCACGGGCCGGGAGGAAAGCAGCACGACGGCCGGGATCGCGTAGAGTACAGCTTGGCCCACCCAGTACGTCGGGCCCGCGACCGAATCCCCCGCCCGACTTGCGGCGAACGCCAGCGCGATGATGAGCACGCCCACCGCTTCCCCAAGCAGGACCCCTGGCAGTCGCCCCCAGAGAGCAGCACGCCTCGAGCTTCCTTTACGCGGTGCTAGGTGGGCCCCGGGCAAACCGCGCGTCACCTCCGACGCGGCAGGCTCACCGGGACGCGGATGACCCCTTGCCTGGCCCCGGGACAGCCCTTGGTTCAGCCCCTTCGCCAGACGCCTGACGTACTCCCTCCTAAAGTCACGTCTCCGCGGCATGCTTTTCCTCGGATCTGCAGCATCCCACTTCTGTCGCCGGCTTCACTCGCCGAATCGCGGGGCGCGCCGGACCTGGGAAGTACCCCCGAGGCGGGCGCGGCGGGCTTGCCGGCGCCCACTGATCCGCGCCGCCGCGTAACGTCCCGGTCCTGCCAGCAGTCCCAAGCGATTCGCCCATCTCAGATCGGACGGAAAATCTGGTGGCAGGTCGCCGCTGCGAAGACTCGTCGGGCCACGCGCGTCGTGCATCACATGAGGAGCCAGTCGAAGCAGACTCACCAGCGAGGCGGGCCGCGACACGAGTACGTCCAGGTAGAACGCTGTCAATCCAACCCCGTAGCCGTACATCTGGCGCCGTAGCTGGCGTCTACTTCGCCGGTGGTAATGGTGAGTGATTGCCGTTGGCTGATACACGACGGACTTCCCTGCGAGAAGTAGCTCTGTAAAGATCCGAGTGTCTTCTCCACCAAGTGACCATGTCCCCGCGCCCAAGGAGGTGACAAACCCGCCGATCTCGTGCACGGCGTCGAGTCTAAGTGCCATATTCCCTCCTGTCCCGAAGGGCGGAAGCGGGTACAAAGGACTTTGTTCCGTCGCTGACTCCGGCGAGAACATGGTCGGCGTAAATCCTCGGTGCTTATGGTGGCCACCATATTGCTCGAACCACACCTGCGGCTGGGTCTCCAGTTCGGCGGGCAGCATGATCCCAGATACAGCGGCCGCGTCTGGGTGGCTCGCGAATCCGCGCGAGAGTTCCGCCAACCAAAAGGGATCGGCCACTTCGTCATCGTCTATCCACGCGGCAATCCCGGTTCGAAGCGAGTCCAGCGCGCGATTACGAGCCCTCGCTAGTCCCGGACGCGGCTCGAGCACATAGTCAACCTTGACTGGATCTCCCGAAAACTGAGCAACAACTGTGGACGCGGCGGTTGACTGAGGCGCATTGTCGACCACGAGGACCGAGAACTTCGGAAACCGCTGCCGCATGACGCTTTTCAGACATCTGTCCAGGCCGTCGGGGTGCTCCCGGGTACAGATGACCACCGTGATGTCCTCGGCACTTCTGACTATATCTCCTCTTGAAGCAACGAAGGCTGGCTCCGACAAAGGCATGAGAGGAGCTTCAGGAGTCGGACCGGGCCACTCGGTACCGGACTCACGTGCCCGTGCAGCAAGAATGGACCCAATCGACTCGCCGAGCCCGTCGGCCACCTGCCTCGCTGTGAGACCGCCTTCGGGTATGCGAAGCAGAACGATTCCAATGGGCTCTGTGAAAATCCGAACGAGAACCCAGCCCAAGGCCCCATCGTCGGCCCCGATGCGAGGAACGCCGAGGGCCACATCAACATCGAAGCACCGGCAGGGAGCTTTGAGTTCGATCTGGCTCAGCACCGGATCCCCCGCATCGTTGCTGTCCTCGCCGGCTGGCCAGAATCGGCTCCGTTGCGAAGGAGCCCGACAGCCGAAAATCGTCCAGCTCCAATATCTGAGTATCTCGCGCAAGCGCACGGCTTGGTAACCTCGTCCCGTGACGAAAGATGCCTCCGCGGCGCCTGGCGTCGCAACCCGCTTGTCTGAGCTGGCATGAGTTTGTAGAGGCTTTTGAGATCGAGTCGCGCCTAGACGACCGTAAAGTCACCGGAGTATATCAACTCCGGTGACTGGCGCCCTCCTCGGAACCCCGGGCCGCCTTCGAGGTAGAGGTTCCGGCGGGATAGCTAGACCGGCGAGCACCCCACTTGGTTCCAGTAGACTGGTTCGAGTTCTCCATGACACTGTCGCTACCTGAGTACTCCGTCTCGACGGTGACTTGTGCGTTCACCGAGGCTCGGTGGGACTACCTCGTCGCTGCCGTTGGTTCCCTTTTGTCCCAGACGCGTCAACCCGATGAGGTAGTTCTCGTCGTGGACAACAACCCCGAACTGCTGCGGAGGGCAGAGGTAGCGTTCCGAGACGCACTCGTTATACCGAATACCCACAGCCGCGGTGCGTCGGGAGCCCGAAATACGGGGTCGGAGAGAGCGGTGGGAGATATCGTGGCATTTCTGGACGATGACGCCACAGCCGATCCGAACTGGCTTGAGTTACTCCTTCAACCGTTCCTCGACGATCACGTTGTAGGCGTAGGCGGCGAGGCGCGCCCCCAGTGGCCGTCCGCGCGGCCGGTATGGTTTCCCAAGGAGTTTGACTGGGTGGTTGGTTGCTCGTACGCTGGTCTACCTGTGGTCGCTGGCCCCGTACGGAATTTAATCGGCACCAATATGTCCGTACGTCGGCAAGTCATGGCGTCCGTGGCTGGCTTCCGCGAGGGGTTTGGGAATGTGGTGCTCGACCCTTCTCCGGATGCGCGCCACACCCGACTCTCCACGTGCGAGGAGACGGACTTTTGCATCAGGGTCTCGCAGTCGCACGGCGATGCGCGCTGGGTGTACGAGCCCGCCGCCAAGGTTCAGCACCGGGTACCTAAGGATCGCACGACGTTCGGATATTTTGTTGCCCGCTGCTGGCTCGAGGGACAGGGAAAGGCTTTGCTTGGGCAGCTCCTCGGTCCGGCCTCCGCGCTTGGATCCGAACGCGACTACGTGCGCCGAGTGCTGCCACGGGGCGTTCTGCGCGGAGTCGCGGACTCTGCACGCACTGGGCAAGGGGCCGGCTCCCTCCGAGCCGCAGCCATCGTGGCTGGCCTCGCCGCCACGGCCAGCTCCTACTTCATCCACCGGTTCTTGCCTGGAGCGCGCCGAGGGAACCTAAGTGACCGCGTTTCCTAGCTGAATCGCTCTCAGCGCCGGAGCCGAAGTGGTCGACACCACCACGGCGCTATCCGGGCTCCGGGTGGAGTTCGGCTCGGCACGCTGAGCTAGTCCCCGACCTCCCTTTGACCGACGAGGCTATCCCGGTACGGAAGTGATGAGGTGGCGAGCGAGCCGCCTCGTCCCAGTCCTCGTCGTGTAGCTCGGTCCAAGCCTAACAGGTTCCGGAGAAGTCCTTGTGATATTCCGCCTCGGCTAGCGGATAGTCGACGAGAGTACTGTTGCCATCGGAAAAGTATGCTTCAGCCGTTACGGCATCAGCGGGGTCGTGCACTATCCCGGAAATGTAGTCGATGTAGTTCGGGTCATTCTGTCCATTGACACCCCACTCGTCGAAAGACAGGGTCTTCCCGTGGGACTGGGCGAACGATATGATGGCGGAGACCTGACTCGCGCTAGCGTTTCCATCGTAGTAGTCGATACCAACGTTCGACACATAAGCGTCACCCGGATAGGTGTCGAATTCCGTACGGCCCGGCTCCGCAGTGCCTGCGTTGACATTCCAAACATATTGAAAGTCGTTTCCGGGAACTGAAGCGAATGCCTGTTCTGCCGCCTGATAGATGGCTATGTACTGCGCAGCCGAGAGTGACTGCGTGCCCCACGGAAACCAGTTGCCGTTCATCTCCCACATGATCCGGATCATGGTGTTCGCGTGCCCACTCGATACCAAGGTGTCGCCGATTGTCGTCGCTTCGGCGGGGGTGACCTCACCCACACCAAGGAGGAGCCTCATCGATGTACTCGGCGGAGTGAACTGCGTATATGTTGGCGGATTGGCGTACACGGTCATCATATCCGCGCTCACACCGAGCTGCGCGGCAAGCGCGGATATAGACGCGGGGTTTTCGCCGGCGACGAAGAGACCCAAGCCCGGGCAAGAGGAAGGCGCTGGCGGAGGGGCCAAGGGCGGTGGGGACCGCACGGGCGTAGTCGGGGGAGGAGTGGCGCTTGTAGGCGCTGCAACGGGCGAGGGAGTGGTGAGTTTGGCAACTACAGTCTTCAAAGACCAGGGACTTGGGATAGGCTCGACACTCCCAGTGGATGGGCTGGGGTGGACTTGGTGCCGGATGACCGCGGATGTCGGGTGGTGCACAACCGCCTTACCACTAGGAAGAGTCGTTGCGACTCCATGACCAATCCAGGAGATGCTCACGATCACCGCAGCCGCGGTAGCAGCGACGGCAAGCCCGCCGAACCCTGCTCTTACCATCTACTTTCGTCCCTCCTTCGAGGAGTCACGCAGCTTCCGGCATTTGCGCAGGTGGCCATCGCGAAGCACCCACACTCATCTGTTCCATGTCCGAGAGAAGCGCACCGCGGATCGCGTCATCGGCCGCTCCCGAATCACTAGCTCTGATGCAGCTCTCCTCGAACGCGCAGCGGTGCAACAAGAAAGTGAGACCACCACCCGCGGTCGTAGTGCTATGCCTCCGTTCTCGGAACCCACACTAGGACGGGGCGCGAGAGGTAGTGGGGACAAGCACTGGCTTGAAACCTGTGCTACGAAATCGGCAGTCGCTATCTCGCCATTCGGTATGTCATCCCGCGGCGCGGCTACGAGATTGCAAAGAAACGTCGGTTCGACGGCGAGATCGAGGCTGAGAGAGCCCGCTACCCTACCGAGGGACGGTCCCAGCCCGTCTCCCGGACGAGATAACATTCCCACCCGAACCAAGCCGACCGGCGCAGCAGAGTCTAGGTGTACTTCCCAGATGGGTTGTTGACACGAGTCACAGGAGCGAGGCCGCCGAGCGCAGTGTGGGCTCGGTGGTAGTTGTAGCGGTGCTTGGGGCCGACAACTTGCAGCTTCTCACCGCGATAATCGGGCGGCCGCACTGCTCGTCCGGTCTCCATTGTTACTGGGCCCGAGGCGCCGCCTCCCCAGTAGTGGGACTAGTGAGCGGGGACTTGGCGGGTTTGCTGGTCATCCCACGATTGCGTCGGCGCAAGCCTTGGCGTCGAGGAACGCTCGCAAGCGGCTGTTCGGTGAGGGGATGTAGTGGGTGAAGTATCTGACGCCCTCAGTCAGCGCGCCGAATACCCAAATGGTTGGCTCTGAGTTCATCTCGCGGTTCAAGGGATGAAAATCCTGGGACAAGGCGATACCTCCCAGAACTGGTCCCGCGTGTTGGAACGGCTGGATTCTTCCCTGCGCGTACAGACAGGAGATAAGATTGGAAGCCGACCGGTGAACGGTCGGATCGTCGAGGTGACCCCTAACCAAAAGGCCAGCAGTCTCCCGGCGCGGCTCGGCCAGAAACCTTGAGCTTATTTCTGGCTGACCAAGGGAGCCGAGACCGAGCTCGGGGGACGGACCGAACGGGGTCTCGACGATCCCAGCGTCCATCAGAGCCAGCAGCTGTTGCGATCTCAGTGCGGGCGGTCCCGCAACAAGGCGGGTGACTCGCGAGCGGATATTAGAGAAGAAGTCAATGTGCGACTCCGGCGTAAGACCACCGAATTCAATCACTTCCCGCATCGGATCTCTAAGGAACCGGAGTACCTCCGATGCCGCCTTGACTGGACTACTTCCACCGGGTCGCAACGCCTCGGTCAAATCGGCGTCGACCGCGTCGTACACGTGGCCCTGATATTCATCCGATGAGG
The DNA here is from genome assembly GCA_050734135.1 of Candidatus Dormibacteria bacterium. Taxonomy (GTDB): domain Bacteria; phylum Chloroflexota; class Dormibacteria; order Aeolococcales; family Bog-877; genus Bog-877. Next base: position 20,758 of record JBOHUG010000069.1, read on the forward strand.
CGAACATCTGGTCGTGGCGAGGGAAGAACGCCTCTTCCGGCTCGAACCGGCCGTAAACCCCGGCTACTGACTCGAGCTCACTGCCAAAACGTCCGGCGGACCAAGCAACTATCAGCCGCTCCTTGACGGCCGAACCCTCAGCCAACCCCCGTGCCAGCAACGCGGACTGTGAATAGAACCGCAATTGCATTTCCGCAAAAACCAGTGGAAGGATGTCTCGTCGCGCGTCCAGGCGTGCGGGTCGGCTTGCCCCTCCCGCGTGGCGGCGAAGACTCTCGATGGCATCCGAAGTCCAGATTCCCAACTGGTAAGAGTCGGTGACATCGATGGTCCCCTGCGCCTTGGCCCAGTGCGGAAGCCCCCCTCGGGAGTACAGCCGAATACGCGGCTCTCGACCGCTCGGAACGTAGCGTTTGCGCGCGCCCCGATCTCTGTAGGTACCACCTCGACCTACAGTGAGCGCGGTGACCACATCCGTACTGACCAATCCCATCCCCGCGACCGTGACCCGTTCACCTGCCAAGTCGGCGTTTTCCAGCCGCTGCACGGGATAGGCAGCTTGGAACGGAACATCTCCGTCCCGACCGGGTTTCTCCGCGTTATCAGTGTGCCCGGAGGTCAGCACCACGTGATCTACGCGCACTGACTCCCCGCTCGCAAGCAATACCCTCTCGGAGCCATCTGGTTGCGATATAACATCCACGGCAGCACTGGAGTGGTGAACAACCTCCGCATTCGCAGGAGCGTCGTGAACGAGCTGCCGGTAGAACCACTGTAGGTACTCTCCCATCGTCCGCCGGGGCACGAAATCGTGCTCGGAGATCGCGGGCCCGGTGCCACCAATTCGGCATGTGTCTCCATCCCAACGATATCCGCGACGAATCAGCCACTCGTAGAAGCCCATTCCATAGCCGTGAACGCTGGCGTTGTCTTCCCAGGGATAGAGGGAGATCTCGCCACAGGGAGTGTTCATGATGAGGTAATCGGGCTGGTCAATGGCGTAAACGCCGGAGCCCGGGGCGGATGGCTCGATCACATGGATCCGGACCATCTTGCCCCGGGAGAGTTGATCCCGGGCGGCGCCGATGATGCGCTCCAGTACGCAGAGACCCCAGGAGCCCAGACCCACGATTGCCACCTCGGTCGTTCTGGTGGCGAGCATCGGTGCTGGCGCCGACGCGCCAGCACTGTTATCGACCACCAGGGCTGAGGAGGAGAGGGAGATCGGCAACTTTAGAGTCGCCGGCTCTAGTACGGGAGACGGGACCGCCGCCACTCGGCTCGCGTCAGCGGACTCCTCTTCCGCGAATTGAGTCATCACGTTCACGCCGTGCCGCCCCCGACGCCCACCGGGGAGCGCACGAGGGAACGGACTGCTTCCAGCGCTTGGTCCAGATCCTCGAGGATGTCCTCAATGTGCTCCAGACCGATCGACAGTCGAACCGCCTCCGGCCTCACACCCACTTGAAGCTGCTCCACTGGCGAGAGTTGGCGATGGGTCGTGGAGGCCGGATGGCTGACCAGAGACTTGGCATCTCCCAGGTTCACCAAGCGCTTCAACAGTTTGACGGAGTCGAAGAACTTCAACCCCGCCTCGTAGCCGCCGACCGCCCCGAAGGTTAGCACCGAGATCGCATGACCTCCCAAATAGCGACGGGACAGCTCGAAATAAGGATGGTCTGCGAATCCGGAGAAGCTCACCCACTCCACCCTAGGGTCTGCTGCGAGGAAGTCGGCAACCAGGCGCGCATTGGCCTCATGGCGATCAAGTCGGACTGCCAGCGACTCCAAGCCTTGAAGGAGCAGGAATGCGTTGAACGGCGCGAGAGTGGCACCAAAGTTCCGCATGCCGATCGTCCGACAGCGAACGATGTATGCGTTATCTGGGAACTGCTCGGCGTAGATGACTCCATGGAAGGCGGGCTCAGGTCGATTGAAGATCGAGAACCGTTCGGGATGTTTCCGCCAGGGGAACGTGCCTCCATCCACGATTGCGCCGCCCAGCGTCGTTCCGTGCCCACCCACGAACTTAGTCAGCGAATGCACAACCACGTCGGCTCCAAACTGAATCGGCTTCAGCCGGATTGGGGTCGCGATGGTGTTATCGACGATCAAGGGAACGCCGTTAGCGTGAGCCACGGCGGCCACCGCCTCGATATCGACGACGTTCCCGGCGGGGTTGCCGATGCTCTCGCAAAATATGGCGCGGGTCTGCTCGTCGATGAGCTCGGCGATCGACTCGGCCCGGTCATCAGAGGCAAACCGCACTTCAATCCCCTGAGTGGGCAGAACGTGGGCGAATAGCGTGTAGGTCGCGCCGTAGAGTTGGGGAGCGCTGACGATATTGCACCCGTGCGAAGCGAGATTCAGCACCGAGTGCACCACCGCCGCCGATCCCGAGCTGAACGTCAGTGCGCCAACACCGCCTTCCAGCGCCGCGAGTCGCTGCTCAAGGACATCGTTGGTGGGGTTATTGATCCGGTTGTAGTGGAACCCAGGTAATTCCAGATCAAAGATGGCCCCAGCCTGGTGCGCATCCTCGAAGTCGTGGGCCACAGTCTGGTAGATGGGTACCGCAACCGCCCTGGTTCCGTCGACGGCGTACCCGCCATGAATGGCGATCGTTTCGTCACGCATTGATACCCGCTCCCGCGTAGACCTGGATACCAGGGGCCGGCAACTGAACCGACCGCGCGCAATCGGTCCGGCGAGCCACCACCTGGCGCACCCAGTTTCGGTAAATCATCTCGGCAGCATGGCGCCAGTTCGGCTCGATGTGAGGCTCTACCTCCTCTGTCGGGAACCCTCCCATTCCGGCGAGGTCGCGAGCGACGGTGGTCGGCTGAGATGCGAATTCCTTGAGCAGGCTCAGACCTACCTCATCGAGATACCCTTCGGGGACTGGGGGGTATGAATCCCGCTCCCCGGTGAAGTACCGACGAACATCTCGACGATGCTCCCTGAGCAGCGAATTGCGACCGTACTCAGGGTGACCCTGGAACATCAGGTATCGCGCTTTGGAGTACTCGAACTCCATCGCAGTCCAGCTCTCTCCAGCGCAAAGCGCCGGCTGGAAGCCGCAGTCTTCGAGGACCGAAGTCCGAATATCGTTGGCGCGCGAGTGGGGCAGCCAGAGCGGGGACACTATCCCTTCGGTGATCGTTGCGTCACCAGTCGGATCGGTTCGATAGACTCCTGAGAGCTTCTGGGGGAGCCGCGTGCGCTCCACTCCCCCGAACAGCTTGGCGGCCGCATGCGACGCAAGGCACGAGAGGATTACCGAGGGAACCGCGTCCGCGGACCATTGAATCAGTTCCGCGAGGGTTGGCCAGAACGCCTCCTCGTCGAGTTGTTTTGCTCGGGGTTCGGTGCCAGTGACGATCAAGGCGTCGACCCGGCTGCCGATGAGCGTCTCGATCTCTAAGTAAGACCGGCCGATGTGCTGCATGACCGCCTCGCCGCGAGGGACGCCTCTGATCCAGAAGCGCCAAACTCGGAGGGGAACTCCGATCTGCCCGGCGGCCTCCCATGTCAGTCCAAGAAACTGCTCCTCGGTATCCAGGAAGGCAGTGTCGGGCATGAGGTTGACGAAGGCGACGTCCAGTGGATCGCGCGCCAACTCACCGGATCCCACATCGTATGGGGGGTTCTGAGGCGGCGTTCCACTGAGGCGCCCAGCGCCCAAAGTCCCGTCGGCAACCTGGGTAGCCATCTGATTGAACGGCTCGTCCAAGGTCAGCGTCTCCCCCGCCCCGACTGTCCCGCGTGGATACATGTCACTTAGTCCCTAGTCCCTAGTCGTGGGGGTCATCGAACCGGCTGTGGCGACCGCGATCAAGGCAGGCGCTGCTCTCGAAATTACGGTCTCCTTCTCCTTCCGCCGAACTCATTCTCCGTTGAGTTGAACAGGCTGTCAAGAGATTGCACGGTTCTGTCACACAGGCGTGACGGGTCGCCCTCGGTCCGGTGACGGCGACTTCCAGAGGAAGCTCCGGAGGCCGGTGCAACTATCTCCCCCGGTTTCTCGATGGCCTTCCGCGGCGGATAGATCCTTGATCCACGGCCCGGCTCGTCGTACATCTCTCCGGAACACTCTGAATCGCGCCCGGGTGATCCCCGGTCGAGACTTGGCTAACCTGCGCTCCTGTAGAGCCGGGTGGCGCATAGGACCGGTACTGAACTCACATGGGGTGGGAAGGACCGCCACGGCGACCGGCTCTCAGGTAGCGCTCAGATGGGGTCGGTCGCCACCTCGGGTACCTTTCGAAACCCCAGCGGGACCGGGCCGCGCCAGGCGTCCGGATGAAAGATCCGGGCCAGCATCTCGATCCCGTCTACGATCCTAGGGCCCGGCCGGTTGAAGTACCAAGACCCATCCAGAGCGTAGACCTGGCCGGACTGTACTGCCGGCAGTTTCGCCCAGCCTGGGAATTCGGCTAGTGCCTGGATCTGGGATGCACTCTCGTCCAGCCGGAAGCCGCAGGGCATGCTGAGAATCACCTCCGGCTGGGCCGCGATCACCTCATCAGGGGAAACCACTCGCGATCTGCCCCCGGGCTCCCCCAACCCGTCGATGCCGCCCGCTGCGTCCACCTGGTCGGGTACCCAGTGTCCCGCCACCATCAAGGGGTCGAGCCACTCCAGGCAGACGACTCGGGGCCTTTCCTTGCCGGCCACAGACCCTCGGACCGCGTCCAGCCGGGCCCAGAGTCCCCGCACCAGCTCCGCGGCCCGCTCTTTGGCCCCAGTCACCTGGCCCACGTCCGAGAACGAGCGGAGCACGTCGGCCAGGCTGTTGGGCTCCAAGGAGAGCACGGTGGGCCGGCCGGGGAGGAGCCGAGCCGCCTCCAGGACCTGCTGGTAGGCGACGGCGCAGACCTCGCAGAGCTCCTGGGTCAGGATCACGTCCGGGCGAGCCCTCCGCAGCGCCTCGCGGTCCAAGGCGTAGAGGCTGCTGCCCTGGTGGAGCGCCTCTCGGACATGACGGTCGATCTCGGCTGGGCTGGCCCCTTCCATCTGAAGCAGGTTGCGCGTCATCACCGTCTTGTAGCCTGCCTGAGGGGGGAAGTCGCACTCGTGGGTGACCCCTACCAGGCTCTGCCCGAGGCCTAGGGCGAAGCAGATCTCGGTTGTGCTCGGCAGCAGGGAGACGATCCGCACCGGCGGCTAACCCACCTCAGCCGACCGGTCGTCAGCCGCAGCAGCATCCGTACCGGCAAAGGCCGGAACCAACTTCATTGTGAGGATCGGCACCTCGCTGCGGGTCGCCCAGGCTCCCACCCGGGACTCGTGGGAGAAGACCACCACCTGGGCGCTGGAGGAGAGCTCGCGCAGGGTGTCCAGCAGGGCCACGCAACGGCCATCGTCGGCGCTAACGCACGGGTCATCGAAGAAGAGAGGGACAGCTTCCCCCTGGGGTGACAGAGCCTTGGCCAAGACCGTCCGCAGGGCCACGTAGATCTGTTCTCGGGTGCCTTGCGAGAGATCGCCCACCCTGATTTGAACGCCTTGGTCCTGCGCCGAGACGTACATGGAGAGGTCGGCTGGATCCACCCAGGCATGCTGGTAGCGTTGGCCGGTGATCGTTGGCAGCCAGCCCCGCAGTCCTTCGGCTAAGAGCGGGGCCAGGTCGTTGTGGACCAGACCCTCCGCCCGCTGCAGCTCGCTGATGGCCAGCTTAACCGCCTCCTCGGCACGGGTCAGCCGCGCCACCTCGTCCGCGATCTCCGCGACCCGCTCCTCGAGAGCGGCCACGTCGCCAGCCTCCTTGAGCTGCTGCTGAAGCCGACCCTGCAGGGGAAGCAGCTGGCTGCGAATCTCGTCGCGGCGCTGGCTGGACTCGTCGTACTTGCGGCGGAGCTCCTCAGAGGGGACCTTCTGGGGCGTCGTCTCCCGGAGCGCCTCCAGTGCCACCAGTTCCCGGCTCAGCTGTCCCGCCCGCTTGGAAAGGCTCTTCAGGTCGCGGTCCCCCAGCCGGTCAGCGCGGCGGGCCTGGAGCCCGCTCCGGAGCCGGGTCGCGTCCTCGGCCTCGTCCAGCTGGCGGAGGCGCGAGCTCAGCTCGGTGGCCAGCTGGAGAGGATCGTTGCCACTGATTCCCACCCGCTTTGCCCGCGCGGTCAGCTCGTCGCGAAACCGCTGAGCGGTGGTGGTCCAGGAGCTGCGCTGCTGGAGCGACTCCTGGGCTTGGGGCAACTGTTCCGCGAGTTTCTTGAGGTGGTCCACCTCCACCTTTCCGATCCCCAGCTCCCCCAGCCGCTTCTGGGCCTGGGAGCGCTCAGTCTCCACCTTGTTCCGCTCCGCCACCGCCTTGGCCAGGTCAGGATCCTGGGTACGAGCAGCTCTTCGCATCTCCGCCATCGAGCTAAATCCGCCGATCGCCAACAGCAGCCGGAGCCGGCGCTGCATCCCGTAGAAGACGGTCGCGGTCACCACCAGCAGGACCAATCCGCCGGCGGCGATCAGGATCCCGTCCGATCCGCCTCGCACCAGTCCGAAGGCGATCAGGAAAACCCCGGCGGCCCCACCCACCAAGGCCACGGTGTCGGAGAACCAGCGCTGGAATGCGATCCGCCGGTGGTCCAGCAGATCAAGCCGGCCGGGTATGTCGGAGGCTGGCGGCAGAGGTGGCATCGGCTGTTCGAGCGCTCCAACTAAGAAGGCCAGCTCGCCCTGGGCGGACTTCTGTGAGAGCCGCGCCAGGTCCTGGTCCAGGGGCGCGATCTCCTCCAGCTTGGCCTGAGACTCCTGCCATTGCTGGGCGAGTCCGCGGACCCCAGTGGCCGCGTCCCGTAGGGTGGCGGGATCCTTCGGCAGGCGCATCTCCGGGGTGGCCTTCAACTGTTGGTCGAGATCTGCTACCGCAGTCAGGTCCTGCTGGATCTCTGCCAGCTCAGCGGTCTTCCAGGCAACCTCGTGGGCCCTGGTCGAGACCTCAACCAGAGTTAGCTCTTCTCGGAGGGCCTCCTGGCTGGCGAGGTCTTCAGTGAGCTGGTGACGCAGGTCGATGGCTCGTGCCAGTTCGCCCCTCGCATCCTTGAGCTCTTTGGGGCGCTTGCCCTTATCCAGCGGCTTGGTGGTGGTGCGATCGCCGCGGATGTGCTCCTGGCGCCAGCTGTCAAGGCGATCGATCGCGGCCCTTGCCGTGGTGTCTCCTCCAGACGTGGCGCTGGCCCGCTGCAGGTCTTCCTGGAGCGAAGCTCCTGTCAGGCTCAGGATCTGGTCCTGGGCGACGGTGGAGACCGCTAGGAAGGCGTCCCGACTCATCCCCAGAGCCACTGAGATGTCGACGGTGCGTCCCCGGCGGAACCGGTCGGTCACCTCCCCACCTTTGATCAGATCGAAGACCTGGGCATGGTCGGGTTGGTCGAGATTGCGCACGAACCGGTACCGGCCGCCCCCCAGCTCCACTTCAGCCTCGACCACGAAAGGGCCTCCTTTCCAGGGTCGGAAGCGCCGGAGCACCTCCTCGGTCTCCTTCAGCATCCGGCCGCGGGCCGGCAGGTCGACGCCGCAGAGCGCCACCCGAAGGGCGGTGTGGAGGGTGCTCTTGCCGGATTCGTTGGGGCCCCCGACCACGGTGAGCTCAGGCTCCAGGGTGAACTTGCCACTGAGCGCGCCGAACCCCTGCAGGGTGACCGAGAGCACCTTCATGAAGACCGCCCGCCCCACTTTTCGGCCATCCTCACAAGATGGCCGGCTCCTCTCCCTGGAGCGCCTCCACACCGGCCCGAAGCGCCGACTGGACCAGCTCTGACTCGAAGTCCGGTCTCTCCATCAGCCCCCTCACGAACTGGCCCCGTATGTCCGGCGCCTGTCGGAACTGTTCCAGATCCAGCGCAGGCCGGGCGGCGAAGACGACATCGATGCAGCGGTCCCCCTCCCGGAGCCGCCGGGTCAGCTCAGCCGGTCCCAACTGCATCCCCAGCGCCAGTTCCCCGACCAGCCTGACGCGGGCGCCTTGGTACGCCCCATCCGGAATGGCCCCCTTCACCCGCTCCACGACGGCATCTGCGTGCTGGCAGCCGGTGACGTCCACCTCCAGCTCGCTTAGGGTGAAGGTGTTGACCTGGTGGATCTTCACGCTGGGAGTGCTCGGCCCGAAGTCCACCTCGGCGGCGCCGCGATCTCCGGTCTCACCGAAAGTCAAAGGCTCGGGGTTGCCGGGATAGACCAGGTGGGCAGTTGTCCGGGGGGCGTGGAAATGACCCAGGAGTCCGAATCGAAAGCCGGCCTTGGCGATCTCCGCCTCGGAGAAGGGAGCGTGATCCTCCTTGCCTTCTCCTTGGGCGGGCAGCTGACCCCGCTCCGATCCATGAAAGAGCGCAATCGCCGGTAGCCCATCCGGGACTTGAAAGCCAGCCAGCAGATTGCCGGTTCCCTTGGGCTTGTCGTGGGCGATCCCGAAGATCCGGTGCCCGGCCACCTCGACCGGCGAGAACTGATTGCCGGAGAAGATCCGCACATTCTCCGGCCAGTCATTGGTCGCGTAGAGCGATCCCGCGTGCCAGTAGTCGTGGTTGCCGGGCGTGATAAGCACTGGAAACGGGAGTTCCCCCAGCTGCTCGGCCAGGAACCGGGCCGCATCCTGGCGGGAGCGGAGGTCCTCATAGAGGTCGCCCCCGATGGTGAGCGCGTCCACCTTGAGCTCCCCTGCCAGCTTCACCACGTTCTGGAACGTCTGCCGGAGAGCTGCCCGGCGGCGCTTTCCCATCGTCTCGCCCAGCCCCTGAAAGGCAGCGTCGAGGTGCACATCAGCGCAATGAAGGACTCTCACCAGCTGCAATATGTACCACTTGGCAGCCCCCTGGGCACGCCTGTTGGGTCCGCAGGGCACGTAAACTCGCGCTTGTGCCACCGATTTTGCCCCCCGGGCCTGTGGACCAAGCCCAGCGGGTCGTGCTCCGGAAGGTAAATCGCAGGGCACCCAGATTCATCAGCCACCTGGTGCGCTCTCGCTTGATCGGACACCAAGTCGAGGTGGGCCAGCGCATCCTGGCCTACCAGGTGGCCTTCACCGTTCCGGCCGGACTGGTCGAGGTCACCGATGGCACGATTATCGAGTTCATTGAATGATCTTTCCCTGACCGAGCCCTGGCTGGCGACGGACTCCCTTACCCGCCGCTTCCGCAACGGCCGCGGTGTTGGCCCGATCAACCTCGCGATCAGACCAGGAGAGATTCAGGCATTGGTCGGGCCCAACGGGAGTGGCAAGACGACCCTTCTGCGCTGCCTGGCGACCAGAACTCGCCCGAGCAGCGGTCAGATCACCTGGTTCGGCAATTCGGACCGGGTGCGGGCCCGTTTTCGATTGGCCGTGGTCTTCGATGCGACCGCCCACGTTGACGAACTCAGCGCCCGCCGGAACCTCGCCTTCTTCGGGACTGCGCGGAAGGTCGACAGTGAGCTCTGGGAGTCCTCATTGGAGACGGCGGGCGTCGCGGAGTTGGGCGGCGACCCGGTTTCGCGCCTTTCCTATGGAATGCGGCGACGAGTGCTGTTAGCGGAGGCACTAGTTGGTGACCCGCGACTGCTCCTGATGGACGAGCCGACTCTCGGGCTGGATGTACGTGGCTGCCAGTGGCTCGCGGATGCGCTGCGACGTCGAGCCGGACTGAGACTGGCCACCTGCATCTCCACCAATGATATCGGCTTCGTCGAGAAGGTGGCCACGAGGGTGTGCTTTTTGGCCGATGGCAACCCGGTCCGCGATGCGCCGCTCAGTGACCTCCTGGCGGAACTGGGCGGCGCAAGAGAGATCCGGCTTAGCTTTCGAGGCGAGTCCCCGATCTCTGCGGTGCGAGGCCTCCAGGGAGTAGATCAGGCGGTGGAGGCCAAGGATGGCCTTTTGATTCTGGCCCATCAGCGAGAAGGTCTGCTCCCCGACCTCTTGACCACGTTGGGGGACCTCGATGCGCACCTTATCGATCTGAAAGTTCGTGATCCTGGGTTGGCGGACTGCTTCCTCCAACTGACCGGCCGTGCGCTCAATGACTGATCGCAGCGAGGCAGTACTGGAGAGACCCCAGAAGTTGTCGCCATCAAACTCGCCTGCCAGGTCCACCCACCTCTGGCAGCTTGAGCTCCGAGGAACGCTGGCACGGCGCCGAGCTCTGGTCATCAAACTGGCATTCCCGCTCGTGCTGGTGATCCCGCTTGTGGCCACCGGCGCCCCGCCCTTTTTCGCCGGCATGCTGCTCACCGTCTTGATCGCCATGGTAGGGACGGTCGGAACCGGGGTTGCCGTTAGCCGAGCCCGGGGCTCCGGCTGGCTAGATCGGTTGGCGGTCCTACCGTTGCCAGCCTGGCGAGTTGGCCTGGAGATCTTCTTCGCCGGCTGGCTGGTCGACGGTCTTCAGGCGACATTGGTCTTGGCGGTCATCGCAGTCGCGGAGCGCCCCGATCCGGCCACCCTGGCGACTACCTGGTTGCTGGCCCTCTCGACCCTGGCCATCTCCGGCGCAATTGGACTGGGAATAGCGGCCCTCACCGACCACGCTGGCGAGGCCATGCTCTACCTGGCCGTGGTCCTCGCTCCACTCTTATTCCTGTCGGGTCTGTTCACCGGGGTGCCGGCCGGAGGCCCACGGTTTTGGATCGCCCAGATCCTGCCATTCAGCTACTTGGACGAGGGCCTCCAGTTGCTGCTAGGTGGCAATCCCCCGTACGGCAACCCACTGGGATTCCTGATTGCCGCGCTGACGTTCCTGGTGATCGCGCTGACGGCCAGCGCGGCGCTAGGCCGGGCGATATTGGCCCGGACAAGTTAGAGGTCCGCGGGTCAACCGCTGCCTCAGTTGGTCGGCTCCTGCCGTGGCGTTGGGGGCTCGACGGAGCGATTCCGCTGGGCCATCATATAGGCGAACATCCCGGCCAGTACCGACAGAACACCGGCTCCGAGAAGGAGCTGTCCGAGCGTCTCCGGAAGCCGGGCGCCCGTCGTCGGAGTGCTGGCGGCTAGCTGGCCCCCGGTCGGTCCCGTGCTGGCCCCAAGGGTCCCACTCCCGCCGGTTCCCGTGTATGTGGAGTCAAGCTGGATCGTGCCGCCGGCACCCTGGTAGGGATTGCCGGCGGCAATGGGAAATGACCAGGTGATCTGGAAGGAGTCTCCGAAACTGGCGTTATCCACATTGGTGGCCACCGTCTGGGGGTTTGAGGAGCTGGCACAGTAAGCCCCATTGGGATACGGGGATGCCCTCGACTCGCTCGCGTCGGTATAGCAGGAAACATCCCCCAAGGGGAAATTCGCGCCCGTGGTGAGGTCCTTGACTAATACCCGAAGGCCGGTGGACTGTCCGTCAAGTACCGCCTCACTGCCCACGCCACTACCTGGTGCTCCTCCTCCCGAAAAAGAAACGGTGCCAATCACCAGGGTGACGTTGACTGGGGTCGACGTGCCGTTGGTCGTGTCGCTGATCGTCTCCGAGCAGGACCCGGCATCCCCAGGGGCCAATGCAATCGAGTTTCCACACACACCGAGGGACGCCGCCGAAACGGAACTCGCTGCGGCAATACCGATCACGATCCCGACGGCTCCGGTTATCAATCCAGCCGAGACCAGCAGAGTCCAGATCCGGCGCACGCGCAGACGCAGAACGAGGCTCACGTCCAGCTGATCGGTCCGGTCGCGACCGAGCTGACGTACTTTGTGTTATGGGCGGATTGAACGGCTATCGCGCTAAGTGTGACCAACGCACCACTAGCGGGATTCGTACTGAACGTGATAGTGAACGTGTCTGTAAATCCAGTACCCACGATCCCGCCTCCGACTATCTCGTCAACGCCAGCTGGGAACCTGCTACTCGTATCTGAGTCCACAATGTGGTACCCGGAAGCAGAAACGCCTTCGCTTGTCACGGTCAAACCGATCCAAGCCGACAAGGTACCGGTATACGAGATCGCATACTTGCACGAACCCGCCTCCGACGCGGTGCACGTCGAGCCGGAAGTACTGGTCAGCGTGACGGTCCCTGCGGTGAAATTACTGACCTGTTGAGATCCCGTGCTGCTGAACAGGGCAAGGCTCGTCGAGATCGAAAGTGCGGCGAGCGTGCCAACCCCTGCGAGAGCCAGGAGAACTACGAAGCGCCGCCCGAACCTGATCACTTATGCAGTCTCTCCACATTCGGTCGAGTAACAGTTGGTCTCGCCACCGGGGGATCGACGGGTCAAACCCCCGCCGATCCCCACATCGAAGATTAGTACGTTCGCCCCGCCTCAGCTGACCGGAATCAGCGAGAGGCTAGTGTCTGCTTGGATGCCGCCAATAGTCGACCCGATGAATGGACCGCTAGTCTGCGGGAATCCCGCCACGCTTGCGCTGCTGTTGCTGTCGTAAGAAAAGTCCAGGTAATCTCCACTCGTGATGAAGTTTCCATCGGAGCACTTAGCAAGCGTCAGCGTGACATCCTGTGTGCCCGACCCACTTGCTGCGGTGACCGCGCAAGTCGCGCCTGCTGTGGTTCCCGTGCTCTGGCTGATGTCGGTCACGGTGAAGTTGGCTAGATTCAGATCGCCTGGGAACGTGACATCCTCGTCGTAACCAAGAGTCAGCGAACTCGGAGAACTGGTTGCAATTGCGTCCGTTACGAAGGGGGCATTGCTCTCGTTGGTCTGCTCGCTGCACGGGCCACGGTAGCAATCATTGCCGTTGTTGTTAGCGTACTGAACAGCACTCGCCTGAAGAGTGACCGTAGCACTTCCGCCCTGGTACTGGTTGCTCGCCCATGACGGGAGCGCAGCGTTCACGGTGAAAGTTTCCGTGGTATTTGGCGTGAAGTATTCAGATACGCAGTTCAGGCAGCTCGCAAGCCCATACACCACCTGGGGCAGAGTTGCAGACGGACTGAAGTCCTGATCGATGTTGTACGCATATCCATTGTTCCACGCCACGCCAAGCGAGGAGTAGCCTGTGATGGATATCTGCAACCCGTTAGCGGATGTGTCGTATAGATCAGTGCCCCCGGCCGTGGATGTATCTCCGGTCGGAACAGCTGTCGGTCCGGCCGTCGAAGTGACTGAGGCGTTAACCAAGATCCACGCGTCGAGACTGCCGGTGTAGTCCACCGTGTATGTGCAGGTGGTCGGCTGATCTCCCGGCGCGATGTTGTTGAAAGTGCAGGACGTCGACGCGGGGTTGGCGAGGGTGACAGTCCCGGCTGTTATCGAGTCTGATACCCCAGTAGGTGTCGAGCTGAACAGGGCAAAGCTGGCGCCGATCGCCAGGCTGGCGACTGCGCCAACTGCGATCAGGCCTGCTAGCACCAGCCCGAAGCGCTTGGTTCCTAGATTCATCCGAAGTCTCCCTTGAAGTGATCCGAAATGTATTTCGTATTAGTCGTCGTGGCCGCATGATCCAAGGTATTCAGTGCTCGATCGATTGACGCCTCCTCCTAGTTGGCTGACTGCACCCGTTGAGAAGCAAACTGGCTTTCACCACGGCTCACTCCGCCGCGTGGCGACTTCACCTTTACGCCGCGCTTCCTGTTCGCCAAGCCTCACCCACCTCCGTCGGACTTCCTCCTCCACCAAGTAGATGACCGGCAGCATGATCAAAACAGCGAAGGTGATCGGCTGGTGCAAGGTGCTGAGTACGTAACCACCAAAAGGGACGCGCTGTTGGTAGACACCCAAGATGGCGGTCGGCGACACAAGATCGAGATCCGGGGCGTTGTTCGCATCGCCCTTGGTCCGATACGACACGTTCTGACTTCCGGAGCGCTCGGGTCTCTCGACTACTTCGTAGATCCGGTGGGTGACCACCAGCGATGGACGTCCCGCTGTGAGAGATGCCGTATTGAAGGTGATGATCTGGCCCTTGTGCAGGTGCTCTGCGGCGGACCTCGAGATTGGCTGGTCGACAATGAGGTCCCCGGTATCGAATGTGGGAGCCATGGAGCCGCTGGCGACCGAAAAGACGGGACGTCCGAAAATCGTAGTTTGGCCAGTGGACGTGTGCCGCAGCGCCACTGCCAAGAAGACTGCCACGACCACCAAAAGGATCACGACTAGAGCTAAGACCCACTCGACTATTCGAACGGTCGGGTTGCGACGACGGGTAAGCTCGTCGAACCCGACTGGAGTTGCCATCTAAGAAGAGCTCGCAGAAGGACTGGGGGTGGGAGTGCTCGGATCGCTCGGACTGGTCGCGGGAGTGGCTGGGGCGCTTGGACTCGGCTGTGGGTTCCCGGTGGGATCTGGAGTTGGCGTCGCGCTCCCGCTAGGAGTCGGCGGCGGAGTCGCTGACGAAGTGGGGTCGGCAAAAGCGCCGCTGGTCTCGCTACTCCCGAGAACTGAGTTCTCGGCGAGATTTGAGTCAGAACTGTCCAGCTGACAGCACGACCCGGCCAGACCATCCGAATCCCATTGCCAGTACCAGCCAGGATCGCAAGCCGGGGTAGCGGATGAGGCCGTCAGGGAAGCGGCACTAGAACTGAATAGCGAATAGCTGGAGCCCACGGCAGAATGAATGACCAGAACTGGTGCGGCAAGCAGAAGGACGGCCGCCAAGGCTGCGACCGGGGTCCCCGCCCGCCGGCGAAACGCCGTGATCGAGGGCGGGGGCTGCGGCCTGAGCGGATCTGGCATCCAGTTCGGACCCTCATCGAGGCTCCTGGTCCGGGTCCACGGACCGTGCTTAGCCACGGCTCTAACCAGCGCCTCCGTAGCCCGCCCCAGACGCGACTGAGCCATCCTGCCCACTACTACCGATCTGCGGACTCACGACGGGCAGCCGTGTCCAAAGAGGATTACGAGACACCAGGCTAGTTCTCCATTCGCTCCGGCTCCAAGCTTGCGCAGTGTAACAATTCGACACGCTAAGTGACGATCAGGGCGCGCAAACTGACGACTTCGTTACCAGCCCCGAAGTGCCCGTGACTTTGTTCCCACATCCCCTCACCCAGATTATCCCAGCTTTGACCCGCGACTGGGCGCCTCAGTGGCAGGAAGCCTGGGTGCCAACGACGAAGATCGCAATCACCGCGATCAAGTTGAAGGAGGCATGGAGCACCATCCCCGGCACCAGCGAGCGGGACCGCTCGTAGACCAGCGCCAGAGCTATGCCGGCGATGAACAGGGAAGGGAACAGAAGCAGGATCGAGCCCCCCACCGAGAAGCTGTGGGCGAGCGCGAAAAAAACGCTGCTGACCAAAACGGACAGGGTCACCCCACAGCGCCCGCGGAGGCCACCGTAGATGAAGCCTCGAAAGACGACCTCCTCTACCACCGGCGCGATCACGGCGATCGAGATCACGGCCAGGAAGGGAACGGATCCGAAGGCGGTGGAGATGTCGCAGCCCTGGGGATTCTTCATCCCGCCCAAAAGTGGCGAGAGGATCTCGGTGATGATCCCGGTCACCACTTGGAGCAGGAGGGCCAGGGGCGGCATGAGGACCACCACCCAGATCGGGAAGCGGCGCAGCCCGAGCTTGGCCCAGGCCTCCCCGCCCTGGCGGCTGGCGAAGAGCAGCACGATCGCTAGGAGCACCCCGTAGAAGGCGATGGTGGTGGCGAAGCTGTAGTACGGGAGGATCGCCGCCCAGCCGGGACCTTTCAAAGCCCGCACCACCCCTGCCTGGTGCAGTGCCAGCACGACGATCGCGGGGAGAAGATAGGCAACCGCCACCCCGGGGAGCGCAATCAAGGTGGCCAGGATGAGCTGACGCACCCCCCAGGTCACGTGGGGCGAGAGCGGCTGGGCGGGTGGGCGGAGCGCAGTCCGGTCGCTCAGAGCCCCGACCTCTGGTGAGGTCCGCTGTCTGTACGAGGGTCGCGGTCGGAGCGGGGACTCTCCTCCCACCTGGTTCCTGGGGAAGAAGGTGGTGGCGGGGCGTTCCCGACCCAGGGGATGGGGAAGCGTTCGGCGAGCGGAAGCGAGGTCTCAGCTCGGACCGGGAGTTCGGCCTCCTCGGCAGGATGGCGCGCCGCCGGGCGAGGACCGGGGGGGGGACTGGTTCTAAGCCAGAGGTATGCGAGACCTGCCAGCAGGAGGACGTAGACCGCGGCGAAGGTCCAGGAGCTCTCCAGGACCCCGACCAGCGCCGACGCCAAGAGCTGGAGCCCAAGCCCCCAGGTGACCCGCTCGGGATGGCCGGAGAACCTCGTGCCGGGCCGGACCACGGCCAGGCTCCCGGCCAGGATCAGCCAGTCACCTCCCAGTCCCACCACCGCCCCGATGAACACCAGGGCAAACTCCAGCGGTCCCTGAGGAGCTCCCAAGTTGGCGATGGCACCCCCCAAGGCGAGCACCGCGATCACATTCCCCAGGACCGAGCAGGCGGACACCAACAGCAGGCCCCAGGCCAAGCGGATCTGCCACTCGGGGTAGGATGACCGGGCCGGGAGGCTCCGCTGGTCCGGGGCACGGGCGGTGCTGCGCCGTCGGCGGGGTTGATTCACCATGCCATCACCATCGGCGGATCGGTGGAAGCGTCAGGCGCGCCGGCTGCGAGTTGCCGGAGAGCGGGCACCCGCACATCATGCACGATAGCTCGAATTCCGAGACTCTCCATCAGGCCCCATTTAAGAGTGGTATGGGGTAGCTTCAAGCAGCCAGCTGACACCCCTCCCGGGGCTGACCACCATACCCGCCCCGGCCCCTTCCTCAGGGGGGCTCAAATTCGCGCCCTGCCTATAATTCTCGCCATGCCAGCCCCGAGTGGGGATTCCGGGCGGGCGCCGAGCTCGGTGCTCTCGAGAATCCGGTGCGCCGCCGACTGTCGTGAACTCTCCCAGGAGGAGTGCCGTCAGCTGGCGTCGGAGATCAGAGAGTTCTTGGTCGAGAAGGTCTCCCTGACCGGAGGCCACCTGGGCCCCAATCTGGGGGTGGTGGAGTTGACCATTGCCCTCCACCGCACCTACGACAGCCCGACCGACCAGATCGTCTTCGACACCGGCCACCAAGCCTACGTCCACAAGATCCTGACCGGCCGCGGCGACCAGTTCTCAACCCTGCGCCAGGCGGGCGGTCTATCGGGCTACCCGAGCCGCGCCGAGTCGCCCCACGACATGGTGGAGAACAGCCACGCCTCCACCGGCCTTAGCTACGCCCTCGGGCTGGCCCAGGCCAAGCGCCGCCGGGCCGAGCCCGGCAAGGTGGTTGTGGTGGTCGGTGACGGTTCCCTGACCGGGGGCATGGCCTACGAGGCACTCAACAACATCGGGGCGCTCCGGCCGGACCTCACCATAGTGCTCAACGACAACGGCCGCTCGTACGCCCCCACCGTGGGCGGACTGGCAGATCACTTCGCCAGGCTCCGGCTGGACCCTCGCTACGAGGCAGCCAAGAGCGGGATCGGTGGCTTCCTGAGCGCGATCCCAGCGGTCGGGGAGCCGGCCCACGAGATGGCCAAGCGACTCAAGTCCGGAGTGAAGCAGCTGGTCTCGCCCCACGTCTTCTTTGAGGACCTGGGGATCAAGTACTCCGGTCCCATCGACGGCCACGACCTGCGATCGATCGAGGGCGCACTGAGTCTGGCCAATCGGCTGCCGGGCCCGGTCGTGGTGCATGTGGTGACCGACAAGGGCCACGGCTTCGAGCATGCCGAGGCCGACGAGGTGGACAAGTTCCACGGCCCCCCGCCGTTCGACATCAGCACCGGGAAGCCCACCGGGCAGAGCCGGGTCAGTTACACCGACGTCTTCGAGGAGGTGCTGTTGCAGCTGGCCGAGGTTGACCCGAAGCTGGTGGCGATCACCGCCGCCATGGCCTCCTCCACCGGGCTCCTCAAGTTCGCCGAGCGCTACCCGGACCGCTTCTACGACGTGGGGATCGCCGAGCAGCACGCGGTCACCTTCGCGGCCGGCCTGGCGATGGGCGGACTGCATCCGGTGATCTGCATCTACTCGACGTTCCTTCAGCGGGCCTTTGACCAGGTGATCTGCGACGTCGGACTGCATAACCTGCCGGTCACCTTCATCCTCGACCGCTCCGGAGTAACCGGACCAGACGGGAGCTCCCACCACGGCATGTTCGACCTCAGCTACCTTCGGATGGTGCCGAACATGGTGGTCTCGACCCCTAAGGACGCCGAGGAGCTGGGCCGGTTGGTGGCGACCGCCACCGCCCACCCGGGCCCCTTCGCGATTCGCTACCCGAGAAGTCCCGTGTCCGAAAAGGTGATCGACATCCGCCCCCTGCCAAGCCTCACCTGGGAGATGATTCACGAGGGCGGCAGCGATGTGTTGATCTGCGCCTCCGGGAAGATGGTGGCGGTCGCCGAGAACGCCGCGACTCTGCTGGCCGCCAACGGGCTCTCCGCTTCTGTTGTGAACTCTCGCTTCATCAAACCCACCGACCGTCGGCTGGCCACCTGGGCAAGCTCCCATCGTGCTGTGGTCACCGTCGAGGACAACACCAGGCGCGGCGGCCTGGGCGCCTCGGTGCTGGAATCCCTGGCCGAGCAGGGGGTGGTCCGGCCGCTCCGCCAGGTGGCGCTCCCCGATCACTTCCTGCCTCACGGCGCACAGGGAGAGCTCCTGGCCGAATACGGACTCACCGCGGAGGGGGTCGCCGAGGCGGCGATCCTGGCGCTGAACAACTCCGGGGAAGATCATCTGGACCAGGCCCGGGCGGTTGGCTGAAGCAGGAAGCGAGGGGGAGCGTCAGCCTGAGGGCGCCCTCAGCTCCTTTCTGGCGGCAGTGGTCCAGGACCAGTTCCAAGCTCACCCAGCGCTCGCCCGCGCCAACGGCGACCACACCGCGGACGGCCTTGTCGCGCCCACCGGAACCGAGGCTCATCGGCGGCGGATCGCCCAGCTCCAGCAGCTGCAGAATCGGGCGGCGGCGGTGAGCCTCGGATCGGATTCCGACCAACGCCTTGACCTCGACTCGGCCAAAGGTGTGGTGGACTCCGAGCTCTTCAGCCTGGAGGTCCGGCGCCGTGCCTTCAAAGACCCCACCTCCCTGCTCGATGAGGAGTCCCCGCTCGACGTGGGCGGGTACCTGCTCCGGGATTACGCCTCCTTGCCGGATCGGCTGGCGGGCCTCTGCCAGCAGCTGGAGCAGGTACCCGACTGGGCCGAGGAGGCCCTGCGCGTCTTGGAGCCAGAGCTGGCCTCGCCGCTGATCGAGCTGGCCCGCCAGGGAGCCGAAGGACACCTCCGCTTCCTCGGGAACGACGTTGCCCCGCTGGGAGCGGAGCTGGAAGATGCGGCACTCCGGCACCGGGTGGGGGAGGCGGTGAAGTCCTGCCAGCAGGCGCTGACCCGGATCACGGAGGAGCTGGAGCGCCGCCGAGCGCACGAACATCTCGACGTGGCCCTCGGCGCCGACGGGCTCTGGGCCATGCTTCTGGCTCAGGAGGGTCTGGCGCGGTCGGTCTCCGACCTGCGTCAGGGAGCCGACGAGGAACTCTCCGCCCTAGGCGAGCAGCGCGACAGGCTGCTGCTGGACAGCTTCCAAGGCCGGCCCATCGCCGAGGTCCGGCGCGAGCTCGAGCGGGACCACTTCACCCAGGACACCCTGCTCGCGGGCGCGGATGGTCTGCTGGCCGAGCTGCGAAGCTTCGCGGAGGCGCACGCCGAGGTGCCGATCCCCGACGGACCCACCTGCCAGGTCAGGCCCAGCCCGGGCTTCCTGACCGCCTGGGTGAGCGCTGCCTACGACGGGGTGGGGCCGCTGGAACAGCGACCCCTGGCCTCCATCTACTACGTCACGACCCCGCAACCCAGCTGGAGTGCGCAGGAGTCCGATGAGTGGCTCCGCTACCTCAACCGAGGCACCCTCAAGAACACCAGCGTGCACGAGGTCTATCCCGGGCACCACGTCCAGTTCCTCTATTCGCGCAGCCTGAGCTCGGACATCCGGCGCTTCTTCTGGACCTCCGGCTTCGGGGAAGGTTGGGCCCACTACGCCGAGCTCCTGATGGTGGAGCGAGGACTCGCGGAGGGCGACCCCCTACTCCAGCTGGCCCAGATCGAGGATGCCCTGCTGCGGGCCTGCCGCTACCGGACCACGGTCGGGATCCACGCGGAGGGCTGGCCGGTCGAGGAGGGGACTCAGCTCTTCATCGACCGGATCGGGGTGGACCGGCACCCCGCCCGCCGGGAGGCGATGCGGGCCACCTTCGACCCGCTTTATCTCGTGTACACCTTAGGCAAGCGCGAGATTCTCAACTGGCGCCAGGAGTGGCTCAGCTCCAACCGGGGCGATCTGCGCGCCTTCCACCAGCGGCTGCTCTCGGCTGGCAGCCCGCCGCTGGCGGCGCTGGGGCGGTGGCTCCACTCAACGTGAGCTGATGTCCGGACGGCAGCGCGCGCTGCTGGTCCTGGCCGGCGCTAACTGTCTCTGGGCTGGCTCCTACATCGCTGGCAAGGCGGCGCTGGCCACCTGGCCCTTCGCCAGCGTCAACATGGTCCGCTTCACGATCGCCGCCGTCATCCTGCTGCCCGTCCTGTGGCAGGGACGGCACCAACTTCCCCAGTCCAGTCGGGATCGCTGGCAACTTGTGGCCATGTGCGCGCTCGGATTCGTGGGCAACAAGGCTCTCGAATATCTGGGGCTGAGCCTGACCACCGCCAGCGACACGGCCCTCTTGATCGCAGCCGAAGCCCTGGCCACTGTGCTCCTCAGTGTTGCCTTTCTGACGGAGCGGATCAGCCGCATCGAGGCGGCCGGAATGATCCTGGGTGGCTTCGGGGTCTACCTGGTGGTGGAGGGCGGACTCCGGACACCCACTCTGCTCTCGGGGCATCAGAGCGTGGGCAATCTGCTGGTGGTGGCATCGCTGATCCTGGAAGCCGGCTTCACCGTGATCGGGAGACGGGTCGTTGAGCGCTACCCCCCGCTCCTGATCACCGCCGCCGCCGTGACTGGCAGTCTGCTCGCCTGGTGGCCAGCGGGCGTCGCCGCCCTCTGGGTCAGGGGCTGGCCGTCCCTCTCGATCGCCGGCTGGGCCGGGATCGTCTATTTGGGCGCGGTAACCACGGCTCTCTGCTATTGGGCCTGGCTTTGGGGGCTGAAGCGGGTCATGCCTGGAGCCATGGCTCCCCTCCTCTTCATCCAGCCTCTCTTGGGAACCGCCCTCGCCGTCTGGGTGAGAGGCGAGCATCCGTCTTTGCCAACCCTCTTCGGCGGCCTGCTAATCCTGCTGGGGGTCACCACGGTCGTGCTCCGGCGAGAACCGGCGCCACAAGCTCCAGCTGCGGCCCCCGGAACTGCCTAGGAGGAGAACCAGACACCGGTCCATCTCGGACGGAAACGTAGACTAGAGAACGAGCCAAAGGCATTTTTGCGCAGAGGCTGTCCGATGAACTGGAGCGCCGCGACGCGACTCCCAGCTCTAGCAAATCGCCGGGACTAGCGCCTGACTTTCTCGTTCAGGCGCTAGATCTCGTACTCGCGACGAACCGATCAGATTCCCGGCGATCCCACTTCGAAGTCCACGCAGGACGTCCGATCCCCTGGTAGTTGAATCCGTGAGCGGCCAGAGTCGCCGGATCCAGGCAGTTGCGCCCATCCACTACCGCGCGCCGCCTGACCAATGTGGCCGCTTTCTGCCAATCGACCGCCAGATACTCCGGCCACTCAGTGACCACGGCGATCACGTCGGCCCCGTCCAGTGCCGAGTAAACATCGGCAGCGAATTCCACTCCCGGCATCAGAACCGCCGCCTCTCCAATTGCCACCGGGTCGTGGGCGATGACCGTGGCCCCGAGCTCGAGGAGTCGGCCGGCGATCGCCAGGCTCGGGGCCTGGCGCATGTCGTCGGTCCCCGGCTTGAAGGCGAGACCCAGCATCGCAACCCGACAGCCCTCTAAGTCATTCCCGACCGCATCCCTTATCTTCTGGACAAAGCGCATCCGCTGTTGCTCGTTGACTTCGATGGCGGACCGCAGCATCCAGAAGGTCACGCCTTCGCGCCTCGCCGCATTCTCGAGCGCGGCAACGTCCTTGGGAAAACACGAGCCTCCGAACCCCAGCCCCGCGTGTAGCGATGCGCTGCCGATACGAGCATCGAGCCCCATTCCATGGGCTACCCCGTCGATATCCGCATCCATTTGGTCGCATAGGTTGGCGATTTCGTTGACGAATGAGATCTTCATTGCCAGGAAGGCGTTCGAACCGTATTTGATGAGCTCTGCCTCGGTATTTCCAGTCCGCAGGACCGGCGCGCCAAATGGGTTGAGTGCGGTCGCCACCCGAGATACTGCGCCCGCGTCGCGACCTCCAATCACAAAGCGATCCGATTGGGTAATGTCGGCGACCGCGCATCCCTCGCGTAAAAATTCCGGGCAGGAAACTACTTCGAGACCCCGGTCGTCTCCACCAAGGCGGCGCTGCAGCCGCCGACCGGTTCCCGGTGGCACAGTGCTCTTGATCACGATCACAGTGCCGGGCACCGCATGCTCGGCAATGGTGGCGGTAACCTCGTCGAGGGCGTCCAAGTCAGCGCGACCGTCAGCTAGAGCTGGCGTTCCTATTGCTAGTACCACCAGCCGGTGATCGGTCAGTACCAGAGCCAGGTCGGCCTCGACGGTCAAATTCCCGCCGTCAACCATGCGTCGCAGCAGCGGCTTGAGCCCCGGCTCATAGATCGGGGCCTCGCCACCGGCGATTTGAGACCGCCGCTTGGCGTCCACCTCGACGAGAGTCACCCGGCGCCCGGCAGCCGCCAAGCAAGCTCCAGTAACCAGGCCAACATAACCGGCGCCCACGATGGCAATTGGCTCTACTTCGACCGTACCGTCCACCGGTTCGGTCGGTCGAACGCGGTGTACTTCCAAGCTGTCCCCTAGCGAATGAGCGACCCACTGCGAAGCGGAAGCCGCTGGCCATCCGCTGCACCGCTTCCCGTGCCTGCTAACCGTGCGCCAAGAGCCCCGCCTCGGAGCTCACGCTTTCCGAATCGACCCTCCCCAAAGGCGATTCTGGCAAACAATTGCGAGTCGCGTCAATCACAGCCGAACTGCGTTTGGTGCGGCGCTCATACGCGCGACCCTCCTAGTCCCGTAGCGACGCCGGTCACTCAGGGCCGATGGTCCGCCCGCGGCGGCCTCTCGGAACTCAGTTCGGGCCGTAACTGCACACCAATTGTTTCGAGACTGCCTACACCGCTCCGGGCCTCCCAAGGTGCTGTAACAATCTCGTCAAGTCCCGAGACCCTAGTCCGTATCGCTCCGCGGTGGGCGCCCAATGCGAATTGCGCGAGCGGCAGACGGCGCCGGAAGCCCGATGTCGCGGATTGGTTACAGGAGGCGCCGAGTCCACTCGACGGGTCTAGATTCGGGTCAAGGTTCCTGGCGGAGCGATCCCTTCAAATGCTTCGCGCCGGGGGCGGAACCTGCTCTCCCCCATCCGTCGGCATCATTCCGATCCGACGGACCCGCCGCCCCGGGT